>NZ_CP056783.1:1397500-2095292 GCF_023278045.1 Flavobacterium sp. K5-23
CTGTAAGAATAAGGATCGGCTAACTCCGTGCCAGCAGCCGCGGTAATACGGAGGATCCAAGCGTTATCCGGAATCATTGGGTTTAAAGGGTCCGTAGGCGGTCAGATAAGTCAGTGGTGAAAGCCCATCGCTCAACGGTGGAACGGCCATTGATACTGTCTGACTTGAATTATTAGGAAGTAACTAGAATATGTAGTGTAGCGGTGAAATGCTTAGAGATTACATGGAATACCAATTGCGAAGGCAGGTTACTACTAATGGATTGACGCTGATGGACGAAAGCGTGGGTAGCGAACAGGATTAGATACCCTGGTAGTCCACGCCGTAAACGATGGATACTAGCTGTTGGGAGCAATCTCAGTGGCTAAGCGAAAGTGATAAGTATCCCCAGAGTACGAACGCAAGTTTGAAACTCAAAGGAATTGACGGGGGCCCGCACAAGCGGTGGAGCATGTGGTTTAATTCGATGATACGCGAGGAACCTTACCAAGGCTTAAATGTAGTTTGACCGGTTTGGAAACAGATCTTTCGCAAGACAAATTACAAGGTGCTGCATGGTTGTCGTCAGCTCGTGCCGTGAGGTGTCAGGTTAAGTCCTATAACGAGCGCAACCCCTGTTGTTAGTTGCCAGCGAGTCATGTCGGGAACTCTAACGAGACTGCCAGTGCAAACTGTGAGGAAGGTGGGGATGACGTCAAATCATCACGGCCCTTACGCCTTGGGCTACACACGTGCTACAATGGACGGTACAGAGAGCAGCCACTACGCAAGTAGGAGCGAATCTACAAAACCGTTCTCAGTTCGGATCGGAGTCTGCAACTCGACTCCGTGAAGCTGGAATCGCTAGTAATCGGATATCAGCCATGATCCGGTGAATACGTTCCCGGGCCTTGTACACACCGCCCGTCAAGCCATGGAAGCTGGGGGTGCCTGAAGTCGGTGACCGCAAGGAGCTGCCTAGGGTAAAACTGGTAACTAGGGCTAAGTCGTAACAAGGTAGCCGTACCGGAAGGTGCGGCTGGAACACCTCCTTTCTAGAGCCTTAGTGTTAGTTGATTTATCAACACGCTAGGAAAGAGACGAAAAGAGAAATTGGAAACAAAGATTAAAATTTATTACTCTTGCTGTTAGTTCAAATAATACAATTTAAGAATAAAGAGTGTCTCGTAGCTCAGCTGGTTAGAGTACTACACTGATAATGTAGGGGTCGACAGTTCGAGTCTGTCCGAGACAACTATTTAAACTTAAAAAAAAAGAAGAATCTAGAGTTAGCAATTCACAACTCATTTGGATGTAAAGTAAAGTTACTGAAAACTGAATACTGAACACTGCCAACTGTATTGGGGAATTAGCTCAGCTGGCTAGAGCACCTGCCTTGCACGCAGGGGGTCAACGGTTCGACTCCGTTATTCTCCACTAATTTAGTAATTAGACAAAAGCCAATAGGCAAGAGTTTAAAAACTAGATAACGAAGCGATACTAATGCCTTTTGGCTATTACCTATTGCCTAGAAAAAAGTTCATTGACATATTGAGATAAGAAAATAATAAAAAGTAGAAAGCAGATTTACTATTTATTTAGTAAATCGAAAAAAAAACGGTCTTAATTGATTTTAAGATTGGTACAATAAGCAAAATAAGGGCGTATGGGGAATGCCTAGGCTCTCAGAGGCGATGAAGGGCGTGATAAGCTGCGAAAAGCTACGGGGACGAGCACACATCGATCGATCCGTAGATACCCGAATGGGGCAACCCACTATGTTGAAGACATAGTACACCGATAGGTGAGCAAACCCGCTGAACTGAAACATCTAAGTAGGCGGAGGAGAAGAAAACAAAAGTGATTCCGTAAGTAGTGGCGAGCGAACGCGGATTAGCCCAAACCAATGTTGTTACGGCAATGTTGGGGTTGTAGGACCACGTTATTTGTTGCGGATAGAATTAGAATCTACTGGAAAGTAGAGCCAAAGAAGGTGATAGCCCTGTATAAGTAATAGAAGATAACGATAGTGGTATCCTGAGTAGGGCGGGACACGAGAAATCCTGTCTGAATTTGGCGGGACCATCCGCTAAGGCTAAATACTCCTGAGAGACCGATAGTGAACCAGTACCGTGAGGGAAAGGTGAAAAGAACCGTGAATAACGGAGTGAAATAGATCCTGAAACCATACGCTTACAAGCGGTCGGAGCCCTTTCGTGGGGTGACGGCGTGCCTTTTGCATAATGAGCCTACGAGTTAACGTTGCTGGCAAGGATAAGTGGTTAAGCCACGGATCCGTAGCGAAAGCGAGTCTGAATAGGGCGCTTTAGTCAGTAGTGTTAGACGCGAAACCGTGTGATCTACCCATGGGCAGGTTGAAGCTGTGGTAACACACAGTGGAGGACCGAACCGGTTGACGTTGAAAAGTCTTCGGATGACCTGTGGGTAGGGGTGAAAGGCCAATCAAACTCGGAAATAGCTCGTACTCCCCGAAATGCATTTAGGTGCAGCGTTATGCGTAAAGTTATATAGAGGTAGAGCTACTGATTGGATGCGGGGGGCTTCACCGCCTACCAATTCCTGACAAACTCCGAATGCTATATAATGTTTCATAACAGTGAGGGCTTGGGTGCTAAGGTCCAAGTCCGAGAGGGAAAGAACCCAGACCATCAGCTAAGGTCCCCAAATATACGCTAAGTTGAAAGAACGAGGTTTGTCTGCATAGACAGCTAGGATGTTGGCTTGGAAGCAGCCATTCATTTAAAGAGTGCGTAACAGCTCACTAGTCGAGCGGACGAGCATGGATAATAATCGGGCATAAGCGTATTACCGAAGCTATGGATTTCATATTAAATTATGGAGTGGTAGGGGAGCATTCTCACAGGGTAGAAGGTGTATCGTAAGGTATGCTGGACTGGTGAGAAAAGAAAATGTAGGCATAAGTAACGATAATGCGGGCGAGAAACCCGCACACCGAAAGACTAAGGTTTCCACAGCTATGCTAATCAGCTGTGGGTTAGTCGGGACCTAAGGCGAACCCGAAAGGGACAGTCGATGGACAACGGGTTAATATTCCCGTACTACTTATTACTGTGATGGGGTGACGGAGTGATGAAAGCGCCGCGAACTGACGGAATAGTTCGTTGAAGTACCTACCTATAAGATCTGCAGGCAAATCCACAGATCTTGGGGAAATACGATAGTACTCGGAGTCTTCGGACAAAGAGATAGTGCGCCTAAGGGCTTCCAAGAAAAACCTCTAAACTTCAGGTAATGAGTACCCGTACCGCAAACCGACACAGGTAGTCGAGGAGAGAATCCTAAGGTGCTCGAGAGATTCATGGCTAAGGAATTAGGCAAAATAGACCCGTAACTTCGGGAGAAGGGTCGCCACGCTTTACGGCGTGGCCGCAGTGAAGAGGTCCAGGCGACTGTTTATCAAAACACAGGGCTCTGCAAAATCGTAAGATGAAGTATAGGGCCTGACACCTGCCCGGTGCTGGAAGGTTAAGTGGAGATGTTATCTTCGGAGAAGCATTGAAATGAAGCCCCAGTAAACGGCGGCCGTAACTATAACGGTCCTAAGGTAGCGAAATTCCTTGTCGGGTAAGTTCCGACCTGCACGAATGGTGTAACGATCTGGACACTGTCTCAGCCATGAGCTCGGTGAAATTGTAGTAACGGTGAAGATGCCGTTTACCCGCAGTGGGACGAAAAGACCCTGTGCACCTTTACTATAGCTTAGTATTGACCTTGGACAAATGATGTGTAGGATAGGTTGGAGACTGTGAAGTGGCGTCGCTAGGCGTTGTGGAGTCATTGTTGAAATACAACCCTTTGTTTGTCTGAGGCCTAACCCCGCGAACGCGGGGGACATTGCTTGGTGGGTAGTTTGACTGGGGTGGTCGCCTCCAAAAGAGTAACGGAGGCTTCTAAAGGTTCCCTCAGTACGCTTGGTAACCGTGCGTAGAGTGCAATGGCATAAGGGAGCTTGACTGAGAGACATACAGGTCGATCAGGTACGAAAGTAGAGCATAGTGATCCGGTGGTTCCGCATGGAAGGGCCATCGCTCAAAGGATAAAAGGTACGCCGGGGATAACAGGCTGATCTCCCCCAAGAGCTCATATCGACGGGGGGGTTTGGCACCTCGATGTCGGCTCGTCACATGGGCTGGAGAAGGTCCCAAGGGTTGGGCTGTTCGCCCATTAAAGTGGCACGCGAGCTGGGTTCAGAACGTCGTGAGACAGTTCGGTCTCTATCTACTGTGGGCGCAAGAAATTTGAGTGGATCTGATTCTAGTACGAGAGGACCGAATTGGACAAACCTCTGGTGTATCTGTTGTTCCATAGCATCGCAGAGTAGCTACGTTTGGAAGGGATAAGCGCTGAAAGCATATAAGCGCGAAACCCACCACAAGATGAGATTTCTTTTAAGGGTCGTGGGAGATGACCACGTTGATAGGCTATAGATGTAAAGGCAGTAATGTCATAGTCGAGTAGTACTAATAACCCGTAAGCTTATGTACACTTTTCCCCTGCTTCGGCGGGGGGAGAAACTTTCTAAAAAATACTTTTTTCTTTATCTCAGTATGTTAAGATATTTTGTAATTGATAGTTAACTTTAGTTAATTAATAATTATGATAATTGCCCAAAGCAATTATAACAACCTTAAGGTGGTTATTGCGGCGGGGCTCACCTCTTCCCATCCCGAACAGAGTAGTTAAGCCCGCCTGCGCAGATGGTACTGCAGTTATGTGGGAGAGTATGTCGTCGCCTTTCTTTTAAAAATCCTCATTAATTATTTGATGAGGATTTTTTAATCAAATATTACTTTACATATGTAAAGTTTTATGGTACCTTAGCTCAGATGGTAGAGCAATGGACTGAAAATCCATGTGTCCCTGGTTCGATCCCTGGAGGTACCACATTATTGCTCGGATGGTGAAATTGGTAGACACGCTGGACTTAAAATCCAGTGAACAGCAATGTTCGTGCGGGTTCAAGTCCCGCTCTGAGTACAAGTAAACCCCTTATTTTTAAGGGGTTTTTTGTTTTTGGCTCTATTTAACGATGCAATATTTTGATGTAATTAATCAAAAAGTGCCTATAAACGAGCCTGTAAAAATTCAAACTAAAGTAGGGTTGCGGGATTTCTCGGAATCAATTCCAAAACCTGTGGATTTGCAAAAATTAAGCATAAATATTTGTTGTCCTAAAATGGAAGAATTCCACATTTCTTACACCTCTAAATTGAGATCTATAATCTTTTATTTTAGCATTGAAAGATTCCGGAGAAGTATTTGTGCTTCTGTTATCAAAATAGTATAGTGTCCCCCATTAGCTGGGTAGTTTCTTGTATTGATAAATAGTTGTCTAATTTTTCAGGAGAAATAAGCAACTGTTGACGTTTGATAGTCGATTCCAGGTTTTAATTCACTTAAAAATCTTTGTATTGATGTTTTTTTTTACTTCTAACGCCCCTAGTAAGAAGAGATAGGATTTCAATCATTAGGATTGGAATCTATGATCTTTTTTAAAAAAGACACAAACTTCAGTGTTTCCTGAGTCCCGTCTTCCACTAAATTCTTCCTGATAGCTATCGAGACTAAAAACTACTTGTCCAGTATCTACATTGAGTCGTCTTCTACAAGTGATATGAAGGCATACTTTGGACCACGGATCGGTAAATCTTTAACTGTTGACTCATCAAAGAATTCTTTAGAATTTAGTTTTAATTGTCGATATTCTTTAGGAATCGAATTATTCTCTTTTAAGTAAAGATGAAGTATTTCTCCCCATTTTTTATAAGAAGTCAGTTCAAAGTATGCAAATATCATTTCAGGAAGTAACAACTTGAAAAGGAAGACAAAAATTTTTTATTTTATACCTAATTTCAAAACACAAAAAAAAAAGCAACATTTTATATTTTTCCTCAACATTTATACTTGATCCATAAATAATACTATTCAAGAGACATCTTAAAAAAGGATATTAATGCGCTCCGCCTACTTCAATATCATGACTAATACCTTGTTTTTCTAATATCCCAATCACTTTCCAACCAAAGAAAGCAAGATATCCAAAACACAAAACCGGTATAAAATAAGAAGTATGAATACCAACTATATCAGCTAATTTACCTTGAAGCGGAGGTATAATCCCACCACCTAATATCATCATAATCAAGAAAGCTGATCCTTGAGAAGTATATTTCCCTAATCCCGCAATAGACAAAGAGAAAATGGCAGGCCACATAATACTACAAAAAAGTCCACCACTCATAAAGGCAAAAATCGCCACTGTCCCTGAAGTCATTAATCCAATTATCATTGCAATCATACCCATTAAACCAAAAATCATCAAGGTACGAGCAGGCCTATCCTTACCAAGAAAAAAACCAAGAACTTGAAAAATTATGACAAATGCGTATGCATATAATGGAGTCACATCTTGACCACTTATATAATTTACAAAAAGAACAACTCCAAATGCTGTGTACGGAATAATAATCAATAATGCTTTTTTAAGTTGAGAAGAAGGATTAAATACTGAAATTGCACCTGCCCAACGTCCAATCATTAAACTACCCCAATACATCGAGATATATGGTGCTAGTAAAGAACCTGATATGTTTCCAAAAGCATCTGTATTTAACAATTCCCCTAAGTTACTTCCTATTGTTACTTCCACACCTACGTATGTAAAAATACCTAACATCCCTAAAACCAACTGAGGGTATTTCATAGCGCCCCAACCTTCAGGTTTTTTTTGAGCTCTTGAATTCGCAAACAATAATCCAATAACAACAACCACTAAAGTTGCAAATGTTAAACCTAATCCTAAATAATCTTTTTCTTTATTATTTATGAAACGAGAAATGAATTCAGGATCTTCATAACGGGAAAATATATAAGCGAATATCCCTATTAGAATTAATGTAATTGCAATTAAGGTTTTCATTTCTTTACTTGCTGATTGAAAAGAAGAATCACTTTTTCCAGAAGGTAATTTTTTCGAAAAAAAGAATAATGCTGCCGCTAATACAAAAAGACCTCCAACACATAAATAAAGTATTCTCATTGCATCCAATGAATTTGCTTTTTGAGCAAACTCATCGATATTCACACCCGAAATAACACCAAACAAGGCAAAAGAAACAACTATTGGTCCTATTGTAGTACCCAATGAATTGATTCCACCAGCTAAATTCAGCCTGTTAGACGCAGTATGAGGCTCTCCTAATGAAGCCACAAAAGGCTGTGCGGATGTTTGTTGTAAAGAAAATCCAAGAGCGACAATAAACAAAGCCCCAAGAATCATTAAATAACTTCCTTGGGTAACGGCAAATATCATTAACAAGGCACCAAAAGCACTAATTAACAAACCGTTTATAATTCCTTTTTTAAAGCCCCACGCATTTAAAATGTCTTTTTTAACCAAACTACTAAAAATAAAAAGCAACAAAGCGCCAATATAATAAGCGCCATAAAAAGCAAAATCAATAAGCTGACTTTGAAATTGGTCTAGGCCAAACTTAGCTTTACAAAATGGAATAAAAACGCCATTAGAAGCTCCGATAAATCCCCAAAAGAAAAATACGGTAATAAGTGTATAAAGAGCCGAATTGTTCGACTTTGTTTGTTCTGAATTCATAATAGTAATTGAAATTAGGTTTATTGGTATAATTGATTTTTTATATGGTTTGTAATATCTAAAACGCATTTGAAAATAGAACAAACTAATTTTCACAGTTCATTTTGTATTAATTATTATATTGAAAATTAGCATCAATTGTTTTTACTGAGCTTCCACCAACAAAAACATTAAAATCACCTTCTTCAGCTTCCCATTTAGATTGCGCTGTATAAAACTCAATTGTTTTTTTGTTGATGATAAAACGAACTTTTTTAGTTTCGTTAGGTTGTAATTCTATCATCTCAAATCCCTTCAATTCTTTCACTGGACGAGTTACTGACGCAATTATATCTCTAATATACAACTGAACTACCTCTTTACCCGCGTACTTTCCGGTGTTTTTTACATTCACTGAAACTTCAATACTGCCATCACCAGAGAATGATTTTTGATCTAATTCTAAATCCGAATATTCAAATTGAGTATAACTTAGTCCATAACCAAATGGATACAAAGGAGTATTTTTTTCGTCAATATAGTGAGACCAAAAGACACTTTCAGGCTCGTTCATCACAGGGCGTCCAGTATTTTTGTAATTATAATAAATAGGAACCTGTCCTACATTTCTGGGAAAAGTCATAGGTAATTTTCCGCTAGGGTTATAATCTCCATACAATACCTGAGCGATAGCATTCCCACTTTGAGTCCCAAGTTGCCAAGCTTCTACAATGGCAGGAACATGATCATCGGCCCACGGAATAGCAAGTGGTCTTCCGTTGTTTAAAACCAAAACAATATTTGGGTTTACTTTATAAACTTCTTCTAATAATTCTTGTTGTACTCCTGGCAAGCCAATATCTGTTCTACTTCTTCCTTCTCCTGATTGCAAACCGTGTTCACCAAGTACCATAACTACTACGTCAGCTCCTTTAGCAGCAGCAATCGCGGCTGGAAAACCACTTTTATCAGTGGTGTTAATCTTCGTTTCCCAGACAAATTGAGTTCGGCCTTCGGCTACATTCGCTCCTTTAACATAAGACAATTGATTGCCTTTATAACTTTGCATACCTTCAAGAACTGAAACGGCTGTTTCATCATCAGCCGCAATGCGCCAACTTCCTAATGGGCTGGTTTTATCGTCTGCCAAAGCTCCTATAAGTACAAATTTTTGACCTGATTTTTTAAGCGGCAATAGTTCTTTTTCATTCTTCAAGAGAACGATGGATTTTTTGGCCATTTCTAAAACAGCGTCATGAAAAGCTTTTTTTCCAACAGTCTCTTTTTCATAGTTTTCGTCACAATACAAATACGGATTATCGAATAACCCCAATTCGAATTTAACTTTCAAAATTCTTCTTGCAGCATCGTCTATATCACTTTCTTTAACTTTTCCTTCTTTAACCAAATCCGCTAAATGCTCTATATAAGCACTGGACTCCATATCCATATCAGAACCTGCATTAATAGCGATTTCAGCTGCCTGTTTATTATCTTTAGCATAACCATGAGCAATCATCTCGTTGATAGAGCCCCAGTCAGAAACTACAAATCCATCAAATTTCCAATCTCCCTTTAATATTTGCCTTTGCAAATATTTATTTCCTGTTGCTGGTATTCCGTTTAGCTCATTGAATGAATTCATAAACGTTCTCACCCCTGCTTCTACGGAAGCTTTAAAAGGTGGAAAAACAATGTTTTGCAAAGTTGATTCTCCTATATCTACCGTATTATAATCTCTACCAGACTCAGCAAAAGCATAGCCCGCAAAATGTTTGGCGCAAGCCAAAATTGTATTCCTTGCTTTTAAATCTTCGCCTTGAAAACCCTGAATCCGAGCCACTGCTATTTGGCTCCCTAAATATGGATCTTCACCAGAACCTTCCATCACTCTTCCCCAACGGGCATCGCGAGCAATATCAACCATAGGTGCAAAAGTCCAGTTCAGCCCTACAGAAGCAGCTTCTTCAGCTGCCATTGCTGCTGATTTTTTAATTTCTGCCATGTCCCAACTTGCTGCTTCAGCCAATGGAATAGGACTAATGGTTTTATAGCCATGAATTACGTCAAAGCCAAAAAGGAGAGGGATTCCTAATCGAGTTTCTTCTACCGCAATTTTCTGTAATGCTCGAACGTCTTTAACACCTTTTACATTTAGCATAGAACCTACTAAACCTTTTTTTAGATCTTCATATTTTTTGGCAGCTTGACCTTCTTTTGGAGTTGGCCCTGTTATTTCCCAAAAACCATTGTATTGATTCAGTTGCCCCACTTTTTCTTCTAATGTCATCAGTTTAAGTACCGAATCTACTTTTGTTTCTAAAGGATTAATTTTAGAATACGCGACAGATGTATTACTCATTTTGCTACTGCAAGCGGCAAGAACAACAACCGCTACAGCGAATGATGCAATTAAAAATAAATTCTTCATTTGTTTCTCTTATTATTTAAATTAAAAGACCGGTAAAAAAACCACCCTCTTGCTATATATTAAATTTTAGAACCTTATTAATTATAAACCCTCACATAATCAATTTCAAAAGTAGAAGACACAAAATTCGGGTCGATAGCTCCTCCATAAGTTCCTCCCATTGCACAATTAAAAATCAAAAAGAACTTTTGATTAAAAGGCACATTACCATTATTTGCAAATGATAAAAACAATTGATTATCAACATAAATTTTTATATGTGATTCTCTCCAGTCTACCGAATAGATATGAAATTCTGTTTCAGCATTTGAAATTGTCGTATTTCCAGTAAAAGGATTTCCCCCTGAATTTCCAGGATAATGCAAAGCAGCTGTAATTTTATTAACTCGATTTCCAGCATATTCCATTATGTCAATTTCGCCACAAGCTGGCCAACCGACAGTACTAATATTATCTCCGAGCATCCAAAGTGCAGGCCAAACGCCACCACCTCCAGGCAATTTTGCCCTGATTTCGACTCTGCCATATTTGAAAGAAAATTTACCTTTAGTAAGAAGTCTTGCAGAAGTATAACTACTTCCTAAATAGTTTTCTTTTTTGGCAATAATTTTCAATACCCCACCTTGTATAATTACATTATCGGCTCTATTGGTGTAATATTGAGACTCATTATTCCCCCAACCTCCAGCTCCTAAATCATACCCCCATTTTGAGGCATCAGGTGCTCCAGGAGTATTAAATTCATCAGACCAAATGGATTTAGGCGCAACGTATAAAGTCACAGAAACAGACGTACTAACAAAATTGGCACCGTTATATGCAGATACATGTACAACATAAGTATTTGTTCCTCCTGCTGTATATGTATAAGTATTAACCCCAGTAGTTGCATCTATTGTATTTCCATCGCCTAGCGAAATTTTATAAGAGGTAGCATTTGTTGCACTAATATTAAAATTCACTATTCCGCTACCATCCCCGTTGGGATTTTGTGCATTTGTACCGACAACGCTAGCTGAAACGACAAGATTTGAAGGTGTAGTTCCTATTCCATTTCCTAAATCGTCAGCAGAGGAATTACTTGAACTACAAGAAGTTAAAGTAAATACAGTTAAAAGGAATGAAATAAATAAACTATCAATCAATGGTTTTATAAGCTTGTATCTTGTAATTAAATTGTGTTGTTTCATTATGACCAATTTATATTTTATATTATTAGCATTAATCAAGCAGGAAAATTTGATTAGAATTAAAAAAACCCAGAACCAAATGTAGTTCTGGGTTCCATTTTCAGAAAACTTAAGGTGCTGGCTTTAATTTTAAATACCAAACAAGATCCGTCTCAGTTCCTCGTACTCTAAGGAACATATAAGTAGGCGTTATAGCCAAAATTTCGTATGATTTTTGTGTCGCACCGAATCCTATGAAAGTATTAATCCCAGATAAATTAATACTCACTTTAGTTGATGGAGCGTTTGCAGGAATTGCTGATGAGGAGGCAGCTAGAACAAAACCAGAAGTTCCTCCAGCATAAGGATAACATCCTTCAGCTCCAGAAGCTGGAATACCTGGAAGACCTCCCGCTAAAGCACCTGTTTTTGTAAATGCACCATCAGGAGTATCAACTGTTAAGGTGAAGGTACCAGATGCTGCCACTTTAGCAAATGTAAATTTAGCAGTGTAAAAGCAAGGTGCCTCAGTAATTTTAGCATCAATAGGTGCAGGATAATACCATACAGCAGGATTAAGATCGTTTCTAAACCAGTCATCAACACCAAAATGAGCAAATACACTTTTATCAACAATCCAGGTTTTTGAAGTATTATTTGTTAGATTAGTAACAATTGCAGGATCCGGAGTATAATCGTACCGTACCGTAATGTCTTTAGTTACATTAGTAGAAGTACCACCAATACCCGAAGCAAGTACAGTTACTCTATAATTATTTGTCCCAGTAGCAACATCAAATGTTTTAGTAACTGAGTTATTGGTTAATACAACCCAATCCACATCAGTGTTAGCATCAAAATCAATTTTACTTCCAAGGATATTATCGCCAGTAACAGTAATCTTTACTTTCCCTGAACCATCTCCATTAGGATTAGCTGCACTTTTACCCACAATTTCTGCGTTGATTACAACATTAGTAGGAGCTTTTAGATCTCCTAAAGAATAGTTTTCTTCCGTGCAACTTGTAACCGCAAAAAGCAGCAAGAAGAATACGCCAAAAATGTATTTTATATTTGTTTTCATATTTTTATATTAATTAGTTAGTCTGAAATTATCTACATAGAAAACTTCTTGAGTCCCATCTTGTGTATCGTTAAAACGCAGTACCAATTGACCGAATTTAGCTCCAGCTGGAACAGCTGAAATACCACTAAAATCAAACGTTACTTCTTCCCATGCACCAGAAGTAGTTATAGGCATTTTTACTATAGCAACACCATTTGCTGGTACCCCTCCAATAGCCGCTTCTAATTCAATATTTATATTTTTACCAATATTGGCAGCACTTGGATTATAAACCATCACTTTGATTTTTTTTCCGTACGCAAAATTTATTGGGATATTTAATGGACTATAGGTTCCACTCCAGGGCGCATGACCATTAGTATACTTACCTACTTTGTTACTAGTATTAATACCTGTTTTGCTTGGATTGTCAACCGTTGCAAATTGCTGTTGACCCCAATCATCAAATGTTCCGAAAAAATCTACATCGGCAGTTTCAAAATCAATCGGGAAATCAAATAATGTTTTGGTCGCAGTAGTTTTTGCAACGCCACCACTCAATACCTCTACTTTAAGAACAAAAGGACCTCCAGTTGCAGGATAAGTATGAGCTGGTAACTCTTGACCAACAGCCATTGCCTTACCCACTTCATTAGCCACATCACCATAATAAACTAAAAATGATTTGGCATATAATGCAGTTGCACTCACTTTCATTTCACCAGACGTAGAAATAGTTACATTTTCTGGAGCTCTATAAACAACTGTCAATGGCACTGTGGTAGTTTTTATATTTCCTGCAATATCAGTTGCGGCTATAGAAACAGTATAATTTCCTTCTGGATATATATGTGAAGTGCTTGCCCCAGGTACAACTACTGCAGATGCAAGAGCGCCAATACCATGTCCGTAATTAACCTTAAACGAAGTTACTCCTTCTCCTGTCGGTGTTATTTTAACAATTCCTGAATTATCCGTACTAATGTCAAAAATTTTAGAAACGTTTCCTGATGCTGCAGAACTTAAAAAAGAAGTGTCCTGATCGATTCCATCAGGAATGCTACAACTTATTGTAACAGCAAGTAGTAATACGAAGCTGAAAATTAATTTTATGTTTTTCATATTATTATTATTTATTAATTATATCCAGGATTTTGAACAAGTAAAGTGTTTTGCAATTCTTTGAAAGGAATTGGGAAAACTTCATTTTTACCTGCTTTAAAACCTTTAGTTGCTAAAACTGTTGCAGCATCACCCCATCTTACTAAATCGAAGAAACGATGTCCTTCACCAGCTAATTCTAATCTTCTTTCTGCTTTAATTGCAGCAAGTGAAACTGGTGTGCTTGCTAAACCAACTCTTGCTCTTACAGCATCAAGTAAAGCTTGCGCTCTTGTTCCAGTTCCTCCTAAAGCTTCTGCTTCCATCAAATAAGAATCGGCTAAACGAATTACATATGTGTTTTGACGATAATTTAATATCGGCTCTCCAGTTCCAGTAGTTACATCAGCTTTTCTAGGAATATATTTGTTTAGGAAATATCCCGTGTCTTGATATCCACCAATATAACTTGCTTGACCTGCAGCACTTAAGGCTTTCATATCTAAAACAGTCGCTGCAAATCGAGGATCTATTTTAATTACATCATAAAACCCTTGTGTAAAAACACTAAAACTCCATCCAGATGGAATATCATCGGCTGTAGCTCCAATTTTAGTGTAGGTTCTAGGACCAACCATTGTATTGACAATATTTCCTTCAGCAGCTCCACTTAACCAGTTACCCCAATGAGCACTTGATTCATTAGTATGAGCTACTTCTAAAATAGATTCTGTATTAAACTTATCACTAACAGACCATAAATTTTTGTAACTAGCCATTAATTTATATCCATATTGACTTGTTCCACCAGGAGTCCCATTTACAGCTAAAAATTCTGCAGCTGCCAATGTTTTCTTGTTGTTATACAAATATACTTTACCAAGTAATGCTTTTGCAGCTCCTTTTGTAAATCGACCTGCTTCTGTAGCAGGTACAGTATTTGGTAAAACAGCGATTGCTTCAGTAAGATCTTTTTCTATTTGAGCATAAACAGCACCTGATGTTGCTTGCTTAACAGTATAAAATTCAGATGTTGTCAATGGAGTCAAAATTAATGGAACGTTTTTGAACATTCTCACTAAATTAAAATAATAATTGGCTCTCAATGCTTTACTTTCAGCAGTGTATCTTGCAATTAAACTAGCATCCATAGGAACGCTTGGTAATTTTGAAAGTAGAAAATTAGCTCTAAAAACACCTTGATAATGATCACTCCAAAAACTTAATGGAACTGTCGTAGGACTTATGGTGAAGTTTGAAAAACCTTGAATCCCAGCTCCATCTGTTACTGATCCTCCTCCTGCGAAATGATCGTCTGAACCAGAATTCATCATAGTAATGATATTATCAAAACCTCCTGAATTTTTGTTCATAATATCATATACAGCCACTAGTCCTGCATATGCTTGCGATTGATTGGTATAATAATTCGCCTCTAGATCCGTCCCTTTGGGTGCCACCTCCAGAAAGTCACTACTGCAAGATCCCATTGTGATTATCATTGCAGTTGCAATAAATAAAAACTTTACTTTTATTTTTATCATAATTCTAATTATTAAAATTGTACATTAAGTCCAAACAAGAAAGATTTTGCTTGAGGATAGAATCCTTTGTCTATTCCTAAAACATTTCCTCCAATTTCTGGATCATAACCTGTATATTTTGTAAGGGTCAATAAATTTTCTCCTGTGGCATAAAATCTTACTTTAGAAGCACCCATTTTACTAACTACATTACTAGGTAAAGAATAACCTAATGAAAGGACTTTAAGACGTAGATAATCTCCATCTTCTAGGTAGAAATCAGACATTTTTTCGAAATTTCCATTAGAATCAAGATTAGTCAATCTTGGATATTCATTAGAAGTTCCTTCCCCAGTCCAACGGCTCAAGGCTACTGTTTGATAATTAGCATTCAAAATATCTAAACGACGTAATCCTTGAAAAATAGTATTTCCAGTTGCTCCTTGAGCAAAAGCCATAAAATCAAATCCTTTATACTCTAGGTTTATAGTCAACCCGAAAGTAAATTTAGGAAGTGGGCTACCTAGGAATTGTCTATCTCCGTCAGTGATTGCTCCATCTCCATCTGTATCTGTCCAACGAAAATCCCCTGGCACAGCATTTGGCTGAATTAATCCTCCTGCTGCATTTTTATATGCATTTACATCAGCAAGGTTTTGAAAAATCCCAGCAGTTTTAAATCCATAAAAAGAGTTGTAAGATTGTCCTACTTGTGTTCTAGTTACGTCTCCCATTGATTGAAAACCTGCTGCTCCACCAGTAATAAAACTTTTGTCTTGACCTAAGAAAGTAACTTCATTTTTTAAATAAGAAACGTTCCCATTTGCAGAGAAATTAACTCCTCCAATTTGTCTACGGTATCCCAATTCAACTTCAACTCCTTTATTACCCATATCAGCTACGTTTCCTAACGGACTACCTGTAGCTCCAACATATCCTGGCAGATCAACATATTGTAATATCCCAGTTGTTTTCTTATCATAATATTCCATAGTTAAGGTAAAATCATTGAATAATTTCGCGTCAAATCCTATGTTTAATTGTGAAGTTTCCTCCCATTTCAAGTCAGAATTTGCAGGTGCATCTGGACTATTTCCAGAAGAAACAACACTACCAGTACTACCAAAAGTATAATTTCTACCTCCACCAATAAGTGCTAAATAACCATTAGGTTGAATAGCATCATTACCAGTCACACCATAACCTCCTCTAAATTTCAAAGTGTTTACAATATTGTTAGCTTTCCAAAAGTCTTCTTTTGAAACTGCCCATCCAGCTGAAAAGGAAGGAAAAACACCAAACTTATTATTTTCTCCAAAATTGGTAGAACCATCACGACGAATAATTCCAGTTAACAAATATCTTTCTTTATAATTGTAATTTAAACGAGAAAACAAAGAGGTAACTCTATGCTCTTGTGATGTATATGCACTACCTCTTTTTTGAGCTTCAGGAATTGGAAAGTTAAATGAAGTATCCTGAAAATTATTCACAGGAATGTTTTGATGTAAAACATAAGTTCCGCTAGAGTTATTATCAGAATATGCTCCTTGACCTAATAATAATGTGAAATCATGACCTCCTAAAGTTTTAGAATAAGAAGCAGTGTTTTCAATATTCCAACCATAAGTTTCATTGGTGTTTCTGCTTAAACTGTTTTGTGTAGCATTAACAGTTGGACTTAAAAAGAAACTTGGAGTAAAAGATTCATCACCCCAAAAGGCTCTTTTTAAACCTACAGTTGTTTTAAATTTCAAATCTTTGATTGGTGTAAACTCAATAAAAGCATTCCCAATAAAATCATTAGACCAGTTAAAATTTCCTAATCTTGTATTCTGATAAGCTACTGGATTAGACATTTCTTGACCTACTACTGAAGAAATTCCATAAGGCCTACCTAATTGATCTCTGAAAACAGGATTACTAGAATATAATGAACTATTTGCAACAATTGGATCTGTTACAACTACAGGAGTTGTAGGATCTAAATTAATTGCAGAACTTAATGGCCCACCATATTCACTATTTGTATTTCCTAAACCAACACCTTTTTGATGTGTAAATCCAAAAGTTTGACCAATAGTAAATAATTTAGACAATTTATGGCTAGAATTTAAACGGATATTCTTTTTACCAAAATTTGAAATTTCTTTTGAAACAATACCTTCCTGGTCTGAAATACCAAATGATGCGAAAAAGGTAGAAACATCATTTCCACCACTCAAACTAAATTCGTGATTCGTACGGATAGCATTATTGCTGAAAATTTCTTTTTGCCAATCTGTACCTATGCCCAACGAGCTTAAATTAGTATAAGGAATTGCTTGCCCAGCTGCACCTGCTTTTTCATTCATTAAAGCACCATATTGGGAAGCATTAAGTAAATCTAATGTTTTAGCTGGAGAAGAAACTCCTGCAAACCCATTATAACTAACACTAAATTTTCCTGATTTTCCTTTTTTGGTAGTAATCAATATAACTCCAGATGCAGCACGAGCTCCATAAATGGCCAATGATGCAGCATCTTTAAGCACCTCCATAGATTCAATATCAGATTGATTTACAAATCCAATTCCTCCAGAATCAATAATAACACCATCAACAACCCAAAGTGGATTATTACCACCATAGGTATCGAAAGTAGTAAGCCCTCTAACCCTAACTGTAGAAGCAGCTCCTGGCTGACCTGATTGGGCTGATACTGTTACCCCGGAAACTCTTCCCTGCAGTGCTTGTTCTACACGTCCATTGGGGATTTTTTCAAGATCTTTTGCTTTAACACTAGAAATAGCCCCAGTATTTACACTTTTCTTTTGGGTACCATAACCTACCACAATAACTTCTTCAAGAGATTGCGTTGATGGCTTAAGTTTGACGTCTATACTTTTTCTACCGTTAATGGCTTCCTGAATTGAAGTATAACCCAGATAGCTATATACTAAAGTGCCGGTAGAAGCAGCCTTTATTTGATAATTCCCATCAAAATCCGTAGCCGTAGAATTTGAAGTCCCCTTAATTAAAATGGATGCCCCAGGAATGGGTAATCCGTTCTCGTCAATTACTTTTCCGGTTATGGAAACATCTTGTGCTTGTCCATAAACTGAAAATAGTGTAGCGAAAAAACAAAAAATAAGTAATTTTGTAAATTTCATTTTTCTAAAATTTTGGTTAGTTAGTAATCTTTATTAATGAATCATAAAATTATCATAAGAGATTGAAGAAACGATTAAAAGAACCTTTACAAAAAACATACAATGCATAAAAAATATTAATATTTTATTAATAACATGTAAAACCTAAAGATACTGTTCAATTTCCCTTATATTAAGTACCTAGCAATAACAGGAAAGACAGAACAATAACGTTAATGTTGTGGTAATGTATAGTTTTTTTAGCTGTTCTGATTACCTTCCTTAACAGTTATCGAATATTTTACAAGGCCTTGTTCTTGCAATAAATCCGTTTTTTACGCAAACGATAAATTTTCACCCCTACACTGCAAACAGAAATAGCAACTAAATGAGCTGTTAATTTGGAGAAAACTTTAAAACACTAATAAGTACATCCCCTGTAACATGTTTGACCCAAGTCAATATTGTTTGTGTTTAAAATTGCCCACCCCGAAATCCCTGAACAGCTGCTATAGCAATTTGACTTCCTTAAAAAATCTTTCCCTGCTCCTTCAATTCCTTACTCCTGCAGGTCAACTTTTTAAAAAGGTTGTTTGACTCTCCCTTTCCCACTTCTTCTGCTGCAATAGACACAATTAGAACCGTTATCTAATTTATTACCCACGGCTTTTTGTAAATAAAACGAACACAACTAGTAACAAAAAAAAGGTTAACTAATAAAATAATTATTAGTTAACCTTTTTTTTAATTCTTAGCATATGTTAAACAACAGCGGCAACACCAAGTAAATTTATACAGCCAAGATATACTCTACAAGTCCTTCTTCATGCGACAAATCCATTTTTTTACGTAAACGATATCTTTTTATCTCTACACTGCGTACCGAAATATTCAATAAAGGAGCTATTTCTTTGGAAGAAAGATTTAATCTAAGGAAAGCGCAAAGCTTCAAATCACTTGGCGTTAATAATGGATGCGATGATTTTATTTTTTTCAAAAAATCTTTATCCGTATTTTCAAAAGCTTCTTTAAAAACACTCCAAGAATCATTTCCTGTAATATTCTTATTAATTGTAGATATAACAGATCTAAGGCTTTTATTTTTATCATCATCCGTTTTCTTCAAGTCATCTTTTATAAAAGCCAACAATTCATTTTTATTGTTCAAACTCATTGCAGTAATAGCTAATTCTCTACTTTTTATATCAACGTCAAGTGAAAGCTGTTCATTTCTAACTCTCATTATTTCATGTCCATTTTCAAGCTCTTTGATTTCCAACAAACGATTATTTTCCTCAATTAACTTATCTTCTTTCTTTTGGTAATAACTCTTATACGCTTTATGGATAATCCGTGCCAAAACAATACTAATTATTAAATAAAAAAATAATGCCATACTGGTCCTATACCATGGCTTAAGAACCGTGAAAGAATATATGGCAGTATTCTCTAGTAAAGAATTGGCAAATTTGGCTCTAACTTTAAACACGTACTTCCCTGAAGGCAAATTTTTAAAATTCACAACAGTCCTTGTACTCCATTCACTCCAATTATCTTGAAATCCTTCTAGTAAATACTGATATTCAACATTGATGTATTTATTATATTCGGGAACCGTGTAGTTGAAAGTTATATTGTTCTCATCATATTTAAAGTTCCCTTCTTCCTGAATGCTACTGTTTTTTAAATTTTCATTCAACTTATTTGTAACAATATTTGAAATGGCAACCTTATAGTTATTAAAACTTAAATCGTTAATATTAATAGTATAATAACCGTCAGTGGTTCCTATTAGATAATCGTTATTTGAAATCTGTTCTATATTTTCAAAGCCAGACATTGAATTAGTCAAGGAAGCCGGAATAGGGATTACATTCTGCTTCAGCTTATTACTTAATTTACTCAATGAGAAATAATTAATATAGTTTTTAGAAAACAACCATATTTTATTCGAATGGTCGACAATCAATTTACCTGATGTATATTCATCTTTTTCAAAAACCGAACTCAAAACATCATCCTTTTCAAATAGCTTTGTTTTGTTGTTTAATTTGAAAACCCCGTCTTTATAAGCGTAATAAATTGTATTGTTGAATTTCTTTAAGCCAGCATTTTTTCCTTTTTTTGGTTGTTCATATTCAGTAAATGATTTTATTTTAAGTAACTTATTATCCAACTGCAACCTAAAAACTCCTTTATATTCATGACTTACATACGCTTCTAAAGCATCTGTAATTTCGAAATATCGCACTGAATAATCAAATCCTGCTAATTTATTCCTGAAACGCCATTGATTGTTCACTTTCTCCAATACCGAAATTCCATAGTAATTCCCTTGCAGCAAAAGCCCTTTTTGATTAGGAACTGTTTCAAATTTCCAAGTTCCTGATTTTGAAAATATATTCTTTGCAGAACCATTTTCAATAGTAAATGTTCCCGAATCGTGCCCACAGAACAATGTTCCATCGTATTCAAATAGGGACCAAACTTGTCCTTTAGTCCCATTTATAAATTTAAACTCTCCCTTACTCTGATAATCTTTATAAAACAATCCTTGATTAGTTCCTATATATAATTTCCCATTATAAAGTTTAGAAGTATAAACTGTCCCTAAAATTCCCGTATCATCAACAAAATTTTTAATAGGCGATTGAAGGTTAATACAATTAACACCATTATCTAATCCCACCCAAAGATTTTTATCTGCATCTTCAAACAAGGACAAAGCAGTATTATTACTCAATCCTTTGTTTTGCGAAATATGATGTTTAATCCTTCCTTCAGTCGTCAAAATAAAAATCCCATTAGAAACGGTACCAATAACATAACTACCATCGGATAGTAGAAGACTGCTATAAACAATATTGGCCATCATTTTCGAATCAGCTTCAGTTACAAATTTAGATAAATTTGTTCCGTTCAACCTGTATAAACCATTAAGTAGTGTTTGAATCAATAATCCTTCGTCTGTGGCAAAAACATTAACAATTTTATTGTTTCTTAAAATTTGATTATTAGAAACCAATCTTGCTTTTCCACTTTCTATTTCAAAAAGACCTTCATTGATTGTTTGAAAGTATATCGAATTTTTAGTACTGAACGATTTGGTAATTTTATTCTTTGGCGCAATTATCTTAAAATGCCCAGTTTTAGTATCATATATATATATTCTGTCCAAAGACTGAAAAATCACCCATTGATCATAGTTTAATATATTCCAGAACTGCTCATCATCAAGAATGCTTTTTATAATAGTTTTACTTAGGGATACATATTTTAGCTTCCCATCTCTTTGTCTTGACCAGTAACCAAATTCCATGTAACCACCAGTATACACTTTATTACCAATCACTTTTACGGAACGTAATATTGTTTCGTTTGGCGATGGATACAATTCCCAATTTGATCCATTAAATTCTAATAGACCTTCATTGTTTGCAAAGAAAAGGTAATGATTTTTGTCTTGCGAAATCATCCAATTTTGATTTCCTGCTCCATAGGTGGATGGGGCATATTTTACAATTGGAGGTAGATCCTGAGAAAAAACACAAGAACATATCAAAAGGAGTGCAATACAAAATTTGCTTTTCATGTGAGGAATGGTATTAATTTATTGTAATGCTTAAAATATATATAAAATATTTTTTGTCAAAAAATTATATAATAACTATTCGATCATAAAAATAGTAATCTGAAACAATTTTTATATAATAAAAGGCAATGATAACTAAAATTTGCGACATGTTCAACCTCTCTTCTCCGATGAAAATTAATTACTTTTATAGAAGCACAATATTTTTTATGCAAGTTAACTTTTCCAAGATATACCCAAAGAAAAACATGATAATTAAACGAGCAGAAGTTCACATTTGAAGAGTGTGGATGTCGTGAATCGCAGAAACAAACTAGTTGTTATTACCGGATTTTCTGGTTCGGGAAAACCTGTTTGGTATTTGATACCTTGTATACCGAAGGACAGAGACGCTACATGAAGAGCTTGAATTCCTATGCAAGACAACTACTTGGGCGATTAAACAAGAACAATATGAACTTGAAAAGGAAATCGAAAAATAAAAAACGTCAAACTTCAAGTTCAAATATTAGCAAAAGACAAAGAACTTGTTTCTAACACCCTACAAGTGGCTAAGAAAAATAAAATACTTAATGGTATTATTCAAAAAATTAAGGATATCAATGCTGAATCATTTGATGAGACAACAAAAACTCAATTTGTTAAATTGAATAAAAGCATAACCAAAGAAGTAAATTCAGATAAGAGTTGGAAAGAATTAGAAAAACACATTAAAAATGTCCATTTTGATTTTCTTAAAAGATTAAAAGAAAAACATCCTGCAATTTCACCAAGAGAGATGGACCTATCTACTTATTTATTAATGAATATGTCTACCAAAGAAATTGCCGAAACCATGAATATTTCGAGTGGAGGTGTTGAACTGGCAAGGTATCGATTACGAAAAAAATTAAACCTTAATAACAAAGAAAATTTAATAAGTTTTATTATGAGTATATAACAAAAAGAACGGCCATCATTTTAATGACGGCCGTTCTTTTTAAATGTTTTATATAAAATCTAAAGTTCGCTCTAAAGCCATTCCTCTGGATCCTTTTATCAAAATTGATTTGTTTTCAAATTGATTAACTTTTATATCATTCGAAAAATCCTCAAAGGTTTCATAAAAGTGAAAATTAAATTTTTCTATTCTATTATAACAGAAATCTTTTCCAATAAAGAAACATTCGATTTGATCCACATTTAAGAGCGAATCAACGATTCTTTTATGTTCCACAATACTTTCGTTGCCTAATTCAAACATATCTCCTAATACTACTATTTTATTAACTTTGTCAAGTTGAACAAAATTAACGATAGCAACTTCCATACTACTAGGATTAGCATTATATGCATCCAGAATTATTTCATTTGTGCCTTTTAATAAAAGTTGGGATCTATTATTCTCAGGGATATAGTTCTCAATAGCTTCTTTTATGTCAGAATCTTTTACCTTGAAATAAGTACCTATGGTTATTGCTGCATTAATATTATTAGCATTATACAACCCAATTAAATGGGATGTTATAGATTGAGTGGAATAACTTATTTGAACGAAAGGGTCAGCCTTTACATTTATTATGTTCACATCAGCGTTAGGACCATTACTCCCGAATGAATAGCTTTTGATTTTTTTAGTTTTTTCTACTTGGATAGGATCGTCCAGATTTATAAAAACCAACTTCTCATTTTGAAAAAGGTAATCATACATTTCGCTTTTCCCCTGGATGACACCTTCTACGCCACCAAAACCTTCCAAATGCGCCTTTCCAAAATTAGTTATATACCCAAAATCTGGCTTTGCTAACTCACACAGAAATTTAATTTCCTTTTTATGATTAGCTCCCATCTCGACAATACCAATTTCTGTATCTGAATTGAAAGACAACAATGTTAAAGGAACTCCAATATGATTGTTTAGATTTCCAACTGTTGCTTTTGTATTATACTTTTTTGAAAGTACCGCATTTATCAATTCTTTGGTTGTCGTCTTACCATTACTTCCTGTAAGTGCAATTATTGGGATTTTTAAATATTCTCTGTGAAATTGTGCTAATTCCTGTAATGCAACTAAGCTATCCTTTACTATAATAGTTCTGTCATCAATATAATATTCCGCATTGTCTATAATCACATAAGAAGCGCCTTTCTCAAGAGCTTCATTAGCGAAAGTATTGGCGTCAAAACGATCTCCTTTTATTGAGACAAAAAGAGAATCACGCTCAATTTTACGAGTATCTATTGAAACCGATTTGCATTTTAAAAACAAACTATGAATGTAAGTAATATCCATTTAAAAAAGATTTAAAAAAAAAGCCCTAATCAAAGGGCTTTTTTATAACTATTGTATAAATTATTTTAATTTCTTGCAGATTTTCTTTTTTCAGCTTTTGGACCAACTCTAGACATTGCACATCTAAATCCAATGTAATCTGTCGCCATATCTTGAGGGAAATATCTTCTTTGAGCAGGATCTAACCAATAAGCTCTGTCTCTCCAAGAACCGCCTTTATAAACTCTGACTTCATTGTTTATTAGAGTTGTTCTTTTGCTTGATTTGTCATATTGACGAACCATTTTCCCTAAACTATCTGTAGAAACATTATGTTTTGGAGAATTATACATTTTTCTTTCATCTTTTTCCTTACCAGTTTCAGACTCAGATGAACCAAAATTATAATATCTAGAAGACTGTTTGTCTCCATCTCTATAATTAATATTGTCACTTTTGTCGAAATTCTGTCTTAAATAAGTCTCGTTTTCATCAACAGGAACTTGAGAAATTTGTCCAGGGAAATTCCTAGCCATAACTTTACCGTTACTCAATGTGTCATACTTCATATTGTCTTTTGTAACTATGACAACCTTACCATCTTTTCCTATTTCATTTTTAGTGTACTGATTCCCTCTAAAGTAATTGAAATCATTCCACTCATTATCAATAATAGGTCTGTAAACATCGGCAACCCATTCTGCTACATTTCCAGCCATATCATACAAACCAAAATCGTTTGCTGGATAATATTTAACTACTTGAGTAATATCGGCACCGTCATCAGACCAACCAGCTATTCCTCCATAATCTCCATTTCCTTGTTTAAAGTTAGCCAATTGATCTCCTTTTGACTGCCTTTTCCCAGAACGAGTATAACTTCCTGACCAAGGGTATTTTTTTTGTCCTTTATAAATATTGTATTCTCTTTGTCCAACGTCAGCAGCTGCAGCATACTCCCATTCAGCTTCTGTAGGAAGTCTGTATTCAGGTAAAACAATTCCTGATGAACGTTGTGCGTAAACATTTTTTTGCTCTGAGACATTTCCGTTTTTACCCGCTTTAGGATTTTTCTTATCCCCTTTTTTCAAAACTATTTCTTCATTTCCTCCATAGGTCATTGTAGGGGCATTCAAATAAGTTTCAGTATTAAAAGTACTTTCTGCAGAAACATCCTGTGTTTTAGCATTCTTTTTAAGATAACCGTTTTTTTCAAGAATTGCTTCGTTTACACGTTCAGTTCTCCATTTACTAAATTCAACTGCTTGCATCCAGTTAACACCTACAACAGGGTAATTAGCATAAGAAGGGTGTCTTAAGTAATTATTTGTCATCGTTTCGTTATATCCTAATCTGTTTCTCCAAACTAAAGTATCTGGCGAAGCCCCTTCATAAATATTCTTGTAAATTTCTTCAGTTGGAGGAAAAACTTTTTTCAACCAATCTAAATATTCTAAATACATAAAATTAGTTACTTCTGTTTCATCCATATAAAAGGACTGTACATGCTGTTGTGTTGGAGTATTATTCCAGTCATGCATAACATCATCCTGTACTTTACCCATAGTAAAAGTTCCACCTTCAACAAAAACCAATCCTGGTCCTGCTACTTGTTTTTTACTACTGGAAGCTTTTTTACTGTCCACATTCCACCCAGTAGCTCTTGAAGCGCTTTTTGAGCTCGATTTTTTACTACAACCCGATAAACCAACAATCAATATCATTGATATCATCAATTGTAAGGTCTTAAATTTGTTTACTTTCATACTATTTTGTAGGTAACATTTTGGTGACGCAATATAATAATTAACAGTTAACACGCAAAGCCATTTTGCAATAATTATATGCATATGGCTTATATAACAAGAATCATATAAAGCAAACGCAAATTTATACTTTTTATTATTTAATTTCATAATAAATGATATATTTTTACTAGTTCTATTAATGCATAATAAACAATGAGAAAGTTACTTTTGTATAATTTATTCCTAATTTCATTTATTTCACATTCCCAGACAAAGGGGGAGGTGACTATTGACTGGATTGAAAAAACAGAAATTTCTTTTGGGAGCTATAAGGTAAATACGCCTCAGTTTTCCGGAAATATTTTCTCTTACGATCCTGCAAATAAGTCTATTTTTTTATCTGTAAAATTATCTGATTCTGGTACTTATAACGAAAATAATCTAGATGTTTACAATATAACTTACGAAACTATTTCAAAAAATCAGTTAGGTGATTTAGACTTAGACAAAATTCCAACCTCGATATCCGCAACACTTAAAATTGTTGAATCTAGAGAAGAAAAGCAGAATTTTATAATTCTTTCTCCTATTATAAAAGGGGCATCAAGTTTTTTAAAAATAAAATCATTTTATTACTCAATAAATAATAGCACAAGTAAACAGTATACTGACAAATCAACTTTCGTCTTATCTAATTCAGTTTTGGCCTCTGGAGAATGGTATAAGTTTTACGTGGAAAAATCCGGGGTTTACAAAATTTCAAAATCTTTTTTACAACAACTAGGCATTAATTTAAACAATGTCAATCCCAATACAATAAAAATCTTTGGAAATGGAGGCAAAATGCTCCCTCTATTAAATAGTATTTATTACCCATCAGATCTAACAGAAAATGCAATTCAAATAGTAGGGGAGAACGACGGTAGTTTTGATAACGAGGATTATATCTTATTTTACGCAGAAGGAGTGGACACTTGGAATGATGAAAGCAAAACTTTCAATAATTTATATGATACAAAATCTTATTATTATATTACCACCCAGGGTGAATACGGAAAAAGAATTTTAGAGATGACACTGCCTGCAGGAAACGCAACTTTGACTTTGAATACCTTTGACGAGCATCAATTTCACGAAAAAGATCTTGTAAACATTGCGCATTTAGGCCGTCAATGGTTTGGAGAAATTTTTGATTTCAATCAGGAGCAGGAATTCTCTTTTAATTTTCCAAATATCGACACTTCGACTCCTATAAAAATCAAAACGACTGCCGCGTCAGCCGCCTACACCTCTACCTCATTTAAAATAGCAGCAAATGGCCAGGAAATTGGAAATATCACTTTCCCTGCCCTTAACACAAGTTCAGACACCGAATTCAACACCGGAAACCTCCTTAACAACACCAGTTTCAATGCCTCTGAAAATATAAAATTAAAACTAAATTACAACAATAATGGAGTCCCTGGTTCAAAAGGGTTTCTGGACTATATTGAGCTTATAGCAAAAAGAAAACTTCAAGGATACGGTAAACAATTTCATTTTCAATACGATTTATCCAATTCAAATTTAGGAGTTGTGAATTATAGCATTTCAAACGCAAGCGGTATTTCCCAAATATGGGATGTTACTGACTTGTTCAATGTTAGCAAAATCGAAAATTCAAAACAAGATACTTTTTCTTTTAGTGCTAATCTGGGTGAAATTAGAAAATACATAGCCCTTGACGCGTCTGATTATTACACTCCTAAAAAAGAAAGTCAATCCAGAATTATTAACCAGAACTTAAAAGGAACGCTTTTCAAAAACGCTCAAGGCCAATTTGAAGACATAGATTATGTTATTATCAGTCCCGCTATTTTATCACAACAAGCAGAGAAACTGGCAAATTTCCATCGAATGAATTCAAATTTAACGGTAAAAGTAATAACTCTTGAATCCATATATCTGGAATTTTCATCTGGGAAACAGGACATTGCAGCAATTAGAAACTGCATTAAATACATTTATAATAATGCTTCTACGCCCTTAAAAAGAATCAAATATATAAATCTATTCGGAGACGCATCTTTCGACTATAAAAACAGAATTTCAAACAATAATAATATAGTCCCAATTTACCATGCGTTACATAGTAAGTCAACTGGAGAGGCTTCTTTTTCTTCTGATGACTTTTTCGGATTAATGGATGCAAATGAAGGGAATATCACTACGTTTTTTGGAGGAATAGATATTGCTGTAGGAAGAATGTTAGTCAACAATGCTAAGCAAGCAGATGAAATGGTTGATAAAGTTATTGAATACCATGACATAAAATCTTATGGAAACTGGAGAAATAATTTTGTAATGATTAGTGACGATTCTGACAAGCCTTCAGATGTGAGTCTGCAAACAAGGCAAAACAACCTCGCGGATATCATTAGTGCCGATAAGCCTTTTTTGAACGCAAGTAAAATAATATTAGATTCATACGCTCAAGAAGCGTCTGCCGGAGGATTTAGATATCCAAAAGCAAGAGCCGATCTGTTCAATGCTTTCGAAAAAGGAGCCTTGGTATTTAACTATTTAGGACATGGAGGAGAAGATGGGCTAAGCGCAGAACGTATTTGGGAAAAAGCAGACGGTCAAAAATTAAGTAATCAATATAGGTATCCCTTGTTTATAACTATAACATGTGAATTCTCTCGTTTTGACAACCCATCAAGGCCTACTGCAGGAGAGTACACTTATTGGAACCCAAAAGGCGGTGCAATTTCAATGATCACAACCACCAGAGCAATTGGTCAATTTAGCGCTGAAAATTTCAATGATAATTTATCAAAAAATCTTTTTGCTTTTGGTTCAAACCAATACAATTCTATTGCGGAAGTATTAAGGATATCTAAAAACAACAATCCAAATTCATCGACCAATGTAGTGTCCTATATAGGCGACCCAGCATTAATGCTAGCAATACCTAAACCAAATGTAAAGCTTACAAAGGTAAATGACGTTTCCGTAACCCAGCCATTTGATGATTTTAAATCATTGGCACACATGAAAATAACAGGGGAAGTAACTGATGAGAACAACATAGTACTTACTAATTACAATGGGGAAATTTCTACTACAATTTTCGATAAAATAATTCAAAGGGCAACAAATAATAATGACGGAAATAGTCCGCCAATAACTTTCAATACCCTGGGAGAAACTATTTTTAGAGGTAATGCATCAGTTACAAATGGTCAGTTTGAATTTAGTTTTGTAGTTCCCCGAGATATCCGTATACCATTAGCTAATGGGAAAATTAGTTTTTACGCAAAAAAAGGACAATTCCTGGACAGTAAAACAGGTTATGACACAAGTATAAAAATTGGAGGGATAAATGAAAATGCCGTTGCAGACAATATTAGTCCAAAAGTGAAGTTATATATGAATGACGAGACTTTTGTCTCCGGAGGCATTACTAATGAATCTCCATTCCTGCTGGCCTTTCTCGAAGATGAAAACGGGATAAATACCGCAAGCGGAATTGGACATGATATTGTGGCCATCCTAGACGGAGACGTAAACAATCCGTTTATATTAAATGATTATTATCAAACGCAACTAGATGATTACACAAAAGGGAGTCTTCGTTTTCCATTGCGTAATTTATCTGTTGGTTTACATACTATAACTTTTAAAGCTTGGGATGTTTACAATAATCCTATTACAATTGATATTCAATTTGTAGTTGTTGGTAACGAAAATATAACACTGTCACATGTGTTGAATTACCCCAATCCATTTGTCAATTACACGGAATTTTGGTTTACACATAACAGACCTTTCGAGCCATTGCAAGTACAGATTCAGGTTTTTACTATTGCCGGAAAAGTGGTTTGGACAAGAAATCAAATCATTACAACGGACGGATTTTTATCCAAAGACATCAGTTGGGACGGCAAAGATGATTTTGGCAACAAAATAGGGAAAGGCGTTTATATTTATAAACTGACTGTCAAATCGGCTTTAAGTAATAAAAAGACAGAAAAGTTTGAAAAACTTGTAATACTTTAATAAAATACTATATTTGTCCAATGAATTTCACAGTAATAATGAGAAAAATAATACCACTTTTAACGTGTTTATTTGCCGTTACTTTTGTAAACGCACAAGAAAACAATAGAGTTATAACTACAGGAGTACCATTTTTATTAGTATCCGCAGATGCTAGAGCAGCAGGAATGGCTGATCAAGGTGTCGCAACGGCTGCTGATGCTTTTTCACAGCAATGGAATCCAGCAAAGTATGCGTTTTCAACGGACAAGCAAGGCTTTTCAATAAGCTACACGCCTTACTTAATAGAATTAGCCAATGATATATCATTAGCTCAATTGACCTATTTTAATAAAATAAGTGACCGTAGTGCTTTCGCAGGGAGTTTACGATATTTTGGGTTTGGAGAGATTGAGTTAAGAGAAAATTCATTTGATGAACCAAGAATAGTTTCGCCTAACGAACTCGCATTAGACTTATCTTATTCTTTAAAACTAAGTGAAAAATTCTCTATGGCAGTTGCTGGAAGATATATTCGCTCTAGTCTAAAAGTAGCAGATGTAAATAATGATGCTTCCGCAGCAAATTCATTTGCGATCGATGTTGCTGGTTTTTATCAATCAGAGGAAATCGCTTATAGTGAATTTAATGGTAGATGGAGAGCCGGTTTTAATATTCAAAATTTAGGACCTAAAATCAGTTATGACAATGATGAATTCAGCACAAACTTTTTACCCGCTAATTTAAAAATTGGAACTGGATTTGATTTTATATTTGATGAGTATAATAAACTTGGAATAAATCTAGAATTAAATAAATTACTTGTCCCTACACCTCAAAATCCAGATTTAAATGGTGATGGAACAATTTCTACAGCTGAAAGAGCACAAAATTTTGACAACTACAGATCCATTGGCTGGGTTTCTGGAATCTTTAAGTCATTTGGTGATGCACCAGATGGTTTTAGTGAAGAACTAAAAGAAGTTACTTATTCTCTTGGAGCAGAATACTTGTACCAAGATTCATTTGCAATGCGTATGGGTTATTTCCACGAAAATGATTTAAAAGGAGCCAGGAAATTTTTCTCGCTTGGTGCAGGTTTCAAATACAACGTAGTCAAAGTTGACGTTTCTTATTTATTCTCTACTTCTAGGGTTAAAAGTCCTCTAGAAAACACCTTACGTTTTTCTCTTACGTTCAACTTTGGAGATAAGTATGAGCAATACTAAAACCTGAAAACAAACTAATTATAAAAATCCAAATTCTTGAAATAAGAATTTGGATTTTTTTTCCTTAAAAAATCATGAAAGAAATATCTATTACAAGCAAATTCTCAGTTTACGACACGATTCCTGATTTACCACTTGACATCCAAAACCTGATGGAACAAGCTGTTGATGTTAGAAAAAAAGCTTATGCTCCTTATTCTAATTTCAGGGTAGGGACAGCTTTACTTTTAGATAATGGGGAAATAGTTTTAGGCTCTAACCAAGAAAATGCTGCCTACCCATCCGGACTTTGTGCGGAACGTGTTGCTATATTTTATGCAGGTGCAATTTACCCTGAAGCCAAGATTTTAAAAATGGCAATTACAGCAGCTTCAGATACTAATACAACAAAATCTCCAATCCCACCTTGTGGCGCGTGTAGACAATCTATTGCTGAATATGAAACGAGACAGGACGTCCCAATAGAGATTTATTTTATGGGAGAATTAGGGGCGATTTATAAATCAGACTCTCTTAAAAACCTATTGCCTTTTATGTTTGACAAAAACTTCTTGTAAAATACCTAAAAATTAGCGTTTAAATTTTACTTCTTACTTGGAATGTCTTATTTTTGCGATTCGCAAATTGTGGGAGGAAACTATTTTGCGTTATAGGTACTAATTGATTAAACAATAAAAACTTTAGCAAAAGAACATTTGAGATGAAAGAAGTTACAAAAGAGGTTTATTTAAAGTGGTATGAAGACATGCTTCTTTGGAGAAAGTTTGAAGACAAACTAGCAGCACTGTACATACAACAAAAAGTTAGAGGATTTTTACACTTATACAATGGTCAAGAAGCTGTACTTGCAGGTGCATTACACGCTATGGATTTGACAAAGGACAAAATGATTACTGCGTATAGAAATCACGTACAACCTATCGGAATGGGTGTTGACCCAAGACGAGTTATGGCTGAACTTCTAGGTAAAGTAACAGGAACTTCTAAAGGTATGGGTGGATCTATGCATATTTTTTCTAAGGAACACCGTTTTTATGGTGGACATGGAATCGTAGGAGGTCAAATCCCTGTAGGAGCAGGTTTAGCTTTTGCTGATAAATATTTTGAAACTGGTGGTGTTACAATGACCTATTTTGGTGATGGTGCAGCAAGACAAGGTTCTTTACATGAAGCTTTTAATATGGCAATGTTATGGAAACTTCCTGTTGTTTTTATTGTTGAAAATAATGGATACGCAATGGGTACTTCTGTAGAAAGAACTGCTAACCATACAGATATCTGGAAACTAGGTTTAGGGTACGAAATGCCTTGTGGACCTGTTGATGGAATGAACCCTATTAAAGTTGCTGAAGCAATGACTGAAGCTATCGAAAGAGCTCGTCGTGGTGACGGACCTACCTTCCTTGAAATGAAAACGTATCGTTATAGAGGTCACTCTATGTCTGACGCTCAACTATACCGTACAAAGGATGAAGTTGAAGAATACAAAAAAATAGATCCAATCACTCAAGTTTTAGATGTGATAAAAGATAAAAATTACGCTACAGCAGAAGAAATTGAAGTTATTGATAAAAGAGTAAAAGATTTAGTTGAAGAATGTGTGACATTTGCCGAAGAATCTCCTTACCCTGAAATTCAACAATTATACGATGTAGTATACGACCAAGAAAACTATCCATTTATACCTCATAAATTATAATCAATTATGGCAACAATTATAACAATGCCTCGTTTGAGCGATACTATGACGGAAGGAACGGTAGCAACTTGGCTTAAAAATGTAGGGGACAAAATCGTCGAGGGTGATATCCTTGCGGAAATTGAAACTGACAAAGCAACAATGGAATTTGAATCTTTCAATGAAGGTACACTTTTACACATTGGTATACCTGCGGGTGAAACTGCTCCTGTAGACTCTTTATTAGCTATTATTGGTAATGAAGGTGAAGATATTTCAGCACTATTGTCTGGCGCAGCTACAATCGCTGAAGCTGTAAAAGAAGAAACTGTTATTGAAGACAAAAATGAAACTTCAACTCTATCCGCGTCACTTCCAAATGGAGTTGTAGTGGTAACTATGCCTCGATTGAGTGATACAATGACAGAAGGAACAGTTGCTACTTGGTTAAAAAAAGTAGGAGACAAAGTAAGTGAAGGAGATATTCTTGCTGAAATTGAAACCGACAAAGCAACAATGGAATTTGAGTCTTTCAACGAAGGAACTTTATTATACATAGGAATTGAAGAAGGAAATGCCGCCCCTATTGACAGCTTATTAGCAATAATAGGACCTGAAGGAACTGACATTTCTGGAATTGCTGGTAATTTTAAAATTGGAGGTTCTACTGTTGCACCAAAAACAGAAGAATCAAAAACTACTTCAGTAGAAAATACAGTTGAAGCAGTTACAATTTCTACGGATGGAAAAAGAATATTAGCTTCTCCTTTAGCAAAGAAAATTGCTTCTGACAAAGGAGTTAATCTTTCTCAAGTAAAAGGATCTGGCGAAAATGGACGTATCATAAAAAGCGATATAGAAAATTTCACTCCAAGTGCTGTTACAAGTGCTCCTGCTCCTCAGACGGTAGCAGCAGTGGTTGAAAAAACAAACGCACCTGCACCAAAAGTTTTTGTTCCTGTTGGAGAAGTATACTCTGAAGAAATCAAGAATTCGCAAATGCGTAAAATCATAGCAAAACGTTTAGCTGAATCTTTATTTACAGCACCTCATTACAATTTAACTATAGAAGTTGGAATGGATGAAGCAATGAAATCAAGAGCAATAATAAATACCGTTCCAGATACGAAAGTATCATTCAATGATATGGTTATTAAAGCTTGTGCTATGGCATTGAAAAAACACTTGAAAATTAACTCACAGTGGAAAGAAGATGCTATTACAATCAATCATCATGTAAATATCGGAGTAGCTGTAGCTGTTGAAGATGGCCTTGTAGTTCCAGTATTAAAATTTACAGACACTATGAGTTTATCACAAATTGGTGGAAATGTTAGAGACCTTGCAGGAAGAGCTAAAAACAAGAAATTATTGCCTTCAGAAATGGAAGGAAGTACATTTACTGTTTCTAACCTTGGTATGTTTGGAATTACAGAATTCAATTCGATAATAAACCAACCAAATTCAGCGATCTTATCAGTAGGTGCAATTGTTGAAAAACCAGTTGTTAAAAACGGCCAAATCGTTGTGGGTAATACAATGATGTTGTCTTTAGCTTGCGATCATAGAACTATTGACGGAGCGACTGGAGCACAGTTTTTACAAACTTTGAAACAATATATTGAAAACCCAGTTACTATGCTGGCGTAATTTTCATTTATAATAATTAAAAAATCCCGAATTGATAATTTTCAGTTCGGGATTTTTTATTTCGAAAAAAATTATCTGATTTTATTCTTTTCTTCTATCCATTTAGACATATACTTAGTACTTCTTATGGTATGATGTTGAAGTAATCCACCAAAAAAATTATTACTTCGATGTTGTTTTAAATTCTTTAGTAAATCAAAAATCGAATCCATAAAATCCAAGGCAAATATATTTTTTGAATAACATTCGTTTATAATAGCAATACCTTTTGATTGCATATCACTCCAAAGTATTTTATTTTGATACAACTCAATAGCGGATTCAGCAAATTCCTGAGGATTATCGTGTACAAAGCCATTCCAATGCAAATCGGCGTGCATTGACTCAGCTCCTATAGTTGTAGTTACACTAGGTGTTCCACATAACATCGCTTCTACTAATTTCCCTTTAAGGCCAGCTCCAAATCGTAAGGGCGCCAAAACAACACGAGCCTCTTTAACTACTTGATTTGCATCTATAGCACGTCCCATTATATAAAAACCTTCTTTAGGCTGATGTAATTGTAACACTTTCTGAGAAGGGTATGCGCCATAGATGTGTAAAACTCCTTCTGGATAACGTTTCTTAATTAATGGCCAAATAGTTTCTTTTAAATATTGAACCGCGTTCCAATTAGGTTCGTGAAGAAAATTACCTATAAATATAAAATTATTTCTTTCTTCGAATAAAGGAAGATTATAAAGTGTATCAGAATTTATGGAATCCAATAAAAAAGGTAAGTAATAAAGCAATGAATTGTCAATTTTAAAAACCCTTTCTAATAAATCGATTTCATATTTAGAAATCATCAATGATAAATCACAACGCAATATGCTTGCTATTTCACGTTTGGCAACATCCTCACTTAATAAATCAGATTCTTCAAACACTCGATTATTCTTAAAAGCATTTTGACGAGCTAAACGCAAACAATGTAAGTCTTCGGTATCTAATAGACGTAATGCATTTGGACATATATCAGCAACTCTCCAGCCAAATTGTTCCTCCATCATAAACCTGTCAAATAAAACTACTGTAGGATTCAGGTCTCTTACAAAAGAATCAAAACTAGAACAGTTTAAAGCTATTGTACATTTATTGACTCCTATATCTTTGAGATTAATCATGAACTCACTGTCTAATGCCGGGCTCGCAAAAGTAACTTCAAATCCTTTATTCTTAAATAAAGAAATTAATTGTATCATTCTTGTACCTGCAGCAGAGGAGTTAGGTTCAGGCCAAACAAACCCAAGTATTAAAAGCGAATTAGAAGAATTCATATTTATATATTATTATAAATGCAAAATAATGCTATTAAAATGTCATTCCATTGATTTCTTGAAAAAATCAAACATAAATTCTTAATTTTGCAGTACTAAAACTAAAATCAAATGTTAGGATTAAAATTAGCAACAGACCCACGCTGGGTAAATATAGTAGAATCAAACATAGAAGAGATTTTGACAGATCATGCATGGTGTGAGCAAAAAGCAGCTTCAAATGCAATAAGCCTTATCACGTATAATTCTGAACTGGAAGAACTAGTTACTGAACTATTGATTATTGCAAGAGAAGAACTCGAACACCTGCAAATGGTACATGATCTTATAAAAAGTAAAGGTTTAACTTTAGGACGTGAACGAAAAGACCATTATGTAAATGAACTTTTTAAGTTTATGAAAAAAGATGGAAGTAGAAAAGACGCCTTATGCGATCGTTTACTGTTTTCAGCTATGATAGAAGCGAGAAGTTGCGAAAGATTCAAAGTATTGTCCGAAAACATAAAAGATCCCGTATTAGCCAAATTTTACCGTGACTTAATGGTCTCCGAAGCGGGTCATTATACTACTTTTTTAGGTTTTGCCCGTAAATACACAGATAATATAGACGTAGATAAACGTTGGAAAGAATGGATTGATTTTGAAACATCAATAATCACCAACTACGGAAAACAAGAAACAATCCACGGATAATAATCTTAAATACTGTTCATAAAAAAAGGGATGTCTTTAAAACATCCCTTTTCTGTATTAAAACTGAAACTTATAAACTTTTAATTACAAATTCACTTCTTCTATTTAATTCATGTTGCTCTTCAATACAAGATTCACTTGGTTCACATTTTATGATCTGAACGGTTTCCCCATATCCTTTTGCGAAAATTCTTTTTTCAGGAACACCTTGATTTATGAAATATTCTCTTGTTGATTGTGCTCTGTTTGAAGAAAGATTCATATTGTACTTACCATTCCCTCTATTATCAGTATGCGAACCAATCTCAACAACCATTTCAGGATATTTTTTCATAAGTTCAATAACGCGATTTAAGATTGGTTTTGATTCTTTACGAATGTACCACAAATCATAATCAAAATAAATCGGATCTGTTTTTATGACCAATTGATTTTTGACTTTTACAACATCTTTTTCCGCTGCTACAATACGGTCAACCTTCTCTTTTTTCTTGATTTTAGCAGCCTCAATTTCATTTTTAGCAGCAATTAGTTTGTCCTGTTTCTCCTTTTCAATCAAAGCCAGTTCCTCTTTTTTCTTTTGCTCAAGCAAAGCCAATTCCTCGCTTTTTTTCTTCTGAAGGGCTAATTCTTCTTCGTTTCTGATTGTTGTCATTGATTTTAAAGCCATAGACGCATCATTAACACGATCTCTTTCTTTCCTGAGGTTAAATGATTTTGAATCTTTTGTATAATCTTCTTTTGCAGCAAAAACTGAATAGACTGATTCACAGGCAACGGTAAAACTGAACTTTCCGTCTTGTGTAGTCACAATTTTTTGAATTTCAACTTTATCTGCATTTTGCAGGCTGACAAAAGCATTTTCTAAAGGCAGTTTTGAATCTACATCAGTAATAACTCCAATAATTAATTGCTTACAATCTTCTATTAATAAAGGTTTCGTTTCCTTTAGTTTGTAAATATCATCATTACCCTTTCCGCCCACTCTATTAGATGCAAAATATCCTAGTTTTGTATCCGAATCAATGTTAAAAGAAAAATCATCATAACCGGAATTTACCGGAAGCCCTACATTGGATGGTTCAGAAAAAGTATTGGCTTGTATTTCAGTCACAAAGACATCTAATGATCCATATCCTGCATGCCCATTGGAAGAGAAATACAATTTGTTATCTTTTGACACAAAGGGAAATTGTTCTTTTTTGTTCGTGTTTATCGCATCACCTAAATTTTCGGGAGTCCCATAATCCGCCCCATTAATAGTCACACTGAAGATATCAAATGAACCCAATGTACCTGGCATATCTGATGCGAAATACAAGGTTTTTTCGTCATAACTCAATGCAGGATGTTCAACCGAATAATCATCACTATTAAATGGAAGTGATGTAATATTCGTCCATTTATTATCCACAAATTCAGCTTTAAAAATTTGTAGATTTGAAATTTTATCCTTGTTTTTACCTCTTCTCCCCTTTTTGTAATTGTTTCTGGTGAAATAAATAGTTTTTCCATCTTTTGTAAAAACAACATTTGCCTCATGCATGGATGTGTTTATTTGTTTAGAAAAATAATTTACTACAGAATCATTCGAATTCGAATTTTCTAATGGTATCGAGACTAAATCAAGATATTGTTCATTGTTCCATTTGTAAATTTTATCAAATAAACCTGTCTTCTTTTTCACGCCTGAAAAAACCAGGTTTTGTCCTTGTTGCACCGCCCCAAATTCTGAATTTGCAGTATTTATGGCTAGATTTTTCAATTCAAATCTTGCTCCAATTGCCGACACGTTTTCAAGTGTAGAATTACCTTTTTCGAAATTCATCAGCTCCTGTCTGTTATTTGAACTAATGAGATAATTACGCATAACTGTATTTGCCTCATCATAATTACCCGTTGCCTTCAATGTTTGAGAATATCTAAAATAATATTCTTCTTCCAAATCGTTACTGAATCTTGAAATCAAACTGCGGTACTGCCTTTGGGCATTTGCGTAATCATTCGTATAATAATAACAATCTGCTAAGTTTTTTAATACTGTAACAGAATGATTTTCCTGAATAATATTTTCATACAAAGGGATTGCATCGCTGTAATAAGTTCTTTCAAAAAAGCGTTTGGCCCTTTGCAAATCTTGCGTTTGGGCATTTATAAGTTGTACTGAAAATACAATTATGATTATGAATACTCTTTTCATGTTTTTTATATATTTTAAAAGAATCTTGGTGATTTGTCATATCCTTTGCTTAATAAATCTAAATTAAACAAAACAAAAATTTCATGCGTACCGGAATTAAACTGTCCTAAATTAGAAATGGTATAATCATACGCATATCCTATTCTAATGTTTGGAGTTGCCTTTACATTCATCAAAGCACTTACTGCATCACCAAATCTATAGGATGCACCAAATTCAAATTTATCATTATATAGCACATTGGCAGAAAGGTCTAAAGTTACCGGTGCTCCTTTCACAAATTTCGACATAAATGCAGGTTTGAATCTGAAGGAATCAGATAACGTGAACACGTAACCACCGGTTAAAAAAGCATGGATATTTTCTGAACCATAGTCACTAATTCCAGAACGCTTTTCAATATGTTTCGAATTAAGAAGATTGGGCGCTGATAATCCAACATAATAGTCATCTGTAAAATAATAAGCGCCTATTCCAACATTTGGCTTAATAAAATCTCTGTTTTCAAATGCGAAATCCGGCGAAGTACTCTCAAACTTAAACCCATTAAAATTGGTTTGCAGGGAAGATATTCCTGCTTTTAATCCTAAAGAAAGCTTGTGATTATTATTAAGTTGAAGCACGTATGCAAAATCTGCAAAAAAGTTGTTTTCTTTTTTGGCTCCATCCCCAATATCATCAGAAATCAGGGAAAATCCCAATTCAACTTTTTTATTTACAGGAAGGTGCCCAAACAGAGTCATTGTTTTTGGAGCTCCTGTCGCACCAACCCATTGCGTTCTATATAACATCCCTACATCTAGTATGGATTGTTCTCCTGTTGCATAAGCAGGATTGACCACATTCATGTTATACATATATTGGGTGTATTGCGGGTCTTGTTGAGCTGAGGCATTTATTATAACAAATAAAAAACTTACAATCAGTATTGTTTTTTTCATATAAAATTTAGTTTTAGGTAATGATGAGCATTTATCGATTTAAATAGAGGCGCCCTTGATAAGGTGATTTGTTCGCTTTATTAAAATTGATAATATAAAAATAAACCCCGTTTGGCGAAAGTCCATCTATCCCAATATTAAAATCGGAATTTTTCCCATCCCATTCTGATTTAAATCTATTGCCATCAAACATTAGATTTCCGTATCTGTTGTAAATTTCCAAAGAATAATTTGGGTATATAAATTCAATATCTGGAATTCGGAAAGTGTCATTTACCCCATCTCCGTTTGGAGAAAATCCGTCAGGAATAAAAAATCCAGGAGGCACATTACAATTAGTAAGGGATACGGTTACCGCAAAAGCATCCGAGTAACAATTCGTAGCTCTTGAAAAATAAAAACCATAGTAAGTATGAGCATCTTTAAGCAATGTATTTTCAGCCACTTGATTTCCATTCACAGGAGCATCAAACCAGGATAATGTGCCGTTTGAAGTCGTATTTGAGGACAAATCAAGCAAAGTAGGTTTATCCAATCCACAGAAATTTTGCCCCCCTTGGATTAATGTTGGCGACTGCTGCTCATTTATCACAACGACAGCCAGTACTCTTCCAGATTCACATCCAGTAACGGTATTGACTTCTTTTACATAATAATCCCCCGAAACTAAAAGAGTACTACTAGTTAATACTGCTGTACTTGCTGCCGAATTGAACCATTGGTATTGCGACCCTTGTGGAGTTAAATTGGCAATTGTTTTTTTATCGTTTTTACAAAATATTTCATTTTTCGTTATTGGTACATTTGGAATTGCATTAATTGTAAAATTTTTAGTTCCATTGGTTATCGTGGCTACACAACCACCACCATTATCAATAATACCTGTAATTAATAACGACGTAACGCCTATATTGACAAGTAAATTAGCCGGAATAACATAACTGGCATTCCCAGAGCTAACCGGCAACACCAAAGATTGATTAACAGCAGTATTTGCTCCGGTAAGATCATAATTTAAAGTTATATTTGTCAAGATTCCTAATCCTGAAAACGTTACAGTTGCAGGTTGAGTTTTACAAATATCTTTAACCTCAATCTTTAAATTAGGAAGATCAGTTAATGGTTTTATGACAAAACTTTGAGTTGCAGTTGTAGTATTAGTACACCCTGTAATTAGATTTGTGATTTTTGTAATTAGGATTGTAGTATTCCCAATATTTGGAATTAAACTAGCTGGAACAACAAAATTAGCCAAACCACCACTAACTGTAAAAACTGCTTGTTGAGCCACAGCCAAATTACTTCCTGACAAATTATAGACAATATTATAATTACTGTTGGATAAATTAGTGTTACCAGAAATTCCGACCGTCGCACTAGAACCTTTACAAACAGGATTAATGGTTAGTGTTGCGGTATTAATTTTCGGTAAAGGGTTAACATTTAAATCATCTTTAATTGTGCCAATTATATTGGTGCAAATACCTAAACTTGCATTATTTACAATCCTTGTTATGTTTATCGAATATTTACCTACTTTTGGAAAAAGAACTCGATTAATATCAAAATTAAAAACACCGTTGATAAAGCTGGAAGTTGTTGTAATCGAACCCGCTACCCCTGAAACAGTATAAGTCACATCATATGTACCATTTGGTATATTCTGGGTAAGTTGATTTACTTGTGTGAGAACCGCACTATAGGTTGCCGTAGCAATTTCTTCTTCACAAATATCAGAGTTTACCTCAAGTGTAGCGCCAGTAAAATCGAGTAGATCTTCAATGATGATCGTTACCGTTGCTTTTTTAATATTACAAATAGGATTATTGGGTAAAACAGAATAGGTAAAACTATAAGCACCTGCACCAAAAGTATTATACAAGTTCTGAACATTTACCCTAGAATCAAATGGACTGGATAATTCAACAGTACCGGTTTCTGTCCATAAACCACCAGAATCTGCTCCGCTCAATCTACTATTCAAATCTAAATCACTATACAAAGACAAATCATCAGAACTACATAATAGCAAAGGAACAGCTGTTCCTGGTTCCGGAGCTCTAAATATAGTTACATTAACGGTAGAAGATTGTGCAGGACAAGTTCCTATTGCGGGCATAGTATAGGTAAAAGAATATGTCCCCAATCCAGCAACTTTAGCATTAAGAAGACCGCCATTTAGTGCCCCTGTCCCATTATTATCAGACCAAACACCGTTAATTTGCGGTCCTAAGAAATTTCCGTTAAAGCCCTGAAATAAATTAAAACTTGAATCATCACTACATGCCGAAACATTAGGACTGGACACTCCTGAATAACCTCCTACTGTAACAGTTACAGTAGCAGAATTTATACATCCGCTACCATCGTTAACAGTATAGGTGTATGTGTAAACACCACTTTTATTAATAAGTTGAGCGTTTAATATTCCTGTAGTTTGGTTTAAACCTCCAGAAAAAAGGTCATCTTTCCAAGTTCCTCCTGCCACAGGAGATCCTAATAATTGATTAAAAAGATTTATGGATTGACTACTGGAATCTGTAATGTTACAAACTGTTAAACTATTATTATTCCCTGCACATTGTGCATTAATATTTGTTTTAGAGAAAAACATTACAATGATAATAATAAAATGTAAAAAGTAATCCTTTGGCGCGAAAAGTAATTTTAAAACCATAAATATTTCTTTAATTTTAATCAAAAATAAACTAAAATTAGTTAAATAAATTGCTTTAGGTAAAAAATCATAGGAAAATATTTAAAAAAAATCCTTTTAAATATATAAAGGTTCAAGTCTAGATGTTGTGGGAAAATATAAGACATAAAAAAAACTCCTTAATTTCTTAAGGAGTTTTTTGTGGGCGATGAGGGGTTCGAACCCCCGACCCCCTCGGTGTAAACGAGGTGCTCTGAACCAGCTGAGCTAATCGCCCGATATTTTGCGTATCAGGTATGTGTGATAAAAGTGGTGGGCGATGAGGGGTTCGAACCCCCGACCCCCTCGGTGTAAACGAGGTGCTCTGAACCAGCTGAGCTAATCGCCCTTTTATCATTAATGGGTTGAACATTAATTCGGGTGCAAATATAGTACTATATTTGTTATCTACAATACTTTTTTAAACTATTTCTGCAATTACAAAAGTACTGCCGCCTATGAATATTAGGTCTTGTTTTGCTGCGTTTTGTTTTGCTGTGGCGTAAGCTATTGCAACAGAAGAATGTGAGTCTCCAATTAGTTGGTGTTCTCTTGCTTTTTCTTGTAAAATTATTGTTTCTAATCCACGAGAAATATTTGGTTTGCAAAAATAATAAATTGCATTTTTAGGGAATAATTGTAAAATTTCATCTAGATCTTTATCATTTACAACTCCCAATACGATATGTAACTGGTCAAAAGATTCTTTTTGTATTTGGTTTAAGACAATCTCCAGTCCGTTTTTGTTGTGTGCCGTATCGCAAATTATTTTTGGAGATTCCCCTAATTGTTGCCATCTTCCTAAAAGCCCTGTGTTTTTTACCGTTTTCAGTAAACCGGTTTGTATGTTATTTAAACTAATACTAAACTCTTTTCGAACGTTTAAGACAGCGATTGTTTGTTGAACCGTTTTTTTATTGTGTGCTTGATAGTCTCCAATTAAATCTGAAGGATGTGTTTCTAAAATTAAATCGGAAGCAAAAAAGATTTCAGAATTATTTTCTTTGGCTTTGGTCAAAAAAACTTCTTTTGATTCTGTTGTGTATTCTCCTATCACTACAGGGATTCCGGGTTTGATGATTCCAGCTTTTTCTTTCGCTATAGCTTCAATTGTATTTCCAAGAAATTGAACGTGATCCATACCTATATTCGTAATTACGGATACTAACGGTGTTATTACATTGGTGGCGTCTAATCGTCCTCCCATACCAACTTCAATAACCGCAATGTCGACTTCTTCTTTTGCGAAATAGTCGAATGCCAATCCAACACTCATTTCAAAAAAACTCATCTCTGTTTTTTCAAAAAAACTCATGTTTTTATTTATAAAATCACAAACGAAATCTTCAGAAATCATACTCCCGTTGATTTTTATTCGTTCCCTGAAATCTTTCAAATGTGGGGAAGTGTATAATCCAACTTTATATCCTGCTTCCTGAAGAATGGAAGCAAGCATATGCGAGGTAGATCCCTTGCCGTTTGTTCCTGCTACATGAATGCATTTTAGGTTTTTCTGGGGGTTATCAAGATGATTGATGAGTAAGTGAGTGTTGCTTAAATCTTTTTTATAAGCTGATGCTCCTTGCAGTTGATACATAGGGAGCTGGTTAAACATCCAGTTTATGGTTTCTTGATAATTCATTACGTATAGTTGTGTTTTGAAAAATTAATCTAACTTAATTTTCAAGTAATATTATTCTCCAAGTTTGAAGTTAACTGTGATAAACCCTATTTGAGTTTCGGGTGCATTAGAATCCGGCTGCCATTTGTATTGCCTAGCTGTGGCTATAGCGGGCTCTACGAGGCAAGGATTTGTGTTTGTTGTGCCTTTGGTATACTTGGCTGCAATTACGTTTCCGTTTCTGTTTACAGTGATTTGAACAACTACGGTCCCAAATTCATTACATTTTTGAACTTCTTTTCCTCTGCTGCTTATTTTTCTACCATTTAGTCCCCAACCACTACCGTTTCCGCTACCGGTTCCAGAACCATAATAACTGTTTGCATAAGGATCTCCATTTAAGCTTCCCTTATCTCCGGCTATGTTGTCATTTCCTTCTCCACCCTTGGCTTTCCCGTCTGATTTTGGTCCGTTTATTAGACTTGACAAAGCATCGGATGTGCTTTTTGATGGTTTCGGACTTTCGACCGGTTTAGGCTTAGTAACTTCTTTAGCTGTTTCTTTCGTGGGTTCTGCTTTTTTTTCTTTTTTCATTACTACCGCTTCTTCAATATCTTGTGATAGAACTTCATCGTCACTTGATGCTGATTGTTTTGCAGCTGTAGGTTGTGGAGCGGATTGAATAGCTTCAGTAGGTTGTATTTCTCCAGATCCAAATTCGGTTGTGCCGAAATTTATGGCTATTCCGTTTTCAGGCGGTGGGTCTAAAGAGGTAAGTCCAAAATAAAAGAACAACAAAAACATAATCACAAACAAGATGGTTGTAATTGCAAATGATTTTTTCTCTTCTTCTGTTTTTAAATATTTCATGTAGAATAGCTGTTGTAATATAAGGGCAGATAAAATTATTTAGGTCTTACGGCCAAAACAACTTTTATTTGGTTTCTGTTTGCAATGTCTAAAACATTTACTGCTTTTTCTATTGGAACACCTTCCTCTGCTCTTAAAATGATTGCTTTTTCTTTGTCTGCTGAGAACAAGGACAGTAATTTAGATTCCAATTCAGTTTCTGAAACGGGCTCTTTGTCAATAAAAAATTCTAGTTTCTTATTGATGCTTACGGCTATATTCTTGTTGCTGTCTGTTTTTCCCTTTGCTTTTGGTAACACTAAATCTAAAGCATTTGTGGTTACCATTGTTGATGTTAGCATAAAGAATATCAGTAACAAAAAAACAATATCAGTCATTGAAGACATATTGAATTCGGCACTAACTTTATTTCTTCCTCTTAAATTCATGCGTTGTTTGTGTAATATTGTTGCCTATTTAGTGAAGCTGTTTTAGTATCAAATGAAAATTATGCAGGATCATTTAATAAATCCAAAAAGTCAACTGCATTTGCCTCCATTTGATGAACAATCTTATCCGTTTTTACAACTAAGTGGTTGTATCCTACATAAGCGATAATTCCAACTACTAATCCAACTACTGTTGTGGTCATAGCGGTGTATATTCCTTCTGAAAGAGCACCAACTTCGATTTGCCCTCCTGAACTTGCCATTTTATGAAATGCTTGTATCATTCCTACAACTGTTCCTAAGAAACCTGTCATAGGACCAGCTCCTGAGATTGTAGCTAGCATACTTACGTTTTTTTCAAGTTTGTATATTTCAAGTTTTCCTGCGTTTTCAATAGCTGTATTGATATCGTCAAGAGGCTTCCCAATTCTTGATATTCCTTTTTCGATTAATCTCGCTACAGGTGAATTAGAGTGGGCGCATGCTATTTTAGCGTTGTCAATGCGACCATTTCGAATGTTTTCTCTAATTTGTCCCATAAAGTTAGCGTCAATTTTTGAAGCTGCATTTATGGCCATTAAGCGTTCGAAATAAAGATATAGTGCAACAAAAAACATCAAAAATAAAGCAGACATTATGATCTGACCTGCTAATCCTCCGCTAGTTAGTAATTCAATTATGGATAATGTTTTCTCAACCGGAACGGTTTCTGCTAAAGTTTCCTGTGCAACAGATAAGGTATCTGTTTGAAGCAATATACTCATATAAATTTTCTTTATTATTGAAACGCTAATATATTATAAAAATTGTTAGCTATTAATATTAAAATCGCAAACAAAGAGTATTTGTTTAAAGCGGTTATTTTACTGGAATTTTAAGAGAATTGATGGTTTATAGGTATAAAAAAATCGGTTTGCTAAATTAAATTTAACAAACCGATTAATAAATATAATCTAATATTGGTTATACCAATTGTTTCAAAGCAATTTCAAATGCGGTAGCACTAATGTTAGTTTTAGAACTGTTTAAAGCGTGTGCTTTTACAATCGCATTTTTTATAATATCGGAAGTGTCATTAAATACAGACTCATCTGTCATTTGAACTTTCTTCTCCATAAAATAAGCAAATACTCTCGCCATTCCACAGTTTGAAATAAAGTCAGGAATCAAACTTACTTTGTTGTCTACATTTTCCATAATTGGACCAAAGAAAATTTCTTTGTCAGCAAAAGGAACATTCGCACCACAAGAAATTACTTCAAGACCATTAGCGATCAAATTATCGATTTGGTCTTGTGTTACTAATCTTGAAGCAGCACAAGGAGTGAATATTTCAGCACCTATTGTCCATATTTTTTTATTGATTTCCTCAAAAGGAATCATATTTTCGGCTACTAATTTGTTTCCGTCCTTAGCAAGAAATAAATCTCTTATTTCTTCAAAGCTAAATCCTTCTTCCTTTATTAATCCACCATCTCTGTCGATTATACCAATTACTTTTGCTCCCATTTCGGCCAAGTAAAAAGCGGCAGCAGAACCTACATTACCAAATCCCTGAACAATTGCTTTCTTTCCTTTTACATCACCTCCATAAATAGAATAGTAATGACGAACGGCTTCAGCAACTCCATAACCGGTAATCATATCAGCAATAGTGTATTTTTTATTTACATCAGGTGAGAATTTAGGGTTTTCGATTACCTTAACAACACCTTGACGCAATTGTCCTATTCTGTTAATTTTATCAGCTTCTGTTGGTTTAAAGTGACCATTAAACACTCCTTCTTGTGGATGCCAAACACCACATTCCTCAGTCATTGGGATAACTTCGTGAATTTCGTCAACATTCAAATCTCCACCAGTACCGTAGTAACTTTTCAATAAAGGAGAAACTGCTTTATACCAACGTTGTAAAACGCCTTTTTTTCTTGGGTCATTCGGATCAAAATTAATTCCTGATTTAGCACCTCCAATAGCAGGTCCAGAAACTGAAAATTTTACCTCCATAGTTTTTGCCAATGACAAAACTTCGTTCATGTCCAAACCTTTTCTCATACGAGTACCACCTCCTGCAGCTCCGCCACGTAGAGAATTGATAACTGTCCAACCTTCAGCTTCTGTTTCAGCATCTTTCCAGTTGAATACAATTTCAGGCTCTTTATTTTCGAATTTCTTTAGTAAATCTTTCATTTCGTTGCGATATGTTTAAGTTGGCCAAATATAAAAAATAGAATAATGCGAATTATATATTTTGCCGTTTATTTAAAATAATGAATAATTCCGGAGCTATGGTCTTTTTGCGCGCCGGTGACGCTTGATAAGACATTGACTTCATTTCTTAGTTTTAAAACGCCTAACAATCCAAAAATCAGCGCCTCTTTGAACTCTAAGATTTCAGTAGATGGGATTATGATAGTCATTTGTGGAAGGTGAAATTGAATTCTTTGAAGGAGGAAATCATTATAAGCCCCGCCACCAGTTATGAACAGCTTCCCTTCTTTTATTGGCAAAGCCAAAGCAATTTGGATCGCTACGTGTTCACTAAAAGTATGTAGCTTGTCTTCGATTGTAATATTAAATTTTTCAATTAAAGGTAATACAGTTTCTTTTACAAATTCGAACCCCAATGATTTAGGATGTTTTTTAATGTAATAATCCAATGCATTCAGTTTCTTTAATAAGGACTGATTTATTTTTCCCGTCCGGGCTAATTGTCCTTTGTCGTCATAATCCAGTTCCAATTGATTAGCATAATGATTCAAAACCGTATTTACGGGAGAAATGTCGAATGCGATTCTTTTGTTGTTTTCTTCGAATGAAACATTAGAAAAACCGCCTAAATTCATGCAGTAATCGTATTCTGAAAATAATATTCGATCGCCAATAGGGACCAGAGGAGCGCCTTGCCCGCCTAGTTGAACATCTTGAACCCTGAAATCACAGACTACAGTTTGTTCTGTCAAAGTTGCAATTTCGGGTAAATTCCCTATTTGAAGAGTGAAGCCATTGTGAGGTTGGTGTAATATAGTATGGCCATGAGAACAAACGGCATCAAGATTTTTGATATTGTTCTTATTAATGAAATCCGATGCTGTTTTGGCTATTAATTTAGTATAGTCTTTATTTAATTCTTCTAATTCCGGTTCAGAAAAATCTACTGCAATTTTTAATCTTTCAAGCCAATTATTACTGTAACGAATCGTTTCGTTTTCAAGGATTTTAAATGCCCATTTATTGTCCTTTATGGTAAAATGAAGGTGTGCTAAATCAATGCCATCAAGCGAGGTTCCTGACATAATACCAACAACGTTATAGTTTTCAATTTTCATGGCTCAAATTTACAAATCAGAATTGAATTATTCACAATAAAAAGTTATCTTTGACAAGTTTTTTTAAATAATTCGCAACATTTTTTATATTATACAATTATGGATTTTAACCTTACCGAAGAGCAGTTAATGATACAACAAGCAGCTAGAGATTTTGCTCAAGCTGAATTGTTAGAAGGAGTAATTGAAAGAGATGAACACTCAAAATTTCCTACAGAACAGGTAAAAAAAATGGCTGAACTAGGATTCTTAGGAATGATGGTTGATCCTAAATATGGAGGTTCTGGATTAGACAGCGTATCCTATGTTTTAGCAATTACTGAAATTGCAAAAGTGGATGCTTCTGCTGCAGTAGTGATGTCAGTTAACAACTCTTTAGTTTGTGCTGGTCTAGAAAAATACTGTAATGAAGAGCAAAAACTTAAATATTTAGTTCCTTTAGCTAAAGGAGAAGTTATAGGTGCTTTTTGTTTGTCAGAGCCTGAAGCTGGTTCAGATGCAACTTCACAAAAGACTACTGCTATCGATAAAGGAGACCATTATTTATTAAATGGTACTAAAAACTGGATTACTAATGGTGCTACGGCTTCTACTTATATAGTAATAGCTCAAACGGATTTAGAAAAAAAGCATAAAGGAATCAATGCTTTTATCGTTGAAAAAGGATGGGCCGGTTTTGATATTGGACCAAAAGAAAGAAAAATGGGTATCCGTGGATCTGATACGCATTCTTTAATGTTTACGGATGTTAAAGTTCCTAAGGAAAACCGAATTGGTGCTGACGGATTTGGATTCAATTTTGCTATGGCAGTTTTAAACGGTGGTAGAATAGGAATTGCTTCTCAAGCATTAGGTATAGCTACAGGTGCTTATGAATTAGCATTGAAATATTCTCAAGAGCGTAAAGCTTTTGGTAAAGAAATTTTCAAACACCAAGCAATTGCATTTAAGCTTGCTGATATGGCAACTCAAATTATGGCAGCCAAAATGTTATGTTTAAAAGCGGCTTGTGAAAAAGATGCTGGTCAAGATATTTCACAGTCTGGTGCAATGGCAAAATTATTTGCTTCTCAAACTGCAATGGATACTACAATTGAAGCGGTTCAAATTCACGGTGGTAACGGTTATGTAGCTGAATATCACGTGGAACGTATGATGCGTGACGCAAAAATCACTCAAATATATGAGGGAACTTCAGAAATTCAACGTATTGTAATTTCAAGAACACTAGTTTCTTAATTGAATCTATATTAAAGTTATATTAGAAACCATCTTCATAGATTTTGAAGATGGTTTTTTTTATGACTTATTCGTTTTTTTTAATAAGTGATTGCCTAATTTTACGGCAATTGGTTTTCAATAATTAACTATGAATGAGGAATTGAAGTATTGGTATTTACGGGATCATAAATTGTTTAAAACTTTGAGTTTTGGTCAAATTAAAGATTTATGTATTATTATGGGTTTTAAAAAAGCCATGAAAGGCGAAGTTATTTATTTCTCTTCTTCTGATTTGCCTCGAATATTTGTTTTGAAAAAAGGAACAATTAAAATAGTCGCTGTTGACGATGAAGGGAATGAAAGTGTAAAGGATATTATTCAAAAGGGAGATCTTTTTGGAGAATTGTCTCTAGAAGTCGATAGTCAGACAAATGAATACGCAAAAGTTCTCTCAGATGATGTTGTAATTTGTAGTTTTCTATTGTCGGATTTTGAGGATGTGTTATTGAAAAACCCAAGTTTGGCCTTGTCCTATACAAAGATTGTCGGTTTGAAAATGAAACGTATAAAAAACAGCTATTCTAATTTAATTTCTAAAGACGCTAAAACCAGACTGAGATTGTTTTTAAAAGACTGGGGAGAGAAAGAAGGGGTAAAAGTTGGAAATAAAATAGTTATTGAAAATTATCTGACTCAAAACGATATTGCTCAAATTATATGTACCTCGAGACAAACTACGACTCAATTGTTTAACGAGATGGAATCAAGCGGACTGCTTTTATACAATCGCAAGGAAATTATTATAACTGATGTTAGAAATTTATAATAATTTAGTGGAACTGTAATCTAGGCGACAAATCAACTCCTATTATCAAACTAGATTTGTAATATAAAAAATAGAATACTATGAAAAAGTTACTTTGTATTGCTTTAATGGCAATGGGTTCTCTACTACATGCTCAAAATGATTTGCCAAAAAGCGCAACGGATGTTTCTCCTTTGTTAATTGGAGAGAAAATATCGGATATTACATTGAAGTCTGTTGAAGATAAGGATGTAAATACCGCTTCGGTTTTTTCAAAAAAGAAAACGGTATTGGTTTTTTACCGCGGTGGATGGTGTCCGTATTGTAATAAACATTTATCAGCATTAGGAGAAGCGGAAGCTACTTTACTTGAACTAGGATATCAAATTGTTGCCATCAGTCCTGACGCGCCTAAAAATTTGAAAGCTACAATTGAGAAAGACAAAGTGAATTACACTTTGTTGTCTGATAGTAAAGGAGATTTGGCAAAAGAAATGGGAATTGCTTTTCAAGCTCCGTCTAATTATCAATCTGTTTTGTCTAAAGGATCGGATGGATTAAATAGTTCTTACTTACCTGTGCCATCAGTTTTTATTGTAAATTTAGAGGGTGAAATCGAGTTTGAATATATAACTCCAGATTACAAACATAGATTATCGAATGAATTATTAATTGCTGTTGCAAAAGCATTAAAAAAGTAATTTGCCAGATTTAGTGTCAATTCTACTTTGAGGATTATTTGCCATTGTGTTTTTAACACTTAGGTATGAAACCTTACGGTAGAATTGGTTCTTAATTTGTTCGTCCAGGATTTTTTTAATACTTTAATTAACTGTTTTATTGTGCTATATTTCAGTTAGATCTAAAACCCAAATTTGTTAAACTTCAAATTTTAATATGCTAATACCTTCAATAAATAATAATTTAAACGAATTGGTTGATTTACTCAAGCAATTATCTAATTCCGAATATTCAAAGCCATATCCCTCTTTGAGTAACTCTACCATTGGGGAACACATTAGACATATTATTGAAATGTTTCAATGCTTAGAATGTAATTACGACTCGGGTGTCGTGAATTATGATAACAGGCAACGAAATGTATTAGTGCAAACAGATGTTGATTTTGCAATTATTCAAATAAATGCTATTTATAGCTCTTTGGATAAGGAAAATAAAAAAATAGAATTGCAGCAAATTATCGATGGCGAAGAACTTCGAATTGAAAGTAATTACTTCAGAGAGTTACTTTACAATTTAGAACATTGTATACATCATCAGGCATTAATAAAAGTGGCGGTTTTGCAAAACGCAGCTCTTATTGTTGACACTAATTTTGGTGTGGCTCGTTCAACAATTGAATACAGAAGTACATGTGCACAGTAAGTTTTGTTAAGGTTAATGGAAAAGTGGTCATTACATCAAATCGGGACGAAAAAGTAATAAGACTCGCGATTCCACCCCGGAATTATTTGATTAACGGGAAGAATGTTATATTTCCAAAAGACCCTAAAGCCGGAGGGACATGGTATGCAATAGATGAAAACGGGAATGTGTTGGTTTTGTTAAATGGCGCTTCTGAAAAACATATAATCCAGGAATCTTATAGAAAAAGCAGGGGATTGATCGTACTGGATATTATTAGCAGTAAATCTCCAAAAGATTTTTGGCAGGAACTAAATTTAGAAAACATTGAACCTTTTACTCTGGTATTGTTTCAAGATGAAGAACTTTTTCAATTGCGCTGGAATGGTGATGATAAAGAAACATTGCTTTTAGATACAAATAAAAACCATATTTGGGCCTCTTCGACATTATATCCAAAAGAAATTAGAGCCAAAAGAGCTGATTTATTCGACTCCTTTTTAGAATCAAATCAAGAGGTTTCTGCCCAAGAGATTCATCACTTTCACAGGTATGCTGAAAATGAAAATCAAGAAAATGGATTGGTTATTAATAGGAATGATGTGTTGAAAACACTGAGTATTACACAAACAGTTATTGAGAGTAACAAAGTTTCCATTACACATTATGATTTAATTGAAAACAAGGAATTTTCGAATACCTTTATAACAATATAAATACAATATTATCTATAGTAATAAGCTCTTCAAGTGATTTTAGTATAGATCTAAAAACGAATCTGATTGATAACAAATAGACGCAGTAATCTTTTTCTGCACAAGTTAACACATTGGGAATATTGGCCATTTCAGGTGGTTTATATTCCAATATATTTTCTGTGGGCTTTTTATTCGCTTAAAGCCAAATCAATATTCTTTTTTAGCGCTTCTAATCCAAGCATAAAAAATGGCGGCTTTATTATGGAGTCCAAAAAAGAAATCTACAATTTAATTCCGTCGCAGTATTACCCTAAAACCGAATTGATTAATGAAGGAACCCCATTAGAAGATATCCAGAAAGTAATTCAAAATTCAGGAATTAGATACCCTTTAATTGCAAAACCCGACATTGGATTGCGAGGTTCAGCTGTGAAAAAAATCAATAGTATAGAAGATTTAAAAAGCTATTCCTTAAAAGCGGATTTTGATTATTTAATTCAAGACTTGATTCCTTATGAGAACGAAGTTGGAATTTTTTATGTGCGTTATCCAAATCAAAAAATAGGTAAAATAACGGGAATTGTTTCAAAAGAATTTTTGATAATTACCGGAAATGGAATAGCAACTATCGAAGAGTTAATAAAAGAAAATCCTCGTTATGAATTGCAGTTAAAAGTTCTGAGACAGGAATACGGAAAGCGATTGTTAGACATATTACCTGAAGGGGAAAAGATAAATCTTGTTCCATACGGCAATCACGCTCGCGGTGCAAAATTCATTGATGGAAGCCACCAGATTACGGCTAAATTAGAAGAGACTTTTAACGAAATTTGTCTGCAAATCCCCGGTTTCTTTTTTGGAAGAATGGATGTGATGTACAATACTTTTGAAGAATTAGAAAACGGAATAAATTTTTCCATTGTCGAATTAAACGGAGCCGCAAGCGAACCCACCCACATTTATGACCCAAAACATTCTTTGCTATTTGCGTGGAAAGAACTGGCAAGGCATATAACCTATATGTACGAGATAAGTGTCGAAAACAATAAAAAGGGGGTTCCTTTTTTAGAGCACCAGCTTGGGATGAAAGAATATAGAATGCATCTAATTCAAAGTAATAAAATCGTAAATTTCTAATTGAATGAGAGTGATAAAAAATATACTAGTTGGTTTTTTAGTAAGCTTTGTAGGTTCTATACCTCTAGGATATTTAAATATTATAGGATTTGAAATGCATACTGCATTTGGTTTTGAAAGTATGGTACTCTTTTTGTTAGGTGTTGTGTTTATTGAAGCATTTGTTATTTATTTCACTTTGATTTTTGCAAATCGATTAGTCGAAAATAAAAGATTAATGAAGTGGATAGATATTTTTGGGATTGTATTTCTGTTGTTTTTGGCTTATAGCTTCTATTCACACGCCAGTATGACTGCTGAAAACCAGAATTATTTAGAAAAATATAAAGATTATTCCCCTTTTCTGATTGGGGTGTTTTTAAGTAGTATCAACTTTCTCCAGTTTCCTTTTTGGACGGCCTGGAATTTATACTTGATCAATAATAAATACATTTCGGTTAGTAGTCCATTACAGTTTTTTTATGTTGGAGGGACTTTATTCGGAACATTTGCGGGTATGGTGTCTTTCATATATTTTTTAGATTCTGTTTCTCAAAACTCAGGTAGTTTTTCAAAATACTTGATGCCGGTTATTATTCCGCTTTTTTTCATAGTTTTGGCTTGCGCCCAAGGGTATAAAGTTTTCAAGAAATACATTAGATAAAAATCATAAAATTAAAAGTTATCTCTTTCGATAAATCATAAAAATCAACAATTCGATTATGAAAAAAGTATTATTCCTACTCCCTTTTGTTTTACTGGGATGTAAATCTTCAACTAGTTTAGTTCCTATTGCTGCATTAGATACTGCTCACAAACCACTTGAAATTAAATATATAGTGAAGGAAAAAGAAGTTGCAGAAACATTGAAATACCTTGCTTCAGATGAACTGGAAGGAAGAGATACAGGTTCTAAAGGAATGGAGAAAGCAGCTGATTATTTAGAACAAATTCTCATAAAAAATAATGTAAAACCTTACTTTTCATCTTACCGTGATACCCTGTCTAATTTTAAAGGGACTGCTTATAATATCGTTGGTTATTTAGAAGGAACGGATCCAGTTCTTAAAAATGAATTCGTTTTAATAAGTGGCCATTATGACCATATAGGATTGGATAAAAAAGGGGTAAATGGAGATTTCATCAATAACGGTGCTAATGATGATGCCTCAGGGACAACAGCAGTAGCTGAAATGGCCAAATATTTTAGCAAGTCTAAATCGAATAAAAGAAGTGTTCTTTTTGTGTTTTTTACAGGAGAAGAGAAAGGGCTGTTAGGTTCTAAGCATTTGTCCAAAAAGCTGGCTTTGAAAAACTTTAATTTATATACCCAATTCAATATCGAAATGATTGGTGTACCTATGAAAAGGGATTATTTAGCGTATGTTTCGGGTTTTGATAAATCGAATATGGCAAGTAAAATCAATGAATATACAGGTAAAAACACCATTGGATTTTTACCCAAAGAAGCCGAATTTAAATTGTTTTACAGATCAGATAATTTTCCGTTTTATGAAGCTTTCAAAAAACCGTGTCAGTCGGTTAGTACGTTTGATTTTGAAAATTTCGAGTTTTATCACCACGTTTCCGATGATTTTAGCGCGATGAACATTCCGCATATGACTTTGTTCATACAGGAATTGTTACCGGCTATAACAAGTATGACTAATTCTACAACTCAGGAAATCCGAATGAATTAGGCTTTTAAGCAATTGGCTTTTTCATATCATATGCCAAAACGAAATAATTGTTGTTGTTGAATTGAAAGTCACCTATAATAGTCAGTTTTAATTTTTCAGTATGCGCTTTCAAAGAAGGTTTGTTGTTTTTATTGATAAATGTTAAAGCCAAAGGATAGCGGGCTACTATATGGCTCCTCATAAATTCAAAAAGGGGGATTATTAAACCTTTGCCACGATAAGCGGAATGAATACAAATGGGACCGTATTGAAAGCTGTTTGATGTGTTGATGTTGAAATCTAAAAAAGAGAGTTCTGGAAAAAGGGTAGTCATATAATTGAAGATGGGCCATTGACTGAAAAAAGCCCAACTTTCAGCAAAAATATATGCTATTATTGTGTTGTTGTCTTTTGCAATAAACAAGCCTTTATTTCTGATGACTTCAGTTAGTTGTTCTGTCGTAAAAGGGGTGGTTACAAAACTAGATTTTTTTTCTTCTTCAGAAAGATTAGATACAAGGTATAGCTCTTGTAAAGACAAGACACCTTCAATATCATTTAAAGTGGCTATTTCTAATTGTATGTTTTCAATCATTATAATGTGATTAGGAATGTGATTTTTTTTGGTGAAATTATAAATAAAAGGGTTTGTTTGTTTTCCTGAATTTAAAATTATTCATTATTTTAAACAGTGCTTTTTTTAACGATTTTGTTTATTTTTGCTAAATGAAAAATATTATCATTACGGGTACGAGTAGGGGAATAGGGTATGAGTTGGCTTTGCAATTTGCTAATGCAGGTCATCAGGTTTTGGCCGTTTCACGAAAAACACCGCGTATTCTTATAGAACATAAAAACATCAGCTGTCTTTCTGTTGATTTGTCGGACGAGTCAGATTTAGAGAAAGTGAAAGTTTTTCTTTCGACTTCTTGGAAAAAAGTAGATGCCATTATCCATAATGCCGGAAGTCTGGTATTGAAACCTTTTTCAGAAACCACGCAAAAAGATTTCGAAGATGTTTATAAAGTCAATGTTTTTGGTGTTGCCAATTTGACTCGTGTTGCTTTGCCTTATTTAGGAAAAGGAAGTCACGTGGTAACCATAAGTTCGATGGGAGGCATACAAGGAAGTTTGAAGTTTGCAGGACTTGCCGCTTACAGTTCGAGTAAAGGTGCTGTGATTACCTTGTCGGAATTATTGGCAGAAGAATACAAAGAAAGAGGAATATCGTTTAATGTATTGGCTTTGGGTGCTGTTCAAACCGAAATGCTTCAGGAAGCTTTCCCTGGTTATGAAGCTCCTATTAAAGCAGATGAAATAGCTGATTATATTTTTAATTTTACTTTGACGGGGAACAAATACTTTAATGGAAAAGTACTTCAAGTTTCTTCAACAAATCCATAAGAGTTATAAATTATAAGTTATGAGTTATGAGTGAGAGCAATGTAAAACAAATTGTTATGAATTATTAGTTATAAATTATGAGTGAAAGCATTGTGAAAACAAAGAGTTTTGAGTTGGCAATTAGAGGGGTGAATTTTTACAAATACTTGGTTTCTGAAAAGAAAGAATATATTATGAGTAAACAATTTTTGCGTTCAGTTACTTCTGTTGGAGCAAATGTCCGTGAAGCGGTTAATGCACAAAGCAAGCCTGACTTTATTCATAAGTTGTCAATAGCTCAGAAAGAATGTGATGAATCTCTTTATTGGTTAGAACTCCTAAAAGGAACAGATTATATTTCTGAGATTGAATTTAATTCAATTCATCAACAAAGCAACGAAGTTTTGAAAATTATTAGAAGCATAATAATTACCTCAAAGAAAAACTCATAATTCTTAATTTATAACTCATAATTCCAATTTGTTTTGTCCGAAACACTAGCAAGATATATCCCGGAACACGCAGTAAAACCAGTTTTCGAACTGATTGTTGTGCATCGCGTGCATCTCAAAATTGTGAACGAGCGCTTAACTCGTCATGGAGATTATAGAAAAGGGTTAAACGGAAAACACGAAATAACTGTCAACTCAAGCTTGAACAAGTATAAGTTTTTGATTACTCTGATTCATGAAATTTCACATTTGGTGGCATTTGAAAAATTTGGTAGAAACATCAAACCGCACGGGAATGAGTGGAAATTTTCCTTTCAACAACTGATGGTTCCATACATTCGACCAGAAATTTTCCCCAATCATTTGTTGCCATTGCTGGCAAGACATTTCAGGAACCCCACGGCGAGCAGTGATACTGATGCCACTTTGTCTTTGGCGTTGAAACAGTTTGACAAACAAAACGATAAAAACTACATATTTGAAATCCCTTACGGCAGCGTTTTCAGGATTCAAAACGGAAAAATTTTCAAGAAAGTGGCCATAAGAACCAAGCGTTTTGAATGCCTGGAAGTAAACTCCGGTAAGACTTATCTTTTCAATCCAAATGCCGAGGTGGAATTGTTGCCGAATTAATTGTTGGCACTATTTACTCTTTCAAATACGCTTCTCTTACTTTCTTGAATAAATTAGAGGAATAAACAAAGGCTACAACGGCTTCGTTGTCCGTTCTAAAGATTTCTTCTTTGGTTCCTTCCCAGGCTTTCAATCCGTTTTTCAGGAATAAAATTCTTTCCCCAATTTCCATAACCGAGTTCATATCGTGCGTGTTGATTACTGTGGTAATGTTGTACTCTTCGGTGATTTCTTTGATCAAATTATCAATCAATATTGCTGTATTTGGGTCTAATCCTGAATTTGGTTCGTCACAAAAAAGATATTTTGGGTTGTTCACGATGGCACGGGCAATAGCAACCCTTTTTTGCATTCCTCCGGATATCTCCGAAGGCAGTTTTTTATGCGCGTCGATGAGGTTTACTCTTTTTAAAACAAAATCTACGCGTTCCTCGATTTTTGCTTTGTCATCTTTGGTGAACATTTTCAAAGGAAAAGCCACGTTTTCAGCCACGGTCATCGAGTCAAATAATGCACTTCCTTGAAATACCATTCCTATTTCGGTTCTTAATTCCCTTTTTTCATCCGCTTCCAGTTCAGAGTATACTCTGCCGTCAAAACAAATTTTACCGGATTCAGGAGTGTGTATTCCCAAAAGGCTTTTTAGCATTACCGTTTTTCCGGATCCACTTTGCCCGATAATTAAATTCGTTTTTCCGGTTTCAAAAATGGTCGAAATTCCTTTAAGAACTTTACTGTCACCAAATGATTTCTCTATGTCTTTTACTTCTATCATGATCCCAGTAACAATTGCGTTAGTATATAATTGAAAAGTATTATCGATACCGATGTCCAAACAAAGGAAACCGTACTTGCTTTACCCACTTCCAGAGCGCCACCTTTCATGTAATAGCCGTGAAAAGCAGGAATTGTTGCCAGTAGCATTGCGAAGATTAAAGTCTTCATAAAAGCATAAACAATATGAAACGGAACAAAATCAATCTGGGCTCCATTAATAAATTCAGCGCTGGTGGTAAATCCACCGTAAACACCAGCCATCCAGCCGCCAAATACCCCAAGAAACATACTGATGCCTATTACAAAAGGGTACAGTAGCAATGCGATGATTTTTGGAAAAACAAGGTAGTTTAAGGAATTAACTCCCATTACTTCCAGGGCGTCAATTTGTTCCGTAACACGCATAGTTCCTATACTTGAGGTGATGAATGATCCCATTTTTCCCGCCATAATCACGGAGATAAATGTTGGGGCAAATTCCAGAATTACCGACTGTCGTGTAGCAAACCCAATAAGGTATTTTGGAATCAATGGATTGGTCAGGTTTAATGCCGTTTGAATGGCAACCACTCCACCTACAAAGAAAGAGATGAACGCCACAATACCAAGTGAATCAATAATTAAATCGTCTATTTCCTTGAAAATAAGTTTTTTCATCACAGACCATTTCGTCTGTTTGTTGAAAATTTCTTTTAGCATCAGGAAGTATCTTCCTATCTGCGTTATATATCGAATGAGCATCATAGTTTTTGAATATGGGCTAAATTACAAAAATAGTTAGGAGTAATGAATTATAGGTTATTAGTTTTTCAAATAACAATAGAGCTGATTATTTAAAAAGCTTTTCTTTCATCTTCTTTAATCGGTAAGTACGAATGAATTTTGCTTGTTCTGATGTTACCAATAATGGTGTTTTAGCAGTTTTGGCTTTCCAGAAACCTTTGATGTAATCAATAAAGAGTAAAGGTCTTTTTTTCATCATCGCCAATTTTGCCGAGGCAATTGCGGTAATAAAAAAACCATAACCCAAGGTGTAAAAAGCTTCCCCTTGTTTGTAACGTGCCGTTTTGTTATAGTTAGCTCCTGTAGGTTTTAAATGCTTAACGTGTAAACTAGCATCAGTGATTACTTTCCAATTGTAGAATTTGCAAAGCAATTCATCCACCGTGTCCCAACCCATTTGTGCTTTTAAGCCACCTATTTGTTTGAAAGTTGCTTTACGATAGGCTTTTAACGCACCGCGAATGTGATCTTTATCAGTTAGATTTTCCAGAACCCATTCTCCTTTTTTTTCGATATAACAAAATCCGCCAACCATACCAATAGTTGAATCTGATTTGAAATGGTTGATAATTGTTTCAAAATAATTAGTTGGAAAAATTAAATCGGCATCCGCTTTCATCATAATGTCATACTGGTCATCAAGTGATTCTAATCCAGTGTTAAATGCTTGAATGACTTTGCTTCCCGGTAAATGGATAGCGCTTGATTTTTTGTTTACCAATGTGATAAAAGGATATTCTTTGGCGTAAGCCAAAACAATCTCTTCCGTTTTGTCGGTTGAATTATCATTGACAATAACCACTTTTTTTGGCAAAAGTGTTTGCGAAATCAACGACTCTAATGTTAAGGTGATAAAAGCTTCTTCGTTGTGTGCTGGAATAACGATATAGTAGTCCATATGCTATATTTATAATGTTAAAATTCCAAATCCCAAAAAGTAATGGAATTTGGAATTTGTGTTTTGTTTTTTTATTTCGCTCTTTCAGCGTAAACAATATAGTATCTAGGTGTAATAAGTCTTAAAAAAGGACGAAAACCTATTTTCTTGACTGGATGAGTGAATTTTACTTTATCAATAATTTTCCAACCTGTTTTTTCTAACAGCCAGTCCAGTTGCCAATCCTCAAATTCGTGGTAATGTCTGTCCCACATATCTGTTTTGCTTCTGTAGGCAGGTGAAAACCACAGGCGCAACGGAATCGAAATTAAAAGCTTGTCTGATTTAATTTCGCTTAAAATAGTATATGGATTCAATAAATGCTCGAAAATTTCAAATGCTGTAACTACATCTTGTTTCTCTTTGGAAAAAACCGATTGGTCAAGGTCTAAATCTTCACCTGTGGTATTCTTTACGGAATAACCGTCAGCTTTCATTATTTTGGAAAAAGGATTTTCTACTCCTAAATCTAAAATAGTTTCAGATGTTGAGATGTGTTTGTTTAAAAATTCTAAAGTATGTTTGAATCTTTTATTGGGAAACGTTTTTTCGTACATAGTATTGCGAGGAACGAAGCAATCTCTCGTTCATATATTTAATTAGCAAGGCAAATATACAAAGATAAATTATTGTTTTTGCCGTTTTTTAGTCCAAGCCTAAAACTTGTGGGGAAATGAAAAATCCACACTTAAAACGAGGTTTTTTAGTGTGGATTTAAGGAATTTTCTATACCTGATTCTCATCGGGCAAGAATTATTTAATATCGATATACAAACGCATTGACATTCATACCTGCTCCTACAGAAGCAAATATTAAAACATCTCCTTTGTTTAATTCTTGATCTTTTATTTGCCCTCTTACCATAAGGTCAAAAAGGGTTGGAACCGTTGCAACACTACTATTACCCAGTTCATGGATACTCATAGGCATAATTCCTACTGGAGGTGTTTTTCCGTATTGTTTGTAAAAACGGTGTATTATAGCCTCGTCCATCTTTTCATTTGCTTGATGAATAAGTATTTTTTTAACATCATCAATTTCGATTCCGCTTTTTTCTAAACAGCTTTTCATTGCAGCGGGAACAGTGTTTAACGCAAATTCGTATATTTTGCGCCCGTGCATTTTAATGTATCTGGTGTCAGGATCTAAGTCGGGGTTGTATGATTTTCCAAAAAACAAATAATTGGCTTCATCCATGGCATAAGTGGCACTTTCGTAAGAAAGCATTCCAGTTTCATTATCTGAGGCTTCAACAATAGAAGCACCGGCACCATCCGAATATATCATAGAATCCCTGTCATGCGCATCTACTACTCTGGATAAAGTTTCTGAACCTATAACCAAACAACGTTTGGCCATTCCTGACTTGATATAGGCATTTGCCTGAAGCACACCTTCTATCCATCCCGGACACCCAAAAAGGATATCATAGGCTACACATTTAGGGTTTTTTATTTGTAACTTGTTTTTAACTCTTGTGGCTAAACTAGGAACCATATCAGATTGATTTGTACCGCATTTCACATCCCCAAAATTATGTGCGAAAATGATATAATCAATTGTTTCTGGGTCAATACCTGCACTCTCTATTGCTTTTTGAGAAGCAAAAAATGCCATATCCGAAGAGGTAAAATGATCATCAGCGTAACGCCTTTCATCAATTCCGGTTATACCTTTAAATTTATTGATGACGATATCATTTGGATAACCAAAAGCGGATCCATCTTCATTTAAAAAAACATGATTACTAAAGTCTGTATTGCTTACTTTTTTCTCAGGAATATAACTTCCTATTCCAGTTATTTGTATTTTCATCAGTTTATGTCCAAAAAATTTAGGCTAATTTATGTATAAAATATTTATTACAGCCATAAAATATACTATGCGTGCATATAATTATGAAATAATATTATTTTCCTCAATTTACTGATAATATTTGAATCAGAAGTGTGATTTTTTTGTTTTTATTCGAAAAAAACACATTCGTAAAAATTTTCAAATACGATTTTCAACAATTTTTTATTTAAGTGTCAAAATTTAAATGCTTTAGGTATTGCAAAAAAAATGCCTCGAAAGTATCGAGGCATTTTAAATTAAATATTAAAAATCTAGTTTTCCATGTAAGCCTCAATAGGCGCACAAGAACAAATTAAATTTCTATCACCATAGGTTTCATCTACTCGACGAACACTTGGCCAAAATTTATTATCACTTACATACTCTAAAGGATATGCTGCTTTTTCTCTTGAATAAGGTAATGTCCAAGTATCAGCAGTTAGCATCGCTAAAGTGTGTGGTGCATTTTTCAATACATTATTTTGCTCGTCTATTTCTGATTCTTCAATTTCTTTACGAATAGCAATCATAGCGTCACAAAAACGATCTAGTTCCCCTACATCTTCAGATTCTGTTGGTTCCACCATCAAAGTTCCTGCCACAGGGAAAGAAACTGTAGGAGCGTGAAAGCCGTAATCCATTAAACGTTTAGCAATATCAGATACTTCAATACCTTTTACTTTAAAGCCTCTACAGTCTAATATCATTTCGTGAGCTGCTCTTCCTTTTTCACCAGAATATAAAATAGGATAATGTTCCTCTAGACGCGCTTTCATATAGTTTGCGTTTAGAATTGCATATTTAGTGGCATTAGTTATTCCTTCAGCACCTAACATACAAATGTATCCGTAAGAGATTAAACAAACTAAAGCAGAACCATAAGGAGCTCCAGAAATTGCAGTGATTGCTTTTTCTCCACCCACTTGAACTAAAGGGTTACTTGGTAAAAACGGAACTAATTTTTCGTTTACACAAATTGGTCCTACACCTGGTCCACCACCTCCGTGAGGAATAGCGAATGTTTTGTGTAAGTTTAGGTGACAAACATCAGCACCAATTGTAGCTGGATTTGTTAACCCCACTTGCGCATTCATATTAGCACCATCCATATATACTAAACCACCATTGTCGTGAATGATTTGTGTAATTTCTCTAATGGCACTTTCAAAAACCCCATGTGTAGATGGGTAAGTTACCATTAAACAAGACAATTGGTCTTTATACTGAATTGCTTTTTCTCTAACATCTTCTACATCAATATTTCCGTTTTCCATTGTTTTGGTAACGATAATTTTCATTCCAGCCATTGCAGCCGAAGCAGGATTTGTTCCGTGAGCCGAAGCAGGAATCAAACAAACAGTTCTTTGGTCATCACCTCTTGATTGGTGATAAGCACGTATCGTCATTAAACCGGCATATTCCCCTTGTGCACCTGAGTTAGGTTGCAAAGTTGTTCCGGCAAAACCAGTGATTACATTTAATTGATGCTCTAATTTCTTAAGCATTTTAGTGTATCCTTCTACTTGATCTAATGGTGCAAATGGGTGAATTGTGTTCCAGTAAGGCATACTTAATGGTAACATTTCAGCAGCTGCATTCAATTTCATAGTACAAGAACCCAATGCTATCATTGAATGATTTAGCGATAAATCTTTGCGTTCTAATTTTTTGATATAACGCATCATACTGGTTTCAGAATGGTATTTGTTAAATACTTCATGCGTTAAAAATTCCGATTTTCTGTTTAAAAGCATCGGATAATTATTTTCTAAAACATATTCCGAAACTTCAAAAGCTTCTTTCCCTAATACCTCTGCGAAAATGGCAATTACTTCGTTAACATCACTAAATAAAATCGTCTCATTTATAGAAATAGAAATCGTTTCATCATCGATGTAGAAGAAATTCACTTCGTTTTTCTCAGCAATTGCTTTTACTTTTTGAGCGTCAGCTTTTACTACTATTGTATCGAAAAAAGCAGTGTTTGTTTGGTAAACACCTAACTTGTTTAATGCATCAGCTAGTGTTGAAGCCATCCCGTGCACTTTGTCAGCGATATATTGTAATCCTTTAGGACCGTGATAAACAGCAAACATTCCTGCCATAACTGACAATAATACTTGTGCCGTACAAATATTTGAAGTCGCTTTTTCACGTTTAATGTGTTGTTCACGTGTTTGTAACGCCATACGTAACGCACGGTTACCATTAGCATCTTGCGAAACTCCAATGATTCTTCCCGGCATAGAACGTTTGTACTCTTCTTTTGTAGCAAAGAAAGCAGCGTGTGGTCCACCATAACCCATTGGAATTCCAAAACGTTGTGTTGTTCCTACAACTACTGCAGCACCCATTTCTCCTGGAGGAGTTAATTTTACTAAAGATAAAATATCAGCTGCAACTGCTACTTTTATTTCACTGTCACTCGCTTTTTTGATAAAATCAGCATAGTCATAAACTTGACCGTATTTTCCTGGATATTGTAATATCGCACCAAAGAATTCATTCGAAAATTCAAATTCTTGGTGGTTTCCAACTACTAATTCTACACCTACTGGAGCAGAACGTGTTTGTAAAACGGATAAAGTTTGTGGTAAGATTTCTTCAGAAACGAAGAATTTGCATACATTGTTTTTCTTTTGATCTCTTGTACGAACATCAAATAACAAAGCCATAGCTTCAGCAGCAGCAGTACTTTCGTCAAGCAATGACGCATTTGCAATTTCCATTCCGGTTAATTCGATAACCATCGTTTGGAAATTTAAGATTGCTTCCAGTCGACCTTGAGCAATTTCTGCTTGGTACGGTGTGTAGGCAGTATACCATCCTGGGTTTTCAAAAATATTTCTTTGAATCGCTGGAGGGACAATAGTTGGGTGGTATCCTAAACCAATATATGATTTATATACTTTATTAGTACGACCTAATAATCGAATGTGATTTGCGTATTCGTACTCAGTCATAATGTGCTCCAATTCCAAAGGACTTTTTAGACGAATGTCTGTTGGAATGGTTTCATAAATTAGCTGATCTAAAGTTTCAACACCTATGGTTTCTAACATTTTTGGTAAATCGGTTTCCCTTGGGCCTAAGTGTCTTAAAGCAAATGAGTCTGTTTTCATGTATCTATGGTAATGTTGTGTTTTTTTAGTGACGCAAAATTAAGTATTATTAATAATCTAATGCCCATTTTAACATTCATTTTTTATCAAATTTTCAACTAAATGATGTTTTTATGTGTAATTGATTAATTTTGTTTAATGATTGTTTTTAAAAAAATATTTAATTTTTATATCCGAAGCAGTATTCATGTTGCTTTGTCGGTATATGCGTTAGTGTGTATGACGCATTATATGTTTCATATTAAGGACAATGGAGTTATGGCTTGGTTTGCTTTTTTCGGGACAATTGTAGGATATAATTTCGTAAAATATGATGCTTTGGCTAGAGCCAAAAAAAGAAATATGCGCACTGAGCTTAAGTTAATAGCTTTGCTGAGTTTCATTTCATTACTAGGAGTTGGTTTTTATTTTTTCCAACTTAAGTTAATCACACAAATGGTTTCGGTTTTAGTTTTGGGATTGACCTTATTGTATACACTCCCTTTTTTTCCAAACAAGAGAAATGCCAGAAACTGGGCTGGCGTGAAAATTTATATAGTGTCCTTGTGTTGGGTTGGCGTGACGCTGGTCTTGCCTTTGCTTAATGCTGATGTTCCTTTAGGACTTGATTTTTATCTCAAATGCATACAGCGGTTTATATTGGTTTTTGTGCTGATTCTCATTTTTGAAATTCTGGATATGGCTAATGATGATCCGCATTTACAAACTGTTCCACAACAAATAGGGGTGAAGCGGACTAAAATTGTAGGCTTGATGTTATTGCTTCCTTTTTATTTTTTGGAATTTCTGAAAACTGATTTTATCGAAAAACAATTGATTGTCAATCTCGTTTTAGTCATGTCACTTTCATTCTTCTTGGCTTTCGCCAATGAAAAACGCTCTAAATATTACACTTCTTTTTGGGTAGAAAGTATTCCTGTTTTTTGGTGGTTGATGGTGGTTTTCTTTTAAAACCACAGGTTTTTGGCTGCTATTCCATTTTTCAGAATCGAATATTAAATTTTCATTTATTTTCAAAATAATGGGAGTGTTTGAGGGTTTAGAAACTTCAATTCAGTTTCTCTTTGTGTTTTTCAATTCTGTAGTGACAGCACAATGAATGTCTCATATAGCAGAAAATCAACACTTGTTATAGTGGTTGAATTGTGTTCAAATCCAGATTACTAATTGAGGATTATTTTTTTTGAATTTGTATAATTAATGTAGTTGATACTGTTTTGACCCATTTCATGACAAAGAATTCCTGTCTTGTGATATTTTTATATTCTAGATTCTCTTCTTGAAGTATGTTTGATTCAAAAATCAAAAACAGGTAAAATTTGATTCTAATTAATCGATTCAAATACGGATTTATTACTCGATCAATTCTAAGAATTAGGATTATTATTTCCAAGAGATGAATTAATTGAATACAAATAAAAAAACCTTAATCAGTAAAATTTAAAAAAGCAGAAATGAAAAAAAAGATTGTGATATTAAGCATTTTATTATTGTGTATATTTTTTATATTATATAAGTTGTTTTATAATAACCCTAATTACAGCCCAATAAGTAACTGTGAAGCTCAAAGCAGTTGGTTTCCTCATTCTAAAACATTAAGTCCAGTAGAAAATGACGGTTCTAAATTTGTAACTAACTGTGATTTTCACCAATGGTCTTGGCAAAAATTTTTATACCTAACCAGAACGGATTCAAATGGGAAACTTAAATTCGAGAACTTGATTCAAGTCAATAACCACATGAGCCCTATTGGTGCAACAATAGTTTTAGATGATGTTACTCAAGCTGGTACGAGTTCTACTTTATACGATTCGAATAACAAACCAATATATTATTCAATTCATGTAAATGCTTCAATGTATAAATTTACTAACAAATATGTCAAGTTATTTGTAGATTCTTGTAGAGTAAATAAGGATTCCATTAGCCAAGTTAAACTTCATAAATTGGGATTGGATACCTTAACCTATCCTGTTGGTTCCTTCGAAGTTAAAACTTCTTGGATTTTAGCTTCTTCATTGAAAAAAGATAGTGTAGATTATTATATAACTAACGGTAAAATGAAATCAACGGGAGTTTCCACAAGGATTGCTTTGTTAGGAATGCACATAGTTGGGCGAGTAATTAATCACCCTGAGTTTATTTGGGCAACTTACGAACACAGCAATTTAGCTCCAATTGTTAAATGGCCAACTAATCACAAAAAATCGGATACAATTCCTGACTCTACACAAGTGTTAAGTAAAAAACAGCATCTGTTTTATAGTAAAGGGCTTAGGATGAATGAATGTTGTATTAATCCTCCGAAGAAAACGAATCAATCTTTTAATAATATTTTTAGTTTATTTGAACATGGTACTCAGCCGTATTATGCAGGAATTACAAAGGAGGCTAAAAAGCAGGATTTAGATAACTTGGACAATATTCGAAGTATTAATAAAAGTGTGAAGAACAAACTCGATAAAGAAAAAGGAATCTGGAAAAACTATAGTTACACCGGTTCTGTTTGGATTGATCCCAAAGTGTCAAAATTAAAGCCAGGAAACTCGTCAATAGGCGCCTTAAACGCTAAAAATTTAAGGGGTTCTAGAGCAATAAGTAATGTTACTATGGAAACGTATGCACAGTTTGATAACCCTACAACTTCTCGTTCTTTGTTCACTCCCTCAAATTCCATGAACTGTTTTGGTTGTCACGGTACAGCTGATTTTCATTTAAACCAAGGAAAAAACAAGAACGGTTCGGCTAATTATAATCTTGCTTTAAGTCATTTGTTTAGAAACAAGTTAGATACAATAATGAAGATTAAAAAAGATAAAAAATAGTTGCCTTATTTAGGATGAAAAGGAGTCATTTGAAATTGGCTTGTTTAATTAATTAAGATTTGCAATTATGGAAACTTATTTATTTGATTGTTTCATATTTGAATAAATAGGCATCAATTAATTTTATATGAATACTAATAATGAGGGCAGTTAAATCTGCCCTTTTTTTATTTGAATTTTAGAATTATTAGGTAGGCGGAACATACTCCGTTTTTTAAGTTTGGGTTTTATTCTTTTAGTGGAAATACTAAACTTCTTTTTGGGTAGAAAGTTTTCAGGGTTTTGATGGTTGATAGAGACTTACTTCTATATATTTCAATATTGGTGAATACGTTCACTGAGATTTGGGAAATAGTGTGTGTAATGTTTATTTTTACAAATAAAAAAACCGAAGCTCTCACTTCGGTTTAAATTTATAATTATATCAATCCTGCTCTTTTTAATAAAGCATCTGGACTAGGTTCGTGTCCTCTAAATCGTTTATATAAAATCATAGGATGTTCAGTTCCTCCTTTAGATAGAATGTTGTCCTTGAATTTATCGGCGACTTCTTTATTGAAAATCCCTTTTTCTTGAAAGTATTCAAATGCATCCGCATCAAGAACTTCAGCCCATTTGTAGCTGTAATATCCTGACGAGTATCCACCTTGAAAAATATGGGAGAACGAAGTGCTCATTGCATTTTCTGTAACATCTGGATACAATTGCGTATCAGCAAATTGGTCGTTTTCAAATGCTTTTATTGATGTGATTTTCGAAGGGTCTTGTGCGTGCCAACCCATATCCAGTAATCCAAAACTCAATTGACGCATTGTGGCCATTCCTTCCTGGAAATTGGAGCTCTCCTTAATTTTTTTGACCAATTCAATCGGAATCATTTCATTTGTTTGATAATGATAAGCGAATATCGCCAAAGCTTCTGGCTCGTAACACCAGTTTTCGAAAATCTGACTTGGTAATTCCACAAAGTCCCAATACACTGAGGTCCCTGATAAACTTGGATATGTAGTGTTAGCCAATATACCGTGCAACGCGTGACCAAATTCATGAAACAAAGTTGTCACCTCATTAAATGTCAAAAGTGAAGGTTTCGTCTCAGTAGGTTTTGTGAAATTACAAACGATCGAAATGTGTGGTCTTTCATTTGCACCGTCTTTTATGAATTGAGATTTATAGGATGTCATCCAGGCACCATTTCGTTTTCCTTTTCTAGGGAAAAAATCAGCATAGAAAACGGCAACCAAATTGTTGTTATTATCTTTCACTTCATATGTGGTCACTTCGTCATGGTATTTGTCAATTTCGAAAGTTTCTTCAAAAGTGATTCCGTATAGTTTTTGAGCCACTGTAAAAGCACCATCCAATACTTTTTCCAATTGAAAATAGGGCTTTAATTTTTCATCGTCTAAATTGAATAATTCCTGTTTCAATTTCTCCGAATAATAAGCGCCGTCCCATTTTTCAAGTTGCTCGATTCCGTCTAGCTTTTTGGCGAAAGCCGTTAATTCAGCAAATTCTTTTAGGGCAGCTGGTTTTGCTTTTTCCAATAAATCATGAGAAAAAGTTTTTACCTTTTCAGGACTCTCGGCCATTCTTTCTTCAAGGACAAAATGCGCATGAGTGGCATAACCTAAAATCTGGGCTCTGTCAAAACGAAGTTTGGCAATTTTAAGCACGTTTTCTTGATTGTCAAGAGCATTGTTTTGAAAGCCTTTTGATCCAAAAGCGATTGCCATTTTTTTTCTAAGTTCACGGTTATCAGCATATGTGACAAAAGGAACATAACTTGGGTAATCTAAAGTGAAAAGCCAACCTTCTTTTTCTTGGCTTTTCGCCAAAGAACGAGCGGCTTCTATAGTGCCTTCAGGTAAACCGGACAGTTCTTTTTCATCAGTAAGATGCAATTGAAAGGCTTGGGTTTCCGCCAAGACATTTTCGCCAAAGTTGAGGCTTGTTTTTGAAAGCTCTTTGTCTATTTCACGAAGTTTTATTTTTTTGTCTTCAGGTAGATTGGCTCCATTTCTAGAAAAACTTTTATATTTTTCATCCAGTAAAGTAGTCTGTTCTGGGTTGAGGTTTAAATTCTCTTTCTGTTCGAATACTGTTTTTACTTTGGCAAACAAATCAGCGTTAAGGCGAATGTCATTTCCGAATTCTGATAATAAAGGAGAAACGTCCTGAGCTATTTTTTGGATTTCATCATTGGTTTCAGCCGAATTCAAATTGAAAAAAACACTTGAAATTCTATCTAAAATATGTCCGCTGAAATCCAAAGCCTCAATGGTGTTTTCGAAAGTTGGTTTTTCCGTGTTTTGTACTATAGCATCAATTTCCGTTTTTGCTAATGCAATCCCTTCTTGAAAAGAAGGAAGGAAATCTTCATTTTTTATTTTTGAAAAAGGCGCTGTATCGTACTTGGTATTGAATTTTGATGTAAGTAAACTCATTGTGATATGATTAATAACTTTGTGTTTATAATTTAAAAGTCAAATGTAAGGATTTAATAAAATACAGAAGAATAGAATGAAGTAAAATCAGAAAGACTTAAAAGTATTATAATAGAGGACTTTTATAAATAAAACTGGACAACAAGAATTTTACTCTTTTTTAAAAAGCGACACTATACATAAGTTTTTTTTATTTGTATTATAATTTTTTCTAAATTAGAAACTTGGATTATTACTAACAATAATCAAAAAGGATATGAAAAAAATATTTATATTGTTTCTTGTAGTTGCAATGAGTTCATGCGCAACTAAAATTGATTTGCCAGTTTCTTCAATAGTACCGGCAGCTGAAGGTACTGTAAAAGTAACTAAAGACAAAAACAAAAATTATGTGGTTGATTTAGAGGTAAGGCATTTAGCTAATGCTGATCGTTTGAATCCTGCTAAAGCGTTCTACGTAGTGTGGATTGTAAGCGAAGATGGTCAAGCAAAAAACATAGGGAAATTAGTTAGTGGTAGTTCTAATAAAGCATCCTTAAAAAGCACAACTCCATTTCAGCCTGAACAAATTTTTATAACTGCTGAGGATGATGGTTCTATTTCTTGGCCTGGAGGTCAAGAGATATTTCGAACAGAAACATTTAAAGTTAAGTAAAAGAAAAGGCTTCCAGAAACAGTGGAAGCCTTTTTTATAAGTTTTATTTTTTAAGATTGTCAGAAGCTTTATCAACCGCTTCTTTTAATTCTGTTTTGTATTGAATTATTTTGTCTAGGACATTCTTATTTTGACTTCCTATGATTTGTGCTGCTAGGATTCCTGCGTTTTTCGCACCGTTTAATGCTACAGTTGCTACTGGAACTCCTCCAGGCATTTGTAAAATAGACAGCACACTGTCCCATCCATCAATTGAGTTGCTAGATTTTACAGGTACTCCAATAACAGGTAGCGGAGACATTGATGCGACCATTCCCGGTAAATGAGCTGCGCCACCAGCACCAGCTATAATAACTGTAATGCCACGAGTGTGTGCGTTTTTACTAAAATCAAATAATTTTTCAGGTGTTCTATGTGCCGAAACGATATCTACTTCAGTTTCTATGTCGAATCCTTTTAGGATGTCTATGGCGTCTTGCATTACGGGCATATCTGAGATACTTCCCATGATTACGGCTACTTTCATTTTTGTTTAAAGTTTAAGGTTTAAAAGTTTAAAGTTATGCAATGGCAACTGAAAACTGCGACTGAAAACTGATCACTGACCACTGATTACTCTAATCGTGTTCTTCACATCCTCGGCAATTCGTCTTGCTTCTTTGATGTCTTCGTTTACTATTGTTACGTGACCCATTTTTCTAAAAGGGCGAGTTTGTTTTTTACCGTAAATGTGCGGCGTAACACCATTCCATTCTAAGATGGTCTCGATGTTTTCATAAATCACATTTCCTGAAAACCCTTCGGCTCCAACTAAATTCACCATAATTCCAGCCACTTTACTGTCCGTGTTTCCTAGAGGTAAGTCTAGAATGGCGCGTAAATGGTTTTCGAATTGAGAAGTGTAACTTGCTTCGATGGAATAATGACCTGAATTGTGTGGACGTGGGGCAACTTCGTTTACGAGAATTTCGTCGTTCTCGGTTTGGAACATTTCTACTGCCAATAAACCTACATGATTGAATTTTTCAGAAACATTTAAAGCGATAGCTCTTGCTTTTTCGGCAACAGTTTCATCTATACGAGCTGGACATATTACATATTCCACTTGGTTAGCCTCCGGATGGAATTCCATTTCAACTACAGGATAAGTCTTGATTTCTCCTGATGGATTGCGACAAACGATAACTGCCAATTCATTTTTGAAAGGCACCATAGTTTCGGCTATGCATTCTACATTGGGTAGATTATCAAGGTCGGTGTTTTTCCGAATAACTTTTACTCCGTTACCGTCGTATCCAAATTCAGTACATTTCCATACAAAAGGCAATTGGATTTCGTTGTTCTCAACTACTTTTTGAAGAGTAGTTAAATTGTTGAATCTTTTATAGTCAGCTGTAGGAATATTATTTTCTATATAAAAATCTTTCTGAATTCCTTTATTTTGAATTCCTTTAAGTGTTTTAGGGGAAGGGTAGACTTTAAGACCTTCGTTTTCCAATCTCTCTAAAGCTTCAAGGTTTACAAGTTCAATTTCGAATGTAAGTACATCTACTTTTTTACCAAAATTATATACCGTTTCAAAATCCATCAAATCCCCTTTGAAGAAATGATTGCAAGCGATTTTACAAGGAGCCTCGTCACTAGGATCCAGGACGTAAGTTTGAATATCAAATTTTCGAGTGTCAAATAAAAGCATTTTGCCTAATTGGCCACCACCTAATATTCCTAGTTTGAATTCAGAAGAAAAATAATTCATTGTTGCGTTGTTTGTTGCCGGCAAAGATACTTTATAAAGCTTGAATTGGAAAATGCTATTTTATTTTCTTCAATATTTCTCTTGCAATTGCTTTGTATCCAGCTGAATATTTCATGTAGTCATCGTTAAGTATGCGTTGTAAATCAGAATAAATCCACTTGTGTTTTTTACCAAGTTCAAACAATGCCCTGATAGAATAAGCTTTTGGCGCAACTTTAAGATCTTCCTCAATGAGCCAATCCAAACAGCTTTTAATTATTTTTTGCTCTTGGAGTTCAGTTAAAGAAAGGTGTTGTGTTGCAAACATATATGTTTTAGAAACAGACCGTAGTGCACTGTTATTATTGGATTTTGAGTGACTTTGACAAAAACGATCTAGATAATTGATGAGTAAATAAAGTTGATCTTCTAAGACTAATTCGAGAATCCAGTATGCTTTATGGTGGTTTTTGTCTTCTGTATTTAAAGAGAGTTCTAATAAATCAGGATATAAATCAGGGTTGGCTAAAATTAGAGATGCGTTTTCTTGACGGCTCGCCCTATATGCAGTGCTGTTTGATATGTTTTTATAAAGTTTAATATTCATTGTTGGTGTAAAAAAGCTCGTTATTTTTAACTGTATATATTCTTATGGTTTTAAATCTGAATTCTCAATTCAGAAATACCTATCTTTGCACATTATTTTAAATACAAAAATAATGATTCAACTTCACGATAAACAATTTGTTCCGTTTATTTCAGCTAAAGAAATAGAATTTGCAATAGCGAAAATGGTGGCTCAAATAGAAGATGATTTTACTGACGAAACACCGGTTTTTGTGGGTGTTTTAAACGGTTCTTTTATGGTAGTTTCTGATTTTATGAAAGGCTATAAGAAACCCTGTGAAGTCAGTTTTATAAAACTGGCTTCCTATGAAGGGACTTCCTCAACAGATGAGGTAAAGCAATTGATTGGTTTAAACCAAGATTTATCTGGGAGATCTGTTGTTATAATTGAAGATATTGTAGATACGGGGAATACATTAGTTGTTCTCAAGGAATTATTCAAAAAACAAAATGTAAAACATTTAAGAATAGCGACACTTTTCTTCAAGCCAGAAGCATATAAAAAAGATATAAAAATTGATTATATAGGAGTTAGAATTCCTAATAAATTTATAGTGGGTTTTGGTTTAGACTATGATGGTCTAGGTAGAAATTTACCAGAAGTATATCAATTAAAAGAATAACTACGTAATACACAACTATGATTAACATTGTTTTATTTGGGAAACCAGGTGCGGGAAAAGGAACACAAGCTGAGTTTTTAAAAGAGAAATACAAATTAATACACATTTCTACAGGAGATGTATTTCGTTTTAATTTGAAAAATAATACTGAACTAGGTAAGCAAGTACGAGTTTATATGGATGCAGGTGATTTAGTTCCTGATGAATTAACGACTAAAATGTTAATTGATGAGGTAAATAAAAACTTGGATTCTAACGGTATTCTATTTGACGGTTACCCAAGAACAATTTCACAAGCACAAGCTTTAGATGAATATCTTGAAACAATAAACTCAGCTGTAACTGCAACTGTTGCGCTTGAAGCGGATGATGAAATCCTTATTCAAAGATTGTTAGAAAGAGGAAAAACTAGTGGCAGACCTGATGATCAAGATGAAGACAAAATCAGAAACAGATATCAGGAATACAACGAAAAAACAGCTCCTTTGATGGATTTTTATAAGTCACAAGGAAAGTTTTATGCAGTGAATGGTATTGGAACAATTGAAGAAATCACTGAACGTTTAAGCTTAGTGATTGATGAATTAGAAGTGAAAGTAAAAGGATAAGAATTAGCGTTTAGAAATTTCTGATTTCTGAATTATACTCCTAACAAATTTAAAACTTTGGAAATACTAATAATACTTTTTCTAATACTCCTAAACGGACTTTTTTCCATGTCAGAAATCTCATTGATTTCGGCTAGGAAAAATAGATTAGAGACAGCTGCAAAAAAAGGGAATAAAAATGCACAGATCGCATTAGATTTGGCTAATTCTCCAAATAAGTTTTTATCTACGGTGCAAATAGGAATTACCCTTATCGGGATTCTTACGGGTATTTATAGTGGGGATAAAATCACAAAGGATGTTGAAGCTTTTGTTAGAGGTTTTGAGTTTATGGCTCTATATGCACACACAATTGCAGTAGGTTTAGTAGTAGTAGTGTTGACTTTTTTCTCATTGGTTTTAGGAGAGTTATTGCCAAAAAGGATTGGTCTGAATCATCCGGAAGCTATTGCTAAAGCAGTCGCTTTGCCGATGAAGATGGTTTCGATTGTTACTGCACCATTTATTTGGATGTTGACTCATTCAACTGATTTTTTATTAAATGTCTTAAATATAAAACCTACAGCTGACGGTAAAGTAACCGAGGAGGAAATTAAAGCTATTATAAAAGAAGGTACCGAAGGGGGAGAAGTTCAGGAGATTGAACAAGATATTGTAGAGCGTGTTTTTCATATTGGAGACAGAAAAATAAATTCTTTAATGACCCATAGAAAGTCTGTGGTTTTTTTACCATTGCATGCTACTAAAGTTCAGGTAAAGGAATTTATGCTTGAAGAATTGCATTCTATTTATCCTGTTTACGATAAGGATTATGATGATATTGTGGGGGTTGTTAACCTGAAAAGTATTTTTGCTAATATTGATAAGGAAAATTTCAATTTGCAGCATATTATGACAGAGGCTCCTTTTATGATGGAGCAAACTACAGCTTATAAAGCTTTGGAAAGATTTAAAAAAACGGGTATTCATTATTCATTTGTTTCAGATGAGTATGGTATTTTTCAAGGGGTGATAACTCTGAACGACATTTTGGAAGCTTTAGTTGGAAATGCGTCCGATTTTTATAAAGAAGATTTTCAATTGCTAGAAAGAGAAGATGGATCTTGGTTAGTTGACGGACATTATTCGTTACATGATTTCCTGACTTACTTTGAACTAGACGAGTTGATTAATGATTATGAAGTAACCACGGTAAGCGGACTAATTATGGTGGAGCTTTCTCATATTCCAAAACAAGGCGAAAAATTGATTTGGCAAAAATTTGAATTGGAAGTGATTGATATGGATGGGGTTAAGATTGATAAAATAATGGTGAAATCATTATATAAATAAAAAAGTTAACGGATTTAGTTTCTGTTTTCAGTACCATTACACTGAGAATACCAGCTATTAACTGTGACTTAAAACTGAATATTTAAGAAAAGATGACTGAAGGGAATTTTGTAGATTACGTAAAAATATATGTTTCTTCCGGAAAGGGAGGAAAAGGTTCAACGCATTTACACAGAGAGAAATTTATTGAAAAGGGTGGTCCCGATGGTGGTGATGGTGGACGTGGTGGACACGTATTTCTTGTAGGGAACAAAGCGCTTTGGACTTTGTTTCATCTTAAATTTGCGCGACATGTCAAAGCTGGTCACGGTGGAGATGGTGCTGGAGATAGAAGTACTGGTGCTGATGGAGCTGACAAATACATTGAGGTTCCTTTAGGAACTGTTGTTAAGGATAAAGAAACGGGCGAAACCTTATTCGAAATTACTGAAGAAGGGGAAAAACAAATTCTTTCTAGAGGAGGTAAAGGAGGACTAGGAAACTGGCACTTTAGAAGTTCTACAAATCAAACACCTAGATATGCTCAACCAGGATTGCCTGGAGTAGAGATGGATGTTATTCTAGAACTTAAAGTATTAGCTGATGTAGGTCTAGTAGGTTTTCCTAATGCTGGAAAGTCAACTTTGTTATCTGTATTAACTTCTGCAAAACCAAAAATTGCTGATTATCCATTTACTACTTTAAAGCCCAACTTAGGTATTGTTGCTTATAGAGATTTTCAATCTTTTGTAATTGCTGATATTCCAGGAATTATAGAAGGAGCAGCCGAAGGAAAAGGTTTAGGACATTACTTTTTACGTCACATTGAACGTAACTCAACACTATTGTTCTTAGTGCCTGTAGACACTCCAGACATCAAAGGAGAATATGATATATTAGTTAATGAATTGACTAAGTATAATCCTGAAATGCTTGATAAAGAACGTTTGTTAGTGATATCTAAATGCGATATGCTTGATGATGAATTAAAAGCAGAACTTAAAGTTGAACTGGATGTTGCTTTCAAAGATGTTCCCTATATGTTTATTTCATCTGTTGCTCAACAAGGATTGACAGAGTTAAAAGATAAGCTATGGAAAATGTTGAATGATTAATATTCATTTTTAATATAGTAAAACCGTCTCATTTTATAAGTGAGACGGTTTTTTTTATTTAATTTTTACTCGAATGCCTTTGGTGTGACTACTAAATTCAGGAGCGTACATACTTTGAATGGTTGTGATTCCATTGGAGAAATCACCTTTGTTATTTACTAGAATGTCATATTCTATTACATAAGTTCCTTTATTAATCGAGTCGAAAAAGAAATGTGTGGCAACATCTTTAGTGCTTTGATAAAAACTTAACCCATCTTTGTATTGGTGTTCAGACAATGTTTTTACAGGTTCAAAACAAGATGCTCGCATGTCTTTTAGGTGAATAAATTCCATGTTTTCCTTGGCAGTAATTATTAACCTTACACTTACTAAATCACCAATTTCCATTAGGTAATTTGATGTTGCCTTTTGTAGAATTTCACCTTTGTCTGTGTTTTTCTTTAAATACAATTCTTTAGTAACTGATAAAACACTACCGTTATGATCTTTTATTTTATCGGAATCTTCAAAATACTGCCAATATATACCACCAAAACCGGGGACTTTAGATTTGTTTTCGATAGAAATTACTGCTGTTTCTTTTTTAATTTCGTCTGCTTTCCAATTGAGTTTTAGGTAGCCTGTTTCAGCTTCTTTCTCGTTTTCGGTCAGCTTTTTGGTTAGTATTTTTTCGTCCCCAATTTTAATCCTAGTGTTGTCTTTAATACTCAGCCAATCTGTTCCTTGCATCAGTAAAGCATATACTGCTTCGGTTGTTGCTTTTGTGGTGGGCCAATTTTTAGTTTGCTTATTTTTTAAAAGCCACACTTTCATTGCATCTACTGACTTAGTATCGTTGTCGATTTCGGCGAAAGCCTCAATAAGCAAGGCCTGTGTTTCTATGGGCGCCTGATGCCAATACCAACCAGCTTTGTTTGCAATCCAATACATACCCCAGTCTTCATTATTAGAAGCGGTTTCTCTTAAATTTTCAAGTATTTTCTTGGCCGTATTTTTTTCGCTAAAACGATTTAACACCAAGGACGCCATTCCCTTTTCATATAAAGAATAGGACAGCCAATTTTCTTTGGCATTTTCTAAATAGATATCAACTATTTTTTTCAACGTATCCGAAATGGGGTTACTTTCAATGTAAAAACTTCGGGTGTATAGATAATGCAAATCCGTGTTTGGTTCTAACCAGATGGGTTTGCCGTTTTCTTTCTTGTTTTTAGTTCTTTGTTTGTAATTCTCTTCGAATCTTTTGTCCAAAAACGGAATTCCGGTTTTTGAGATTTGTTCTGTTTTTATTCTGCTGTTTTCGCTTTTGTCCAGTTTCGCTAGATGTCCCAAACCAGATAAAATATGTCTGGTGATGTATTCGTTTTCCTCGTTTCCACCAAACCATACAAATCCTCCCGATGTTTTTTGCTTTTGCTTTAACTTATCAAAAGTAACTTCTTGTTTGTTTTTCATTTTTTCTAAATCAAAAAGCAGTGCTAATTTGCTTTTCTTTTCATCCTCGCTTTGGGCATCATTTAACCAAGGTGTTTCAGCTAGAACAATCGATTTTAATTCTTCGTTTTCTTCCAGCTTCGAGTTAATTTTGCCATTCTTTCTCCAAGTATCGAAAACAGTAGCGATTTTTGGATTGCTTGAAATAATTGCTGAAGCTAATGCATTTGCGTAAAAACGCGCAAAAGTTTGCTCGGCACATTCGTGTTCATACTCCATTAAATAAGGAAGAGATTGAATCGCTATCCAAGCTGGATTTGAAGTGTATTCGAATGTGAATTGATGATTACGTAAAGTGCTTGAATTATTGTTTTTTAGATTGTCAAAAGTATATTCCTTTGTACTGTTTTCTCTAACCCAAATAGGAATGCTTTCAGTAACAATCATTTTATTTGTCAAAACAGGTAATATGTTTTCCTCTCCATCTGAGAAATTACCCGCTTTGGCTAGAACTTTGTACTGAACGCCTTGTAATCCTTCAGGGATATAAATATTCCAACTTACAGTTGTATTGCCGTTAGCGGAGACAGTATAATTTCGTATACTTTTTTCATTCAACATTTGCACATCAATAGCTTCCATTGTTGATGCATCAAATAGTTTCAAAATAGCAATTCCTGTTTTGGGTTCACTAGTCATATTTGCAATTTTGGTAGTTATTTGAATGCTGTCCTTTTCTCTGAAAAATCGAGGGAAATTGGGAATTACCATTAGATCTTTTTGGGTGACAACAATTTTTTCTAAATATCCTGAAACTGCATTTTTATTGTGCGCCAGTAAACGAAGTTTCCATGCTGTCAGTGCTTCAGGTGAATTGAAGTTGAAGTTGATATTTCCTTTACTATCTGTTTTTAAATGAGGATAAAAGAAAGCTGTTTCAGATAGATTTTTTCTTGCCTTTACATTTGCCAAAGCCACAAGTGACATGGTGGTGGTGATTATTACGACTCCGTTTTCTGCTTTTTTACCATAAAGATTGACTGCTTTTTCTTTTTCTAAGAATTCAATGGTAAGGATGTTAGAATAATCGAGTGCTTCGGCTTGATTTTGAGTTGCAAATTCAGAATCAATAATATAAAGTGCATTTGTAATGTCTTGATTTTTTGTTGCGTTTTTTATCATGATTCCTGCGGCACGGCTTTCAAGCTGAAAGTTGCTACCGGCAGTGTTGTATACTTGATTGTCTGCTTCTTCAACTATGCGCACTGCAGCAACAGCTCGAATCGATTCGGCGCTTACTTTTCTATCTAGTATTTGAGTGGAATATGCTGGTGACTTTTTTTCTCTACTGCTATAATTATATATAATTACTTCCTCTTTTAAGTCTGAGGAACCTTCTTTTAAAGCAACATCAATAGTGTTTTTGTCAATAGCAATAGTTTGAGTTTGATACCCTATATGTGAATAAATCAGTGAATCTGTTTGTTTAGCATTGATTTCATAATAGCCTTCATAATCACTTATAGCGTTTATTCTTTTATCCTTTACGTTAATTCCTACGCCAGGTATGGATTCTCCCCTTTGATCTGTAATATATCCTGAAATGTGTTCGTTATTTACTTGTCTTGGATTCTTCTTATAAAGATATTTTTGATACTTATTTAGGGAATAATAATCATTTGGGTTAGTGAAATTAAATCCAAACCACATTAATTGTGTTGCTTCCTCTTTCAAGTAAGTTGAGGTTGCGCTTGGATTTAGATTACGTAATGTTGCATAGGTTTTGTCAAAAGTTAATTGCTCTCTAAACTGAATTCGGTTGTAACTAGTTTGATTGCCATTTAGGTTATTCCAGTACCCTTTGTGGATTTGATCTAGTGAGCTGTCATACATAGAAGCAAGTACTTCCGATTCTACATTTGTATTTGTGGCAGCAATTTTAAAAGACCAGTTTTCTTCCTTGCCTGGTTGAATTTTGTTTCTAAAGCTTTCTACAGAAAAATCTAGCTTTTTTTCTTCTTCTATTAAAGGTACTATTAGTTCCTGGTTGAAATATTGATTTTCGAATATTGTTTCAAGACCAATTTTTATTGAGTTTTTAAATGATTTGTTTAAAGGTATTTGTAAGGTTAGCTGATTGTTTTTTAATTTTTTATTTTGGTTATAGAATAATATGCTTTCATAAAAGCTTATGATTTTAATATATTGATTAGGAATTATAGAGCTAATATTTAGTAGAACAAAGCCATCCTTTTTTGGATTTTCATTCAGTAGCTCAACTGTAAATATTTTATTGTGATTTAATTTTTCAGCACTCTGATTGACTTCAATGATTGCTTGACTTTCCAGAGGAAAGTTGTTCTCGTCGACAGCGGTGAGGATTGCTTTGTAGTAGCCAGATTTATAATTTGAGATAAAGTCAAGGGCAATATTTTTATCTTTCTCAGTGTCTATTTTCCTAGAATAAACGAGTGTCCCTGTTTCTTTTCCAGTTATGGGTTTTTCATTATTCTCGAAAGGGAATAATTTTTCAAACTCAGGTTTTGCGATAGTTTCAATTTCAGGAATTGGCCAAGTTCTTGGTTTTATTTTATTTGGAAATGCCCTGATGAAATATAGATTTATTTCGCCTTTAACGGCTACAAACTGACCGTTAAGATTTTTGGTGCTAATTTCTAAAGCGTTTTTGTCTTTAGTATTGATTTCTTTCGGGGCATTTATTTTTAAGTTGATAGTATGATAACCAACGTTGATTGTATTAGTTGAGGAATGTGTTTCGCCATTACTATCTGTAACATCTGCCGTAATACGATAACTAAAAACGGGTAAATTTTCCTTAGGGAAACGATCATCGGCTTTAGCAAGAAAGTTGATCGTGAATTTTCCAGAAGCATTGGTTGTTGTCTCTCCAGTCCCAATTACTCCACCTTGCCCTCTATAGATATAACTATCTTGATTATTATTATAAACTTCATAGGAAATTCTATAGGTTACTTTTGAATCAGAAATGTTTGCGCCCGAGAATGATTTCGCGGTGCCTTCAACTTTAATGTTTTGATTTATTAAATTATTCTGTTTATTAGGCTCAAAATAAACTTCAAATTTGGGACGTTTGTATTCTTCTAATTTAAAATTGATTCTTGAGTTTTCAAACTTCACTTTGTCCCAAAAAGGATCCTCGTCTTCAGTGTCATCTGGCCTTCCTGCTTCAAGTGTCATATTGCCACTCAAACCATTTTTTGGAAGGATTACTTCTCCTGAAAAAGAACCAAAAGAATTAGTGGTTACTTCAAAGTTTTGGATTTCTTTATTGTTATGGTCTTTAAGAATGATTTTTATCAAAACATTGGGAACAACTTTTGTTTCTGTTCTTTCATCGTCTTCACGAAAAGCAATTCCTTTGTAATACACAGTTTGCCCAGGACGATAAATTGCTCTGTCTAAATAGAACTCAACTTTTGCTTTAGGATCTTCTTTAATTTTGATTGTATTGTAATTATCAGCTCTTTTATAGGTAATTAAAGTGTCATTTTCTTTAGTGATTGTAATTTCAAAGTTATTGTAATTATTGTCCCCTCGTTTAAAAAAAGCATCGCCGTTTTTATCTGTGGTTAATTCAGTATTATTGAATTTTATACTTGCTTTTTCTATTGGATTTCCAGTTTTACGATCTAAAACTTGATAGTAGTCGGTATTGTTTTCAAAACTTGTTAATACAGAAAGGTTACTGACTATAATAGTTTGGTAAGCAAATGCCTTTGTGTTTTTTAAGTCGGAATCGCTTTCAAAATATACCATATAAGTACCAATCTCAAGTTGTGGCAATACAATTTCGGTAGTATAATTAAAGTAGTCATTTTTATTTGTTAGCGAGTAATTGATGCTTTTTACTAAAATATTTTTTTCAATGATACCCGCAGCAAGACTATCTCTTTCTTTTCGCCAATTGTTTAGTATTGCTAAAGTAGTATTGTCTATTTTAAAAAAGGAGACGCTTAAGTTATTTACATTTTTGGAACTTATAAATGCTCTGGTATTTTCGTTTTGATAACTATTTTGAAGAAGTTGTATGTTAAGGACTTTATCTTCGATATTTTGTTTTTTTTGTCCGGCTATTTTGTGTGCATTGGATCTGTTTTTTATAATAAGTATACTATCGAGTAGTGTGAGCGCTTTGATATTGTAATCAGGGTAAGTATCCTTTGACGCTAGGCTTGCATATAGTTTAGCTTTTTCAAGTTGTATTGTTTGTTGGGTTTCAGGATCGCTGTTTTGATATTGTATTTTTTCTAAAACATTTAAATAATCAATGTCGCTTTTAATAACGGTATTGCAGAATTGCATACGTTTGAACCGATTGATTAAAGAGTTGGTTTCTGTTTCTTTTATTTGGTAAAGTGTAATTAGTTTTCTTGAAATAGGATCTTTTACAAAATCTAGATTTAGGGTAGTAAAGCCATTTGAATCCCCAAATAATAGGTCTTTATATTTCTTGTAAATACTCGTTTCTATATTCCAATGATTTAATTTTTTAGTGTAATAATTAATGTTTTCATCTAATAGGAAATAATATAAATTTTGTTCGCTTATTTTTGAAAGAACATCTTGATCAAATATGGATTGATACGATTTTAAGGAAGTTTTTTTTAAAATATTTTTGCTTACAATGCTATTTTTATAAGCAATGTCTATTTGAGATTTCAAATCTTCATTAGACCATAACAGGAAGTTGGTGCTTAAGCTATCAGTGGTTATTCTTGATCTTAATTTATAACTATTCTGGTCATAATAATCGGCCAAACATTTACCGTAAACAAAATTCAATATTGCTTTAGATGGTTCTGAAACTGCGTTTATGTGATGTTTTAGATTCCTTAAAATTTTGGTTTGTGCGTCTTCTTCTAATGTTTGTATGTATTTTGAATTATAAAAGAAACATTTAATTATTTGTGTTTCATTATTGTTAGCAACTGCTGTTTTGTATATTTTATCCACAAGAACACTGGCGGATTTAATTTTGCCCTCTTTTTCTAATGTGATTACGGTATTCCATTTTTCATCAAATTGTTGAGCAATAGAAGAAATAGAAATAAAAAGGAAGTATAAAAATATTTTTTTCATGTAATTTTTTCAAATAATGAGTAATGATTTTACTGATGTGAAATTAGTACTATTTATCTTAAGTGTTCTTTGTTTTTATTTTTTATTACTAGTGTTTTTTGCTAATACAAAAAGGCTAGTTTATTTCGATAATCGGTCGAATAAAATGTAAAAGATTAAATATAAATTTTATTATAGTTGAAAGTCGCTCTTGAGGCAGAGCGTCTTTTTTGTTTTAATGCGGGATTCATAAAATTGACTTCTAATTTTTAGTTTTTATTATTTAATTAGGAATAGAATTGTGAAAATGAAGTATATTCGCACTGAAAAAAAATACAATCAAAGTATGAAAAAAATAATTTTATTTTTAGCGATGTGCCTTGTGGCATTTCCTGTAAGAGCCGACGAAGGAATGTGGTTCTTGATGTTTATTGAACGTTTGAACCATAGAGATATGGAGAAAATGGGATTGCAACTTACAACAGAAGAAATTTACAGTATCAACAATCACAGTTTGAAAGATGCTATTGTTCAATTCAATGGCGGTTGTACTGCTGAGATTATTTCTAAAGAAGGATTAGTTTTAACTAATCATCACTGTGGTTACAATGCCATTGCTGAACTTTCTACTGCTGAGCAGAATTACTTAAAAGATGGTTTCTGGGCCAAAGAAAAAAGTGCCGAAATGAAACCAAAATCATTGTATGTTCGTTTTTTCGTTCGTATGGATGATGTGTCAAAAAGAATTTTATCTAAAGTAAATGATAAAATGACTGAGACAGAAAGAAACAAAGCGATACAACAAGAAATGGCTTTGATAGAAAAAGAAAATAATGAAGGTGGAAAATATACCGTTTCCGTTCGTCCTTTCTTTCAAGGTAATGAATATTACTACTTTGTTTACCAAGATTATAAAGACGTACGTTTAGTGGGGACTCCTCCTGAAAGTTTAGGGAAATTTGGTGGAGATACTGATAACTGGGAATGGCCACGTCATACTGCAGATTTTTCTATGTTTAGAGTATATGCTGATAAAGATGGAAATCCTGCTGAATATTCAAAAGCGAATGTGCCATTGCAACCAAAACATTACTTACCTGTAAGTATGAAAGGGGTTAAAGAGAATGATTTTGCAATGATTTTGGGTTATCCAGGTAGAACAAACCGTTGGATGCCTGCAGGTGGAATTGATCAAAATGTTAAGTTTGCTTACCCTGCTTGGGTTGAAGGTGCCAAGACTGGAATGGACCAAATGAAAAAGTATATGGACAAAGACGCTACTGTTAATTTACAGTACGCTTCTAAATATGCTTCTACAGCAAATTACTGGAAAAACCGTCAAGGAATGATTGATGCTTTAACAAAAGCGGGAACTGCAAAAGCAAAATTTGTTGAGGAGGCAAAATTTAATAAATGGGCGAAAAAGTGTAAAAATAAAGCGCAGTATGGTAACATACTAGCTACTATTAATAATTATTACGAGCAAACAAATTTAAAGGCGCGCCACGATAATTACCTTATGCAATTAATGCGTACTTCAAGTTACGGTACTACTCCTGCTAGTTTAGGAAATGCACTTATTGCTTATAGCAAAGAGAACGAAGCTAAAAGAATGGAAATACTTCCTAAAATAAACAGTCTAATTGAGGGAGTTTACGGTGATTTCTACGCTCCTTTAGAAAAAGATGTTTTAGCTGCTCAGTTGAATTTATATTCTTCAAAAGCTGGTGAATATGGATTAGCTCCTTTAGTTGAAAAAATGAAATTAGCTAACAATGGTGATTTTACAGCGGATGTAAATGATGCAGTTTCAAAAAGTATTTTTGCTAACAAGCAAAGTGTAGAAGTTTTTATGAAAAACCCTAATGTTGAAGCTATTGCAAACGATCCTTTGTATTTAATATCAACTGATTTAATGACAAAAATACGTGCGAAATCAGATGAGCTTGCGAAATTAGATGATGATTACGCTACCGCTTACCGTGATCTTGTTCAGGGTTTGAGAGTGTCTAAACTAAATTCAGTTAAATACCCAGACGCTAACTCTACATTACGTTTGACTTATGGTAAAGTTCGTGCTTTACCAGCTGATGATCGCAATGATGCCACTGTAAATAATTATACTACAATGGAAGGTTTGGTTAAAAAGTACAAAGCAGGAGATCAAGAATTTGACTTACCGGCTCGTATGTTAGAATTAAACAAAGCGAAAGATTTTGGCGAATATGCTGATAAAAACGGTTATATGCCAGTGAATTTCTTGACTGATAATGATATTACAGGAGGAAACTCAGGTTCTCCAGTAATCAACGGAAAAGGAGAATTAATAGGTTTAGCATTTGACGGAAACATTGAAGCTATGGCTGGTGATGTTATATTTGATTCAAAATTACAAAGGACTATCAACGTAGATATTCGTTACATACTTTGGATTATTGACAAGTATGCAGGGGCGAAAAATATTATTGACGAAATGGTGATTGTAAAATAATTCAACCGCTTGTTTAGATTAAAACCATCAAAATTTTATTTTGATGGTTTTTTTATTTTAATACTTATTGATGTCTTCTATATTTCCTTATTTTTGAGGTATGCAAAAAACAACTTTACTTTTTCTACTACTCCCTGTACTATTATGGGCCCAATCTAATTTTGAGAAAGGAGAGGAATTGTACAAGGCTTCCAGTTATAATAAGTCGGCAACTTATTTTCAATTGGTTTTAAATAATTCTCCTTCTGATTTGAAAACGATAGAATATTTGGGTGACATTGCAGGGCATAATAAGGAATGGGATAAAGCCATTGGGTATTATCAACGATTAAAACAATTGAGGCCTTCAGAATCAAATTATCATTATAAATTTGGAGGTGCTTTAGGTATGAAAGCATTGGAGGTAAACAAGTTTAAAGCATTAGCTATGATTGGTGATGTGAAAGAATCTTTTGAAAAAGCCATAATCCTAAATCCAAAACATATTGAATCCAGATGGGCTTTAATAGAATTATATATTAAATTACCTGGTATTGTAGGAGGAAGTGAAGCAAAAGCATTGAAATATTCGAATGAATTATTGAAATTGTCTGCTATTGATGGGTATTTGTCTAGAGGACATATCGAAGAATGTTTTAAAAGATATAGTACGGCAGAAATATATTATAAAAAGGCAATTGCCATTGGAGATTCAAAAACAGCCTATATAAAACTATCAGATTTATACAAGAATAAGATGAATGAACCTGGAAAAGCTAGATCAATTCTTGAAGAGTATAAAGAAAAGAAACAGTAAAGATTAATCTAAATTTGGATAAATCTGTAAACATATAAACGCATAACAGTATAATAAAACCATGAAAACACATTTCATTGCAATTGGCGGAAGCGCAATGCACAACTTAGCATTAGCATTACATAATAAAGGATATCAAGTTAGTGGAAGCGATGATGCTATTTTCGAACCATCAAAATCAAGGTTAGATAAAAAAGGAATTTTACCTGTTGAATTAGGTTGGTTTCCTGAGAAAATCACTAAGAATATTGAGGCGGTAATTCTTGGAATGCATGCTAAAGCGGACAATCCAGAATTGTTAAGAGCACAGGAATTAGGGCTAAAAATTTACTCTTATCCTGAGTTTTTATTCGAACAATCTAAAAATAAAACAAGAGTCGTTATAGGTGGTTCACATGGAAAAACAACCATAACCTCTATGATTTTACACGTGATGCATTACCATGATATTGCTGTGGATTATATGGTAGGGGCTCAGTTAGAGGGTTTTGACACTATGGTTCATCTTACCGAAGAAAATGATTTTATCGTATTAGAAGGAGATGAATATTTATCCTCACCAATCGACAGAAGACCAAAATTTCATTTGTACCAACCTAATATTGCCTTGATTTCAGGTATTGCCTGGGATCATATTAATGTTTTTCCAACGTATGATAACTACGTAGAGCAGTTTGAGATCTTTATTGGGAAAATCACAAATGGTGGAATCCTAGTTTATAATGAAGATGATGCTGAAGTGAAAAGAGTAGCTGAGGTAGCTGTTAACCCAATTAGAAAGTTAGCTTATTCAACGCCAAACTATAAAGTGGAAGTCGGAACGACATTGCTGGAAACTCCAGAAGGGGATATGCCTATTGAAGTTTTTGGGGCTCATAATTTGAATAATTTGGCTGGGGCCAAATGGATATGTCAAAATATGGGAGTTGATGAAGCTGATTTCTATGAAGCAATTGCCAGTTTTAAAGGAGCTTCTAAGCGATTAGAAAAAATTGCCGAAGGTAAAAACAAGGTTGCGTACAAGGACTTTGCCCATTCACCAAGTAAAGTGGCTGCAACTACAAAAGCGGTAAAAGAGCAATACCCAACTAGAACTTTAGTTGCTTGTCTGGAATTGCATACGTACAGTAGTTTAAATTCTGAATTCTTAAAGGAATATGAAGGAGCACTTGAATATGCTGATGTCGCAGTTGTTTTCTATTCTCCTGATGCGGTTAAAATTAAGCAACTGGAAGAAGTAACTTATGAGCAAATTGCTAGTGCTTTTAAAAGAAAGGATTTAATTATATATACAAATCCAGCGGATTTTAAAGAGTACCTTTTCAATTTAAATCTTGATAATTCAGCTTTGTTACTGATGAGTTCTGGAAATTATGGAGGTTTAGATTTTGATGATGTTAAAAGCTTAGTAAGTTAATTAAAGTAAGGATGGGAGGCAAAATAATAATTAAGAAAACCACCAGTGAAAATTTAGATTTCATTAACTTAGTTGCTGAACTAGATAAGAGTTTATGGGAAAGATACCCTGAGTTGAAATCAAATTATTGGGGAAATAATATTTTAGAAATAAATCCAAATGTCGTAATTATATACTTTGAAAATGAAGCTGTTGCTTGTGGTTGTTTCAAGAAATATGACAAAAACACAATAGAAATCAAGCGAATGTTTGTTTCGCCAAAAGTTAGAGGATTGGGTTTGGCAAAACAAATGTTACTAGAATTGGAATTATGGGCAAGTGAATTAGGGTATGTTTTCTCTGTTTTAGAAACTTTGAATAAACAACAAGAAGCCATAGGTCTATATCAAAAGGTGGGGTATTCCATCGTAGAAAATTACGAACCCTATGTTGGTTTGATTAATAGTATATGTATGAATAAGAAAATATAGTTGTGAATAACTTAAGCCTTAAATTTTTCTATGGAGCAAACTAATTTTCCTATTACCCATTGGTCCGAAGACGACAAACCACGTGAAAAACTTATGCTTAAAGGCAGGGTAGCGTTGAGCGATGCTGAATTGATTGCTATATTAATTGGTTCGGGCAGTAGGAACGAATCCGCAGTGGAGTTGAGTAAAAAAATTCTGAAAAGTGTTGAGGGAAATCTTAATGCTTTGGGTAAATTATCAATTTCACAGCTAATCCAATTTAAAGGAATAGGAGAGGCCAAGGCAATTTCTATTATTTCAGCATTAGAACTAGGAAGACGTAGAAGAGCTGAAGAGGCAGTTGAATTAATTAAGATTACTTCAAGTAAAATGATTTTTGAAATCATGCAGCCTATTATTGGAGAATTACCGCACGAAGAATTTTGGATTATTTATTTAAACAATTCGAATAAAATTCTTTCTAAATCGCAATTGAGTAAGGGTGGAATCACAGGGACTTTAGTTGACGTACGAATTGTATTTAAAGCCGCTTTGGAATTTGGGGCGACAGCATTGATATTATGCCATAACCATCCTTCGGGCACCTTAATTCCGAGTGATGCCGACAAGCATATAACTAAAAAATTAAAATTAGCAGGCGAAAGTTTAGAGATAAAAGTTCTCGACCATTTGATTGTGACTGAGAATAATTATTTTAGCTTTGTCGATGAAGGAATTTTTTAAAAAAGGTAGTGATGAAAATTGATAATATAAAAGATGTTTTTTTTGATTTAGATCATACCCTTTGGGATTTTGATAAAAACTCCGAAATAACTTTTGCGAATATCTTTAAAAGGAGCCATCCCGCAATTGAAATTAAAACGTTTATCGAGAAATATGTTCCTATCAATCAAGCTTGTTGGAAGTTGTATCAGTACGATAAGATTTCTCATCAGGAATTGCGTTATAATAGATTGAAACATTCTTTTGATGCGTTGAATTATACAATTTCTGATGAAGACATAGATTTGATTTCGGTTGAGTATATTCAGTTTTTACCAGATAATAATCATCTTTTTGACGGTACTATAGAGGTGTTGGATTACCTAAACGAAAATTACAATTTGCATATTATCACTAATGGTTTTGCTGATGTGCAATCCAAAAAAATAAGTAATTCAAATTTATCTAATTATTTCGATACAATTACAAATTCGGAAATGGCTGGTGTTAAGAAACCAAATTCTATCATATTTGATTATGCTTTAAACTTAGCTAAAGCCAAAAAAGAAACGAGTATAATGATAGGGGATTCACTGGAAGCAGATGTTCAGGGTGCATTGGATTTTGGGCTTGACGCTATTTTTTTTAATGAAAATAAAGTTGACGCAGCACCATATATTAAACAAATTAATCATTTATTAGATCTTAAAAATTACTTGTAAATTTTGAGATAAACACAGCTGAAATTCGACACGAACACGAATGAAGATGTGCCATTTTACCAAGAAATTATAATTCAATAAATAACTTTTTATGAAAAAACAAATTCTTTTTCTATTCCTTCTTGTTTCAAGCCTTGGAATCGCCCAATCTGTAAATGATTACTCAGCAGTTATTGTGCCTTTAAAATATGATTTTTTAAGTGTTGAGAATGCGTATCGTTTAAACACAATTTCCAAGTATAATATTCAAAAAGCAGGTTTTGAAGCTTTTTATGTTTCTGAAATTGCTGAAAATGTAATAGGAGATAAATGTGATTTATTATATCTTGATGTAGAAAAAGAAAGTGGCTTACTGACTACTAAACTTTTTGTACTACTTAAGGATTGTAATGGGAAAGTAGTTTTTCAATCAAATGTTGGGAAAAGTAAGGAAAAAAGTTATGATGAAGCCTACCGGGAAGCATTAAACGATGCCTTTTTATCTATTTATAAATTGAATTATAAATACAATGGCAATTCTAATAAAAATGAAATTAAAAAGGAGCTTGTCGAAGTTAAGGTTAAGGATGAAAAGGTGAAAGTAGAGAGCAGTGTTCTTGTCAGCTCAGATTTATTGTCAGTTGAGAAAATAATTAATGGATACATATTAATAGATTCTCAATCCTCTAAAGTAGTCTTGAAAATGTATAAAACTTCTAATGACAACATTTTTATAGGACAATCCAAAACTAAAAACGGAGTTGTAATCATAAAAGGAGACAATGCTACTTTTGAATATTATGAAAACGATAAATTAATTACGGATAAATTAAACTTTAAGTTATAAAAAAGCTGTCTGAATTAATAGACTAATAACCATATTTACCCTTCCATCTGTTTTTTAAGAACTCGCGTGTGGTGTTTTCTCTTGAGTTATTTCCGGGGATATACAAAGGCGTGTTGCTTACAGCGTCAGGTAGAAATTCCTGTTCTGCAAAATTATTCGCGAAATCATGAGAATATTTATACTCTTCACCATAGCCTAATTCTTTCATTAGTTTTGTTGGTGCATTGCGTAGATGAATAGGAACGGGCAAATCACCAGTTTGTTTTACCAGTTGCTGTGCACTACCAATAGCTAAATAAGACGCATTACTCTTAGGAGATGTGGCAAGATAAATTGCACATTGACTTAAGAGAATTCGGCTTTCGGGATATCCTATGGTTGTAACTGCCTGAAAAGTATTGTTAGCCATTATCAGTGCCGTAGGATTTGCATTTCCTATGTCTTCACTAGATAATATTAACATACGTCGTGCAATGAATTTCACATCTTCACCACCTTCTATCATTCTGGCTAGCCAATAGACAGCTCCGTTTGGGTCACTCCCACGTATTGATTTTATAAAAGCTGAAACTATATCGTAATGCTGTTCTCCACTTTTGTCATATAAAACCGTGTTTTGTTGCACTAATGCAAATACGCGTTCATTGGTGATGATAATTTCATCTTCAGAGGATGCATTTACGACAAGTTCAAAGATATTTAATAGCTTACGTCCATCTCCGCCAGAAAGGCGCAACAACGCCTCTGTTTCACTTAGTTTTATGTTTTTCGAAGCTAAAAAGCTATCTTTTGTCATAGCGCGTTGTAAAAGAGATTCTAAATCTTCTTTTGTAAATGCGTTTAAAATATACACCTGACATCTGGATAGTAAAGCTGGAATAACTTCAAAACTTGGGTTTTCTGTAGTTGCTCCAATAAGAGTTATCCATCCTTTTTCTACAGCGGCTAATAAAGAGTCCTGTTGTGATTTACTAAAACGATGAATTTCGTCAATAAATAAAATTGGGTTTTTAGAAGTAAAAAGTCCGCCACTTTGTTTAGCTTTATCAATAACATCTCTAATGTCTTTTACCCCAGAATTTATTGCGCTCAAAATATAAAAAGGACGTTTCGATTCTTGTGCGATAATTTGGGCTAGAGTCGTTTTCCCCGTTCCTGGAGGTCCCCATAATATTAATGAAGGGATTATTCCTTTAGCGATTTGTTGTGTCAGAGAACCATTTGGCCCTATCAAATGGGATTGACTGATGTATTCTTCTAGTTTTTGAGGACGTATGCGTTCTGCTAAAGGTGCTTCCATATTGCAAAATTACTGTTTTTTATTAAAAGCTAATTCAGCATCACATATTATCTTCTTTGAAATTGTAGTTTATGATTTAGGCGAATTCTTCTTTAAATAGAAGCCTTATATTTTATGCTATGACAAAATTGCATTAAATTGTCTTTGGTTACATATTTGTTATGTATTTATTATTAATTTAATTGTTTAAAATCAAAGAAATACTAAATGGATAAAAATTTTAAATTCACAAATGCTGTAGTTGGACTTCCACTTTTTTTTGTGTTGTTTCTATGGTTTATTTATTGGCTTGAAATCCGTTTTGATTTTGATTTTGTTACAAATGGAGTTTTTCCCAGGACATTTTCAGGGTTACAGGGAATTATATTTAGTCCATTTATTCATTCTGATATTGATCATCTTTATAATAATTCCATCCCGCTTTTAGTTTTATTAGCTGCTTTACAGTTTTTTTATGCTAAGGAATCTCTTTATGTTATTTGTTATGGAATTTTATTTTCAGGTTTTTTAACCTGGGTTATAGGGAGATCAAATTATCATATTGGGGCAAGTGGTTTGATATATGTATTAGTGAGCTTTATCTTTTTTAAAGGGATCTTGACAAGATATTATCGACTGGTTGCTTTGTCACTTACTGTTATTATGTTATACGGAGGAATGGCTTGGTATGTTTTTCCCGAAGTAGATAATGCCGTTTCCTGGGAAGGCCATCTTTCAGGATTTATAGTGGGTTTTGTCTTTGCCTTTATGTTTAGGACACCTGAATATAAGAAAGTAATTAAATACGATTGGGAACAGCCAGATTATAATCCTTTGGAAGATAAATTTATGCAGCGATTTGATAAAAATGGAAATTTCGTGAATTTGCCTCCTGTTATTGAAGTAGAAAATGGGTTTTCTACTTATTATACTTCAAGTTGTTCTGTGGGTTATTGTATAATTCCAAATAAAGAAAATGATTTAGATACTGATAATTAATTCTCTTCAAGTTTTTTATTATTGCTATATAAAGTTTTATAGAAGGAAACTTGTGTGTTGTTCTGGGTTTTATTTTGTTTTAAATTTTATTATTTTCCAAAAAAAAAACAGTTACAAGATTTAACTTGTAACTGTTTTGAAATATTAATATATCATCTAAAATAAAATTTTGAATTCTCTAGATGAAATATATTTTTGTATTAATTTGGATTTTGAACAATGTTAGGGTTAGCATTTATTTCCGATCTTGGTAAAAGCCATTGCCATCTTTTGTCTCCTGCTGGAATACTCATTACAAGTGCAACTGAAGCAATATGGTTAGAAGTAGTAGCTGGTACTGTAGTAGGACCAACTCTGTCTAAAGGAGAGTCAGTTCTTTTTAAATCGTAAAATCTAAATCCTTCACCCCATAATTCAATTCTTCTGTGTAAGTAAATCTCATTTAATAAAGTTTGTCCTGTAGAAGTAGATTTTACATATGCAGGATTTCTTGTTGTAATTAAATTGAATAAAATTTGAGAAGCAGTAGCGTCATTCATTTTTGCTTTTGCTTCAGCTTCAATTAGGAACATTTCAGCAATACGCATATAAGGAACATCACATCTACTGTCTCCTGTACTTACCGCAAGGAATTTTTGGCTAGTATATGGAAATTTAACAGCAGTTGAAACTAAAGTAATATTTGGGTGCTGTCCTGTTTTGCTAAAAATTGTTGAACGCACATCAGTAGCAGGGAAAGGATCTAAAAGTTTATTAAAGATTGCTTTTGGACAAGAACGAATTACAGTTGAACTGAAGTTTCTTGACATATATGCGCCAAAATTCGCAAAAGATTCTGATTGAAGTTCATTCACGAAACTTCCCCACATCCATTCTGAATTAGTGTAAGAATTGAATCCTGAAGTGTAAGCAGTTGTACTCATTAGAGATTTTCCTGCTCTTGCAAGTATTGCGTTTGCAGATGCTACTGGCCAGTTTTGTTGAACTAAAGCAACACGAGCTTTTAATCCTTGTGCAACTCTTAAATCTAAGTGAGAGTTGTTTGGTTTAGTATATCCAACTAATAAAGCTAAAGCATCGTCAATATCTTTGTTGATTTGCTTATATACTTCTTCAACTGTAGCACGAGGTAATTGTTCGTTAGACACTTTTAATACAAGAGGTATACCTAACTGGTTGTTTGGTATTGCAGTTGCATCATATCTTTTTCCGTACAATTGCACTAATTGGAAATGACTAAACGCACGATATAATAAAGCTTGACCTTTAATTATTTTTTTGTCTGCATCTGATCCTGATGCTACATCTACAGCTTCTAATATAGTATTTGCATTTCTGTTTATTCTATAAAAAGTTCTGTATGGGAAAGCAACATCTTGTGAGTTTTCATTGCTTAGGTTATTCCAATTGTATACTCCTAAAAACCAACCGTTAGATATTGGGTAAACAATGTCTTCACCAGCAATATCTACTTGTTGCATACATCCTGCAATACCAGTTTCGTTTTGTCCTTCATATCTAATATAAAGTGATCTGTGGACTCCGTTTAATAAAGAGAATAAATTTGCTGTTGTAGAAGTTGCTGATTCGAAATCTACAAACTCCGTAGGTTTTTTCACTAAGAAATCTTCTGAACACGAGCTTAATGACAGTATCGATAATACCACCAATAAAATTGTTTTGTTAAGTGTTTTCATGATATTGTATTAAAAGTTTAAATTGATTCCTAATGAAATAGTTCTTGATGGTGAGAATCTATTTTGTGTAGTTCCATTAAAATTCGCTTGAGGGTCCATTCCTTTGCTTTTAGTGAATAACGCTATGTTTTCCCCATTAATATAAAACTTAGCTGCATCAATTTTTAATTTCGAAATTGCGTTTGTTGGTAAGTTGTATGATAACGAAACTTGTCTTAAAGATAAGTAATCTGAATCTACTAACCAACGATCAGAAGCTGCATTATGTTGAGCACTTCTAGCAATGTTTAATACTGGAACATTAGTAATGTCACCTGGTTTTTGCCATCTGTTTAAGGCGTCAATGTGTAAAGCAGAACCATAGCTGTTACCTGAATGCATTAAAGCAGCATAGTTAGAATCGTAAGTTTTCCCTCCTAATTGGTATGTAAATAATACATCCATCTGGAAGCCTCCAATTTTAAAAGTATTCGTGAAACTACCAAACAAATCAGGTAAAGACGAACCATTGTATTGGTATAACGCTTTGTTTTGATTTGTTGTAACATTAACTCCATTTACTGTTCTTGAATCAGTATCAGTAGGTGTTGTTAATAATGGATCAACGATATATAAAGCAAATCCATCAGTTGGATCTACACCATACCAAGTTCTTAACCAATAGTCGTAAATAGAACTTCCTACTGAATATTTTTTAGTACCAGTAATAATTTCTTTTTGTGGTAATGCAGTTATTTCATTTTTAATCGTAGAAGCATTGATGTTTATGTTCCATGAGAATTCTTTTGTTTTTACAATCATTCCATCTAATGAAACTTCAAATCCTTGATTAAACATAGATCCAATGTTTTCAGTTTTAGAATCTAATCCTGAAGAAACTGGTACAGGTACGTTAAAAATCAATCCGTCAGTTGTTCTGTTGTAGTATTCTACAGAACCTCTTAATCTATTTCCAAAAAAAGCAAAATCTAGAGCGACGTCTTTTTGAGTGTTTTTTTCCCATTTTAGATTAGGAGCTCCTTGATCATTAGTTAAAATTCCAACTTCGCTGGCATTATTTAATCCTAATGAAAATGTTGGGGCACCTATGTAATAATTCAAACCACCATAGCTAATATGAGAATCATTACCTACTTCTCCTACAGAAGCTCTGAATTTTAAATCATTTATCCAAGATTGTTTTTCAAGAAAAGATTCTTTTCCTAAGTTCCATGCAGCACCTACAGAGTAGAAATTACCCCATTTGTTAGCTTCAGCAAACTTTGAAGAACCATCTCTACGTACAGAAGCAGATAAAATATATCTTTCATTATAATCATACCCTACACGAGAGAAATAGGATTCAGTAGCATAATTTCTTGTATATGAATTTAATGTAGATACCGTAAGATAGTTGATAAATTCATTATTGTTAGGTACACCTTGTCCTCTTTTTGAACCAAAAATGTAATTATACTCATAATCAAAACTTTCATGTCCAGCTAATGCGCTGAAATTATGATTTTTTATGCTTTTACTATATTCAAGTAATTGATTAAATGTAATTCCTGTAGTGATAGTGTTAGTTCGAGATGCATATCCATCAGGAGCACCATCTCCAATCAATGTGTTCCAAAAAACATTATTGTTGAAATGAGTACCGTCATATGCAAAGTTAGTAGTGAATTTAAAGTCTTTTAGGAATTTAAACTCTAAATACGTACGTCCATTTACAGCAAGTCCTTTGTCTCTATTTTCATTATTTAATGTTTCGTAAATAACGTTTCTTCCGTTTGATGCACTTGATCCACGTAAATCTGAATATCTTGGTGTTCCATTTGCATTAAGCAATATCGCTCCAGTTGTCGGATTGTGACTAAACACAGGATATATAGGACCCATATAACGAATAGTACGGAATGGATTATTGAATGAAGTAGAGTTTGCCGCTCCGTCAACTGCTTGATTTGAATCAGTAAAAGTTGCTGCTAGATTTACACCTGTTTTAAATGATTCATTAAGTTTAGTGTTCACATTTAAACGTGCTGTAGTTCTTTGGAAATCAGAGTTCAAAATAGCTCCTTCTTCATTTAAATTTCCTAAGGAAACAAAATAATTAGTTTTTTCTGTTTTTCCTTGGTAAGAGAAATCAATATTTCTTCTAACACCAGCTCTTTGTAGTTGTCTTTCCCAATCTAAATCATCTGCATATAAAAGTTGTGCATCTGGGTTTAATTTTCCGTTAGCATCAAATAAATTTGCATTAGTTACATTAAAAGGATTGTTAACTAAATCTATAGGAGTTCTAGTTGAAGCAAAAGCATTAGCTGTAGCTAATAATGCAGGTGTACTCATAGGTCTACTGTTTCTGATAGCTTCCCATGTTAATGGGTAGTATTGAAAAGCATTAACTCTTTCATATTCAGGAATTGATCTTGTAGAAAGACCAGTACTCATATTCAATGTGAATTTGTCTTTTGCTGCAGTTCCTTTTTTAGTAGTAATCATTACTACTCCGTTTGCTGCTTTAGATCCATAAAGAGATGTTGAAGCTGCATCTTTTAATATTGTCATACTTTCAACATCAGCTGCGTTAATGTTGTTTATGTCACCTGAAAAAGGCACTCCGTCAACAACGTAAAGAGGTGTGTTTGAGCCACTAATAGAACTAAAACCTCTAATCCTAACTGCTGGTTGAGAACCTGGTTGCCCTGATCCACTTTGAATTTGAACACCTGAAACGGCACCTTCAATTCCAGAAAGAATATTGGTTACAGCTCTGTTTTCCAGTTTTTCTCCTTTAATGGCAGTGGCTGAACCTGTGTAAGAAGATTTTTTAGCTTTACCATAGGCAATAACTACTACTTCATCAATAGCTACTGCACTAGATTGCATTGTAACATTTATTGAATTAGAATTTGCAATAGTTAATGTTTTTGTTTCCAATCCAACAAAGGATAGAATCAAAACATCTCCTGTTTTTGCATTGATAGAATATTTTCCATCAAAATTTGTTTGAACACCGTTTGATGTTCCTTTTACTTTTACATTTACTCCAGTCAGAGGTTTCCCTTCATTGTCTGAAACAACCCCAGTTATGGTTTTGTTTTGAGCAAATGTGATTTGCGTCATTAGTACTACCAATAGTACTAAAAAGCCATTAAATTTTAGTTTCATATAATATGATTTGAATTAGTGCGCCAAATATCACAACTATTTGTTAAATAAACAATAGGTATATTTTGTTTTTGTCTTTATTTTTAACGCTTGAATAAGTTATTTTAAGGTGATAAGTTTGTTTGGAATGTTAAAAACGTATTATAAAGTCAGTATATACCTTAAAAAAGCATATTTAATTAATATTATTTTTTTGTTTTTCTTAATTTGGTGTCAAAACAAAATATTTTAAAATGACTTAAAATGTTATAAAAAACCGTGATTCCAAATTAAAACAACAACTATTGTTTTTTAAGTTAAAAAATTATTGTGGCTTTTGTAGATTTCAAGGTATAAAGCAGGGTATGCACTTCAAAAACAGATCCCTTTTTTAGAGTTTTGTTTAAGTTATAGGTGTTGATTTATGTTTTGCTTAAAAAAAATGTTCTCATAACAAAAAAAATGAATCAAAACCGGAGTCTTAATTCATTTTAATAGAATGTTATTTCAATTCGTTTATTTTTTAAAAGAAAGCCAGAGATTAACTTCTTTGTCTCACCGCTTCATAAAGAAATGCTCCACACGCAACGGATACATTTAATGATCCAATTGTTCCGTACATAGGCAGTTTTGCTTTTTCATCCACAATCTTAAGTACAGATGGGTTTACTCCGCGATCTTCAGATCCCATTATAATTGCTACAGGTTCATTTAGATTTATGTCGTATATGTTTTGATCTGTTTTTTCAGTGGCAGCAACTGTTTTTATACCGCTTGCTTGCAAAAGAAAAATAGCGTCTTTAATATGTTCTACTTTGCAAATAGGAATGTTAAATACTGCTCCAGCTGATGTTTTAACCGTATCTCCGTTTACAGGTGCTGAACCTGATTTTTGGACAATAATCCCATTTACACCTGTACACTCAGCAGTTCTAATAATTGCTCCAAAATTACGTGCGTCAGAAATTTGATCTAAAATTAAGAATAATGGTTTTTTTCCGTTCTCAATAACAGTTTCAATAAGTGACTCTAAATCAAAAAAGGAGATAGGGGAGATGCTTGCTACGGCACCTTGATGGTTATTTGGTGTAAGTCTATTTAGCTTTTCAACTGGTACATAAGAAAAGTTGATGTTTCCTCTCTTCATCACTTTCATTAAGTCTTTCATTAGTTCGCTACTCGCTTCCTTTTGAATGTAAACTTTATCAACTGTTGCGCCCGCTTGAATTGCCTCAATAATAGCTCTAATCCCAAATATTTGATGTTCTTTTTCCATGGTGCAAATATATAAAAAAAAACCACCACTATTTAAAGTGATGGTTTTTTAGATATTGTAATCCTTTATTAGTTGTTTACTGGTGTTTTAGTAACAATTGTTGGGATAGGTTTCGGTGTATTAGGATTAGCATTAATCTCAACTTGTGGGTATAAAAACCTTTGAGGAGTACCTGCATTTCCTGCTTTTAATTGAATACCTGCTAAATTGTTAGTTCTACCAAAGTCAGTGAAACCTTCAAATGATCCAATAAAATAAATATATCTTTCTTGGTATATTTCTCTTAATAAAGCATTTTGATTAGAAAGACTTCCAGATACATTTTCCATTCCTGCAATTGCAAAATCAAGAGCGTCATATGGTAAGTATCTAAATGATTCGCCATAATAACCCGCATTGTCAATACCAATAGAATAACCAGTATTTAATAATGCTCTATAATTATTGTAAGATGTTAATCCTGTTACAAATGATGTTCTAGCATCTGCTTCTGAAATAATTAATAACATTTCACCATAAGTTACTAATGGCATAGATGTACTAGTTCCAAATCTTCCGTCTGGTTCACCCCAGTCAAATTGACTGTTAATGTTCATTTCATATATCGGGAAATAATACCATCCCGGTAAATATGTGTACAAAAATCTTGCAGATTCATCCGTTTTTGCGTTACCTCTGTATAAAGCATTAGATGGATCTAATATTCTAGCAGCATAACCGTCACCTGACATATAATCATCTCTGTCGTAAACTAAAAATGAATAAAAAGGATTGAAACTTTGTCCGTATGAATTACCGAACTTAGCTTTGAAATCACCTGAAGGATTGCTAATACCTAAAACTGCATTTGCTTTAGCACTAGGGTAATTTTTAACGTGAAGATAAAATTTTGCTTTAAGTGAATAAGCTAACTTTATCCATTTAGCAGCATCACCTTCATAGTAAATGTCTTTACCGCTTGGGATTCCTTTTCCAGTTGTAGCTTGCAAATTAGTGATCGCTTGATCTAATAAAGTTTGCATTTTAGCATAAATAGATGCCTGAGTATCATATTTAGGAGTAAGGTTTTTACCAGTAATGTCAATCTCAGAATAAGGAGCGTCACCCCATAGTGAAGTTACAGTACCCATACAGTGTGCTTCAATAACTTGAGCAGCACCTTTTAATCTTGGGTTTAGTTCTTTACCAGCTTTTTCTTGAGTGATTTTAGCTTGAGTAATACAGTTTACATAAGCATTATTCCAACTATCGTCAAATTCTGACGCAGTTGTATTGTTCCAGTTATTTAAGGAAACATATTGTCTATTCTCACCATTTGCTTGGTTTAACCAAAGCATGGCATTTCTTGTAGTCGAACTAGTTTGAAAAAACTGATTAGCCAAAAGTACTCCTTGGAATAAATTTGTAGCATCAGAATCTGTCAAGTTGTCTGGATCTACATTCATGTCTTCAACAAAACTTGTACAACTAAAAACTGATGCAATAAGTAAGCAAAGACTCGCTTTTTTTATAAAAATATTTTTCATTTTTTTAGAATTTTAAGTTTACGCTAAATATTAAAGATTTAGTGTTTGGACTGTTGAAATATTGTAATCCTCTTCCGTTAGATCCTCCAGTTAGGTTAGTTTCAGGATCTTGACCTAGATCTTTAGCTTCTGTCCATAACCATAAGTTTCTACCTGTTCCTGAGAAAGTGATACTTTCAACTCCTACTTTACTATCTTTTAATTTTAATGAATATGAAAGTGTTAACTCTCTCCATTTAACCCAAGAAGCAGATTTAATAAATTGCTCACCTACTGGACCAAATCCACCACCTAAACTTTGGTACCATGATTGATCTAATAATACTGGACCAGCTCCAAAGTCTCTAATGTTACCTCTAATTGTTCCAACTGGAATAGTACTTCCAGAGTAATTTTTTAATGGTGTAGTTAAAGTAGCTTCATTTGCAGTTTCCCATGTTCTACCAAAGTTGTTTAATGCTCCATTCGTACCATCCCATAAGTCACCTCCAATAGAAGCATCAAATAAAGTGCTTATTTTAAAGTTTTTGTATGAAATAGATGTTCCGATAGCACCTCTCCAATCTGGATTAGGATCTCCAATTACACCTTCTGAATTAGCTACAGTTGGGAAACCGTTAGCGTCTAATATCATTTTTCCGGTTGTGTCTCTGTCAAATTGACCTCCCCAAAGAACTCCTAAAGGTTGACCTAATACTGCACGAGAAGACGAACCTGTAAATCCGTTTAAGAATAAAGATTCAGTTCCTTCTAATTTAGTTACTTTGTTTCTGTTTCTACTCCAGTTTCCAAAAACATTCCATTTAATAGCTGAAGTAGACGATAATAAATTAGCGTCAAATTCAATTTCTAGACCTTTGTTTTCAATTGTAGCAAAATTTCCATATATACTACTGTAAGTTGAACTACCGTTTAATGGCACATCTACTAATAAATCTTTAGTTTCATTTGAGTAATATGTAGCATTTATTTTAACATTGTTAAAAAATTCTAAATCTGCACCTACTTCAAATTCTGTTTTGATTTCAGGCTTCAAATTTGGATTACCAGCTGTACCAGATCTTTGGAATGAACCATTGTAAACACCTGAATCATATGCAGGACCCCATCCTTCAGCACCTACAGCTGAGTTGAAATAAGTAACTCCAGAATATGGTCTTGGGATAGAAGCAATTTGACCGAATGTTAATCTTAATTTACCGTCTGTAAGTATTTTGCTATCCATGTCTTTTGTGAACTTGTATGCAAATTCAGCAGTTGGGTAGAAATATACTTTCAAATTTGGATCGTAAGAAGAAGATGTCTCTAAACGTCCACCTACAGTTAAGAATAAATAATTTTTATAATCAAAAGCTGTAGAGAAATAAGCACCGCTTAATCTTGAGCTTGTTCTGTTTAAAAATGTTGTTTTATCAACGATTAGTGCATTGTCATATGAAAACGCATTGTTGTCTAATAAGAAGTTTTTATAAGTACCACCTCTTGAGTCATAACTTGATTGAGCAAAGTTTATACCTGTTAAATAGTTTAAACCTATGTTTTCGCTAATGTTAACATCTCCTAATGCAATAAAATCAACATTGTATTGTTGGAAATCAGTTACGCTTTCTGTAGCATTACCGTTTCCACCATTTTCTGCTGAGTTTTTAGGAAACATACTGATTCTCTTGTCACTATATCCATCTAAACCTAGTCTTCCAACTAATGTTAACCATTTGTTCACATCATGTTTTAATTCAAAACCTGCAACATAACGGTCTACCGTGTTAGGGTTTTTTTGAACATTTGTAGTCCATAATGGGTTGTTATAACTTGGATTTGAATCTCCATCGTACGTACCAACATCTTGTCTGTATGCTCTATGGCTATTAAAAGAGGGTACTCCGCTTCTAAAATTTGTTCCGATATAATCTCTGTTGTCAAAATCTGCAGGAGATCTGTATAATCCTAAGAATAATCCAGCTAAATTAGATCCCTGTTGTGTTCTGTTTGAGTTGATAGAAGAATATCCAAATTTACTTTTAAAGCTTGTTTTTTCACCTATTTTTGATTCAGATGAGAAGTCAATACTTGTTCTTTCGTAATCTGCATTTCTAACAACACCTTCTTGGTTTGTGTTTCCTATTCCTAAATAAAAGTTAGTGTTGTCTCCACCACCACTAATACCAATATGATTGTCAATGTTGTAACCATCTCCTAACACTGAATCCATATTAGAATCATTGAAATTTGCTGTACTTCTTTTTCCGCCTGTAGCAATTGGATAAATAGTAGCTCCACCTTGAGAAACAAAATATTGTCCAGAAGTGTCAAAAACGTCTAATCCACCTGCTCTTGTAGCAATTTTATCCCCGTATGAATTCGCATTGTTTTTTCTCCAAGAACCATTTAATCCTTGTCCAAAACGATCTTGAAGTTCCATTCTTACGTTAACCTTATCGAATGATACGCTAGAGTTAATATCCACAGATATTTTTCCTCTTTTACCTTTTTTTGTTGTAATAAGAATTACACCATTAGATGCTCTATATCCCCAAAGTGCTGCAGCTGAAGCTCCTTTTAGAACTTGTACTGATGCAATGTCGTTAGGGTTGATGTCATTTAATCTACTTTGTTGTCCTACCCCAGCAGTTCCTCCACCAAGTTCGTCATTTGTAACTGGGTTACCATCAATAACGTAAAGCGGTTGAGTTGATCCTGTAATAGAGTTTTGACCTCTAATTTGTACGTATGCTCCTGATCCTGGATCTCCAGAGTTAGATACGATACTTACACTTGAAGCTTTAGCAGATAAACTTTTCAATACAGATGTTTCACCTGAATTTTTAAGTACATCCCCTTTTACTTTAGAATAAGATGAAGCACTTTGGTTTTTTTTAACCTCGATACCAAGTACGTTAATCACAACTCCTTCAAGTTCGAAAGCGTCATCCTTCATTTTCACTTTAAGGTTTGTTGATGATGCGTTCATTTCTTGGGTTTTCATACCAATGTAGCTAAAAATCAAGACTTGGCTTGATGTTGCATTGATGGTGAATTTACCATCGAAATCAGTTTGGGCTCCGGTTTTGGTTCCTTTAACTAATACACTCACACCTGGTAAAGGCATTCCTGCATTATCAGAAACAACACCCGAAACGGCTCTCTCTTGCGCAAAAGTTAGTTGCGCCACTAGTACTAATAATAGTACTAAGAATCCATTGAACTTTAGTTTCATTTTTAATTATTTTGAATTAGTTTCACAAAACTCTTAATAATATGTTAACAATCCTAATATTTGAAACTCTTTTTTTTATATGTATCTAAAATTTAACATTATAACATAATTGTATAATTGTGTTATAAAATTTAATTTTTTGACCTTCTTTGCTTCCGTTTGCTGCTGATAAATTTAGTAAGCCGCTTTTTGTTTTTATTCCCATTCCGATCCCTAGCCCTAATAATGTTTTGTTGTTGTCTTTTTTATCTATTATTGTTGGGTCGTATGATATGCTGTAATCCGTGATAGTATGGACATATGTATTGGAGGATAAAATGTATCGGTATTCTGTAGAAAGGGCGTATAGAAAATTTGCTTGAAGGCTGTTTTCCTCAAACCCTCTAATTGAATTAATTCCGCCAAAGCGAATAAGTTCATTTGTTAAGTAGTTGTCGCTTTTTAAGTAGTGTAATTGACTATTTATATTGATTATGTTTTTGTTGTTTAAATGAAAATTATGTATTCCTTGTAGGTTTATGAAGTATTGATTGTTTGTTGGGGTCGAATTTTGTGTTTGATTTCTTTTTCCTGTTCCTGTTGTTATAGTATAGCTTGTTTCTGTGGGGAATAACGGGTTTGTGTTGTCAGTTTTTAAGTAGATCAACTTTGATGTGATAAATTTGTTTTTAAAGTCGCTTATGTTATTGTTGTTTGTGTTTTGAATATCGCTTGATTCGGTTGTTTGGTATCCGAGGTAAAGTCTAGTGTTGTAATTTAAGAAATAACTTATGTCTAATTCTGTTTTTGTGTTTTGAAAAACGGTGTCTTGTTTGAAAATGTTTATCTGTGCTTTTAGTCCTATTGGACTTTTAAATAGATAGGGTATTTCAATATTTGATCTAAATATTTTTTGTTTATTACCGTCGCTTTTCCAAAACAATGAAAATTGTTCGCCTGCTTTTAATGTGTTTTTAAGTGTTAAGTCTAAGTAGCCTTTGAATTCTATTTTATTGCTTTCGTTATTCCCGAAGCCAATGAAACCATCAAAATTATTTGCTTTGCTTTTTTTTAGATAGATGTAGACTTTGGTGCTATCTTTTGTGAATAATATTTCTGGATATTTTGTTTGCCTTACAAAACCTAAATTTTCAAAATCGTCATGAATTTCTTTTGTAATTTTTTTATTAAAAGTTTTGTTTTTGTATTTACGATTGATTTGCGCTAAATGCCCTTTCGGAAAATTCAGATTTCTTTCATTTAGAATAATTGCATTTAATTTTCTCAAATTGTTTGTTTCAATTATTAAATCTGCTAAGAGAATATTTTTTTGTTTTTTTATATTCTCCAGTTTGAGTTTAGCTAGAGAGAATCCTTTTTGTTCTAGCTTTTTTAAATTTTCGTTTAAAAAAGTTTCGATTTGTTGAAAAGCTATTTTAATTGTGTCCTTTTTTGTTTCGAATATGTTTAAATCTTCATTAGTTTTATTGTTACCTATATATATATGTACGCTTTTTATTTTTACTCCTAATTTTATTTTGGCGTAAAAAGAGGAGTCGTTTGTTTTGTTATTTTCTGTAATTTGGTTTTCAATATATCCTGTTTTCGTGAGTTTTTGAGCTAGTTTGTTAATTTCCTCTTTTATGGATTTTGCGTTTTTGTGTATCTGGGTATAGTTTAAGGAGTCTATGGTTTTATTTTCAACTTGGTTACTTCCTTCTATTTTTAAGCGTATATTTTGGGCTGTGCATTGCAGGTTTATTGTAAATATTAATATATATATGAGGATTTGTTTCAATGGAATTTTATGTTTGATGTGTGTATTGCAAATATCTTATTTTTTGTTAAGAATCAAATGTATAAATAATCTTGTTGAAAATTAATGGATTAACGTTTGTAGAGTAAAAAATAAGTTATACATTTGCAACCCCGTAAAAAGCGGGAATTTAATATACATAATAAATTTTTAGTATTAATTATGCCAACAATTCAACAATTAGTAAGAACAGGAAGAACTCAGATAACTAAGAAGAGTAAATCGGTTGCTTTAGATTCTTGTCCTCAAAGAAGAGGGGTTTGTACGCGTGTTTACACTACAACACCTAAAAAACCAAACTCTGCAATGCGTAAAGTAGCGCGTGTACGTTTGACAAATGGTAATGAAGTAAATGCCTACATCCCTGGAGAAGGACACAATTTACAAGAACACTCGATAGTATTAGTTAGGGGTGGAAGGGTAAAAGATTTACCAGGAGTTAGATATCACATCGTTCGTGGTGCGCTTGATACGTCAGGAGTAGCAGGAAGAACGCAAAGGAGATCTAAGTATGGTGCTAAACGCCCAAAAGAAGCAAAAAAGTAATTTAAAACGTTGCGCTTAAAGATGTGATTTATTGCATTCAATTAGGTGTGGCATTTTATTAAAAAAAAGACATGAGAAAAAGAGCGGCAAAGAAAAGACCACTTTTACCAGATCCAAGGTTTAATGACCAATTGGTAACACGTTTTGTGAACAACTTAATGTGGGATGGTAAGAAATCGACAGCTTTTAAAGTATTTTATGATGCAATTGACATTATAGAATCAAAAAAGCAAGATGCAGAAAAATCATCATTAGAAATATGGAAAGATGCTTTAACAAACGTTATGCCTCACGTAGAAGTACGTAGTCGTAGAGTTGGTGGTGCTACATTCCAGATTCCAATGCAAATTAGACCAGATAGAAAAATTTCTTATGCGATGAAGTGGTTGATACTTTATTCTAGAAGAAGAAATGAGAAATCTATGGCTCAAAAATTAGCATCAGAATGTTTAGCTGCGGCTAAAGAAGAAGGTGCTGCTGTTAAGAAAAGAATGGATACTCACAAAATGGCAGAAGCTAACAAAGCTTTCTCTCACTTTAGATTTTAATTCATAAGAAATGGCTAGAGACTTAAAATATACAAGAAACATTGGAATCGCTGCTCACATTGATGCTGGTAAAACAACAACAACAGAGCGTATTCTTTTTTATACTGGTAAATCACATAAAATTGGTGAAGTACACGATGGTGCTGCAACAATGGACTGGATGGCTCAAGAGCAAGAAAGAGGTATTACAATTACATCTGCAGCGACTACTTGTGAGTGGAATTTCCCAACTACGCAAGGTAAGCCGTTACCGGAAACATTGCCTTACCACTTTAATATTATTGATACTCCTGGACACGTTGACTTTACAGTTGAAGTAAACCGTTCATTACGTGTTCTTGATGGTTTAGTTTTCTTATTTAGTGCTGTTGATGGTGTTGAGCCACAATCAGAAACTAACTGGAGGCTAGCTGATCAATACAGAGTTCCACGTATTGGATTCGTTAATAAAATGGATAGACAAGGATCTAACTTTTTGATGGTATGTCAACAAGTAAGAGATATGTTGAAATCTAATGCTGTTGCAATCACTTTGCCAATTGGTGAAGAAAATGATTTCAAAGGTGTGGTAGACTTGGTGAAAAACCAAGCTATTGTATGGCATGAAGAAGGTTTAGGAGCTACATATGATATTGTGCCTATTCCTGAAGACATGCTTGAAGAGGTTAAAGAATACAGATCTATTCTTATCGAAGCAGTTGCTGATTATGATGAGAATTTGCTTGAAAAATTTATGGAAGATGAAAACTCTATTACTGAGGAGGAAATCAACATAGCTTTAAGAGCGGCTGTTATGGATATGGCTATCATTCCTATGATTGCTGGTTCTTCTTTCAAAAATAAAGGTGTTCAATTCATGTTAGATGCGGTATGTAAATACTTACCATCTCCAATGGACAAAGACGGGATTGAAGGAATTCATCCTGATGATGCTGAATTATTAGAAGAAGATCAAGTTAAAATTTTACGTAAACCAGATGTAAAGGAGCCATTCGCTGCTTTGGCATTTAAGATCGCTACTGACCCATTCGTTGGACGTTTGGCTTTCTTCCGTGCTTATTCTGGACGTTTAGATGCGGGTTCTTATGTTTTGAACACTCGTTCAGGAAATAAAGAAAGAATATCTCGTATTTACCAAATGCATGCTAACAAGCAAAACCCAATCGATTATATCGAAGCAGGTGATATTGGAGCGGCAGTAGGATTTAAGGATATCAAAACTGGAGATACATTGTGTGATGAAAAACACCCAATAATTCTTGAGTCAATGAAATTCCCTGCACCGGTAATTGGTATTGCAATTGAGCCTAAAACTAAAGCTGACGTTGATAAAATGGGTATGGCTTTAGCTAAATTAGCTGAAGAGGATCCTACATTTACTGTTAGAACTGATGAAGCTTCGGGTCAAACTATTATCTCTGGTATGGGTGAGCTTCACTTAGATATCTTAGTTGATAGAATGCGTCGTGAATTTAAAGTTGAAGTGAACCAAGGTGAGCCTCAAGTTGAATACAAAGAAGCTTTTACAAAAGTTGCTCAACACAGAGAAACATACAAGAAACAATCTGGAGGTCGTGGTAAATTCGGTGATATCGTATTTAAACTAGAGCCTGCTGAAGAAGTTGACGGTAAGGCTGCTGTAGGTTTGCAATTTGTGAATGCGGTAAAAGGTGGTAACGTTCCTAAAGAATATATCCCTTCTGTTGAAAAAGGTTTCAGAGAAGCTATGAAAACAGGTCCTTTAGCAGGATACCAGGTTGATAGTTTGAAAGTAACTTTATTAGATGGGTCTTTTCATCCAGTCGATTCTGATGCACTTTCTTTTGAACTTGCAGCTAGAATGGGGTACAGAGAAGTAGCTAAAGCTGCTGGAGCTGTAATTCTTGAGCCAATCATGAAAATGGAAGTTATTACACCAGAAGAAAACATGGGAGATATCGTTGGAGATATTAACCGTCGTAGAGGTCAGGTTAATGACATGGGTGACAGAGCTGGTGCTAAAACCATCAAAGCAGATGTGCCATTATCAGAAATGTTTGGTTATGTAACAACGTTAAGAACACTTTCATCAGGTAGAGCAACTTCAACAATGGAATTCTCTCACTATGCTGAAACACCTTCTAATATTTCAGAAGCAGTTATCAAAAAAGCAAAAGGAAACGCTTAATCTTTAAGAAAATGAGTCAAAAAATCAGAATAAAACTAAAATCTTACGATCACATGTTGGTAGACAAGTCTGCTGAGAAGATCGTAAAAACGGTAAAAAGTACCGGTGCAGTAGTAACAGGACCAATTCCATTACCAACTCACAAAAAACTTTTCACAGTACTACGTTCTCCACACGTTAACAAAAAAGCTAGAGAGCAATTCGAAGTAATGTCATACAAGAGATTGATCGACATTTATTCATCTTCATCAAAAACTATTGATGCATTGATGAAACTTGAATTACCTTCTGGAGTTGAAGTAGAGATCAAAGTTTAAGTAGCTTACTAGTAAGAAAAGGGCACAATATTTAGGTGGAAAATATTTTTTTGGTTTGTATGTAAATAAGTTATACTTTTGCAACACTTTAAAAAAATAGGATTCGCTTAAATGTTGTGTTCTATATTTATATTTAATAATTAATAATTAATAATTATGTCTGGGTTAATTGGTAAAAAAATCGGCATGACTAGCATCTTTGATGAAAACGGGAAGAATATTCCTTGTACAGTAATCGTAGCTGGTCCATGTGTTGTTACCCAAGTCAGAACCAAAGCGGTTGACGGGTACGAAGCGTTGCAACTTGGTTTCGATGACAAGAACGAGAAACATTCCACAAAAGCGGCTTTAGGTCACTTTAAAAAAGCGGGAACTGTAGCTAAGAAAAAAGTCGTTGAATTCCAAAATTTTGCAACTGAACAAAAACTAGGGGATCTTATAGATGTTTCTATGTTTGTTGAAGGAGAATTTGTAGATGTACAAGGTGTGTCTAAAGGTAAAGGTTTTCAAGGGGTTGTTAAACGTCACGGTTTTGGTGGTGTTGGACAAGCAACTCACGGTCAACACAACCGTTTAAGAGCGCCAGGTTCTGTAGGGGCTTCTTCTTATCCATCTAGAGTATTCAAAGGAATGCGTATGGCTGGACGTATGGGAGGGGAAAATGTAAACGTTCAAAACCTTAGAGTTTTAAAAGTAGTTGCTGAAAAGAATCTACTTGTTATAAAAGGATGTATTCCTGGATGTAACAACTCTTATGTAATCATTCACAAGTAATGGAAGTAAAAGTATTAGATTTCAACGGAAAAGATACTGGAAGAAAAGTTCAACTTTCTGATTCAGTATTCGCAATTGAGCCAAATAATCACGCAGTATATCTTGATGTTAAACAATATTTAGCAAATCAAAGACAAGGGACGCATAAAGCTAAAGAAAGAGCTGAAGTTACTGGAAGTACGCGTAAGATTAAAAAGCAAAAAGGAACAGGTACAGCTCGTGCTGGTAGTATTAAAAACCCTTTGTTCAAAGGTGGAGGAAGAGTTTTTGGACCAAGACCAAGAAGTTATTCATTCAAATTGAATAAAAGCTTGAAGCGTTTGGCTAGAAAGTCAGCTTTCTCAATTAAAGCAAAAGAGTCAAATATAATTGTACTTGAAGATTTTAATTTTGAAACGCCAAACACTAAAAATTTCATTAACGTTTTGAAAGCTTTAGAGTTAGAAAATAAAAAATCACTATTTGTGTTGGGTGATACGAATAAAAATGTATATTTGTCGTCACGCAATTTAAAGGCAGCTAATGTTGTAAGTAGCTTAGAATTAAGCACTTACGCTATATTAAACGCTAATAATTTAGTGCTTTTGGAGAGTTCTTTGGAAGTAATTGAAGAAAATTTAAGTAAATAATAGGATATGAGCATCATAATTAAACCTATAGTAACGGAAAAAGTAACCAAAGAAAGTGAAGTTTTAAACCGCTTCGGATTCGTTGTTAACAAGAAAGCAAACAAAGTTGAGATTAAGAAAGCTATTGAAGCTGCTTATGGTGTAACTATTGTTAGTGTTAACACGATGAACGTAAGGCCGGATAGAACTACAAAATACACTAAAAGTGGTTTAATCAGTGGAAAGACAAATGCAATTAAGAAAGCAATTGTTCAAGTACAAGAAGGAGAAACAATTGATTTTTACAACAATATCTAAGATAGAAAAATGTCAGTAAGAAAATTAAAACCTATTACCCCAGGTCAGCGATTTAGAGTTGTGAATGGTTATGACGCTATTACAACTGATAAGCCGGAACGCTCTTTGATAGCGCCGATAAAAAACTCTGGAGGTAGAAATAGTCAAGGAAAGATGACCATGCGTTATACGGGTGGTGGTCACAAGCAGAGATATCGTATTATTGATTTCAAAAGAACTAAGGAAGGAATTCCTGCAACTGTGAAATCAATCGAATACGATCCAAATCGTACTGCATTTATCGCTTTATTAGCTTATGCTGATGGTGAAAAAACATATATCATTGCTCAAAATGGATTGAAAGTTGGTCAGAAATTAGTTTCTGGTCCTGAATCTCAACCAGAAGTTGGTAATGCTATGTCATTAAGCAGAATTCCTTTAGGAACTGTAATCTCATGTATTGAGTTAAGACCAGGTCAAGGAGCAGTAATTGCTCGTTCTGCTGGAACTTTTGCTCAATTAATGGCAAGAGATGGAAAATATGCTACAATTAAAATGCCGTCTGGTGAAACAAGATTGATCTTGTTGACTTGTTCAGCTACTATTGGAGCTGTTTCTAATTCAGACCACCAATTAGTTGTATCTGGTAAAGCAGGTAGAACAAGATGGTTAGGAAGAAGACCTAGAACAAGACCTGTTGCAATGAACCCTGTCGATCACCCAATGGGTGGTGGTGAAGGACGTTCTTCTGGTGGACATCCACGTTCAAGAAATGGAATACCAGCTAAAGGTTATAGAACTCGTTCTAAGAAAAACCCGAGTAACAAGTATATCGTAGAACGTAGAAAGAAATAATAAGATATGGCACGTTCATTAAAAAAAGGACCTTTCGTTCATTATAAGTTAGACAAGAAAGTTCAAGAAAACATAGCAGGTGGAAACAAAGGAGTTGTAAAGACATGGTCTAGAGCTTCTATGATTACTCCAGACTTTGTTGGGCAGACTATCGCAGTTCATAACGGTCGTCAATTTGTACCAGTTTACGTAACAGAAAACATGGTAGGTCACAAATTAGGAGAATTTTCACCAACTAGATCTTTTAGGGGTCATGCTGGAGCAAAAAATAAAGGTAAAAAATAAGAAGCAATGGGAGTTCGTAAAAGAGAAACAGCAGATGCGAGAAAAGAGGCTAATAAGTCTATAGCTTTCGCAAAATTGAATAACTGCCCTACTTCACCTAGAAAAATGCGCTTAGTAGCGGACTTGGTAAGAGGTCAGAAGGTAGAAAGAGCACTAAACATCTTAAGATTCAGTTCTAAAGAAGCTTCAAGAAAATTAGAAAAATTGGTTTTATCTGTTATTGCCAACTGGCAAGCAAAAAACCCTGACGCTAATATGGAAGAAGCAGGTTTATTTGTTAAAACGATTACAGTAGATGGTGGAATGATGTTGAAAAGACTTCGTCCAGCTCCGCAAGGTCGTGCTCACAGAATTAGAAAACGTTCTAATCACGTAACAATCGTGCTTGGATCTATTAATAACACACAAGCAATTTAATACAAGATGGGACAAAAGACAAATCCAATTGGAAATAGACTTGGTATCATCAGAGGATGGGACTCAAACTGGTATGGTGGAAATGATTACGGTGATAAACTTGCCGAAGATTATAAAATCAGAAAGTATATCCATGCTCGTTTATCAAAAGCTAGTGTATCAAAAGTAATCATCGAGAGAACTTTGAAACTTGTAACCGTTACTATCACTACTGCTAGACCTGGTATCATTATCGGAAAAGGTGGACAAGAGGTAGACAAGTTGAAAGAAGAACTTAAGAAAATTACTGACAAAGAGGTTCAAATTAACATCTTTGAAATCAAAAGACCTGAACTTGATGCTTTTTTAGTTGCAACAAGTATCTGTCGTCAAATCGAAAGCAGAATTTCTTACAGACGTGCAATCAAAATGGCTATTGCTGCTTCTATGCGTATGAACGCTGAAGGTATCAAAGTTTTGATTTCTGGTCGTTTGAATGGTGCAGAAATGGCACGTTCAGAAGGTTTCAAAGAAGGTAGAGTACCTCTATCAACTTTCAGAGCTGATATTGATTACGCACTTGCTGAAGCTCATACTACTTACGGTAGAATGGGAATCAAAGTATGGATCATGAAAGGTGAGGTTTATGGAAAGAGAGATCTTTCTCCACTTGCTGGAATGGACAAAAAACAAGCTGGCGGAAAAGGTGGAGATGCCCCTCGTGGTAAATCTAACTTCAATAAAGGTGGTAAGCCAGACGCTCGTAAAAGAAAGTAATTTTTAAATTAAAGAAAAATGTTACAGCCTAAAAGAACAAAATACCGTAAGGTACAAAAAGGTAAAATGAAAGGGAACTCTAATAGAGGACATGAACTTTCTAATGGAATGTTTGGTATTAAATCTGTACATGAAGATGGAATGTTCTTAACTTCTAGACAAATCGAAGCTGCGCGTATTGCTGCAACTCGTTTTATGAAAAGAGAGGGACAATTATGGATCAAAATATTTCCAGACAAACCAATTACTAAGAAGCCTCTTGAGGTACGTATGGGTAAAGGTAAAGGAGCAGTTGAGTATTGGGCTGCCGTTGTTAAACCCGGAAGAATTATGTTTGAAGTTGGAGGAGTACCTTTGTCAGTTGCAAAAGAGGCGTTACGTCTTGCGGCTCAAAAGCTTCCAGTAAAAACTAAATTCGTTGTTGCTAGAGATTTCGAAGCATAATTTATATTATATTATGAAACAATCAGAAATAAAAGATCTTTCTGCAGCGGAGTTGCAAGAAAAGCTTAGCCAGACTAAGAAAACGTATGCTGACCTAAAAATGGCTCACGCTTTATCTCCAATTGAGAACCCACTACAAATTAGAAGTGTAAGAAGAACAGTTGCAAGATTAGCTACAGAGCTTACTAAAAGAGAATTGCAATAATTGTAATCTGCTGAAAGATGGAAGAAAAAAGAAATTTAAGAAAAGAAAGAATTGGTGTTGTAACGTCTAACAAAATGGATAAATCTATTGTTGTTGCACAAGTTACTAAAGTAAAACACCCATTATACGGTAAGTTCGTGTTGAAAACAAAGAAATTTGTAGCACATGACGAAACAAACGACTGTAACATTGGAGATACTGTAAGAATTAGCGAAACGCGTCCTTTAAGTAAATTAAAATGTTGGAGATTAGTTGAAATCCTAGAAAGAGCTAAATAATTATGGTACAACAAGAATCAAGACTAAAAGTAGCAGATAACACAGGGGCTAAAGAAGTTTTAACTATCCGTGTTTTAGGAGGTACCAAAAGAAGGTATGCCTCTGTTGGTGACAAGATTGTAGTTTCTATCAAAGATACAACTCCAAACGGAAGCGTTAAAAAAGGAGCTGTTTCAACTGCAGTTGTTGTACGTACCAAAAAAGAAGTGAGAAGAGCCGACGGTTCATACATTAGATTTGATGACAACGCATGTGTGTTATTAAATGCTGCTGGTGAAATGAGAGGAACTCGTGTTTTTGGTCCAGTAGCAAGAGAACTTCGTGAAAAACAATTCATGAAAATTGTATCATTAGCACCAGAAGTGCTTTAATTCGTTTTAAGATGATAAAGCTAAAAATAAAAACAGGCGACATTGTAAGAGTAATTGCTGGAGACCATAAAGGTTCAGAAGGTAAAGTATTACGTGTTGATCGTGAGAAAAACAAAGCGATTGTTGAAGGTGTAAACATGGTTTCAAAACATACGAAACCAAGTGCAAAAAGCCCTCAAGGTGGTATCGTGAAGAAAGAAGCTTCTTTGCAAATTTCTAACATCTCTCTAATTGATCCTAAAACTAAGGAAGCAACAAGAGTAGGTATTAGAGTTGAAGGAGATAAGAAAGTAAGATTTTCAAAAAAATCTAATCAAGTACTATAGTAATGGCGTATACACCTAGATTAAAAGAAGAGTATAAGAACAGAGTTATCTCTGCTCTTAAAGAGGAGTACGGATATATAAACGTAATGCAAGTTCCTAAATTGGAAAAAATCGTTTTGAGCCGTGGAGTTGGTGCAGCTGTATCTGATAAAAAATTGATTGACTATGCAGTTGATGAATTAACAAAGATCACTGGACAAAAAGCAATATCTACTATTTCAAAGAAAGACGTTGCGTCTTTTAAATTGAGAAAAGGGATGCCAATTGGTGCAAAAGTAACCTTACGTGGAGAAAGAATGTATGAGTTTTTAGATAGACTTATTACTTCAGCTTTGCCACGTGTTAGAGATTTTGGTGGTATTAAAGCTACTGGTTTCGACGGAAGAGGAAATTACAACCTTGGAGTTTTGGAGCAAATCATTTTCCCAGAAATTGATATTGATAAAGTAAACAAAATTTCAGGAATGGATATATCTTTTGTTACTACTGCTAAAACAGACAAGGAAGCAAAATCATTATTGGCTGAATTAGGATTACCTTTTAAAAAGAATTAAGTTATGGCTAAAGAATCAATGAAAGCCCGTGAGGTTAAGAGAGAAAAAACGGTAGCTAAGTATGCTGAGAAAAGAAAAGCTTTGTTAGAAGCTGGAGATTTCGTAGGTTTGCAAAAACTTCCTAAAAATGCTTCACCAGTTCGTTTGCACAATAGATGTAAAATAACAGGTAGACCAAGAGGGTATATGCGTCAATTCGGTGTTTCACGTGTAACATTCCGTGAAATGGCTAATAATGGATTGATACCAGGAGTTAAAAAAGCATCTTGGTAGAAACGTGATTTATCACGTTTGTTCAAAAGAATTATAAATTGATTAAAGGTTCGGTAAATGAGTATTTGCCGAAAACCATAATCGCAAATTAATACATATGTATACAGATCCTATTGCGGATTATTTAACAAGAGTTAGAAACGCTGTGGCCGCAAACCACAAAGTTGTCGAAATTCCTGCTTCTAATCTAAAAAAAGAAATCACAAAGATCTTATTTGATCAAGGTTATATCTTAAGTTACAAATTTGAAGACAACGCTGTACAGGGTTCAATCAAAATTGCTTTGAAGTATGATAAAGATACTAAAGAGTCAGTAATTAAAGATATCCAAAGAATTAGTAAACCAGGTTTACGTAAATATTCAAGTTCTTCTTCTATTCCAAGAATCCTTAACGGATTAGGTATTGCAATTGTTTCTACATCAAAAGGATTGATGACAGGAAAAAAAGCAAAACAACTTAATGTTGGTGGTGAAGTAATTTGTTACGTATACTAATTAAATATTCTATAAGATGTCAAGAATAGGTAAAAGTCCAGTTGTAATACCTGCTGGAGTAACTGTTGAAGTTGCTGGTGGTATTATAACGGTAAAAGGAAAAAATGGTCAACTTACACAGGAGTTTTCGGACGTAACTGTAACAGTTGAAGACGGTAAGGTTCTAGTTGAAAGATCGTCTGATCACAAAGACCAAAGAGCAAAACACGGTTTATACAGATCTTTAATCAATAATATGATTATCGGTGTGACTGATGGTTTTACAAAATCTTTAGAATTGGTAGGAGTTGGTTATAGAGCTTCAAATCAAGGACAAAAATTAGATTTAGCTCTTGGATATTCTCACAATATTGTTTTAGAAATTGCTCCAGAAGTAACTTTAGAAACTATATCTGAAAAAGGTAAGAACCCAATAGTGAAGTTAACATCATTTGATAAACAACTTTTAGGTCAGGTTGCGGCAAAAATTAGAGGTTTCCGTAAGCCAGAACCATACAAAGGAAAAGGTGTTAAATTTGTAGGTGAAGTATTAAGAAGAAAAGCAGGTAAATCAGCTTAAAAAATAAGATTATGTCATTAACAAAATCTGATAGAAGACAGAGAATTAGATATAGAATTAGAAAAACGATTAGTGGTACTGCTACTAATCCAAGACTTTCTGTATTTAGAAGTAATAAAGAAATCTACGCACAACTAATTGATGATGTGAATGGAGTAACTTTATTAGCTGCATCTTCAAGAGAAAAAGAAGTAGAAAAAGGTACAAACGTTGAAGTTGCTACTGCAGTTGGAAAACTTGTAGCAGAAAAAGCGTTAAAAGCTGGGATTGAAGTAGTAACTTTCGATAGAGGAGGTTATTTATATCACGGTCGTATTAAATCATTAGCAGAAGGCGCGAGAGCGGCTGGGCTTAAATTCTAATATAGTATGTCTAATAGTAAATACAAGAATGTAGAGCTAGTAAAACCAAGTGGTCTTGAATTAAAAGACCGTTTGGTAAGTGTTAATCGTGTTACTAAAGTTACAAAAGGTGGTAGAGCTTTCGGTTTTTCTGCTATTGTAGTTGTAGGTGATGAAAATGGTGTTGTAGGACACGGATTAGGAAAATCTAAAGATGTTTCTGAAGCAATTGCGAAAGCAGTAGAAGATGCTAAGAAAAATTTAGTAAAAATTCCTTTGAACGGTCTATCAGTACCTCACGAACAAAAAGGTAAATTTGGTGGTGCACGTGTATTCTTAATTCCTGCCTCTCATGGTACAGGAGTTATTGCTGGTGGAGCTGTTCGTTCAGTTCTTGAATCAGTAGGTATTCACGATGTATTATCTAAATCACAAGGATCATCAAATCCTCACAACGTAGTAAAAGCAACTTTTGATGCTTTATTACAAATGAGAAGCGCTTACACTGTTGCAAAACAAAGAGGGGTTTCTTTAGAAAAAGTTTTTAAAGGTTAATTCAAGGAAATTATGGCTAAATTATTAGTAAAACAAGTTAGAAGTAAAATCAACTGTCCACTTGATCAAAAAAGAGGATTAGAAGCTTTAGGTCTACGTAAAATGGGTCAGGTTGTTGAACATGACTCAAACCCTGCAATCCTTGGGATGATAAATAAAGTTAAACACTTAGTTTCTGTCGAAGAAGCTAAATAACAAATACTGTTATGAATTTAAGTAACTTACAACCAGCTGAAGGGTCAACACACAATCAAAATAAAAGATTAGGTAGAGGAGAAGGTTCTGGAAAAGGTGGTACTTCTGCAAGAGGTCACAAAGGAGCAAAATCTCGTTCTGGTTATTCTAAAAAGATTGGTTTTGAAGGAGGGCAAATGCCACTTCAAAGACGTGTGCCTAAGTTTGGTTTTACAAACATCAATCGTAAAGAATACGAAGGTGTGAATCTTGATACACTTCAATTATTGGTAGACAATGGTGTGATTACAGATACTGTCGATATGACAACATTTGTTGCAAACCGTTTGGCTACTAAAAATGAAATCGTTAAGATTTTAGGAAGAGGTGAATTGAACGCTAAATTAAAAGTAACTGCTCACAAATTTACTGCTACTGCAAAAGCCGCTATTGAAGCTGCTGGAGGAGAAGCTGTAACAATGTAATTTTTCAATTAATATGAAGAAATTTATTGAATCAATAAGTAATGTTTGGAAAATCGAGGAACTAAAAAACAGAATCCTAATTACATTAGGTCTGCTTTTAGTTTATCGTTTTGGAGCTCAAGTAACTCTTCCGGGTATTGATGCAACACAATTAGCTAATTTAGCTGGTCAAACAAAGGAGGGAATTGGTTCAATTCTTGACATGTTTACTGGTGGTGCATTTTCTCAAGCATCTGTTTTTGCTTTAGGAATTATGCCTTACATTTCTGCCTCTATTGTTGTTCAGCTTATGGGAATTGCTATTCCTTATTTGCAAAAACTTCAAAATGATGGTGAAAGTGGTAGAAAGAAGATTAATCAGATCACACGTTGGTTGACTATTGTTATTACTTTAGTGCAAGGACCAACATATATCTATAATCTATACAGAACTTTACCTGGTAGTGCATTTTTATTAGGGTTTAATTCTTTTGAATTCTTATTTTCTTCAGTAATTATCTTAGTTACAGGTACAATTTTTGCCATGTGGTTAGGAGAAAAGATAACTGATAAAGGAATTGGAAATGGTATATCCCTTTTAATTATGGTAGGTATACTTGCTAGATTTCCTCAAGCATTTATACAAGAATTTACAACTAGAGTTACAAATAACAACGGTGGACCAATGTTATTGGTTATCGAAATTATTATATGGCTTTTAGTTATTATTGCATGTGTTTTATTAACAATGGCAATTCGTAAAATACCTGTTCAATACGCTCGTCGTACAACTTCAGGTGATTTCGAACAAGATATGATGGGTGGTAATAGACAATGGATTCCATTGAAGCTTAATGCTGCAGGGGTTATGCCAATTATCTTTGCTCAAGCTATCATGTTTGTACCTGCTGCATTAGCAGGATTGTCAAAATCAGATACTTCACAATCTATTGTTGGCGCTTTTAGTAATATGTTCGGTTTTTGGTATAACCTTGTATTTGCAACTTTAATAGTTGTGTTTACATACTTTTATACTGCGATTACCGTTCCTACTAATAAAATGTCAGATGACTTGAAAAGAAGTGGTGGATTTATTCCAGGGGTAAGACCAGGAGTAGAAACTTCTGATTTTCTTGACAAAGTGATGTCTTTGATTACCTTTCCTGGATCATTATTTCTTGCTTTGATAGCTGTGTTCCCAGCGATTGTTGTAAGTCTTATGGATGTTCAGCAATCTTGGGCAATGTTTTTTGGAGGTACCTCATTAATAATAATGGTTGGTGTCGCAATAGATACGATTCAACAAATTAATTCATACTTGTTAAACAAACATTATGATGGTTTAATGAAAAGTGGAAAAAATAGAAAAGCAGTAGCTTAATTTTATGGCAAAACAATCAGCAATAGAACAAGACGGGTCAATCATTGAAGCATTATCAAATGCAATGTTCCGTGTAGAATTAGAGAATGGACATATAGTAATTGCTCATATTTCTGGAAAAATGCGTATGCATTATATCAAGTTATTACCTGGTGATAAAGTGAAACTGGAAATGAGTCCTTACGATTTGTCAAAAGCAAGAATTACTTATAGATATTAAAGGATATTCACAATGAAAGTTAGAGCATCAGTAAAAAAGAGAAGTCCCGAGTGCAAAATTGTGCGTAGAAAAGGGAGATTGTACGTTATAAACAAAAAGAATCCTAGATTTAAACAAAGACAAGGATAGTTATGGCAAGAATAGCAGGGGTAGATATCCCGAAAAACAAGAGAGGTGTTATAGCACTTACCTACATCTTCGGATTAGGAAAAAGTAGAGCTATTGAGATTTTAGAAAAAGCTCAAGTAAGCCAAGATAAAAAAGTTCAAGATTGGAATGATGACGAGATCGGAGCAATTCGTGAAGCTGTTGGAGTTTTTAAAATTGAAGGAGAATTACGTTCTGAAGTTTCTTTAAACATCAAACGTTTAATGGATATTGGATGTTATAGAGGTATTCGTCATAGAACTGGTCTTCCTTTAAGAGGACAAAGAACTAAGAATAACTCTAGAACTAGAAAAGGTAAAAGAAAAACTGTTGCTAACAAGAAAAAAGCAACTAAATAATAAGTAATATGGCTAAAGCAACTGCAAAAAAACGTAAAGTTATCGTTGAATCAACGGGAGAAGCTCATATTTCTGCTACCTTCAATAACATCATCATTTCTTTGACAAACAAAAAAGGTGAAGTTATTTCTTGGTCTTCAGCTGGTAAAATGGGTTTTAGAGGTTCTAAAAAGAATACTCCATACGCAGCCCAAATGGCAGCAGAAGATTGTAGTAAAGTAGCTCTTGAAGCAGGACTTAAAAAAGTGAAAGTGTATGTTAAAGGACCAGGAAACGGACGTGAGTCTGCTATCCGTTCTTTGCATAACGGTGGAATTGAAGTTACAGAGATTATCGATGTTACTCCAATGCCTCACAACGGATGTCGTCCTCCAAAAAGACGTAGAGTTTAATAATATATTTAAGTATAACTAGGTAGAATATACGATTATCGAAGGATATGACCTGAATTCATAATCTCTACCTTAATTTAATTTTTTAGAAATGGCAAGATATACTGGTCCAAAAACTAGAATTGCTCGTAAATTTGGCGAAGCAATATTCGGAGATGATAAATCTTTCGAAAGAAGAAATTACCCACCTGGACAACACGGGATGGCTAAAAAAAGAGGTAAAAAATCTGAATATGCTATCCAGTTAATGGAAAAGCAAAAAGCTAAATATTCTTACGGAATTTTAGAAAAACAATTCAGAGGTTTATTTAAAAAAGCATCAGCTACTAAAGGTGTTACTGGTGAAGTTCTTTTACAATTATGTGAAGCAAGATTAGACAACGTTGTTTTTAGAATGGGTATCGCTCCTTCTAGAAGAGGTGCTAGACAACTTGTATCTCACAGACATATTACTGTTAACGGTGATGTTGTAAATATCGCTTCTTACCACCTTAAGCCTGGTGATAAAGTTGCTGTTCGTGAAAAATCTAAATCATTAGAAGCTATCGAACGTTCTTTATCTAATTCAAGTCATGTTTATGAATGGATTACTTGGAATAATGACGTTAAAGAAGGTACTTTTGTTACTGTACCAGCTAGACTTCAAATCCCAGAAAACATTAAAGAACAATTAATCGTAGAGTTGTACAACAAATAATAATTGACTTAGTCGAAATTTATGGCAATATTTAATTTTCAGAAGCCCGATAAAGTTATCATGATCGATTCAACCGATTTTGAAGGTAAGTTTGAATTCAGACCTTTAGAACCAGGATACGGATTGACCGTTGGTAATGCACTTAGAAGAGTTTTGCTTTCAGCATTAGAAGGTTATGCAATTACATCTGTCCGCATAGAAGGTGTAGATCATGAGTTTTCTACTATCTCAGGAGTTGTTGAAGATGTTACCGAAATTATTCTTAATCTAAAACAAGTACGTTTCAAACGTCAAATTGAAGATATAGATAATGAATCAGTTACTATTTCTGTTTCAGGTAAAGATCAATTAACAGCTGGTGATTTTCAAAAATTTATTTCAGGTTTCCAAGTTTTGAATCCAGAACTAGTTATCTGTAATTTAGATAGTAAAATCAAACTGGCTTTCGATTTAACAATCGAAAAAGGTAGAGGATATGTTCCTGCTGAGGAGAACAAAAAACAGAATGCTGCAATTGGAACCATTTTTACAGATTCAATTTTTACTCCGGTAAAAAATGTAAAATATGGAATTGAAAACTTCCGTGTAGAGCAAAAAACAGATTATGAGAAATTAGTTTTTGAAATAAAAACTGATGGATCAATCAATCCAAAAGATGCACTTACTGAAGCTGCCAAAGTTTTAATTCACCATTTCATGTTGTTCTCTGACGAAAGAATTACACTCGAGGCTGATGAGATCGCACAAACAGAATCGTATGATGAGGAATCATTACATATGAGACAATTGCTTAAAACTAAGCTTGTTGATATGGATTTGTCTGTAAGAGCATTAAATTGTTTGAAAGCGGCTGAAGTTGATACACTTGGTGATTTAGTATCGTTCAATAAAAACGACCTGATGAAATTCCGTAATTTTGGTAAAAAATCTTTAACTGAACTAGATGAACTAGTTGCAATTAAAAATTTAAACTTCGGAATGGATTTAGCAAAATACAAACTAGATAAAGAATAATCTAAGCCGCAAGGTTTAAATTTACATAGCAATGAGACACGGAAAAAAATTCAATCACTTAAGCAGACAGACTGCGCATAGAAAATCTATGTTAGCTAATATGGCTTGTTCTCTTATCGAGCACAAACGTATTAACACAACTGTTGCTAAAGCAAAAGCGCTTAAACAATTCGTTGAGCCTTTAATAACAAAATCTAAAGCAGATACGACTCACAATCGTCGTATTGTTTTTTCATACTTACGTAGCAAATATGCGGTAACTGACTTGTTCAGAGACGTAGCTGCTAAAGTTGGAGACCGTCCAGGTGGATACACTCGTATCATTAAAGTTGGAAATCGTTTAGGAGATAATGCTGATATGGCAATGATCGAATTAGTAGATTTCAATGAACTTTACAATGGTGGTAAAAAAGAAGTTACAAAAGCAAAAAGCCGTCGTGGTGGAAAAGCTAAAAAAGCAACTGACGCTACTGAAGCTCCAGATGCTGAAACTGAAACTTCAACAGACGCTGCTGAATAATTATGAAGATAATCATTCAATAAAATTTAAGGATAAGCTATTTATAGTTTATCCTTTTTTTTTGCTTTTTTTTGGATAACTAAATACATAAATATATGAAATCTATTAATCTTTTTTTGCTTTTTGCTTTTTTATATTCTTTGTCAGTTTTGTCTCAAGATAATAATTTGGGGGTCAAAACTACCATGAGATCTTTTGATAGTGAAATTAATATTGGTAAAGCGGGTCTTTGGATTCCTGGAAAAGACGTTGACAATTATGTTAAGGGTTCTTTATATTTATTTCCCAATTGGATTGGTCCTTATTACGTTTTTTCAAAAAACCGAAAAACCACACAGCTTTTGAATTTGAATTATAATTTAAAAACTAAGAATTTAGAGTATTTAATGTCAAACGATTCTGTTTTTCAATATGATTTAGATCAAATTGATCATTTGGTTTATTTGAATAAAACGTATAAAATTATCCAAAACACTCAATTAAATGGATTGTTTTTTGAAGTATTTAATGGTGATAAACTGAAAATATTCAAAGAAACCAGTATTGTTGTGGGAAAAGGTGGCTTTGACCGTCTTACACAAACGAAGTTAAATGAAGATAAATATGTACAGGTATATTCCTATTATGTTTTTGCAGATGGTAAGTACGAAAAAGAAAAAATAAACAAGAAATTTATCCTTAAAAACACAATTGATAAAGCGGATCTTATTAAAAAATTTGTTTTAAAATATAAATTGAACTATACATCAGATGATGATGTAAAAAGAATATTGAATTATTATTATTATTCCCTTTAAAAAATCAATGAAGGTGCTTTTTTCTTTTTAATTGAGTTCTCTTAGATTTCGTCAGAAGAGCTGCTAGCATAATTTTGACGTTAATGAGAATTTAGTATTTAGAATTTTTTGAATAAAGATGATTTAGATTTGAATGACTATTTATTATTGTAACAAAATGAAATAAAAACAATAATGAATATAGAATAAAGGCTTTTAGGACTGAAGTAATGTTGGCTTATATTTTATAAAACACCATCATAAAATTTGCTTCCATTGGATTAATGAATTAAATTTGCACAATATTTAACTACAGATGAAATATACAACAAGACAAAGCGCCATTCTTTTATTAAGTGATGGTACGATTTTTCACGGAAAATCAATTGGAATTAGCGGAACTACTTTTGGTGAAGTTTGTTTTAATACGGGGATGACTGGATATCAAGAGATATTTACGGACCCTTCCTATTTTGGACAAATTATGGTAGCGACTAATCCTCATATTGGAAATTATGGGGTAAATGAAAAAGAAGTTGAATCAGATGAAATTAAGATATCTGGTTTAGTTTGTAAAAATTTCAGTTTCAATTATTCGCGTGCAGATGCTTCAGGAAGTTTAGAAGACTATTTTATCAAGCAAAACCTAATATGTATATCTGATGTCGATACACGTGCATTAGTAAGTTATATACGTGATAACGGTGCTATGAATTCAGTTATTTGTACAGATGGTACTTCTATTGAAGAATTAAAAATTGCTTTACAAAAGGTCCCTGATATGAAAGGATTGGAGTTAGCTTCAAAAGTTTCTACAAAAGAACCTTATTTCTACGGAGATGAGAATGCTACTTATAAAATATCAGCTTTGGATTTAGGGATCAAAACTAATATCCTGCGTAATTTTGCTAAAAGAGATTGTTATATTAAAGTTTTCCCTTTTGATGCTTCTTATAACGATATGGCATCATTCAATCCTAATGGTTATTTCTTGTCAAATGGACCTGGTGACCCAGAGCCTCTTTCAAGTGCTATACAAGTTGCAAAAGAAATTATTGCAAATGACAAGCCATTATTTGGTATCTGTTTAGGACATCAAGTTATTGGATTGGCTAATGGGATTTCCACTTATAAAATGTTTAATGGACATAGAGGGATCAATCATCCGGTTAAAAACCTGATTTCAGGTAAGGGGGAAATAACTTCTCAGAACCATGGTTTTGCAGTAAATAAAGAAGAATTAGAAAACAATCCTGATTTAGAAATCACACACCTTCATTTAAATGATGGGACCGTTGCCGGAATGCGTATGAAGGACAAAAATTGTTTCTCTGTACAGTATCATCCGGAGGCTAGTCCAGGACCACATGACTCTTCTTATTTATTTGATCAATTTATTGAAAACATAAAAGGTTAAGATTTTACATATGTAAAACATAGTACTCTAATTTTAAAAAAGGCTTGCATTTTAATGTGCAAGCCTTTTTTTATGTTTTGTAGTGTTTCTTTTCTGATATAATTGAATCCTTTTGTTCTAAATATATAATTATAACGTTTTCGTTAATAAGATTCATTATTTTCATTATATCATTCCAAAAGATAGAATATATTTGTATTTTAAAAATTAAAATTAAAGAACATGAGTATAATTATCAAAATTCACGCAAGACAAATATTTGATTCTAGAGGAAATCCTACCATAGAAGTTGATGTAGTTACTGACAACGGTGTATTAGGAAGAGCTGCAGTTCCATCTGGAGCATCAACTGGAGAACATGAAGCAGTAGAGTTACGCGACGGTGGTAAAGCATTTTTAGGAAAAGGGGTTTTAAATGCAGTGAAAAATGTTAATACCCTTATTGGTGATGAACTTTTAGGGACTTCGGTTTTTGAACAAAATTTAATTGATCAAATGATGATTGATTTAGATGGTACCCCAAATAAATCTAATCTTGGCGCTAATGCTATTTTGGGAGTTTCTCTTGCTGTTGCAAAAGCAGCTGCAAACGAACTTGGTTTACCGCTATACAGATATATTGGAGGAGTTTCTGCAAATACATTGCCTGTTCCTATGATGAATATCATAAATGGAGGATCTCATTCTGATGCGCCTATTGCATTTCAAGAATTTATGATTATACCAGTTAAAGCTACTTCTTTTACTCATTCTATGCAAATGGGAACAGAGATTTTTCATAGCCTTAAAAAAGTATTGCACGATAGAGGATTAAGTACTGCTGTTGGGGATGAAGGTGGTTTTGCACCTAACTTACCTGGTGGAACTGAAGATGCTTTAGATACTATTAAAAAAGCCGTTGAAAATGCAGGTTATACTTTTGGTGACGAAATCAAAATTGCTTTAGATTGTGCTGCGGCAGAATTTTATGTAAATGGGAAATACGATTATTCAAAGTTTGAAGGAGATACTGGTAAAGTAAGAACTTCAGCTGAACAAGTTGATTATTTAGCTGAATTAACTGCTAAATATCCAATCATTTCCATAGAAGATGGTATGGATGAAAATGACTGGGATGGATGGAAAATGCTTACCGATAAAATTGGAGATAAAGTTCAATTAGTAGGTGATGATTTATTTGTTACTAACGTTACTCGCTTGTCTACAGGTATAGAAAAAGGAATTGCTAATTCTATTCTTGTGAAAGTTAATCAAATAGGTACTTTAACTGAAACGATTGCTGCTGTAACTATGGCGAAAAATGCGGGTTATACATCAGTTATGTCTCATCGTTCAGGTGAAACTGAAGACAATACTATTGCTGACTTAGCTGTGGCATTGAATTGTGGTCAAATTAAAACGGGTTCAGCTTCTCGTTCTGACCGTATGGCTAAGTACAATCAATTGTTGAGAATTGAAGAAGAACTTGGGAATACCGCTTATTTTCCTGGTAAAAATGCCTTCAAAATAAAGTAATTTTACTGTAAATATATTTAAAAGCCATTCATATAACTTGTGAATGGCTTTTTGTTTATAAATTTTAACAATTTCATTTTGGAATTCTCTTTTTAATTCATGTTAAATTTCTTAGATTTGGTAAATTATTATTTAATAAGATTTATTTCCAAATTATATTATGTCAAAAACAGCAACAATAGAAATTGATGGTAAGAGATACGAGTTTCCTGTAATAGTAGGAAGCGAAAATGAAGTGGCTATCGATATTAACAAATTAAGAGATTTATCGGGTGTAATTACCCTAGATCCAGGTTACAAAAACTCAGGTTCATGTACAAGTGATATCACTTTTTTAGATGGTGAACTTGGAATCTTGCGTTATAGAGGATATTCAATAGAAGATTTAGCTGACAAAGCTGACTTTTTAGAAGTTTCTTATCTTTTAATCTTTGGGGAATTGCCTACTAAAGTTCAGTTAGAGCAATTTGAAAATGATATTAGAAAACATACATTAGTTAACGAAGAGATGAAAAACATCATAGATGGTTTTCCTAGAACAGCACATCCTATGGGTGTTTTGGCTGCTTTGACTAGTGCTTTAACTGCATTTAACCCTAAATCAGTAAATGTTGACAATGATAAAGAGATGTACCACGCTGTTTGTAAAACGATGGGTAAGTTTCTAGTAATTGCAACTTGGACTTATAGAAAAAATATGGGTTATCCTTTGAATTATTATGATAATACAAAAGGGTATGTTGAGAATTTTATGCGTTTAATGTTTGAATTACCTACTGAGCCTTTTATGGCTAATCCAGTGATAACAGATGCATTAGATAAATTATTCATTCTTCATGCTGATCACGAGCAAAATTGTTCTACTTCAACGGTAAGAATGGTGGGTTCTTCTCACGCAGGTTTATTTGCTTCAATTTCTGCAGGTGTTTCTGCTCTTTGGGGTCCATTACACGGTGGTGCTAATCAAGCAGTACTTGAGATGTTAGAAGAAATTCATCAAAATGGTGGGGATGCTGACAAATATATGGCAAAAGCCAAAGATAAAAATGATCCTTTCCGTTTAATGGGATTTGGTCACAGAGTCTATAAAAACTTCGATCCAAGAGCAAAAATAATCAAAAAAGCTGCAGATGAAGTGTTAGCAACTCTAGGGGTTAATGATCCTATTTTAGCTATTGCTAAAAAACTGGAAGAGGCTGCTTTAGTAGATGAGTATTTTGTATCTAGAAAATTATATCCAAATGTAGATTTCTATTCTGGAATTATTTATCGTGCTTTAGGTATTCCTACTGATATGTTTACCGTATTGTTTGCGATAGGACGTTTACCAGGTTGGATTGCACAATGGAAAGAAATGCGTGAAAACAAAGAGCCTATTGGAAGACCTAGACAAGTTTATACAGGACCAACCTTAAGGGACTTCGAGTCAATTGATAAAAGATAAAAATATTTTTAAAAGCTTCACTTAAACGTGAAGCTTTTTTTATCTTTGATAAAAAAGGAAATTAAACACACTAAAATGAAATCCTTTTTTATTAGATTGAAAACCATAGAATTTTATTAATATTGAAATGAATTAGGATAACATTCATTTGCTCCTTATTAAATATCTTTGTGGTTTAATAAATACTCTAAATATAGATTGTGAAATAATAAACTTTGCTTCAGGTTTAAAGTTTTGGTTGTTAAAACTGAATCTTTAAACCTGAAATTTTAAACTTAAAAGATATGAAACAAACAACAAATTCCATACTAATGATTCGCCCGGTTGCGTTTCGTATGAATGAACAGACAGCTGTAAATAATTATTACCAAAAAGTGCTGGATGAACTTTTGCCAGCGACTGTTAATCTAAAGGCTCAGCAGGAATTTGATGCTTTTGTAGAAAAGCTAAAATCCGTAGGGGTAGATGTGACAGTATTTGATGATACATTAAATCCAGATACTCCAGACAGTATTTTTCCTAATAATTGGATTTCATTTCATGAAAATGGTGATGTAGCTTTGTATCCTATGTTTGCGGATAATCGACGTAGAGAACGTAGAGAAGAGATTCTTGATGTTTTGGAGGAAAAAGGGTTTCAAATTGAAAACATTGTTGATTATACCTCTGCAGAGGAGGATGGTTTTTTCTTAGAAGGAACAGGTAGTTTACTGCTTGATAGGGCTAATGGAATTGCTTATTGCGCTTTGTCACCTAGAGCTGATGAAGAACTTTTTATCGAATTCTGCGAAGATTTTGATTACGCGCCTGTTTTGTTTGAATCGTTTCAGACAGTAAATGGAGAACGCAAACTGATTTATCACACTAATGTAATGATGTGCTTAGGAGAAACTTTTGCGGTTATTTGTGCTGATAGTATAGATGATAAAAAAGAGCGCAAAATGGTTTTAGATAGCCTTAAAAAAGACAAAAAAGAAGTTGTTTTGATTACTGAAGATCAAGTCAATAATTTTGCTGGAAATATGCTAGAAGTTCGTGGAGCTAATGATAAAAGATATTTGGTTATGAGTTCTGCAGCTCACAAATGTTTAACAGATAAGCAAATTTTGCAATTGGAGAAACATGCTGAAATTTTGAGCTCAAGTTTAGATACCATTGAGGCTTGTGGTGGCGGAAGCGCTAGATGTATGATGGCAGAAATCTTCTTGCCTAAAGTATAAAGTTAACCGCGTTATCTTAAAATTATTTTTAAGGTAAATACAATAACAAAAAAGAGAAGCTATCCTAATGGGTAGCTTCTCTTTTTTGTTATTGTAAATTGTTTTTGACTATTGTAATAAACGAACTGATTATATATTGTACTCCAATGGCGATTACGATGAATCCTACAATTCTCGAGATGGCCACAATTCCAGATGCGCCAAGTATTTTTGCTAAATAATGGGCGCTCCTTAATACTATAAAAATAGAAACAGCAACTGCAAGTATAGCTAAAACGGATATGACGATTTCCGAAATTTCGTGATGTTCGTGATAAAAGGCAATAAGTAAAGACATTGATCCTGGTCCTGCAAGCATTGGGATGGCTAAAGGTGTCAGTGCTATGTCATTTCGTTTTTGAGCATCGCTTTCTACTTTTTTATTAACTCCTCTTTTCTTGTTGAAATTCCCCGTTAGCAATGAAAATCCAGAAGTGGCAATAACAATTCCTCCGGCGATACGTAAAGCTTCAATACTGATTCCAAAAAAAGATAAAACATATTCACCTAAAAAGAAGGAGATAATCAAAATCACAAATACATTGATGGCAGTCCACAATGAGATGCGGGATCGTTCTTTTTTATCATCATCTTGGGTAAGTCCCACGAAAATAGGTACAGTGCCAATTGGATTTAATACTGAAAAAAGTGCGGCAAATAAATAAATAAAAAGTTCCATGTTTTTTTGCGAAATTAGTTGGTTTAGATATGGAGAAGGTATTGTTTTAGATTAAGAAAAGGTTAAATTAAAAATGGCGAATGTTTTTTTTAACCTTAGAAAACGAAAGATATTAATTTTAATTGAAAACGGACTATAGTATTTTAGTACTTTTGCATAAAAATAATTATTAAAACATGAAAAATAAAAAAACTTTGGTTCTTGGCGCATCCAGTAAACCGGACAGATATTCATACAAAGCAATTACTATGCTTGTTGAAAAAGGACATTCTGTTTTAGCCATTGGTCAAAACGCGGGGGAAGTGGCAGAAGTTAAAATTAGAACTAAAGCAATTCCTTTGTCAAACATTGATACGATAACTTTATATTTAAATCCAGCGCGTCAACGTGATTATTACAATTATATAGTAGAGACAAAACCCAAGCGTGTGTTATTTAATCCAGGAACTGAAAATCCAGAATTATACCAACTGTTGGAATTAAATAATATAAAGTCTGAAGTTGCCTGTACATTGGTTTTGTTGGCTACAAACAAGTATTAGGTTAATTTCTATATTTTTTATTCAGGAGCTATTCCTGAATTTTAGTTAAACCACGCTGAAATTGCGTGGAATATCTTTCTGAAAAGCACCTTTACTTAAAAGGGTGTTTTCAATCTAACAAAGTTTTTTCATAATGTATTTTTTATAAATTGTCTGATTGCAAATTGATAAGTTAAAAAACAGTTTAATCAATTAAACAATTTGTTACATTTGTAGTTATGGAATTTTCTTCGAAATTAATTGAAAAAGCAGTAGGCGAAATGTCGCAATTGCCTGGTATAGGTAAGCGAACTGCGTTGAGACTTGTATTGCATCTCTTGAAACAGCCAAAAGAGCAAACCGGTTTTTTGACTCAGGCATTAATGAATATGCGGGAAGATATTAAATATTGTGTCAATTGTCATAATATTTCGGATAGTGCCACTTGTGAAATATGTGCTAATAAAAATAGGAATCATCAATTAGTTTGTGTCGTTGAAGATATTAGAGATGTTATGGCTATTGAAAACACAGCTCAATTTAGAGGGGTTTATCATGTGCTAGGTGGTAAAATATCACCTATAGACGGTATTGGTCCCAGCCAATTGAATATTAATTCACTAGTGGAGAAAGTTAAATTAGGATCAGTATCCGAGGTGATTTTTGCATTAAGCTCCACAATGGAAGGAGATACCACTAATTTCTATATTTACAAACAAATTGCGGAAGTAGATATTATGATTTCAACCATTGCTCGTGGAATTGCGGTAGGTGATGAATTAGAATATGCTGACGAAGTTACTTTGGGAAGGAGTATTTTACAAAGAGTTCCTTTTGAAAAAACATTTAGAAGTAATTAATTCGTTTTATAAAAAACTAAACTTTTTATATAGTAAATGAAAAGCTATATTTGTTACTTAAAATATTTAAATGAAAAGGAATAGACTCTATTTGTTGTTGTGTATTAACGTATTGTTTACTTCTTGTATTTCAACTCAAGACTTAATTTATTTACAGAAAAAAAACGGTCCTGAAATTGAAAATTCTATATCCTTAGTGGCTTCAAAGCCTTACAGATTGCAAACAAACGATGTTTTAAGTATTTCAATTAAGGCAATTGACCCAAAATTAGTTGCTATTTTTAGCACAACAAATGGTGCGGAGTCTAGTGGTAAGTCTGAGTCAGGATTGTATTTTGATGGTTTTACTGTTGATGACCATGGGAATATCAGGATGCCGGTTCTAGGCGAAATTAATGTGATAGGGTATACTCTCGACGAAATTAGAATCAGAATCGAAAAGCAGCTACTTTCAGAATATTTTAAAAAAGAGGCTAATATTTTTGTGACTGTTAAACTAGCCGGATTTAGATATACCATTAATGGCGAAGTAGGGAGTACGGGTACTAAGACGTTATTTCAAGAACATGTGAATATAATGGAAGCAATTGCTAATTCAGGGGATATAACTATAACAGGTAACAGGAAATCAGTCTCTATTATTAGGCAGTCACCAACTGGGAGCGAAATTCACGATATTGACCTTACTGATATAAACGTGATGAAATCCCCATATTTTTATTTGCAACCAAACGATTATATTTATGTAAAACCGCTTAAGCAAAAAACTTGGGGGACCGGGAAAACAGGGATAGAATCTTTGGGAACGATAATCACTTTGCTATCTTTGGCAACCACTACTTTTCTACTATTAAAAAATTAACACACCTTTCAAAGAATGTTAGACATAAAAGATTTTTCAATTTTTGAAAACCAAGTAAGTTTCGACTTTAAGGGATTCTTAATAAAAATAGGGAGTTATTGGATGTGGTTTTTAGTGAGTTTGCTAATCACTTTTACAATTGCTTACCAGGTTAATATTCGTAAAGAAAAAATTTACGGGATGGAAACCGTTATTTCCGTAAAGGAAGAAAGCAACCCATTATTCACTTCAAATACAAGTTTGGTTTTCAATTGGGGGGGTACTTCTGATCAGGTTCAAACAATTTCAACAACATTGCAATCAAGATCTCATAATGAATTGGTTGTTGATAAATTGCAATATTATATAAACTACTTATCACAAGGGGAATATAATCTTGTTGATGCCTATGGTGCAGTTCCTTTTTATGTAGATATCAATAAATCAAAAGGTCAGATTGCCGGTACTCTTGTAGGGATTACTTTTTTGAGTGAAACTGAATATGAGATTCGAATTCCTTTTGCTAATCCTAGTGTATCGTTAATAACTTATTCTGATAATTCTTATAGCACTACATCAGTAGTGGCAGGCGATTTTGTTAAAAAATTTAAAGTTGGGGAACCCGTTTCATTGCCTTTTTTGAATTGGAAATTGCAAATAAAAGACAACCCTGGTTTTTATAAAGGGAATGAATATTTTGTAAGTTTTAGTGATTTTGACGGAACAGTATCTGGATATAAAGGGGTAAATGTAAGGTCTGACGATAAAGGAGGTTCTATCATTACACTTGGAATGCAAGGAACCAATAAGGCTAGGATGGTCGAATATTTGAATTCGACAGTAAAAATGCTAATTAAAAGGCAATTAGATGGCAAAAACCAATTTGCAACTAATACCATAAGCTTTATAGACAGTACGCTTATAGATATGGAGTCTAAGTTGAAAGAGACTGGAAATGAGCTGAAAACATTTAGAAAAGATAAAAATATATTTGATATTGAGGAAGGTGGGGCTAAATTCTCGGATAAGATATTAGAGTTTGATGTGAAAAAGGACGAGATAACTCGTAAGACAGCGTATTATAATTCTTTAAAGGCTTATTTGAAAAACAGTACTGATTATTCAAAGCTTCCGGCTCCGTCAGTGGCGGGTATTGATGACCCAAATATTGTTGTAAATGTTTCTAAGTTGATTGCGCTTTCTACCCAAAGATCGGAAATGGCTTATGCTGTAAAAAGTGATAAGATATTCAAAGATTTTGATAATCAAATGGAGGCCATTAAAAATGTACTGTTAGTGAATATTGGATCGGCAAAATCTGCTTTACAGTACGATTTGGCTATGATTAACAGTAAAATAAATGAGGCGGAAAACACGATAAAACAATTGCCTGATGATCAACAGGAGTTAATTAAAATCAAAAGAAAATACGATTTAAGCGACAATATTTACAGTACCTTTTTACAGAAAAGAAGTGAAGCCGATATTGTAAAAGCGGCAAACCTATCTGACATACATTTCGTTGATCCTGCCAAAGATGTTGGTGGTGGTCTCATAGGCCCTAAGACTTCCGTGAATTATGTATTAGCTTTATTTCTGGGGATTTTGATTCCTTTGCTTTTTGTTTTCACCATTTTCTTTATAAATAATTCTATTCAAAATACGGAGGATATTAGTAAGCTAACTCAAATTCCATTAATTGGAGTGGTTGGTTTAAATAAAGAAATTACGGAATTGGCAGTTTTTGAAAAACCAAAATCAGCTTTATCAGAATCCTTTAGGGCTATTCGGTCTTCTTTGCAGTTTTTATATAAAAAACAAAATGTAGATGGAGCGAAAACCTTAATGATCACCTCTTCTGTCAGTGGGGAAGGTAAAACGTTTTGTTCCATTAATATTGCTACTGTTTTTGCTTTAAGCGAAAAAAAGACTGTGATTATTGGTTTGGATTTGAGAAAGCCTAAGTTGTATAATGAGTTTAATTTGAAAAATGATGTTGGTATCGTTAACTATTTGATAAAACAAAAAACGGTTGACGAAATTATTAATCCTACACAGATTCCATATCTAGATGTTATACTATCTGGACCGGTGCCGCCAAATCCTGCGGAGATGATTATGAGTGACGGGATGGGAGAGTTGATTGAAGAATTAAAGAAAAAATACGATTATATTATTTTGGATACACCACCAGTCGGGTTAGTGTCGGATGCTCTTGAATTAGCCCAGTATTGTGACGTGACTTTGTATATCGTAAGACAAAATTTTTCTAAAAAAGAAATGATTACATTATTGAATAATAGGGTGAAACGTGGGGAGCTACACAATGCAAGTATCATTTTTAATGGTTTTGAAAACAAAGCTAAATATGGTACGGCTTATGGATATGGTTACGGTTATGGATACGGCTATGGTTCTTATTCGAATGGGTATCATGATGAAGAAAAGCCTAAAAATATTTTTGAAAAAGTAATGGAGAAATTCCGTAAGAAATAAATTTAATTTCTTTCTAATAATAGTTTAAAAATGCAAGTAAAGAAAAAGGATACTATTTTAATAACAGGAGGTGCTGGTTTTATCGGCTCTAATCTAACGGAGTATTTTTTGTCAAAAGAATATAAAGTGATTTGTTTGGATAATTTTGCGACGGGTCATCGACATAATTTAAAAGATTTTATAAATAATCCGAACTTCCGTTTAATAGAAGGGGATATAAGAAACGTTGAAGACTGTCAAAATGCCGTTAAAGGCGTTGATTATGTGCTGCATCAAGCTGCTTTGGGTTCGGTTCCGCGATCGATAAATGATCCGGTTACCACAAACGATGTTAACGTTTCAGGGTTTTTAAATATGCTTGTAGCTTCTCGTGACGCTAAGGTCAAGCGATTTGTTTATGCCGCAAGTTCGTCTACTTATGGAGATTCTATTGGATTACCAAAAGTGGAAGATGTGATTGGGAAACCATTATCACCTTATGCGATAACCAAATATGTAAATGAGTTGTATGCTGAAATTTTTAGCAGAACCTATGGTATAGAAACAATAGGCCTTCGCTATTTTAATGTTTTTGGAAGAAAACAAGATCCTAATGGTGCTTATGCAGCAGTAATTCCAAAATTTGTTATGCAATTAATGAATCAGGAAAGCCCGGTGATAAACGGAGACGGAAACTTTTCTCGTGATTTCACTTATATTGATAATGTAATTCAGATGAACGAATTGGCGATGACAACGGCGAATCCAAAAGCAATCAATACGGTTTATAATACAGCCTATGGAGATAGAAATACTTTAAATGACTTAGTTGGGTATTTAAAAGAATTTTTGGCTGAATTTAATCCTGAAATTGCAAATGTTGAAATAAAATATGGTCCTAACAGAGCTGGAGATATTCCACACTCGTTGGCCAGTATTGATAAGGCAAAAGAATTGTTAGGTTATGATCCAAAATATTCGCTGCAAGAAGGGCTGAGGGAAGCGGTAAAATGGTATTGGGAGAATTTACGTTAATCGATTTTGGGTTATGGGTTATGGGTTATAGGTTATGAGTTGTGGGTTATTCGTTATCAGTTATGATTTGGAATTGAAAAACTGAGAACCGAAAACTGGGAAGTGAAATCATGGAAATTAAATAATATGAAATAGCCATGATTCAATCCCGAAGCTTCGGGACGCGATCACTAATAAAAATAGTTCCTTATGGGGCATTCCATATGACCGATAAAAAACAATAAATATCAACATATGAAAAGCTATAAAGATTTAGAAATATATAATTTGAGTTTATCCTTATTTTATACAACACATGCTGTTTCTTTAAAATTGCCCAGGTATGAATTATATGAATTAGGGAGTCAAATAAGAAGATCATCAGATTCAGTAGTTACCAATATTGTTGAGGGATACGGAAGAAGACGTTATAAATTAGATTTCATCAAGTTTTTAACTTATTCACATGCAAGTAATCTGGAAACGATTTGTCATTTGGAGAAATTAGTAATACTCTACCCTGCCATAGCAAATGAGATGGTCCTGCTTCAAAACGAATATGATAAATTAGGCGCTAAACTGTTTTCTTTTTTGCGCTATGTAGAAAATAACTGGAATAAATTTGAGTGACGAGATGTTAGTTATGGGTTATGGGTTTTCGGTTATGAGTTATGTGTTTTGGGTTACCGTATGGTAGTGGAAAACAGAGAACAGAGAACAGAGAACAGAGAACTGAAAAAATAAAATAAAAGTAAAATGAAAATTACAAAAATTTGTTGCATTGGAGCAGGATATGTTGGAGGGCCAACAATGGCAGTTATTGCTCAAAAATGTCCGCATATACAGGTTACAGTTGTCGATTTGAATGAAGAAAGAATTGCGGCTTGGAATGATGAAAATGTTGAAAATATTCCTATTTATGAACCGGGTTTAGATAAAATTGTGGCGGAAGCAAGAGGGAGAAATTTATTTTTTTCCACAAATGTAGATCAGGCGATTGATGAGGCTCAAATAATTTTCATCTCCGTTAATACCCCAACTAAAACCTATGGTAAAGGGAAAGGTATGGCTGCAGATTTGAAATATATTGAATTGTGTGCCAGACAGATTGCCAGGGTTTCAAAATCGGATAAGATCGTTGTGGAGAAATCCACATTGCCAGTTAGAACCGCGGAAGCGATTAAAAGTATATTAGATAATACGGGAAATGGGGTTCAGTTTCAAATCCTTTCCAATCCAGAGTTTCTGGCTGAAGGAACTGCGGTTACTGATTTGTTGAATCCAGATAGAATATTAATTGGAGGAGACTCATCCGAAGAGGGCCAAAAAGCTATACAAGCACTTGTTGATGTGTATTCCAATTGGGTTGCTAAAGACAAAATATTAACCACAAATGTTTGGTCGTCTGAATTGTCAAAGCTGACAGCTAATGCGTTTTTGGCACAACGTATTTCGTCTATTAACGCAATGTCTGAACTTTGTGAGAAAACCGGTGCGGATGTGAATGAAGTGGCGAAAGCCATTGGTATGGATAGCCGTATAGGTTCTAAATTCCTGAAGTCATCTGTTGGTTTTGGAGGTTCTTGTTTTCAAAAAGACATTTTAAATTTAGTATATATAGCTAAATCATACGGTTTAAATGAAGTGGCTGATTATTGGGAACAAGTAATCATTATGAATGATTATCAAAAAAGACGTTTTTCGAATACTATTGTAAAAACCCTTTATAACACTGTTGCCGATAAGAAAATTGCATTTTTGGGTTGGGCTTTCAAGAAAGACACTAATGACACCAGGGAGTCTGCAGCCATTTATGTGGCGGATGATTTAATAAATGAGCAGGCAAACATTGCGGTTTACGATCCAAAAGTGTCCGGGAAAAAAGTATTGGCTGATTTGGATTATTTAGAAACAAGATCTTCTGAAAAGAATAAAAAAGGAATAGTGTCATTTGAAGATCCATATTTAGCTTGTAAGGACGCACATGCTATTGCTGTGCTTACGGAATGGGATGAGTTTAAAGGATATGATTGGAAAAGAATATATGAATCCATGCAGAAGCCTGCCTTTATATTTGATGGCAGGAATATATTAAACCGTTCTGAAATGGAATCAATCGGATTTATTTATCAAGGTATTGGTTCTTGAATTTAGTGCGATTTAGAATGATATTGCCTTTGGTTATTACGCTGAAGGCAATAATTGTTTAAAAGGAGAAAGCTCTTAAACAGTAAATCGGGATGTTTTTCTATTCCGTAAAAAGTGAATAATGTATTGGTTAATCCTGTTTTAATGTTTAAATAAGTAGAATGGAAGCTTATCAAACTGAATGAGGGAAAAAAAATAATATAAATGGGTTCAAATTTAAAAATTGCGGTTATTGGCTTGGGTTATGTAGGTTTGCCTTTGGCTAGGTTATTTGCAACGAAATATGCAGTAGTGGGATTTGATATTAATCATTCTAGAGTTGCATCATTAAAATCAGGGATAGATTCAACTCTTGAGATTAGTGATGTTGATTTGCGAAAAGTACTCTTGGAAAAGCCAAGTGATGCTGTTGGATTGTATTGTTCTTCCGTTTTGGAAGATATTTCGGATTGTAATTATTATGTAGTTACCGTTCCAACTCCGGTTGATAAAAATAATCGTCCCGATTTAACTCCTTTATACAAATCATCAGAAGCCGTAGGTACCGTTTTGAAAAAGGGGGATATTGTTATTTATGAATCTACGGTTTATCCAGGTGTTACCGAAGAGGAATGTGTTCCTGTATTGGAAAGGGTTTCCGGCTTACAATTCAATGTTGATTTTTTTGTGGGATATTCTCCCGAAAGAATCAATCCCGGAGATAAAGCGCATACTGTAGACAAAATTTTGAAGGTTACATCAGGCTCCACTCCTGAAATTGGACAAAAAGTAAACGAGTTGTATTTGTCCGTAATTACGGCAGGGACACATCTAGCACCTACAATACGAGTTGCGGAGGCTGCCAAGGTAATTGAGAATTCACAACGGGATATCAATATTGCTTTCGTAAATGAATTGGCTAAAATATTCAACTTGATGAATATTGACACTAAGGCTGTTTTGGAAGCCGCTGGAACCAAATGGAATTTCTTGCCTTTTAAACCGGGACTGGTTGGTGGACATTGTATAGGTGTTGATCCCTACTATTTAGCCCAAAAAGCACAAGAACTGGGGTATCATCCTGAAATTATTTTAGCAGGAAGGCGATTGAATGATAGTATGGGTGAGTATGTGGCGTCACAAATAGTGAAGTTGATGATTAAGAAGGGGATTTCAGTAAACGGAGCGAGTCTTTTAATGCTTGGAATTACTTTCAAAGAAAATTGCCCAGATGTTCGAAACACTAAAATTGTAGATGTCATCGCATCTTTAACAGATTACGGAATTACAGTAACTATATATGATCCATTAGCTAATTCAGCTGAGGTGGAACACGAATATAATTTAGAAACATCTAATGAAATATCTGGACATAAATTTGACGCGGTTGTTTTAGGTGTTGCTCATAAACAATTTTTAGATATGGATCTTTCCGTTTTGCAAAATGAAAATAGCATTTTGTATGATGTAAAAGGAGTTCTGGGTGATGCTGTTGACGGGAGATTATAGTTTTATTATATAGAAAAAAGAATAATTATGAAAATAGGTATAACATTCAGTGCATTTGATTTACTGCATGCCGGACATATAAAAATGTTGGAAGATGCTAAAAGACAATGTGATTATTTAATTGTTGCCTTACAGACTGACCCTACTATTGACCGCCCGGAAAAGAATAAGCCTACGCAATCAGTTGTAGAAAGATACATTCAGCTCAAAGGATGTGTGCATGTGGATGAAATTGTTCCTTACGCAACAGAGCAAGATTTAGAGGATATTTTACGTTCTTTTAAAATCGATGTACGTATTATAGGGGATGAGTATAAAGACAAAAATTTTACTGGTCGTGATTATTGCGAAGAAAAAGGAATAGCATTCCATTTCAACTCAAGAGATCATCGTTTTTCCAGCAGCAGTCTTCGCAAAGAAGTTGTGGAAAAAGAATTGAAAAAAGTTATATAGCAGGTTATGGGTTATCAGATAACAGATAACTATCGAACTAACGAAAACAGAATACATCGATTAACGTCACTTCGAGTTTTTTTGCTTGAACAAATTTATTTTAAAGCAAGAATTGGTTAAGCAAAAAAGTATCGAGAAGTAACAGATACACAAGGGTTCTCGATACGATTTCAAAATAGCTGTCGCAATTTTTAAAATCTACTCGAACTGACGGAAAGGAATAACAGATAAAGGATAACAGATTACAATGAACAAAAAACACTCGATCACACACGTAATACTCACTGGAGGAGTTGGCAGCCGTTTGTGGCCGCTTTCGCGAAAAAGTCAACCCAAACAGTATTTGGATATATTCGACGGGAAATCTTTGTTTGAAATGACGGTGGATCGCAATCGCGATTTAGCGGATAAGATAATAGTGGTTGGTAACATTGACAATTGTCATCTGAGTAAACAAGTTTTGGATAAGACAGGTACTTCCTATATAGATATAATTGAATCAACTCCCAGGAACACGGCCGCGGCAATAGCTTTTGCCGCTTTTGCATCACAACCGGATGATATACTAATTGTAACACCTTCGGATCATATAATTGGGGAAATGAATCATTATAAAGGGGCAATTAATGAAGCGGTCGAAAAAGCTTTAAATGGTTTTATCGTTACATTCGGAATTGTTCCCACAAAGCCTGAAACGGGATATGGTTACATTGAACGCAAGGGAGATGACGTGATTTCTTTCCGTGAAAAACCAAACCAAGTCACAGCTGCTGATTTTATTGCTAAAGGAAATTTTCTTTGGAATAGTGGGATGTTTTGTTTTAAAGCCGGTGTGTTATTGGATGAATTGAAATTGTATTCTCCTGAGGTATACGAAAAATCCAAATTGGCATGGGAAAAGAACGACAATGGAAACCTGGATTTAAGTCTTTCACTTGAAATACCTTCCATAAGTATTGATTATGCGGTAATGGAAAGAAGTAAAAAAATCAAGGTGGTTTCATCTCAATTTTCTTGGTCTGATTTAGGGTCTTTTGAATCTGTTTATGATTATTTAGTTTCTATAGGACATCCAGTGGACAAAAACAGAAATATGACAATAGGAACAAATAACTATACCGCTTTTATCGGACTTAAGGATACAATATTTGTTTATACAGCTACCGCTAATTTAATTTTGCAAAAGGAATTTTCACAAGATGTTAAGAGTTTATATGGTAAGCTGGAAAGAGAAAATTCTGATTTATTGGATTGATACAAAATGTCATAATTATTTAATAGGAATAATTACTATTTTTTTCTTTTTTTTTAAACTAAAAGCATCACTAAATTAGGTGATATTTGTTTTTATTTTAAACAACTGCTATTGTGTTAATTGCCTTAATATTAAATTGTTGCAATTTTCAAGTTCGATATTGGAAGGCTACGGAATTTCTAAGGGGTAAAGGGCCTTTTTTTTTGGTTATATTTGCCGTCGAAAAGTTCTATTGATAGGTTATGAATTTTATGATTTTTTTATGGTTTTAAGTGATTGTTGTCAGGAGTAAAAGATAAACCATCAAACAGGACTATTCGATAAAAAGGGATTACAATCAATTTTTTGGTCTGTCTTATTTTCTTGGGAAGTGGAATGAATTAAAGTTGAGAACACTAGTTTATGAAAATGAACATCTGGTAAATAATTGATTCGACTTATTTACTTAGTAAAAAACTAAAGCTTAAATGTTAACGGAGTCGAATTCCCCTCTTGAAATCGAAGATTCAACGACTCCAAAAAGAATGTAAACCGGAGTTATAGGGGTTAGGGGTGTGTTTATTGTTTTGATAAAAATCATTAATCAAATGGCTAAAGTTTGAAAAATAAAAAGTTTAATGATTTCGAATCGTATTTCCCTCTCAATCCCGATGCTGCGGTAGGGAGTTAGGAGTGGAATTAATTAATAATACGGTAAAAGATGAATTGGTATGTGGTGTACACCAAGCCCAAGTGGGAAAAAAAGGTGGCAGAACGGTTAAATGAAATAGGTATAGTGACCTATTGTCCATTGATTTCGAAAACGAGTCAATGGTCTGATCGTAAAAAAATAGTGCATGTGCCGTTATTTAATTCGTATGTTTTTGTTCAACTGACGGAAAAAGAGCGTAATCTTATATTTGAAGTGCCTGGAGTTGTTCGGTATTTATTTTGGCTAGGGAAACCTGCCATTGTGAGAAGTTCAGAAATCGAGGCCATAAAAAAATGGCTTTCGGAACCGGAAGGTTATGAAGTGTCTATGGACAAATGGCAAAAAGGGGATAAAATCGTATTGGAGTCGGGACCCTTTGCAACCCAATCCGCAATCATCCAAGAAGTGAAGCAAAATCATTATATTTTAATATTGGAATCTTTAGGCTGCGTCCTTAGAGTGGAAAAGAAAGTGTTTTAAAGTGTTTTATAACATTTTTTAAATTTAAATTTGTAAGAACTGTATTTAATAGTATGTAAGTGTTTTGCTCATAGAGTATTATATATGTTGGGAATTATTCTTTTTAAATACGATGGTTTCTTTTTTTTATTAAGGTAAAAAAAAGAGGTATTCCACTTTAAATTTGTCTAAATTTGCAGCCGAATAAAATAGGGGGATCTCAAATATGGGACTCACCACGGCGAAGCCGTGAAAAAACAAGACTGTTTCAAAGGTTTTTTGTTTAATATTATAGAAGAGAATATTCGAAATATGTATCAGTTTAAGGGTTTTAAATCTTTGATAGTTTTCGATTTTAATATAAAAATGAATATGAGAAAAATAATTATTGCCATTGTATTGTTTATGGCTCTTTTTCAATCGGCAACGGTGTTGGCCCAAGATTTATTGAAAGGAAGTGATTTAAGTACTGTAAAAGTGGATTATTTATCAGATAGTGATATTTCGAAAATAAAAACTCAATTACAATCTAATAATATGACAATTGAACAGGCAGAGCCTATTGTTTTGGCTAAAGGAATGTCTGTGACGGAGTTTGCAAAATTAAAAAGCAGATTGCAAAATCAAACATCTTCTTCTACTGTTAAAGAAGGTGATTTTTCGGGAAACAGTAACGAAGAATTTAGTAGAAAACAAGATAAAATTCTAAATGTAAAAGTTAAGGATTCATTAAATGCCAAGATTTTTGGTTCGGAACTATTTGATAATCCAACTTTGAATTTTGAGCCTAATTTGAAACTGGCTACTCCAGTTAATTATATTTTAGGTCCTGGAGATGAATTGCAAGTGAGTGTATTTGGTGTTCAGGAATTTAATGCAAGTGTTCCTGTTACTGTTGAAGGGAAAGTAATTATTCAATATGTCGGCCAGATTCCTGTTTCAGGTATGACGATTGAAGCAGCCGCACAAAAAATAAAAAATGCAATTGCCGGGGTGTATAGTACCGTAAGATCAGGTCAATCGCAAGTGGGTGTGAGTTTGAGTCGAATCAGGACCATCAGAGTGACCATTATTGGGAGTAAACAACCTGGGAATTATTCTGTTTCTTCATTGGCTACCGTTTACAATGCATTGCATTTGGCTGGTGGTCCGGGAAAAAACGGGAGTTATAGAAACATAGAATTAATCAGAAATAATAAAGTATTGACAAAAGTTGATATTTATAATTTTTTGGTAAACGGTAATCAATCCGATAATATGGGTTTAAAAGACAATGACGTGATTCGAATTCCTGCTTATGTGAATAGAGTTACTCTAGAAGGACAGGTAAAAAGACCGGGAATTTTCGAATTGAAACCGGGAGAATCTTTTTCAGATTTAATTTCTTTTGCTTCTGGGTTTAATGAGTATGCCTATACCGCTTCGGTAAATGTGATACAAAAAACAGCTAAAGAATTTAAGGTTAAGGATATAAAAGCAATAGAATTTAATAGCTATAAACCGCAAACAGGTGATGTGTTTAATGTTTCTAAAATATTAAACAAGTTTGAAAATCGCATTAAAATCGAAGGGGCTGTTTTTAGACCAGAAACGTATTCCTTTTATGAAGGTATGCGCGTTTCCAATTTAATTGCCAAGGCTGACGGTTTAAAGGAAGATGCTTACGGTAAAAGAGCCAGGATAACACGATTAAAGCCTGATTTGACAACGGAAGTGGTAAATGTAAACTTGGTAAGTGCTATTGCAGGAGATGTTCAATTTGATATTTTATTGCAAAAAGAAGATGTGATGACTGTTTATTCAATTTTGGATTTCGAAGAAGAATATAAAATCACTATTGACGGTGAAATTAAAAAGCCGGGTGTTTATGACTACTTTCAAAATCTGTCTTTGAATGATTTATTTATTCAAGCGGGTGGATTAACAGGGTCAGCCTCAAAAAGGGTGGAAGTGGCGCGAATGATAAAATCCGATGAAATAGACAATAGCAATACTGCTAAAGTGCAATTGTTTAACATTGAGATTACGCCCGGTAACAATGAGCAATTGAAAAATTTTGAACTGGAACCGTTTGATGTGGTTAATGTTCGTAGAATGGCAGTTTATGAAAAACCGGAGATGGTGACCGTTAGTGGAGCCGTAAATTACTCGGGGAAATATGTGTTGGCCAATAAACAAGAAAAACTATACGATGTCATCCAAAGAGCGGGCGGTCTGACTTCCATTGCCGATTTGAATGGGGTAAAAATCAAGCGACCAATTCAAGCCAAGCAAATCGAGGATTTAGAAAACGTGAATTTGAATTTGGGTAAAAATGACAGTATTCAAAACAAAATCACAAAAAAAATAAAGGAAGAATTAAAATATGCAACCATTCCGGTGGATTGGGAAAAAATTCTTAAAAATCCAAGAAGCGCCGCTAATGTAACCTTGTTGGTGGGGGATGAAATAGAAGTGGCTGCCTATAATGAAAGCGTAAAAGTAACCGGAAATGTGTTGTTGACATCTGAGATTCCTTACAATAAAGGCAAGGGATTCGGTTATTATCTGGATGCTGTTGGTGGCGTAGATGCCAAAGGATGGAAAAGAAGAGCCTATGTCATTTATCCAAATGGCAAAGCGGCAGTGTCGAAGTCTTTTATGTTTATCAGATCCAGTCCTAAAGTATTGCCGGGTTCGCAAATTGTGGTGCCGGAAAAGCCAGAGGTAAAAAAGATGAGTACGGGTGAATTTGTGAGTATAGCGGGGGTATTGGCCAGTTTGGCGGGAGTTATAATAGCGATATTAAGATAGTAGTAATCAGTGATCAGTATTCAGTGGTCAGTATTCAGTGATCAGTATTCAGTGATCAGTATTCAGTTTGCAGTGATCAGGTATTCAAGGGTCACCCTTCATTCGACAAGTTCAGGATGACTGTAAGGAGTAATAAGTGAGTGGTGAGAAGTGATTCGTGTTCAGATAGCAGATTTCATTTGTTTTACCCCTACCCTAAAGGGAGACAAATGAAAACAGACAACAAGCTTTTATCGACACCGTTTAAAATACATATTTCAATACTAAATAAAATACAAGCGTAAAATCTTGATACAATGATAGAAAATAATAACAGCGACGAAATATCGTTAAAAGAATTACTGGATAAAGCCAAGGAATGGTATGTCTATTTACTGTCGCAGTGGAAAGTCATTGTATTGGCAGGAATTATAGGAGCAGCACTAGGATTGACGTATTCTTTTATAAAAAAACCCGTTTATACGGCTACTTTGTCTTTTGCATTGGAAGATGAAAAAGGCGGTGGAGGATTAGGTGGGGCACTTGGTTTGGCCAGTTCATTAGGTTTAGACCTAGGCGGAGGCGGAGGGAGTATCTTTACCGGATCTAATTTAACCGAGTTGTTTAAGTCTCGAAGCATGGTGGAACAAACTTTATTGAGTCCCGTTACTTCCAATGGTAAGCTTATTTCTTTGGCCGAAATGTACATCCAAAATAACGAATGGAGAGTTAGTTGGAACGACAATCCTAAATTCAAGGACATACAATTTCTTCCAGAAACTAAACGTAAATATTTCACAAGAGTTCATGACAGTATCTTGGGGGTCATATATCAAGATTTGTCTAAAACGGGATTGGCCGTTGGTCAAAAAGACAAAAAAATAGCAATTATTAGCATTGATGTTGCTTCCACTAATGAATTGTTTTCTAAATATTTTACGGAAGCTTTAGTCAAAGAAGTATCTGATTTTTATATCGATTCCAAAAGCAAAAAAGCAAGAATGAATATGGATATACTGGAAAGACAAACCGATTCCATTCGTGCTGAGCTGAACGGAGCGATTACCGGAGTAGCGGTGGCTAATGATAATACTTTTGGATTGAATCCTGCGATGAATGTTCGTCGTGCGCCTTCTGCCAGAAGACAGGTGGATGTACAAGCCAATACCGCTATTTTGACGGAATTAGTCAAACAATCGGAATTGGCTAAAGTGACTTTACGTAAAGAAACACCGTTAATACAAGTGATTGATCGACCTATTTTGCCTTTGCCCAAAGAGCGTTTTGGCAAGGCTAAAGGATTGGTAATGGGAGGTTTTTTAGCAGGGTTTCTAGTAGTCTTTTGTTTGATTGTGAGACGGATTATAAAACAGTTGACATCCTCGTAGTTTTGCCAAATAAAAACAGACAGTTTTTTTTAATAATTACATCCAATGGGATGAAAAATAATATTATTTCACAAATATATATATAATATGAATCTTGAGAATAAAACAATTTTAATCACTGGGGGAACAGGTTCTTTAGGTAAGGCACTTACATCTCATATTTTTAGAAATCATCCCAATATAAAGAAACTTATAATTTTGTCGAGAGACGAACAAAAGCAGTTTCAAATGGCTCAGGAATTTCCTGAAAGCCAATACCAACAAATCCGTTTTTTGTTAGGAGACGTTAGAGATGAACAAAGATTGGTAAGAGCGTTTCAAGGAGTGGATATTGTGATTCATGCAGCTGCAATGAAGCATGTGCATTTGGCTGAATACAACCCAGATGAATGTATAAAGACAAATATTGGTGGAGCTCAAAATGTTATTCATGCGGCTTTGCAAACTAGTGTTAGTAATGTTGTGGCGCTATCAACTGATAAAGCTTGTGCGCCAATCAATTTATATGGTGCTACTAAATTGACTTCCGATAAATTATTTGTAGCCGCGAATAATATTAAGGGAACTAATCCAATTAAATTCTCGGTTGTTCGATACGGTAATGTAATGGGGTCGAATGGTTCTGTTATTCCATTCTTTATGAAAAAGAAATTGGAGGGTAAATTACCAATTACCGATGCAACAATGACACGTTTCAATATATCGCTTCAAGGAGGTGTTGATATGGTGATGCATGCTATTGATCAAGCCTGGGGTGGTGAAATTTTCATACCTAAAATTCCATCTTATAAAATTACCGATATAGCCGAAGCAGTAGCTCCGGAATGTACATTGGATATTATAGGAATTAGACCGGGTGAAAAAATTCATGAAGAGATGATTACTTCTTCGGATTCTTATAATACGTACGATTTAGGTAAGTATTTCACGATTTTACCATCTATTCCTCGTTTTAATCTTGATGAATTTATTACTTCATTTAAAGCGGTAAGAGTACCAGAAGGGTTTAATTATAATTCAGGCACCAATACCGAATGGGAAACCGTTGCTGGTTTGAGAGCGTTAATAAAAGAACATGTAGATTCGAATTTTGAATAAATGATTAAGAATGTTTTAATTACAGGTATATCAGGAATGCTTGGAATGGCAGTATATAGTCATTTCAAGCAATTAAAGTCATATAAAATATTCGGGATATCAAGAAATACTGATTTTAAACTTGAAGGGGCTGAGATTTTAATAGGTGATTTAACATCAAAAGAATTTTTAAATTCTATTCGAAGTTTAAAATTTAATTCAATTATTCACTGTTCGGCTGAGGTAAATGTTAACTTATGTGAAATTGATAAAGAGTTGGCATATAAGTCAAATGTTTCTGCAACGGAGTTAATATTTTCACTTTTAGATTCAGATAAATATATTTATATTTCTACAGATTCAGTTTTTGATGGTAAAGGGGGTAATTATGCTGAAGACTCATTAGTTAATCCTTTGAGTTATTATGCTGAGACAAAATTTTTGGGTGAAGAAGCAGTTAAAAATAATACTATAAATCATTATATATTAAGAACTAATATTTATGGTTTTAATATACCGATGAAAAAATCGCTTTTCGAATGGGGATATTCTGAACTTAGAAAGAGTAAGGATATTAATGGTTTTAGTAATATGTATTTTAACCCATTATATGTTGGACAATTAGCAATGCTTTTGGAAAAATTAATTTCTTCTAATATTGATTTCGGAATTTATAATGTTACATCGGATGAGGGTATTTCAAAGTATGATTTTCTTTTAAAAATAGCTGAAAATTTCGATTATTCTCCGGATTTAATAAAAGCAGTTGAATTTAATCAATCTGAAATAGTAGCTCCAAGAGCTTTGAATACAACACTTAATAATTCTAAAATAAAATCTGTTTTCGAAAATTTTGATTTTTCGTTTGAAAAAGGTTTTTCAATGTTAAAAAAAGATTTTTCTGTTTTCAAAGAATAACTACAAAATAAATTCATGTTAGATGTCTATGTGGTCCAAGATGATTTAGAATTGGTGTTACATTAGAGAATAATAATTAAAAATATTTATCTATGAAAAAAATTAAATTCGGGAATAAAGTTATAGGACAAGGCGAACCATTATATTTTATAGCTGATATAGGTGCGAATCATGATGGAGATATCAATAAGGCATATAAATTGATTGAGTTAGCTAAGGAAGCAGGTGCGGATGCTGCTAAATTTCAAAATTTTCAAGCTTCAAAAATCGTTAGTAAGCTTGGTTTTGAAAAATTAGGAAGTCAGTTATCACATCAGTCTTCTTGGAAAAAAAGTGTGTATGAAGTATATGAAGATGCAAGTATCTCGTTAGATTGGACACCTTTATTGAAAGCTAAATGTGATGAAGTAGGGATAGATTTTTTTACAAGTGCTTATGATTTTGAGTCTGTTGATGCAGTAGATCCTTTTGTTGATTTATACAAAATAGGTTCTGGTGATATTACTTGGATTGAAATTATTAAACATATTGCAAAAAAAAATAAGCCAGTATTAATTGCAACAGGTGCATCTGAAATGACTGATGTTGTTAGAGCGATGAATGCTATTGAAGCAATTACAGAAGATGTCGTATTAATGCAATGCAATACAAATTATACTGTCGATAAGGATAAATTTAGATATGTTAATTTAAATGTTCTTAAAAATTTTGCTCAACGTTTTCCAGGTACGATATTAGGTTTGTCAGACCATACTTTAGGGCATGCAACGGTATTAGGAGCTATAGCTTTGGGAGCAGTAATAATTGAAAAACATTTTACCGATAGTAATGATAATGAAGGTCCGGATCACAAGTTTGCTATGAATCCAATCACTTGGAGAGAAATGGTTGATAATGCGAATGAAGTCTATTATGCTTTGGGGGATGGTATAAAAAGAATAGAAGAGAATGAAAAAAAATCTTTAATAGTTCAAAGAAGATCTTTAAGAGCAGTTTCAGATTTTGAAATAGGTCATATTATAACAAAAAAGGATCTAGAAGCACTTCGTCCTATACCAGAAGACGGGTTTTCACCATACCAAATTGGGGAACTTGTTGGAAAAGAATTGGTAACCCCAATTGTAAAAGGAGAACATATTACAAAAAAACATATTCAATAAACAGCTATGCTACAAGGAGAAATAACAGGACTTAGAGCCATGGAAAAAGAGGATTTAATTCTTTTACGTGATTGGAGAAATAATCCTGATTACAGAAAAAATTTTAGGGAACATAAGGAATTAAACTTATTGAATCAAGAAAATTGGTTTAATAGGACTTACGGTAATCCAAATGATTTTATGTTCGTTATTGTTGACTTGGAAAATAATGAACCAATTGGGGCTTGCGGACTTTTATATACGAATTGGATTAATAGATCAACCGATTTTTCTTTTTATATAGGTCGTGATCAATTATATATTGATGAGAAATATGCTTATGATGCCGCTAAGACTTTAATAAAGTACGGTTTTGAAGATCTTAACTTAAACAAGATATGGATGGAATTGTATGAATACGACTATAAAAAATTAAATTTTTTTAGAGAGAAATTTAATTTTCAAGTTGACGGTAAGCTAAGGCAAAATGCTTTCAGTGAAGGTAAATATTGGGATTCTTATATTATATCTATTTTGAAATCTGATTTTTTTTTAGATAGTAGGGGTGAATTTTGAAAGTTTATAACAATATAGATAAGATGATTAGTAAAGTTATATTAGGCACAGTTCAAATGGGATTGGATTATGGAGTGAACAATCATTCGGGTAAAATTTCTTTTGAAGATAGTTGTGCTATTTTATCAGAAGCATTTGAAAATGGTATAGGACTATTAGATACAGCAGAAGCTTATGGCAATGCACATCAAGTAATAGGCGATTTTCACAGATTAAATCCAAAAGTCAAATTTAAAGTGATTACCAAAATTCCACACAGTACTGTGTATGATGAGGTAGCGCAGAAAATAAAGAAATATTGCGAAGAGCTTCATGTTGATTGTCTGGAAGTGTTGATGTTTCATTCTTTTGATTCATACAAAAACTGCAATGAGGATTTGAGTGTTTTAGAATCATTGAAAGAGCAAGAGGTTATTAACCATATTGGTGTTTCTGTTTATACGAATGAACAAATTGAAGAATTATTGTTAGACGATAGAATCACGGTTGTTCAATTGCCTTATAATTTGTTAGACAATGAGACGGTTAGAGGTAAATTACTCAGTCAATTGAAGGACAAAGGTAAAATAGTGCATACGCGTTCTGCCTTTTTGCAAGGATTATTCTTTAAAGATACTTCTGAAAAAAACAGAATTTATCAGGAATTATCAAATGATATAGAGTCAATAAAACACATTGCAGGAGAGGAAAATACTACGATTGCTAATTTAGCTTTGAGTTATTGTTTGAGTCAGAATTCTATTGATAATGTTTTAATTGGAGTTGATTCGGTAGGACAGTTGGAAGAAAATTTAAAATCGTTGAATTACGCTATTAGTAAAGAAGCTGTGGCAAAAATAAATTCAATAAAAGTTAAAAATACTGATTTATTAAATCCTTCATTATGGAAAAAATAAAAGTAGCGGCAATAATTCAGGCTAGAAGAGGATCAACTAGATTGCCGGATAAAGTTTTTCTTGAATTAGCAGGCAAACCATTGTTGGAGCATGTTGTTTTGAGACTGAAAGTATCAAGCTTACTAGATGAAATTATAATTGCAACCACTGTTTCTGCTAATGATGATTTTGTTGAGTTATGGGCAAATAACAATAATATTAAATTTTTTAGAGGATCTGAAGAAAATGTGTTAGAACGTTATTACCAAGCTGCTAAGGAATACAATGTTGATATTATAGTAAGAATAACAGCTGATGATCCTTTTAAGGATGTCAGATTAATAGATGAAGCTGTTAATTTGCTGATTGAAAACAATTTAGATTTTGTATGTAATAATAGTCCTGTTTCCTTCCCTGAGGGGCTAGATGTAGAAGTTATGACTTTTGAAGCTTTAGAGAAATCTTACAAAAATGCCGTAAGTGATTTTGATAAAGAGCATGTAACACAATATATACACAAAAATAAAAATAATTTTAATGTTTGTAATATTCAGAATGACAAAGATCTGTCTTCATATAGATGGACTTTGGATACCTTTGAAGATTATGAATTTGCAAAAAAAATATATTCTGAATTATACAAAGAGGGAGAGGTCTTTTTAAGGGAAGAAATGTTTAATATATTAGAAGAAATACCTTCAATTATGGAATTGAATAACAAGGTAAAAAGAAGTGATTTATATCGTTAATTTAATTATAATTTTATGAAAAGAATATCTGATTTAGAAAAAAAATATGTTTTAGAGGCTTTAGAAAATGAATTTGCTACATCGAAAAATGGGTTGTTTACGAATAGAATGGAATCAAAATTCACAGAGGTATTCCAGAACGAATTTTCTATTAGCCATGTGAATGGTACTGCAACGATGCATACTGCATTGCATGCATTAGGTGTTAAAGAAGGGGATGAGGTTATTGTTCCAGCTTTAACTATGTCTAGTACTTCTTTATGTGTGTTACAAAATGGGTCGATACCCGTTTTTGCTGATGTGGATAGAAATACTTTTAATATTGACCCGAAATCCATTAGAGAGAAGATTACGGAAAAGACTAAAGCAATTATAACAGTTTCTTTGTATGGTCTTTCACCAGAATATGATGAAATTATTCAAATTTGTAAAGAGTTTAATTTGTTTTTAATAGAAGATAATGCAGAATGTTTTTTAGGTTATTATAAAGATAAATTAGTCGGTACTTTTGGGGATTTTTCTAGTTATAGTTTTCAAGCAAGCAAGCACATAAGTTGTGGAGAAGGAGGAATGTTAACCACTAATGATGTTGAATTAGCGGATGTTGCGAGAAGATTTACTTCTTTAGGTTATGCTGGTGTGAGTGCTAAACAGGCTAAAATAACAAGGAATGATATTCAAGACCCAAACTATAATAGACACGTGTCTGTAGGGTATAACTATAGAATGTCAGAGGTTCAATCAGCTGTAATTTTGGGGCAGTTGGAAAGAATAGAAGAGTTAGTAGATGTTAGGATAGAAGTGGCTAAACTTTTTGATGAAGCAATTCTGGGGAGTGGATTAGTTACAAAGCAATATACTCCGGATTATTGTGTTAATTCTTACTGGAGTTATTCTATGGTTTTGAATACGGATAACCCAAAGGTTGATTGGTATAGATTCAGAGATTTGTTTCAAAAAAATGGAGGAGATGGTTTTTATGCAGCTTGGAAATTGACTTATATGGAACCATTATTTTTGAACGAAATACAAAATTATTCAGGAGTATATCAAAAATATGAAAAAGGCTTATGCCCTAATTCAGAATTTTTACAGGAAAGAATGATTCAGTTGAAAACTAATTATTGGGATTTGAGTGAAGCTAAGATTCAGGCTGATATTCTTAAGAAAACTTTGAACGAATTTGAGCAATAATTTAGTTGCCGAATTTGTGTATAGATTGAAAAATTTAGTATACCATTAAAAATGTTATTTTTAATGGTATACTAAATTTTTATCGTTCTCTAATAAATTACATACTTATTTTTTTTGTTTAGCCAATCTTAAATTTTTTTAATAATTTTTTTAAAGTAGTATTAATAGTGAAAATGTTTACCTCAGTCTTAACAAGTAGTAATAAATTTAGAAAAGGAGGGATAGTTCCATTAATTTCTAAAATCACTTCAAACAAGGTGTTAAATTACACCATTTCTACTTATATTATTTATGTGCTGTATTTTGTGAATTCTATATTTATTGCAATGTACTTAGGGCCTTATTATTTAGGAGTATGGGGCTTTATTAATTTGGTTATACAATATCTTGCCCAACTTAATTTTGGTATAACACATTCTGTTAATTCAATAGTTTCAATTTCAAAGGAAGATAAAATTCATATTACTAAAGTGTTAGGGTCTTCGATTAGTATTCTGAGTTTGTTATCTATTACTTTGTTATTATTTTGGGTATTTAGTATAGTATTTGATTTTGATATTGGGGAAAAGTATCATTTTTATAAATATCTTCCATTAGTTTTAGTAATTGCTATAATGGCTTATTTTAATAGCTTGATTTCTAATATTTTCAGGGCATATGGCAAATTAAATGAAATAATGTTTAATCAAATATTCTATCCTTTATTATCCCTTTTATGTATAATTATTTATATGGGTATTGATTTGTTATGGGCCTTGGTAATAAGTAATGCAATTTCATCAATTATTATATTTGTTGTGTTAATTGTAAGATGTCCAATAAAAATAACCCCAGTTTTTGATGTGTCAATGGCAAAAATGATTGTAAGAAAGGGATTGTATTTGTTTTTATATAATACCTCTTTTTATCTTATAATAATTACAACTAGATCTTTTGTAAGTGCATATTATCCTGTGTCAGAATTTGGTTATTTTACATTTGCATTTACTTTGGCTAATGCGGTATTACTATTATTAGAATCTTTTTCTTTTCTTATTTATCCAAAACTTTTAAATCGTTTTTCTAAATACTCAAACTCTCAAAGTTATTCTTTATTGAAAGAAGTTAGAAGTGCTTATTTAACTGTTTCTCATTTAATTATTCATTTGGCTATTTTATTTGTTCCAGTTTTTTTATTGTTTTTCCCTAAATATGAATCTGCTCAAAAGGCATATCATTTGATAGCCTTAACTGTTGTGTTATTTACAAATTCTTTTGGATATCAAGAACTTTTAATTTCAAGGAGTAATGAAAAGAAACTTGGCTTCTTGGCTTTTAGTTGTTTGATCTTAAATATCGTAATATGTTGTTTAATGGTAAAAATATTTGATGTTCCCTATTATTTAATTGCTTTTGGGACCATGATTACATATATGGTTTATATTTATTTAGTAGGTAAAAATGGGATTAAGTTGTTGGATGTAAAGCCTGATTTTATTAGTGTTATAAAAGACATATATCCATTTAGAATTATGATTCCATATTTCTCAAGTCTATTAATTTTCTTTACAGTTAAAAACAATATTTATTTAGTTGTACCGATAATAATTTTTTTAATATTAAATTTTAAAACAATATTAGCATTTAAAAAAATAATAAATTTAGTCATGACTAAACCTGAAATAATTAATATATAATCGTAAAATCTTGTTTATATTAATTACAATGATTTTTATTAATTTTCTATATCCGATTAAAGCAATATGATAATTCAAAAAATAAAAACAACAAAGTTGTATTATATTCTATCAATAATAAAAGCTGGAATTTATTATTATTATTATTATTTAAGAAATAAAAAAGTTTCATATTTTGATTATAACCAATTATCTAAAAGCTATCCTGTTTTTTCGTTATCTAGAAATCCAGGAGTAATTGGAAATAAGTGTTATGGTAATTTATGGGCAGTGAAAAATGGACTATCTTCTAAATTTAATAAGAATTGTATAATTGAGCATGGTTTGTATTTTGGTGAATATGTTTTATTAGATGACCTTAAGCTAAAAAAACCAGAAGTTATATATACATATGGAAATTATAGAAAAAATGTTTTGGAAAATTGTGATCACGAATTTCTGAAAGGTGTTAGAATTGAAGCCATAGGGCCATATATTAATTATGCTTCTAATTTTAGTAATAGCAAAGTTTTAGAAAAAATAAAAAAAAAATATGGTAAGATTCTTTTAGTTTTTCCTACTCATGCTTCCCCAGAGGTAGATTTAAATTACAAGGAAAACGATTTTTTTGAAAAAATAGGTGAAGTAGCAAAGGACTATGACAAAGTTTTTGTTTCATTATTTTGGTTAGATATAATTAAAGGTAAACATTTACTATATGAAAAACTTGGATACAAAGTTGTTACAGCTGGTTCAAGAAATGACCCAAGATTTTTAAACAGATTAAAAGATTTAATAGAAATTTCAACCATGACTATGTCTAATGATATAGGGACACATATAGGTTATTGTATTAGTCTTAACAAACCACACTACTATTTTTATCAAAAAATAGAAACTAAAATTGTTCAGCCTGTATTTTGTGAAGATATCGATAGTAATCGTAAAGTTTTAATTGAAAAAGAAAGAACAATGTTTTCTGAAATATTTTATTCTAAAAATCCAATGATTACCGATGATCAAATGAAACTGGTAGAACACTATTGGGGAAAAAATATTTATATATGATAGTAGCTATTAACTATTCAAATGAAGTGTTTAAAAATGCTGCCAAGTTGAATTCATTTACCGCAAAATATTTCGGAAAAGTAGATAAAATCATTTCTTATAGTCCAAATGATATTGATGAATATTTTAAAAATAAAAATTTCAAAATATTTGAAAATAAAAGAGGAGATGGGTGTTGGCTATGGAAACCTTATTTTATAAATAAGACACTTCAAGAATTGAATGAAGGAGATTATCTTATTTATCTAGATGCAGGGATATGTTATTTGAATGATGTTAATCATTTGATTAATAAAATGAATAATGTGAATCAAGACGTCTTTTTTACACAAACTCCATTATTAGAAGTACAATATACGCATCCAAATGTATTAAAAAAAGTTAACGCTGAATCGTTTAAATTTACAAATCAAGCACAAGCAGGTTTGATGATAATTAAAAAATCTAATTTTACATTAAAATTTATACAGGAGTGGTTGGATTTGTGTCAGAATTTTGATTTGTTAACAGGTAATTTTCAAGATCATATTTTTGATGAGTTATATATTTCTCATAGAGAAGATCAATCGTTATTTAGCATATTGACAAAAAAACATGGACTAACTCCGTTTATGGATTGTACTGATTATGGCAGATTTCCGGTTCATTACTTCAACAGTGGAGTACTTTTTAGAGTTCCTAAATATGGATCAAATTACAAGGTTGAAAAAACTTTTTTTTTGCTTTTTAGAAGATCAAACCCTATTGTTTATTTTTTAAAGTTTATGGTAAAAACATTATTTGCTTATTTTGGTTTTGCCAGTTATAAAATTTTATCGAATATCGCAAATTTAAGATCATGAGTAAAACAACTATTATTTTTGATTATTCTGTTGAAGGACATCATTTAGAGTATCTTAATCACTTATATAATTTTTGCGTTAATCTTAAAGGTGAACAATTTATTTTTATTATTCCAGAAACTTTTGAATTAGTTTCTAATAAATTGAATTGGCCTTATTCTGAAAATACTAAAATTTTATTTATAGATAATTTGGATTTGACAAATTCAAATATTACAGGTATTCTCAAGTCTTTTTATCTTTGTCGTTATTTAAAAACTCAAGTAAAAAAATATAAAGCTACCGATGTTTTTTTGATTTCTATGATGGAATTCATGCCTTTTTTGCCATTATTTATAAACAAAAAAACCAAAATTTCAGGAATTATATACTTGATATATTTATATCGTTGGAACAAATCAAATATGCTTTCTCGCATAATTGATTCAGTAAAATATGTTTTATTTTCCAAATTAGATGTGTTTAAAAATATTTTTTTATTAAATGATAATATTGCTCCTACATATTTAAATAAAATATTTAAAACTACAAATTTTAAATATTTGCCAGACCCATTTATGCCATTGTCAATTAATGAGCTAAAGGATTTAAGAGGTGATTTGAATATTGATGCGGAAAAAATTGTTTGTTTGCATTTTGGTGCATTAACAGAGAGAAAAGGAACATTAGAAATCTTAAAAGCCATATTAGAGGTTGACCCAGAAAAAATCAGTCGATACTGCTTTATTTTTGCGGGTAAAATTAGTGCGGATATTAAAGAAGATTTTTATTCTTTATCAAATGAAGTAAAGACAAAAACAGAAATAATTATATATGATGATTATATTGATTATAATTTTATAGGCTCATTATGTATAACAAGTGATTTTGTATTAATACCTTATAAAAATACGGAGCAAAGTAGCGGTGTTATTTGTTATTCCGCTCAGTTTGAAGTTCCAGTGGTTGGGCCAAGAATTGGGTTGTTAGGGAAAATTATTAAGCGAAATAAATTAGGAATATTATTAGACAATAGCTCTGTTGAAAGTATTAAAAAATTTCTCAATAACACAGAAGACAATAAATATTTGGTTAAAAGTAATTATCTTAAAAATAATACAATTTCTCAGTTTGTAAATATAATTTTTAAGGAGTAAATATTCTATGAGATATGTTTTTTCTTTTGTTGATTTATGGCCTTATTTATTAATTGCTGTTGTCTTTTTTATATGCTTATTTCTAAAATCTAAGCATAATTCTGTAATTATTTATTTAACACTATTTATTTTTTGTGCCCTTAGATATGATGTAGGATGGGATTACATGTCTTATATTTCCGATTTGGAAAGTGGATATGAGGAGATATTAGATTCACGATATGAACTCTTTAGTAAGGGCATTTTTCTGATAGGGAGTTATCTTAATTTTTATCCAATAGTCTTTATTATTTTTGCGTATTTAACTTTAAAAATTGTCTATGATTCAATAAATTTATATTCAATTAACCCTTTATTGTCATGGGTAGTATATTATTCGATGCCACTTTTCTTTTTTTCTGCTTTATCTACAATAAGACAATCTTTAGCAACCGTTATTGTTTTTTATTCGTATCGATTTGTTAAAGAAAAGAAGTATGTTTACTTTTTACTTACTATATTAATTGGAAGTCTGTTCCATGTTTCAGCGGTTATAGGTATTTTAATTTTGCCACTGGTAATGTTTCCAATAAGTAAAACTAAAAATATTATATTATTTATTTTGTCATTTTTTATTTCAACAATAATCTATAATTATTTAATAAATTTAAACGCAGGAATCAGTAGTTTAACTAGGTTGCAAAGTTATATTTTAAATGATGAGAACGTTAAACCTAATAAGATCATTTATTTATATTATGCAATTGGGGTATTTAATCTTCTGTTTTTTGATAAATTAATTAGTTATAATAATAGGAATAAAGATTTTATAACTCTTTTTAATTTTGGATTGATAATGCTTAATTTATTGTCATTTGAGCCTATTAGTTCATTAAGAATTAGCGCTTTTTTTATGCTTTATATTATTTATTTAATTCCTTATTATGTTAAGTTTTTTACAGCTAAAGATCATTTAATCGTGCAGTTTTCCATCACAGGAGGCTTTCTAGCCTTATCTTTTTTTTATATTTATTTATATGTTAATTCGTACAATGAATTTGTGTTAGCAAAAGTTTCGTTTTTACCATACAAATTCTGGTTTTTCGAATAAAAAAATATTTTAACTTAATTAGTTTATGAAAGTCGGTATAGTATTATCAGGAAATATAGAATCACAACCTTATGTTAGTTATTATACTGATGTGTTTGACAATATAGATATTGATTATGAATATATTTGTTGGGATAGAGAGAAAGTAAATCCTTCTGTTTATAATAATCATAATGTGATTTCTATTGATGTAAAAGGTTCAGTTAGAAATAATAATTTCAGAAAGTTATATGATTATTGGCTTTTTTCAAAGAATGTAAAAAATCATTTAGACAAAAATCATTATGATTTTCTATTGATACATACTATTGTTAATGGAGTTTTTCTTAAAAATTATTTGATAAAATATTACAAGAACAAATATATATTTGATATAAGAGATTATTCGCCTATTTATCCTTTTGTGAAAAATACGGTAGAAAAAATAATAACTCAAAGTTTATTTACCTCAGTATCTTCTGAAGGGTTTTTAAAATGGCTCCCTAATAAAAGTAAGGTTGTAATTAGTCATAATGTATCAAAATATAGTCTAGATGTTTCTTTGTTAAATAATAATGGGTTATTAAATAATAACGATTCGATTACAATTTTGACAATAGGGAAAATAAGGGATTTTTATTCAAATAAAAGAGTAATTAATGACTTAGGGAACAAGCAGGGTATAAAAATGATATTTTCTGGATCTGGTATAGAGAGTGAAAAATTAGAAACATTTTCTTTAAATAATTATAATAACATATTATTTACTGGTCCCTATGAAAAAAAAGACGAGTCAACTTTTGTAAAGTCTTCAAATATGCTAAATATAGTTTTACCTAAAAATATTTTAAGTACATCATTGATAAGTAATAGGTTTTATTTAGCATTAACTCATAGAAAACTGATGATAGTAAATGAAGAAAGTTTTCAGGCAACTTTTATAAAAAAATATAATTTAGGTATAATAGTCAAATCTGAGGATGATATTTATGTTAAAATGATGGAATATATTAAAGATTTTGATTACAATTCTTTCGATAAAGGATGTGATGATTTAATTGGAATAATTAAAAAGGACATCGTAATTTTTGAGAATACCATTAAAGAAAAATTAAGCTGAAAAGAAAGAATAATAATACCATTGTGTTATTAAATTAGTAAAAAAATGAAAATTTCTATAATAACAGTTTGTTACAATAGTGCAATTACTATTGAAAGGACTATTCTTTCTGTAAAAAGTCAGACCTATTCAAACATTGAATATATAATAGTTGATGGTAACTCAAAAGATAATACCCTTGAAATTGTAAAAAAACACGAGGAAAAAAGCATAAAGTGGATTTCAGAACCTGATAAAGGACTCTATGATGCCATGAATAAAGGTATATCTATGGCAACGGGAGATCTAATAGGGATTTTGAACTCAGATGATACTTTTAACTCTACTACTGTAATCGAGGAAATTGTAGGTTTTCATCGGCAGAATACTATTGATGCATCTGTTGGAAACATCATTCAACACAAAGACAATGGTAAAATTGTAAGATTGTATTCTTCTAAATATTGGAGTCCAGAAAAACTTAAAATTGGGTTCATGCCTCCTCATCCTTCTATTTTTTTTAAAAGAGAGTTGTTCAATAAGTATGGTGTTTATGATTTAGGGTTCAAAATTGGAGCCGATTATGAGTTAATTACCCGATTTTTTCTTAAAAATAAAATAAGTTGGAAATATTCTGGAATTACAACCACTGCAATGCTAGTTGGAGGTTTGAGTAGTTCAGGTACTTCGTCGTATAAATTGATTACCAAAGAAATTCAAAAGGCACTTACTATGAATGGAATTGAGTTTTCTCCATTTAAGATTAAAATGCGTTTTTTTTGGAAAATAATTGGGTTTTTGAAAAAATGAAAATAGTAATAACTGGAGCTAGAGGATTTGTAGGTACAAATCTACAAAACTATTTGAAGACTTCACACGAAATAGAATCTTTGAGTGTTCGTTATATCTCGAATCAACGGTTTGATATAAATGGGGATGCTATAATTCATCTCGCGGGTAAAGCCCACGATTTAAAAAAGGTTTCGAATCCATCAGATTATTACGAAGCTAATTTTGAATTAACAAAACAATTATTTGACGCTTTCTTACTATCTGATGCCAAGGTTTTTGTTTTTATGAGTACCGTAAAAGCGGTGGCAGATGAAGTAAAAGGAATATTACGTGAAGATGCTATTCCCAATCCCAAAACACATTACGGAATAGCCAAGCAACAGGCAGAGGAATATATTATAAGTAAAGAATTACCAAGGGACAAAAGGGTTTATATTCTAAGACCCTGTATGATTCACGGTCCAGGAAATAAAGGGAATCTCAATTTATTATACCAATTGGTCTCTAAAGGAATACCTTGGCCATTAGGGGATTTTGAGAATCAACGTTCTTTTCTGAGTATTGAGAATCTTTGTTTTATTATTAAAGAATTATTAGGAAATGAATCGATTCCTTCGGGTGTCTATCAAGTAGCGGACGACAAGCCGTTATCTACAAACGAATTAATTCAATTATTGGGTAATAGTTTAGATAAAAAAAGTAACATTTGGTCAATTCCTGTTTCTTGGGTTAGAGGAGTAGCTAAATTGGGAGACAGTTTGCATTTGCCGCTGGATTCAGAGCGTTTGCAAAAGCTAACGGAGAATTATGTGGTAAGTAACGAGAAGATTGTAAAGGCAATTGGGAAACCATTGCCTGTATTTGCAAAGGAAGGTTTAATGAAGACATTTATGTCGTTTAGAAAATAACAAAAATAATTAAAAAAATGAAAATAGCACTTATAACAGGAATCACAGGTCAAGACGGTTCTTACTTGGCAGAATTATTGTTAGAAAAAGGATATATGGTTCATGGTATTAAAAGAAGGGCTTCGTCCTTTAATACCCAAAGAATTGATCATATTTATCAAGATCTACATGAAGAGCATGTGAATTTGAAATTACATTATGGTGATTTAACAGACTCCACTAATATTATTCGAATTATTCAAGAGGTGCAACCTGATGAAATCTATAATTTAGGAGCGATGAGTCATGTGAAAGTGTCTTTTGATTCACCTGAATATGTTGCTAATGTAGATGGATTAGGAACGCTAAGAATTTTGGAAGCCGTTCGTATTTTAGGTTTGGAGAAAAAAACACGTATTTATCAAGCTTCTACTTCAGAATTGTACGGAGGTTTAGCAGAAAATAAAAATGATAAAGGATTCTATGATGAACATTCTCCTTTTTATCCTCGTTCTCCTTATGGTGCTGCTAAAATTTATGGTTTTTGGATTACAAAAAACTATAGAGAAGCTTATAACATGTTTGCTTGTAACGGGATTTTATTTAATCATGAATCACCTCGTCGTGGAGAAACGTTTGTAACCCGCAAAATTACGATGGCAACAGCTGCAATAGCCCTGGGAGAACAAGATTGTTTGTATTTAGGTAATTTGAATGCACAACGGGATTGGGGTCATGCTAAGGATTATGTAGAGGCAATGTGGAGGATTTTACAACAAGACGTGCCTGAAGATTATGTAATTGCTATGGGAGAAACGACTTATGTACGTGATTTTGTCACTATGGCGTTTGCAGAAGTAGGAATAGCTCTCGAGTTTAAAGGTGAAGGTGTGAATGAAAAAGGTTTTGTTGCTTCATGTGTTAATCCTGAGTTTCAGCTTGAAATAGGGAAACAAGTAATTGCTATTGACCCTGAATATTTCCGTCCAACTGAGGTGGATTTATTAATAGGGGATCCTACTAAGTCTAAAACACAATTAGGATGGGTGCCTAAATATACTTTAAAGAGTATGGTTGAAGAAATGATGGTGTCAGATCTTGTATATGTTCAAAAAGAAAAGATGTTAAAAGATGTTCGTTTAAGTTTTAAAAAGTAATTGATTATTAGGGGGATTTTTCCTTGAAAGAAGAAGAAGAGATTATGAATGTAAATGATAAAATATACATAGCAGGACATCGCGGAATGGTAGGATCAGCTATTTTACGAGCATTGAAAGACAAAGGGTACACTAATTTTTTGTTGCGTACGTCAACTGAATTAGACTTGAGGAATCAACAAGAAGTAGCTGATTTTTTTGCAAAAGAAAAACCGGATTATGTTTTTTTGGCTGCAGCGAAGGTTGGGGGGATTATAGCCAACAATACGTATAGGGCTGATTTTATCTATGAAAATTTGATGATCCAGAATAATGTAATTCACCAAGCCTACTTAAATGGCGTAAAGAAATTGATGTTTTTAGGGTCTTCTTGCATTTATCCAAAGTTGGCACCACAACCGCTAAAAGAAGAATATCTGCTTACAGGAATTTTAGAGCCCACTAATGAACCCTATGCCATTGCCAAAATTGCGGGCATCAAGATGTGTGATGCCTATAGGAATCAATATGGTTGTAATTTTATTTCTGTAATGCCTACCAATTTATACGGCCCAAATGATAATTATGATTTGACTAATTCACATGTTTTGCCTGCAATGCTTCGTAAGTTTATAATGGCAAAACGCAATGGGGATGCATCAGTAACCATTTGGGGAACGGGTAGTCCAAAAAGAGAATTTTTGCATGCCGATGATTTAGCGGAAGCTTGTTTGTTCTTGATGAAAAATTACAATGAATCCGGATTGGTTAATATTGGAATTGGGGATGATATTTCTATTTTAGACTTGGCTTATTTGGTTAAAAAAACAGTAGGATTTGAAGGAGAAATTTTAACAGACCCTACAAAACCAGACGGAACGCCCCGAAAATTAATGGATGTTTCTAAATTAAACGGTTTGGGTTGGAAAGCCAAAATCACGTTGGAGGAAGGGATTCAAAAAGTATATGAAGAAATAAAAAATCAGGACTGGAGATAAGAAATTCCAAAAAAGGGAATAGAGTTTAAATTGTTTAGGGGTTTAATTGTTTAAAGTTGTTTGTCTCTTCAAGTATTTAAAACCAAATGAGACAAAATCGGGTGTGAATATTGGAACGGCAATACTTGATGAGATGCTTCCTTCGTCAGCATGACAAGATTGCGGGTAAACTGGATTTGATAATTGGAGAAGATCAATTTCACGAGGTTAATATCCGTAAATTATTCATATAGTGATATCATACTTACCACCCCGTCACAAGAAAAACCCTTCGATATTTAATATAATAAGAATGAGAGAAAATAACAGAAACAACTACGTCCTAATTATGGCCGGTGGAGTTGGCAGTCGGTTTTGGCCTAAGAGTCGCAACCACTTTCCCAAGCAGTTTATTGATTTTCTAGGAATAGGCAAATCGTTACTGCAATTAACTTATGAGCGTTTTGCCAAAATTTGTCCTGCGGAGAATATTTATATTTTAAGCAATCAGCAATATCTCGGTCTAATTCAGGAGCAATTGACGGGGATTTCTGCGGATAACATCTTATTAGAGCCGAGCCGCAATAATACGGCTCCTTGTATTGCGTATGCCTCGTATAAAATCTTAAAATCGAATCCGGAAGCCAATATTGTGGTGGCACCATCAGATCATTTGATTTTAAAGGAAACGGAATTTTTAGATAAGATTTCACAAGCTCTAGAATATACCGCAGCAAATGATGCCTTGGTTACCTTAGGTATTAGCCCAACACGACCAGATACAGGTTATGGCTACATTAATTTTCATAAAGAGGCTATTGATGGTGTCCATAAAGTGGAATGTTTTTTGGAAAAACCTGTTTTAGAAAAAGCACAAGAGTATGTAGCTAGTGGAGATTATTTGTGGAATGCCGGAATTTTTATTTGGAGAGCCCAAAGTATTAAACAAGCCTTCGAAAAATATGTCCCTGAAATCCATGTATTGTTTGAACAAGGGAATGATGTCTATAATACCAATGCGGAAGCGGTATTTATAGCAGATAACTATCCTAAAAGCCCAAACATCTCTATAGATTATGCCATTTTAGAAAAGGCAAATAATGTGTATACCATTCCTGCGGATATCGGTTGGTCTGATCTAGGTACTTGGGCTTCCTTGCATGAAGTAGCCGAGAAAGATGATTTTAATAACTCGGTAACCGTTTCCCAAAAGCATTTAAGCAATACCAATAATTGCTTGGTTCAAGTGCCAAAAGGGAAAGGGGTAGTTATAGATGGGCTTGAAAATTTTATTATTGTTGATGACGCCAATGTGTTACTAATTTATCCTAAAGAGAAGGAACAAGAAATCAAACAGGTATCGATACAAATGAGTAAAGATTACGGGATTGATTTTCAGTAAGCTCAAGTAATAATTAGTAAAGAAGCAATGTAAATGAAAGCTATTATATTTAATCAAATTAAAGAATCCTTACAAGAAGGAGGATTTACAATAGGTTCCTATGATGACAACCGCCCATGGGGTGGTTTTTTTGTTATTGACGAAGATCAAGCGCAACAATTTGCCAACCACTATTTTGAAGGATTGGATGTGTCGTCACTTAAAATATCAGGTAAACTTAGTCCAAAAATATTGTTAGTGGCGCCTGAGCAAAGATTATCTTGGCAATACCATCATCGTAGGGCCGAAATATGGCGATTAATTGATGGTGCCGCCGGTGTGATTCGTAGCCAAGATGATACCCCAGGACAACTTGAAGTATTAAAAAAAGGTGATTTTATCACATTGCAGCAAGGAGAACGCCATCGTTTAGTGGGACTTGAGGATTGGGGTGTTATTGCTGAAATCTGGCAACATACTGATACGGAAAACCCATCTGATGAGGATGATATTGTGCGGGTTCAGGATGATTTTGGGAGATGTTAATTATTCCTCCCTCTAATAAAAACAATAAACAAACTTGGAAAATGTTTGTATTTGCCGTTAAATTCATAACGTTTAGAAAAACGTTCAGAAAATGATGTAGTTAGTAATAAAAAAAATGTTACGCAATAGTTAACCCATTACCAGTTAGTGCTAAAAAAGGTTGTTGAAAACCTTTCAGTCATTTATTAAATAGGGTTTCTATCTCATTTTTAACTAATACCTATATAGTTACTCCATTTGAAAAGTAATTTTAATTAATTGATTTTATAACCAAAAATGCAATACGTACTAATCGTTTTTGTTCTGTTCCTGCTGGAACTGCTCTATTTCAAAATAGCCAATCGCTATAATATCATTGATAAGCCGAATCACAGGTCGGCACATACGGAAATCACTTTAAGAGGTGGTGGTATTATCTTTTGGTTTGCCGCCCTTATTTATTTCACGCAAAATTATTCGGAAAACCTGTTGTTTTTTGCCGGAATCACTTTAGTGAGTGTGGTGAGTTTTTGGGATGACATACTGAGTTTGCCTAATAAGATTCGGTTGTTGGCTCACTTTACGGCTATTTCATTAGTGTTCTATCATTTGGGTTTGTTTGCTGTTTTGCCAATATGGGGTGTTATTTTAGGATATGTTTTTTTTATAGGAATCATCAATGCCTATAATTTTATGGATGGGATTAATGGAATTACGGGTGTTTATACGCTTGTTGTTTTAGGGTCATTATTATACGTTAATCAGTATATCCAAGAATTTACGACTTTCAATCTTATTGTTTATCCAATGTTAGCGGCAGTTGTTTTTCTTTTTTTTAATTTTCGAAAAAAAGCCAAATGTTTTGCCGGAGATATTGGTAGTATTGCCATTGCTTTTTGGGTAGTGTATTTGCTTTTGGAATTGGTGTTAAAAACGAATTCGATGCTTTGGATTTTGTTTTTGGCCGTTTATGGAGTGGATGCCATTATAACAATCAGTCATCGATTGTATTTAAGACAAAATATATTTGAAGCGCATCGTTTGCATTTTTACCAAATACTAAGTAATGAGTATAAAATACAGCATAGGGTAGTGGCGTTGGGTTACGGTATTGCACAAGTGATTGCCTCGGGATTGGTGGTTTTTCTAGTGGATAAAGTACCTGATTTGGTTATTTTTGCTATTGTATTAGTACCTCTTATTGGTATTTACTCTTTAAAGTTTTATTTAATAAAAGGACATGGCGAAAGATAACAACTATCCTAAGTTGATAAAAGGCGGTATTCATACCGACGATAGAGGACAAATTTCTTTTGTAAATGATATGAAATTTGATGCCATTACACGGTTTTATATTATCAATAACTCAGCAGAAAATCCTTTGAGAGCTTGGCAAGGTCATAAGATTGACAATAAATATTTTTATTGCATACAGGGAACCATAAAAGTGCATTATGTTAAAGTTGATAATTGGGAATATCCTTCGAGGGATTTAAAAGTGGAGAGTGTAGTGCTCAAAGCAAATGAGAGCTCCATTTTACATATACCGGAAGGCTTTGCCAATGCCATACAATCGTTGGAATTGGGGTCAAAACTAATTTCATTTTCGACTTTACCACTTGACCGAACTTCAGAAGACGACGTGCGATTTGATAGTAATACTTGGGAAATCGATGAAATAGCCCTGTTTGCCAATAATACAAACAGAAAGGAAGAATTTCGTTAAACCGGCGTATTCTACACTCCTTTAAAGAGTAAATAGTGTCTACTTATGAATGATAAAAGAATTTTTCTGTCATTGGCCCATGAATCAGGTTCAGAAATGAAATATATTCAGGAAGCTTTTTCAAGTAATTGGATTACATCAGGAGGTCCTTTTGTGGATGCTTTTGAAAATGACCTGGAGAATTATTTTTCAAATGAGGTTTTTGTGGGAGCTCTTAGTTCCGGAACTGCCGCGATACATTTAGGATTGATATTATTGGGGGTACAAGCAGGTGACGAGGTGATTTGTCAGAGTATGACTTTTTCAGCTTCCGCTAATCCTATTCTTTATTTAGGGGCTACACCTGTTTTTATTGATAGTGAGCATGAAACTTGGAATTTATGCCCCGCAGCTTTAGAAACTGCCATTATTGACAGAATCGCAAAGGGTAAAAAACCAAAAGCTATAATAGCCGTTCATTTATATGGAGTGCCTTATCAAGTGGAAGCGATAAAAGCCCTTTCAGAGAAATATGGAATTCCGGTTTTGGAAGATAGCGCAGAGGCTTTGGGAAGTAGTTACAAAGGTAAAAAGTGTGGGACTTTCGGGGATATAGGGGTTTTGTCCTTTAACGGGAACAAGATCATCACTACTTCAGGTGGGGGCGCAATTGTTACTAAAACAAAACTGCTTAAAGATAAGGCCGTATTTTATGCCACTCAATCCAGGGACGATGCCCCACATTATCAGCATAGTGAGATTGGGTATAATTATCGAATGAGTAATATTTGTGCTGGAATCGGCAGAGGACAAATGGAAGTTTTAGACGATCATGTTGCGTTGCGAAGAAAAATGAATGCTTTCTATGTTGATTTATTCAAAGACATTCCAAACGTTACCGTTTTTACCGTTCCTAACGATGATTATTATGCTAACTATTGGTTGAGTGCCATTGTGATAGAACCCAATCAAGACAAAGGAATTGATAGTGAAACTTTACGTTTGGCTTTTGAGGCCGCGAATATTGAATCCCGTCCTTTGTGGAAACCGATGCATTTGCAACCTATTTTTGAGAAATATCCCTATTATGGGAAAAGAGTAGCCGAAACCTTGTTTGAAAAAGGTTTGTGCTTTCCTTCAGGGTCAAATCTTACAGACTCCGATAGAGATAGAATTGCTACAGCGGTGCATGAGTTTTTCAAGATTGCATTAATATAATTTTATAAATGTGGGCTAACCACGATTTTTAAGTAAGATGAATATAGAATTTACAGATATAAAGGATTTAGTAATAATAACACCTACCGTTTTTGAAGACGAGCGTGGGTATTTTATGGAGTCCTATAATAAAACAAAACTAGGTGACTTGGGAATCAACATTGATTTCGTACAAGACAACCAGTCTTTTTCTAAAAAAGGAACATTGAGAGGATTGCATTATCAAAATCCACCTTTTGCACAAACGAAACTGGTTCGTGTATTAGAGGGGGAGATTATAGATGTGGCTGTCGATTTAAGAAAAGAATCCCCTACATACGGGCAGTCATTTGCGGTGCTATTGACTTCTAAAAACAAAAAACAATTATTAGTTCCTCAAGGTTTTGCTCATGGATTTTCGGTTATAAGTGAAACTGCTGTGGTTATGTATAAATGTGATCAATTTTACGACAAAGCCAGTGAAGGTGGAATTCGTTTTGATGATTCAAAGTTAAACATTGATTGGGGAATGGATTTAAAGGAGGCGATTGTCTCTGAAAAAGATTTGGTTTTGCCTGATTTCGCTAATTGTAACAGTCAGTTTTAAAGAAAGTGATCAGTTATCGGTTGTGAGTTTTAGGTTATCGGTTAGATTTTGTATACTTGAATATACAAAATAATGCTTATTTTGTATAGCTCAACACGTGATTTTTGTTAGGTGTAACGAACAATAATTTGTTATTTTGTATTGCGCATCGAACAAAAAAAAGTATTTTTGTATTGTAAACAAAACAATATGGAAGAGTTAGTTGAAAAATTTCGTTTTAAATTAAGTCTTACTTCAACGGATTTCGTTAGGAGTTTGGGTAGTGATATTAATTGGAACGCAAGGTTAATAGGAATTAAAGGGGCAAGAGGTGTTGGGAAAACAACAATGCTCTTGCAGCATATTAAAATGAATCTGACGGAGGTGTTAGATAAGACATTGTATGTGTCTTTGGATTCCATTTGGTTTAGCAATAACACACTGGTCGATTTAGCGGATGATTTTGTAAAAAAAGGAGGTGAGTATCTTTTCTTGGATGAGGTACATAGATACGACAACTGGTCGCAGGAGTTGAAAAATATCTATGATGATTACCCGATGCTAAAAGTCGTGTTTACAGGGTCTTCTTTGTTGCAAATATTGAATGCCAGAGCTGATTTGAGTCGCAGGGCTATTACTTATACTATGCAAGGGCTTTCGTTTCGTGAATACCTTTGTATTGAAACGGGACAACATTTTGATCAATTGACTTTAGCGTCTATTTTGAGTAATCACTCAAAAGAATCGACTTTGATTAATGCCAAGGTAAAACCATTGCAATATTTTGATAGGTATCTCAAGCAGGGGTACTACCCTTTTTATAAAGAAGAATTAGATTTGTACGTGCCTCGTTTGGAGGAAGTTATTAATATGATGCTTGACATTGAGTTGCCTTTGTTGCGAGGTTTGGATTTGGCTTATGTTCATAAAATAAAGCAATTGTTGCTTATTATTTCCGAATCGGTACCTTTTATCCCTAATGTGAGTAAATTGAGTACAAAAATTGGAATTGCCAGGAGTACTTTGCTTTTGTATTTTCATTATTTGGATGAAATTGGTCTTACTATCAACTTGTTTAAAGAGTCGGGTGGTATTAGTAAACTACAGAAACCGCTTAAAGTGTATTTGGAAAACTCAAATTTGATGTATGCTTTAACTTCGAGTGCTGCTAATACTGGAAATATAAGAGAAACCTTTTTCGCAAATCAGCTTGGGTATGCCCATAAAATTATGTATTCTGACAAGGGTGATTTTTTGATCAATGAGAAGTACGTTTTTGAAATAGGCGGAAAGGATAAATCGATGAAACAAATTGAAGGTGTTGAAAACGCCTTCATAGCAGCAGACGGTATTGAGTATGGTTTTCAGAACAAAATACCATTATGGTTGTTTGGATTTTTGTATTAATTGGGGGGGTGAATAGTGAGTGGTGAATAGTGAGTGGTGAATAGTGAGTGGTGAATAGTGAGTGGTGGGAAGTGTTCCGTTTTTTTGGAGAGAATAAAGAATAGAGGCAAGAGCCAATAGGCAGAAGCCAATAGTTATGGTTATGAGTCCAGATGGTTAAGGAGACGATAGTCATTGGAATCGGATATGGGTTGGGTGTAGGGAATTGAAAAGATTAAAAATTAAATGAAAAAAATATTAGTAACGGGTGCTCAAGGGCAGTTGGGATCAGAGTTGCAGGTTTTGGCGGTACATTATCCGCAGTATGAATGGGTTTTTGCTGACAGGGCGCAAGTTTCATTGGATAATTTGGAGGTCTTGTCAAGTCAATTGGATGTGATAAGCCCAAATGTCATATTGAATTGTGGAGCCTATACCGCAGTTGACAAAGCAGAGACGGAGCAGGATTTAGCGGATACGGTCAATCATTTGGCAGTGGCTATTATTGCTCAATATGCAAATAAGAATAAGGTGAAACTAATTCATATTTCAACGGATTATGTTTTTGACGGGAGTTCGGCTGTCCCTTTAAATGAAGAGGCGCCAACAAATCCAATCAATATATACGGAGCCACTAAAAGAGCAGGAGAATTAGCTTGTTTGGTTGAAAACCCCAATGCTATTATCATAAGGACTTCATGGGTTTATAGTGAATTTGGGAACAATTTTGTGAAAACGATGCAACGTTTGATGCAAGAACGGGACAGTATTAGTGTTGTCAATGACCAGATAGGTTCGCCTACATACGCTGCCGATTTAGCAAAGGCTATGCTTGCGATTGTAAATGCTCCAAAATGGATTCCTGGAATTTATAATTATTCCAATGAAGGGGAAATTAGCTGGTATGATTTTGCTCTGGCTATAAAAGAGATCGGTGGGTACTCTTGCGAGGTAAATGGTATTCCTTCAGCGGCGTATCCTACACCTGCAAAGCGACCTGTTTATTCTTTATTGGATAAAAATAAAATAAAAAATACATATGGCGTTAGTGTTCCAGATTATAAGGAGAGTTTGGAAAAATGTTTAAAGTTTAAAGTTTAAAGTTTAAAGTTGTTCAATGGTTCTCGATACAATTTTATAAAAACGCTTTCGCTATTTTATAAAATCACTACCATTGACGTTTTTTGTTTGCACCGTCAGTTCGAGTGTTTTTTAAGCTTCCGAAAGCCTTTTAGTTTAAAAAGACTTTCAAGCTTTAAAAAATGTATCGAGAACCACTCGTTAAGGTTCTCGATATATTTTTGGCTTAAACATAATTGTAATCTAATTTACGATTTTCAAGCCGAAAAACACTCGAACTGACGACTCCATAAACTAAACGTCATAGCATATTGTTTTTTTGGCAAAAAAAATATACCTCGAACTGACGAACGTAAAAATATAATATAAAAATGAAAAAAATATTAATCACCGGTGGTGCCGGTTTTATAGGGTCGCATGTAGTGCGGTTATTTGTTATAAAATATCCACAATACCAAATATTTAATTTAGATGCTCTTACATATGCAGGGAATCTAGAAAACATAGTGGATATTGAAAAGGAGCCCAATTATACTTTTATCAAAGGAGATATAGTTGATGCCGCTTTTATTGATGATTTATTTGCTGAACATCAGTTTGAAGGTGTATTGCATCTTGCTGCAGAGTCTCATGTTGATCGCTCCATAACTGATCCATTATCATTTGTGAAAACGAATGTTATAGGGACAATGAATTTGCTAAATGCAGCCAAAACCATTTGGAAAGGAAATTTTGAAGGGAAAAGATTTTATCATATTAGTACTGATGAGGTTTATGGTAGTCTAGGTGCCGAAGGTTTGTTTACTGAAACTACTGCTTATGATCCTAATTCTCCGTATTCAGCATCTAAAGCGAGTTCTGACCATTTTGTTAGGGCTTATGGAGAAACGTATGGTTTGCCATATGTACTTACTAATTGTTCCAATAATTACGGTCCTTTTCATTTTCCTGAAAAATTAATCCCATTATTTATTAACAATATTATCCAAAACAAACCTTTGCCTGTATATGGTGATGGGAAGTACACCCGTGATTGGTTGTTTGTGGAAGACCATGCTGTTGCTATTGATTTGGTTTTTCATAAAGGTAAAAACCATGATACTTATAATATTGGTGGTTTTAACGAATGGCAAAACATTGATCTGGTAAAATTGCTTTGCAAAATAATGGATGAGAAATTAGGTCGTTCCGCTGGAACTTCGGAACAATTGATATCTTATGTTAAAGATCGCCCGGGTCATGATTTAAGGTATGCAATTGATGCTTCAAAGATTAATCAAGAATTAGGTTGGAAGCCTTCTGTTACTTTCGAACAAGGATTAGAGCGAACCGTAAATTGGTATTTAGAGAATCAAACTTGGCTGAATAATATTACTTCGGGTGCTTATGCAACGTATTACGAAAAACAATATTCTAATTAACTCGAATTAATCCGAATTTAACTAATGGATGTAGCCAATAAAATACTTTACAAAGAAGAAAGTTTTGCTATTATTGGGGCTTGTATGAAAGTAAGGATTACTTATTTCTAAGATTATAATTTTCTTTTTTGCTTGATCAAAAAAGAAACAAAAAAATCAAGTCTCCACATCCTCGTCGGTCAAATTTATTTTCGAATGCTAAAAGAAAAAAACTCGTCCTGCGTCCTCAAACAGCTTTTCTTTTTACGCATTCTTCAAATATTTGACGCTCGACTGCGGATGTTAAGGACGTTTGGTTCTCGCAAAAGAAACAGCAATTTGGATTATAATTAAAAAATAGATTTAATACTCCAATTAATATTACTTTGTTTGTTATGATACCATTATTTTGGAAATAAAAGCAGTATCGCAAATGCCAGTTGCATTTTATGCACAATTGAAAAATTATTTAAAATGTACAAATATGGAAATGGGTATGTTGATTAATTTCGGCACGCCTTCATTAATTTATAAAAGAATGATTAATTTGAAAAATTCGAATTAATTCGTAAAATTAGTACTATTATGAAAGGAATTATATTAGCCGGTGGATCCGGTACAAGATTGCATCCATTAACATTAGCGATGAGTAAGCAAATGATGCCAGTGTATGATAAACCCATGATTTATTATCCATTGTCTACCTTAATGACAGCGGGTATTAATGAAATATTAATCATATCCACACCTCATGATTTGCCCAATTTCATAAAGTTATTAGGAGATGGTTCTGCTATTGGATGTAAATTCAGCTATGCAGAACAACCTCTTCCAAATGGGTTAGCCCAGGCATTTGTTATTGGTGAAGAATTCATTGGGAATGATAGTGTGGCGCTGGTTTTGGGAGACAATATTTTCTTTGGTTCTAATATGGATGAGTTGCTGCAGTCCAATACAAATCCTGAGGGAGGAGTGGTGTTTGCTTACCACGTTTCTGATCCTGAAAGATACGGAGTTGTCGAATTTGATAAAGATTTAAATGCGCTTTCCATTGAGGAAAAACCATTGGAACCCAAATCAAATTACGCGGTTCCAGGATTGTATTTTTATGATAATTCGGTTGTGGAAATAGCCAAAAACATTAAGCCCAGTCCCAGAGGCGAGTACGAAATTACAGATGTAAATAAAGTATATCTTGAAAAAGGAGCTTTGAAAGTTGGGATTCTAAGTAGAGGTACTGCTTGGTTAGACACGGGTACTTTTAATAGTTTAATGCAAGCAGGCCAATTTGTGCAAGTTATTGAAGAGAGACAAGGATTAAAAGTAGGATGTATTGAGGAAATTGCTTGGAGACAAGGGTTTATTTCGGATGAAAACTTAAAGGATCTTGCTGAGCCGTTAAAAAAATCTGGATATGGGGAGTATCTTCTTGGCTTGCTCAAATCTAGATAGTGCTAATAAAAAAAAATGATTTTTTAATTTGAAAGGGCTGAAACAGTTCTTTTATTTGTTATTTTTGCTACTGCGAATATAATAACGCTTATATAAATATATATATTGGATAATAGTACAAAACCATCTTCGACTTCTTTTAAAGCTAATTTTTTCTCCAGAGAAAACTTATGTTTTAATATTCATAGCTTAAGTTATTTGCCTCGGTGGATAATTGTTGTGATGGATTTGTCTGTATTAATAGTGGCTTTTTTCTTTACTTTTTTATTGTTCAGGGGAACGGGATTAGACTATATTATAACTCCACACAGCATCATTTTCATTAATTTGTTGTTTGGCGTTAACCTATTTTTCTTTTGGTTATTTCGAACCTATTCTGGTATAATCAGGCACTCTTCCTATATTGATGCGGTTAAGCTTTTGTTTTCCCAAATGGCTGTCATGATCCTGTTTCTAATGTTGAATTTTTTATTTGAAATATTCTTTGGACACAAGGCGTTTTTAAATACCGCGCTTTTTATCAATATGGTGTTGTCTTTCTGCGGCTTGTTTTTATACCGTGTGATCGTAAAACAAACTTTCGAACATTATTTTCAGAAAAAAAATGATGTTAAATTGATTAGGGCTATAATTTACGGAACGGACGCCAATGCCATTTCGGTAGCCAAAGCCTTAAAGTTGGAAACGCCAACCCGTTTTAAAATTGTTGGGTTTGTGGATAGAAACAGCCAAAACCATTCCAAGCGAATGTTGGATTTACCGATATTGGTGCTTAAGAAAAAGTTACCCACGCTGATGCGATCTGTTGGTGCCGAAGGGGTCATTATAGCGGACAAAAGCTTGTCAAAAGAGGAGCGCTTAGTAATTGTGGACCAATGTCTTGAATTCAATTATAAGGTATATATTGTTCCTGTGATCACGGATTGGGAAAATCAAAAGGAAATTTCCCAAAAAGTAAAGACCTTACAAATTGAGGATTTACTGGAGAGAAAAGCGATTGTCTTGGACAATAAATCCATTTCGAAACAGCTAAAAGACAAAACCATATTAATTACCGGGGCTGCCGGATCCATAGGAAGTGAAATAGTAAGACAGGTATTGGGTTTTAACCCTAAAAGGATCATTATATTAGACCAAGCCGAAACGCCGTTACATCACCTTTGTTTAGAAACGGAAAGTATCGTTACGACTTCTAAAATATGCACCGTAGTTGCGGACATCAGAAATAAAGAAGCATTGAATAGAGTGTTTAAACTGTACAAGCCCGACGTGGTATTTCATGCGGCAGCATACAAGCACGTGCCTTTGATGGAGGAAAACCCTGCGCAAGCGATTCTTACCAATATTGAAGGGACCAAGAACTTGGCCGATTTGGCATGCGAACATAAGGTGGTAAAATTTGTCATGGTTTCTACCGATAAGGCAGTCAATCCAAGTAACGTTATGGGAGCGAGTAAAAGGATAGCTGAGAAGTATGTCCAATCGTTGCAATTAAAAAGCCGAAAGGAGAATAACCTAAAAGCCACAAAATTCATTACTACGCGTTTTGGCAATGTTTTGGGTTCTAATGGTTCTGTGGTGCCTTTGTTCAGCAAACAAATTGAAAATGGCGGGCCGGTAACCATAACCCATCCCGATATTATCAGATATTTCATGACTATTCCAGAGGCCTGTCAATTGGTTCTGGAAGCGGGTGCCATGGGTAATGGGGGGGAAATCTATATTTTTGATATGGGTAAACCAGTGAAAATAATTGATTTGGCAAGAAAGATGATCAAATTGGCCGGCTTTACCCCGGATAAAGACATTAAGATACATATTGTAGGCTTGCGACCGGGAGAGAAACTGTATGAGGAATTGCTCAATGACACTTCAAAAACAATACCGACCCACCACGATAAAATTATGATTGCCGAGGAAATCCAGGACGAATATGAAAACCTGCATACCGAAATTGAGGAACTGATAGGAATCGCCAATTTTTTTGATAATGACGATATAGTTACAAAAATGAAAAAAATTGTTCCTGAGTTTATAAGTATGAATTCCACTTATGAGGTATTAGATAAGTAGCAATAGTTTAAATAATTTTAGTTCAAAAGGTTTACAAAGAATAGATTCGTTGTAAACCTTTTTTTATTTATTAGTATCGCTATTTAGCAGGCCTTTCCAGGAAGGGATAAATGAATAAAGTTCAGTGATGATCTAGTTTTTTATAACAGTAGATATTCTATAAAATAAAAATTACTTATTCGATTCTGAAAAATTGATTGTTTGCAATGACTTCTTTAAGTGGTGTTAAGTCCTTAATTTTTACTTTTTGATCAAAAGATGCTATATGATTTTCATGATGTACATCTGAACCCACATAGTCATACATCCCCTTAGAAAGTAATTGATTGGCTATTTTAGTGATTTCAGAACCGTAATAGCCTACAACTGATAAAAGATTTAATTGGAATAGACATCCCGCTCTTTTTAGCTTCACGTATTCGTTAAAATTATTGTGGTAAAACAAGTACCGTTCCGGATGGGCTAAAACTGGAATATATCCCGCCACTTGTAAGTCAAATAGAATCGAGTACAATTGTATGGGTGCATTGATGTAAGACATCTCTACTAAAACATAATTTCCTTTTAACGTTAATAATTTCCCAGATTGAAATAATCGTACAAATTGGTCGTCCATTAAGTACTCGGCTGCGGCATTAAAAGGGACTTTTATATTGTTTTTTTCAAGCTCTAGAATAGTATTGTTCTTATTGTAAACAATTTGCTCATAAGTGTTATCCCAGACATGCTGAATGATATGTGGAGTTGTGATGAACTGAGTGATTCCAATCTCTTGAAGCGCTTTTGTGAGTTTTAGAGTGTCTTCAAATGTTCTAGCACCATCATCTATACCCGGTAAAAGATGGGAGTGAATATCAATGTGGTTGTCAGGAATTAAATCTTTTAAAACCGTCTTGTTTTTAGTAAAAAAAAGCACATTTTTGTGTTTATAAATGAAACAGCAAAGTAACTGAATATTTTGCAATACTAATCTTAATTAATATATAATACTATCTGCAAATTGTTATATTTGTTTTAAAGCTTATAATTTTATCCTAAGGGTTTAATGGGAAACGAAAACGACAAAATCACAATGAAAACAGCTTTAATTACTGGGGTTACAGGTCAAGATGGGGCATATTTAGCAGAGTTATTGCTTTCTAAAGGGTATATGGTTCATGGGATTAAGCGTAGAAGTTCTATGTTTAATACCCAACGAATTGATCACTTATATGAAGATATCCATGTGGAAAACCAACGTTTTAAATTACACTATGGAGATCTAAGTGATGCAACTAATTTAATAAGTATTATACAAGAAACCCAACCTGATGAAATATATAATTTGGGGGCTATGAGTCATGTAAAAGTAAGTTTTGATATACCTGAATATACCGCTAATGTTGATGGTGTAGGGACATTGAGACTTTTGGATGCTATTCGATTATTGGGTCTTACAAAAAAAACTAAAATATATCAAGCTTCGACATCAGAATTATATGGAAAAGTTCAGGAAGTGCCACAGTCAGAAACCACTCCGTTTTACCCACGGTCTCCTTACGCAGTTGCTAAAATATATGCCTATTGGATTACCGTTAATTACAGAGAAGCGTATGGTATGTTTGCTTGTAATGGAATCTTATTTAATCATGAAAGTCCACTTCGAGGAGAAACATTTGTAACCAGGAAAATCACTCGTGGTATTGCTCAAATGGCTTTAGGGATTGAAACAGCATTGTACATGGGTAATATTGATGCACAACGAGATTGGGGGCACGCCAAAGATTATGTAGAAGCGATGTGGTTGATGCTACAACAAGAAAAAGCCGAAGATTTTGTCATTGCTACCGGAGTTACTAATACAGTTCGATCTTTTATAATATTAGCTTTTAATGAGCTTAGTGTGGAAATAGAATTCAAAGGAGAAGGTGTTTCTGAAGTTGGAATTATAAAGGCCAGCTTGAATCCAGATTATGCTTTTATAATTGGACAAGAAGTTATAAAAATAGATCCAACATATTTCCGACCTACAGAAGTCGATTTGTTGATTGGTGATAATACAAAGGCCAAGACGCTTTTGGGTTGGGAACCAAAATATACATTGGGGATGATTGTTAAAGAAATGATGGAGGCTGATTTGAAATTGATCAGAAGAGAGAAATTAGCTAAAAGTTTGGATTAGATGGATAAGAGTTCAAAAATATATGTTGCGGGACACAATGGTATGGTGGGGAGCGCAATTTTTCGGAATTTAAAAAGTAAAGGATTTAACAATATTGTTACGAGAACCTCCTCCGAATTAAATTTAATTGATCAACAAGCAGTAGCTTCATTTTTTGAAATTGAAAAACCGGAATTTGTCTTTTTGGCTGCCGCCAAAGTCGGAGGGATTTTGGCTAACAATACCCTTAGAGCTGATTTTATTTATCAAAACATCATGATACAATCGAATGTTATTCATCAGAGTTATAAAAATAAAGTAAAGAAATTATTGTTTTTAGGCTCAACATGTATTTATCCAAAATTGGCGCCTCAGCCATTGCGAGAGGAATATTTGTTGACTGGATTGTTAGAGCCTACCAATGAACCTTATGCGATAGCCAAAATCGCAGGCATAAAAATGTGTGATGCTTATCGTGAGCAATATGGATGTAACTTTATTTCCGTTATGCCTACAAATTTGTACGGTTTAAATGACAACTATGATTTGCAAAATTCTCATGTGTTACCCGCTTTATTACGGAAGTTTCATGAAGCTAAAATGAATGACGAGCGTGAAGTCACGGTTTGGGGGACAGGAAGTCCTTTAAGAGAGTTTTTGCATGCGGATGATATGGCGGATGCCTGTGTTTATTTGATGGAAAAATACAACGATCAGGGGTTCGTAAATATTGGTTCAGGCCAAGAGATTTCCATAAAAGACTTGGCTTCCTTGATTAAAAAAATAGTAGGTTACAAAGGTATTGTTGTGTTTGATAATTCTAAACCCGATGGCGCTCCAAGAAAAGTAACAGATACTACAAAGCTGGACCAATTGGGTTGGAAATTTTCAATTTTTTTAGAACAAGGGATTCGACAAGTATATCACGATACATTTAACAAGTAAAAGACGTTCAATTCTAAGTTTTTATAATTTCAATAGACAATAAAAGGGAATACTACTGTCAAAATGTTATATTTGGTAACTATAAATAGCATTGTTAAATGTTATTTTAAAATTAATTGATCCCCATATCATCTAGTAAATGAGTAGTTCAGAAAATACTAATACCACTTGGCTGTTTGAAATAACACCCAAAAACAAATTCTTCTCGCTGAACCTCAAGGAAGTTTGGCAGTATCGTGATTTGCTTATGCTTTTTGTGAAAAGAGATGTGGTGACGGTATACAAGCAAACCGTTTTAGGGCCGCTGTGGTATTTGATTCAGCCTTTGTTCACTTCGATTACCTTTACCATAATTTTTAATAATTTGGCTGGAATAAGTACGGGAACCGTACCTCCATTCTTGTTTAACTTAGCAGGAATAACCGTGTGGAATTACTTTACGGCCTGCCTCACGGGGACCTCAAACACTTTTGGTGCCAATGCGGGTATTTTTGGTAAAGTGTATTTCCCCCGAATTATAGTTCCCATATCCATAGTAATCTCCAATTTGTTGAAATTTGGGATTCAATTTTTAATATTTATCGCTTTTTATTTATTCTATTATTTTCAGGGCGCCGCCATAAGTTTAAATGGGATTAGTATTTTATTTCCATTGTTAATTGTAGTGATGGGGATTTTGGGATTGGGATTGGGGATGTTTATTTCTTCTTTGGTGACAAAATACAGAGACTTTAGCTACTTAATAGGTTTTGGAGTGCAATTACTGATGTATGTTTCAGCCGTGGTTTACCCTATGGCATTGGTTGCAGCAAAAATGCCGGACTATGCCTGGCTCGTTCAATACAATCCATTGGCTTATATTATAGAAACTACCCGTTATATGTTATTGAACGTGGGGCAAATTTCCATCTGGGGATTGGGTTATACTTTTGCGGTGACTGTATTTGTTTTTTTAGTAGGAATACTAATTTTTAATAAGACGGAGAAGAGTTTTATAGATACGGTTTAATTTGTTGCAGTTGCCATTTTTGTCTCTTAATTAAGGAATAAATGGATTTTTAATAGGTTCAAAACAAAGTAATTGCAATAGATGTGATAAGCAAGTTTGTTTTTGATTTTTTTTTTTTTCTTTTTTTGTGAGTCAGGGTTGCGAAGCGGTGCAAGTACTTTAATTAAACTTAAAATAGTTTAAAATTATGCCATTAATGAAAAACAAAGCCTTCAGATAGTCAAAAGTAATAAAATGAGTAAAGATATTATAATAAAAGCCGAAAATATTTCTAAGCAATACCGCCTAGGACAGGTAGGTACTGGTACTATGGCTCACGATTTGAATAGATGGTGGCATCAAGTACGCGGTAAAGAAAACCCTTATTTAAAAATTGGGGATACTAATGACCGTTCTACTAAAGGGGAGAGTGACTATGTGTGGGCTTTGCAGGACATTAATTTTGAAGTGGAACGTGGTGAGATTTTAGGTATAATAGGGAAGAATGGCGCTGGTAAATCTACCTTGCTCAAGATTTTATCACGAGTTACTGCACCCACTACAGGGAGCATAAAATTTGGGGGGCGTGTGGCTTCTTTACTTGAAGTAGGAACCGGTTTTAATGGCGAAATGACGGGTAGGGAAAACATTTATTTGAATGGTGCCATTCTGGGAATGACAAAAAAAGAAATCACCTCAAAACTGGATGAAATCATTAATTTCTCGGGTTGTGAACGTTACATAGATACCCCTGTAAAGCGCTACAGTAGTGGTATGACGGTGCGACTCGCTTTTGCAGTTGCCGCATTTCTGGAGCCTGAAATTTTAATTATCGATGAGGTTTTGGCTGTAGGGGATGCCGAGTTCCAGAAGAAAGCCATTGGCAAAATGCAGGATATTTCCCGTAAAGGAGGTAGAACGGTTTTGTTTGTGAGTCATAACATGGCGGCCGTGAAGAGTTTGTGTACGAGGGGGGTTGTTTTGGATAACGGGAAGGTTGCTTTTGAAGGCGAGATAGAGGAGGCTATTTCTGAATATTTGAATCTTGATAACCATGTAGCTTCTAGGAAAATATATAATAATGTTGAAGCTCCTTCAAGCGAAATTGTTAGGTTGCTAGAATCAGAAGTTATAAATGATATTTTTGAAAATAAAACGGATTATTTTATTATTGAAAAAGTTGGCATTAGAATAAAGTTTGAGATTTTGGTTGAAACATCCGATTTAGTTTTAGGTTTAAACCTTTATAATAACGAAGAAATTCATATATTGAGTTCCCATCAAAAAAATCAAAACATAAATTATAAAGTTGGAGCTTATCAAGCTATTGTTTGGTTTCCAAATAATTTTTTGTCTGAAGGATATCATTTTTGTGGAATAGCTGCTATGTCTTATAAAGGTGTCTTCAGAGTGCATTTTCACGATGTCAATAAGTTTTCTTTTAATATTATTGATGAGTTTATGGAAAATACCGCTAGAGGAAGTTATTATAAAGGAAAATTTCCAGGAGTTGTAAGACCAATTTTAGATTGGGATAATGTTGTTGTTTTATAAGATTAAAATATGAAAAATTTAGAGTTTACAGGTGAACGTATGACTACAGGTCTTGGATCAGTTCATGGTGTTATTGAGCATTTACATAGATATGCTATTGCTCAAAAAATCACTAACAATAAAGTTGTTTTGGATATAGCTTCCGGTGAGGGTTACGGAAGTTTTTTACTAAGCAAAAGTGCCACTAAAGTGTTTGGAGTTGATATAGATGAAGAATCAATAAATCATGCAAAAGTTAAATATGCCTCATCAAAGAACATTGAGTTTAGTGTAGGATCTACTGACGCTATTCCATTAGAAGATAGATCTGTTGATGTCGTTATTTCTTTTGAAACAATAGAACATCACGATAAGCACGATTTGATGATGAAAGAAATTTCTAGAGTTCTTAAAAAAAATGGCGTTTTATTGATTTCTTCTCCTGAGAAAAGTATTTATAGTAGTAGGGATCCTAACAATCCTTATCATATTAAAGAATTGACTTTAGATGACTTTAGCGATTTGTTGAAAAGGAATTTTAAAAATGTTAATTTGTTTAATCAACGATTTGTAATAGGTTCTTTAATTCATTTGATTGATCAAGATTGTGAATCAAAATTTAATTTGTTTGATGGGGACTATCTACAGATTAAGAATAAATTAGATGAAGATGATTTTTACAATAAGTCTTATTTTAATTTAGCGATATGTTCAAATGCAAACAACAATGATTATTTAGAAGTTGGATCGTCAATTTTTAATGGGGTAAGAGTTGTTAAGGAGGAAATAAATGTACTTAAAGAAAGTTATGAAAAACAGTATAATAATATATTATCTACTGAATCTTTTAAATTAGGTAATTCAATTATTAAAAAAATAAATTCAGTTAGAAAATTATTAAAAAGATAGCCCCTTGCGACATCTCTTTCCCAATTTCACATCATTCCAGAAAATTACACTTGCTTTCTTAAATTAATTATTAAGTTTTTAACATTTAAAACTGACTTTGAAATTATGGGTGCAATTGTTTTTATTTAAACCTAATTCGGATATTCATATTAAGTTTTTAAAAAGAATTATATTTAAATTAGAAAAAAATTGAGAATATGGATTATCAATAATAAAATGATATTTAATTTAAATAACTCTTTTAATACATTTGAAAAAAAATGCAATTAGCCTTCACAATTTGTTCTAATAATTATTTAGCTCATGCTAAAACTTTAGGAGATTCATTTTTGGAATTTCATCCAAACGTTAGATTTATAATAGGGTTAGTTGATAAATATGATTTAGAGTTTGATTATAGTTTTTTTTCGGCTTTTGAGATCATACTCGTTGAAGAAATAGCGGTTCCAAACTTCGAGGAGTTAAATGAAAAATATAACATTACCGAGTTAAATACAGCTGTAAAACCATCCTATTTACATCATATATTTAAGAAGTATAATGCAAAAAAAATACTTTATATTGACCCGGATATTTTAGTAACAAGTAGTTTTGACGAGGTTTTTGATGCGTTAGATTCAAAAAATATTGTTATAACACCACATATGTGCAGTCCTGTTGACGATGAGTTTGGTCCTAATGATTATGATGTGTTAGGAGGAGGAGTTTATAACCTTGGTTTTATTGGATTAAGCGATTATGACCAGGTAAAAGGTTTTATTGATTGGTGGCATAACCGCGTTGTAAAATATGGGTATGGAAATCAAAGAAAAGGAATGTTTTTTGATCAGCTATGGATTCAGTATGTACCATGTTTTTTTGATAATTATTACATTCTAAAACACTTGGGCTATAATATGGCTAATTGGAATCTTCATGAAAGAGAAATAAGCGCACAGGATAATGTAAATTTCATTATAAATGATGACTATACCTTACGGTTCTTTCATTTTAGTAGTTATAAATTCGAGAAGCCAGATACGATATGCAGGTATCAAACGCGATATGATTTTAATTCAAGACCGGACTTGGTACCACTTTTTAATAAGTATGCCACTAAATTAAAAGAAAATAAAGTAGATCAAATAAGTAAATTAAATGTGTTTTATTATCCTAATTTGCATCAATTGAGAGCAGTAGAAAAAAAAAAGACAACTACTCTAGAAATTATTTATCGAATGAAGAAAGCGATAAAAATTCTAATTAAGGGACGTATATAAAAATAGCGCTTATTTACAAACCATATAATATCTTTGAACAAAGTAAGCAATCAGTTATAAATGGAAATTTCAACACTTAGATAATTCAATATAAATTAAATACATGTCATTCAGTACCCCCATTCTTTTTCTGATTTTTAATCGTCCTGAAAACACTAAAAGGGTTTTTGAAGAGATAAAAAAACAAAAGCCCAAGTATCTTTATGTGGCTGCAGATGGACCACGTTCCAATATTATTGAAGATATAGAGAAATGTAAAGAAACAAGGAATCTGGTGCTTAAGGGTATAGATTGGGATTGTGAAGTAAAGACATTATTCAGAGACGAAAATTTTGGTTGCGGTAAAGCTGTCCAGAATGCTTTAGACTGGTTTTTTGATGAAGTTGAAATGGGAATTATTATTGAAGATGATATATTACCGGACTCCTCATTTTTTTGGTATGCTGAAATATTGCTTGATCGATTTAAAAATGATTATCAAATTTTTTCTATTAATGGATGCAGTTTGGCATATGAAAATCATAAATATGATTTTGGTTTAACTCGTTATTTTAATATGTGGGGCTGGGCTAGCTGGCGACGATCTAATGACTTGGTTAATAAAACCTGGAATACTTATAATGGTATTGACGATTTTAAAAAAGGCAGTAAATTGGTAAAATCATTAAGTTTGCCAACAATTTTACCGCAAAAAGAATGGATTAATAGATGGCAGTTTCTTTTTGATGCTACAAAAAACGGGAATATAGATACTTGGGATTATCAATGGGTATTTACTTGTTTGAAAAATCAGCAATATTGTATTCGTCCAAATTTGAATATGATAAATAATATTGGTTTTAATAAAGACTCAACACATACAATTCAAGTACCCCATATAAAATTGAGCAATATTAAAGTCAATACTCTAAAAATAACAAATGGTATTTTGAATGGCAAAATGAAAATAGATTCTATTTATGAAATTGTAAATGTTGCAGAATATTGGAATGGGGTTGTAATTAATTCTTCTAATTTCATTAAGAAAGTAAATGGTTATTTTAAAAAATCTTTAAATTTATTTAAAAATGCCTAAATTCTCCATCATCACTATCAACTACAATAATCTAGACGGGTTAAAACGTACTATCGAAAGTGTGGTCAATCAAACCTGGCAAGAGTTTGAGTACATTGTTATTGATGGAGGTTCTTCTGATGGTAGTTCCGCTTATATTGAAAGTCAAAGTACAAACATTGATTTTTGGGTAAGTGAATCTGATAAAGGTATTTATAACGCCATGAATAAAGGAATTAAGGTAGCCAATGGGGAATATTTGCTGTTTTTGAATAGTGGGGATCATTTTTACGACAATCGAGTTCTAGAAAAATTCCATTCCTTAATAGGGGAATTTGATTTAATATATTTTGATGAATATAGAGTAGGTGAACGACTTTCTGAAATTGTTAAATACCCGAGTAAATTAAACTTTTCGAATCTTTATTTAAGCTCATTGTCTCATCCCAATACTTTTATTAACAAAAACTTGTTTGATAAAGTTGGTCTTTATGATGAGAGTTTGAGAATTGTATCCGATTGGAAGTTTTCTATATTGGCATTATTTAAGTACAACTGTACCTATTTGAAAGTAGATGGTGTGCTTTCTGTTTTTTATTTAGATGGTATTAGTTTTTTAGAAGATAATTCTAAAGAGAGAAATAAAGTCTTAAATGATTATTTTAAGCCGTTTGTTGATGATTATGAAGAGTTTGTCCGTAATAGAAATGAGTTAAATCATAATAAATCAATTTTGCAATCTAATAGATTTAAAATGCTATTTGAAATTGAAAAAACAAAAGGGGGGATGAAGATTGTTTCACTTTTTTTTAGAATCTATATTATTTTTTTCTCAAAGGAAAAAATAAAAGATGTTTTGAATTAATAAGATAGTATGATGTCATACTTATTCTTAATCTAATAAAGGAATTTTCGATTATAGTTTTATTCTTTACATATATCATTTGTAAAGTAAAAAAAATAAAAAAGATTTATGAAAGTGTTTATACCCCATCATAAGGTTTTAAATATTTATTTTGATGAAATAAATAAATATGCAACAATTGATTATATATATGGGAAGCTGGAAGATTATAAACCTAATTATGAGATTGTAAATATTCAGTTTCCTGAAGCTATTTTTGCTTTTAAAGTACCTACAAAAGAACAATTAATTGATTTAGAAGAACTTTTTTTAATCTGGAAAATAAAATCAAAAATTGTTCTAACATTAAATGATATAGAGTCACACTATGATAAAGGTAATAAGTTTAGCACTTTGTTCAAATTATTGTATAAATATGCTGATGGAGTTATTCATTTAGGCAACTACTCATTAAATAAATATCAATCTATTTTTGCAGAAAAATGTAGGCATAAGTTAATTAATCATCCATTATATGATAGCCTTTTGAATACTAAGGAAGTCTTTGATTTTCAAGATAAGTTTAAAGTAGATTTTCAAGATAAATATGTTGTTTCTGCTATTGGTAGTTTTAGGTCAATGGAAGAAGTTAGGCTATTATTGGCAATTTTCAATAAAATTCCTGTAAAAAATAAATTTTTAGTAGTGCCTAATATGCTGCAATTTGTAAAACCTAAATATTTTAGACCCTATCGTTTTAGGAATATTTATAAATATATTTCTGAAAAAATAATTTGCTTCCCTTTAAAAAAGGAACAGTATTTTTTTGACAATCGATTTTTAGAATATGGATATATGACTGATTTAGTTCGGAATTCTTCACTTATTATTATTCCAAGGATTAAAAATTTAAATTCGGGGAATTTATTTCTAGGCTTAACTTACGACAAGCCAATGGTAATACCTAAAATTGGGAATTTAACCGAAGTAGCGGAGTATTTTGATTTACCAACGCTTGATTTGAAAAAGAGAAATTACAATGAAGTTTTGTCGATCGTAACGGATGAAAAAATAAATAAAATTTTCAAAAGTAATGAATATCTAAATAAAAAAGAACAATTTCACCCCAAGAAAATTTCAAAAGAATATGAAAGTTTTTTCAAGACCTTAGGAGGGATATAAAGTGTATTTTTATATTTAAAAATAAATTAGAATGTTAGTATCTGTAATAATACCTTGTTACAATCAAGGAAATTTTTTAAACGAAACCTTAGAGTCTGTTTATAAACAAACATATTCAGACTGGGAATGCATTATAGTTGATGATGGTAGTATAGATAATACTATGGAAATTGCTCAATCATGGGTGTCAAACGACAAAAGATTTAAATATTATAACAAAGAAAATGGAGGTGTAAGTAGTGCAAGAAATTATGGAATAGAATTAGCGCAGGGAGAATTTCTTCAGTTTTTAGATTCAGATGATATTTTGGACATGAAAAAAATCGAAATTTCAATAAATCTATTAAAATTGCCAAAAAATAGTGAAGTACAAATGGTGATTTCTAATTTTAAGATGATTTCATCAGATTCGAAGGAATTTTATCCGGCATTTTGTGAATTGACATACGAATCATTATCATTTGAAAATTTTTTATATAATTTTTTTTCAATTCAAATACAATGCGGTTTCTTTGATGTGAAATTGTTTGAGAGCATAAAATTTCCTGAAAACTTATCAGCTCAAGAAGATTGGGTTGTGTGGGTTCATCTTTTTAAGAATAAGCCCAATTACATTTTTAAAAATTTACCTTTAGCATATTATAGAATTAATCCTACTGGAAGAATGATGACAATGGGTGCAGATGATAATCAGATTAAGGTTTTAGATTCTTTGAAAGAAATACTAACATACCACCAATATCACCAGTTTTCTGTTCATTTAATGAGTAAATACTATGATTCAACAAAACTATTTAGAAATAATTTGACATTAGTAAAAACATCTAACACTTATAAAGCTGGATTAATAATAAAAAAAGTTCTGAATAAAGTTGGGATGTTGAAACTTGCTAAAGAAATTTTCAAAAAAATTCTAAAATTTAAAACAAGATAGCCTGAAAAAATGGTGTTTTTTTTATAAACTTAAGGCAAAATGATCAATGTTTTTAATTTTATAACAATACAAATTTATGATTTCAATAATTATTTGTTCTAGAGATTTACACCTATATGATAAGGTCGAAAAAAGTATAAAAAAAACAATTGGTTCAATAACGTATGAGATTATAAAAATTGATAACTCAATTGACAATATATCTATAACTAAGGCATATAATTTGGGTATTGATAAATCAAAATATGAACATTTATTGTTTGTTCATGAAGATATTTTATTCCATACAAATAATTGGGGTGATATTTTGATAAATATTTTTAAAAAGAATAGTAACATTGGATTGATTGGTATTGCTGGAGCTAAATATAAAAGTAAATATCCTAGTGCATTTTGGCATACAGAAACAAGTATGATAAAATTAAATTTGATACAACATTATAATTGTAAAAAAAGTAGTTTACATACAATTGGTTTTGAAAATGATGATTTTGAAGATGTAGTTGTTTTGGATGGTGTATTTATGGCATTAAATAAAAAATTGAATGTACGATTTAACGAGGAAATTTTAGGATTTCATTGTTATGACTCAGCGATATGTATAGATGTTTTAGAGATTAAACGTAAAATTATTGTCACGAATGAAATTTTAATTGAACATTTTTCTATTGGAAATACAGATTTAAAATTTGTAAATTCACTAATAAAATTTCATGAATTATATAAAAGAAAATTACCTAAATATTTAACCTCTAGTTCAAAAATTAATGATGTAATTGCTCTAAAAAAGTTTTTAGAAATTTGTTTGCAAAATAGATTTATTCCATATAATTTTTGGATAAAATATATGATTTTTAATTTATTTGATAAACTAAACTATAATTTATTAAAATTATTAATTCATAAAAAATTAAAAAAAAACTGACATAAAGATAAGATGAGTTTAGTTTCTATAATATTACCAAGCTATAACCATGCAAAGTTTTTAAAAAAACGTTTGAAAAGCATACAGGACCAAACTTTTAAAGATTGGGAACTAATAATTATTGATGATTGTTCTTCTGATGAAAGTGTATTCATTATAAATGAATTTATAAAAAGCCATCCTGCAATGAAAATCAAACATTTTATTGTTAACGAAACCAATTCGGGAAGTGGTTATAAATCCTGGCAAAAGGGGATTGTGCTTGCTGAAACTGATTACATCTGGTTAGCAGAAACCGATGATTATTCCGAACCTTTTTTTTTAGAAGAATCATTAGGTATCTTAGAAAAAAATAGCAATATTCCTTTGGTGTTTTGTACAAGTAATTATGTAGATGAGAATAATAAGTTTTTATATGATAGCAGAAAAAGAACATCTCCTCTAGGCATCTCTGAAGATACTTTCGGGGTAATAAAAAACGAAATCATTATAAACAGTTTTCCGTTTAATTCATTTATAACTAACGGCAGCAGTGTTGTGTTTAGAAAGCCGATTACTGCTATACCTGTTGAATTATTCCGAAACAGGCAGATGTCGGACTTATTTTTGTGGACTTGGCTCATTCAAAAACAGGATATTGCTTTTTTGAATAAAAAGTTGAACAATTTTAGACGACACGCTGATTCAACAACAACTAAAATAGATTTATATCAACGAGAAACTTTGTATACAGAATTTGTAGACTATTTGAATTTTTATCCCAATACTAAAAAAAACGAATTATTATTTGCAAAATTCGTTAAAGAGTATTGGATAATCCAATTAAAGAAAGGACATTTTTCCATACAATGGTTAAGAGGTTTAAAAAACTATAATTTTTTCACATTACGAACAAAACTGATGGTACATTTGTTTAGGTTTGTACTTTCTAAACTATATTTTTTTTAATCTATATATGCAACAACCATTAGTCAGTGTAATTATTACTACCTATAATCGAGATAAATATCTCGAGGAGGCAATCTGTAGTGTCGTTAATCAAACATATTCCAATATTGAGGTTTTAGTAATTGACGATGGTTCAGTCAAAAACTATGCAGAGCAAATTTGCGCTAAATATTCAAATTGTACTTACCATTATAAAATAAACGGAGGTTTGTCTTCAGCTCGTAATTGCGGAATTGAAAAAACCAATGGGGAATTTATTGCTTTTTTGGACGACGATGATTTTTGGCATCCTACAAAAATTGTAAAACAGGTTCTAGTTTTACTTGAAAACCCCAATATTGATTGTGTTCACTCTTCTGCGGCTGTGGTTGACGAAAAGTCAAACCCTACAGGAATTTATATTGGAGCAGCACAAAACAAAGTTCATAAACGTTCAGGATATGTTTTTTGGAATGCCTTGGGTTGTTGGGTAGTGAAATCCCCAACTCCCTTAATCCGAAAAAAAGTATTCAAATTCGACATGATGTTTGATGAAAACATTATGGTAGGTGAAGATATTGATTTTTACCAGCGCATATTCTATCGTCATAAAGTGCATTATGTCAATGAACCACTTGCTTTTTATAGGGAGTATGATGACGCAAGACGACTTTCTTTACAGAGAGAAAAGTTCGTTGGAATAGAAAAGAAAATGTTTTTAAATTTTAAAAAGATGGGAATTAAAAATCCATTTACTTTACACTTAATCGCAGTTAAACTTTTGAAAAAAGCAATCAAAGAGAATAATTCTTTATATTTTGAGGCAAAAAAAACAATCTCAAGTATAAATATTTATTTTCGACCTCGTTATTTTTTGAATCGCTATTTTTGATAATTACTAAGCTAATTAGATTGACAAGTAAATTTGTAATGATTGCGTTTTACTATAAAATTTATTCTTAAATCAGGCTTACTTTACTCGAAATATAGATTGAAAAAAGTAATTAAAAATTCCCGATAATTTTCTAATACATACTAATAAAACCAGAGAAAACATTTTTTATATTAAAAATCAAAAGCAGCATTGTAGTATAATTAATCTGGAAATAATTATAAATTAGGATGCCTATCAAAATTGTTGCAGTAAATGTTTTTAATTTAGGAAAGTTATATTATTCGCAAAAAGTAAACTAATACCATATGATTTTTTTTAAAAATGTTTGCGTTTTCATTCTGTTGAATGTTATGCGCAAATTAGGCAGAGGAAAGTATCTCACAAGTAAGGTATTTTCAAGTAAGAGAATATTAGAAAGAAATTTTCCGAAATCTACAAATTTTAATTTTGTTCAAGTTGGAGCTAATGACGGGGTCAGTTTTGATAGTTTATATGAAATAGTTGTTAATAGAAAATCGAGTGGTCTAGTGATTGAGCCTATAAAAGAATATTTCGACGTATTAGTTCTTAATTATATAGAATTTGAAAATATTGTTAAAGAAAATAAGGCTGTTCATCCAACAGAAAAGGAGTTTCCCATCTATAAGGTTAAAAAGGAAGCATATGATAAATATCCTGATTGGGCAAAAGGGATAGCCTCTTTTAATCCGAGCCATCATGAAGCATTGAATATTGAAACTTCTGATATATTTGAAGTCTTAGTGGTGTGTGATCACTTAATGAATATAATTAATCAAAATGTTGAAAATAAAGAAATAGATTATTTTCAAGTGGATACTGAAGGGTTTGATTATGAAGTTATAAAAATGATTAACTTTAAATTAATCAAGCCTAAAATTTTAAAATTTGAAAGTGTTAGTTTATCTGTAGAGGATATTAATTCGGTAAATAATCTGTTAAAAATGCAAGATTATTATATTTTTAAAGAAGGTAATGACGTTGTTGCAGTCGATTTGAAGAAAGTTAGATTACTATGATTGATAAAATTATTCATTATTGTTGGTTTGGAGGCAATAGAAAACCAGAGTTGGTTAGAGATTGTATTAAATCTTGGAAAAAGCATTTGCCGGATTATAAAATTATAGAGTGGAATGAAAAAAATTCCGATTTGTCCCATCCATTCGTTCAACATGCATATAAAATGAAAAAATGGGCTTTTGTAGCCGATTATGTAAGACTTACAGTTTTATATGAAAAAGGAGGATTGTATTTAGATACCGATATGTTGGTTTTGAAGCCACTTGATTCTTTTTTAAAAAATGATTGTTTCTTTGGAGCAGAAGATAATAATTACATAAATTGTGCGATAATTGGAGCAAAAAAAAACAATGAACTTATTGAGAAATGTCTTTTAAAATATGATTTAGTCGATGTTAATAAGGATATTAATTGGTTACAATTTACAATACCAATAATTATCACTGATGTCTTTAGGTTTAAATACGGATATAAGAATGGTTTTGATAATGATATCGTTAAAATTAATAATGTTGTAATTTATCCAACGATTTATTTTTATCCTTTTCCATATAGTTGTAAAAATGATATACTTAATTTAAAAAAATATATCCGCTTAGAAAGTTATACTGTTCATTTATGGGTTAGCTCATGGTTGCCACACAGTGAGTTTCATTACATAAGGGCTAGAGAATATTCAAAGGGGTTAAGACTTGTCTTTAATAATTTATTGCTAGGTAAAATAAATCTTAAATACATAAGAAAATTAGCTTCGTCAGTAAAGCAATCATTTATGAAAAAATCCATTGACACAACTTTCTCATAAATAATTAAATCTCTTGATAAGAAAAAAGTTTTGCCACAGACTTATTGTTTGTTGAAAATATTTGAGAGGGAGAAGATGCGTGTTTTTATGCAAGTGAAACTTTTGAAAAAAAGGCACTTAAAAAAATAATTCTTTTTATCAATGAGGTAAAAAATTATCTCAGAATAAATACTTACTTTCACTGCTGATATTATTTGAATCGCTAAAACTGTTGAATAAATTGAATGAAATTAAAAATAGGTAAAGAATTTTTATGCAAATCTGTTATATAATATTAGCTCATAGATATCCGAGTCAGTTAAAACGATTAGTTCAGAAATTAACTGCTCCTGAATCTTTTTTTTATATTCATATAGATAAAAATGTTTTAATAGATTCTTTTTTGAGTGAATTGGCTGATTCACCAAATGTATGTTTTATAGAAAACCGCAGAGAAGGAATTTGGGGAGATATCGGAACTGTTAAGGCTACAATCAGCGCTTTAAAGCAAGTATTAAAAGATAAGCGTAGAGGTTATTGTATTCTTCTAAGTGGTCAAGATTATCCAATTAAATCAAACGATTGTATTAAATCGTATTTAACATCTAATTTTGGAAATGAATTTATTGACATTTTTCCATTGCCAACAAAATATTGGTCGATAGATAGAATGGTAAAATATAAGTTTAATTTATCTTCCAGAAAACAAGATTTTGTACTTGTTGGTTCGATACTGGAACCAGAATTTTTTACAAAAAAAACATTTAAGAAAATCTATCAGTCAATTAAAGTTGGTCATTATGATTCTATATTAAAAATCTTTAAAAAAAGGAGATATCCAGACTATATTAAGCCATTTGGAGGAAGTCAATGGTGGGCTTTGACAACACAAACGACTGAAAAAGTTATCGACTTTGTTGTGAAAAATCCTGATTATGTTGACTATCATGTATATTCATTAATTCCTGATGAAATGTTTTTTCAGTCAATTATTATGTATTTAGTGGAGAAGAAAAATGATATTAAAATCATGCCATTTCTTTCGTATGCTAACTGGGAAAAAAAGAATTGTGATTTGCCAGTTACATTTACTTCTGCAGATTTTGAAGAATTAAGTTCTCAACCTAATTCTAAATTGTTTGCAAGGAAATTTGATATTAGTATTGATGTGGAGATTTTAGATAAAATAGATACCTTTCATTCTCAAAGAAATTAAAAAAATGCGAGTAGGATTCAACCCCAATAAAGATAAGATCCAAGAGCCTAATGATTTTTTTCATCAGGTTATCATTCCTATTTATATACCCAACCAAGAGGGGTATTTTAAGGATAGTTTTCAAATTCTGCGATTTTGTTTGGAGTCGCTTTTTAAAACTTGTCATAGTCAAACTTATATTACTGTTGTAAATAATGGAAGTTGCGATGTTGTCGTGCAATTCCTGCAGCAACTTTTGAGTGAAAAAAAAATACATGAGCTTATCCATTCTACAAATATTGGTTATGTAAATGCGATGCTTAAAGGCATTGTCGGACATGATTTTCAGATAGTTACTACAAGTGATGCTGATGTTTTGTTTTTAAATGATTGGCAAAAAGAATCTTATAAATTGTTTGATACTTTTCCAAAAGCTGGAGCCATATGTCCAACACCATCTTCAAAAACTTTGAAGTTTTATTCTTATAACCAAATGTTTGATTGTATATTCTCAAAAAAAATGAAATTTACAATTGTAAAAAACCCTAATGCTATGCGTAATTTTGCCTCAAGCATTGGGAATCCTAATTTTTATAATGAATTTCATCTGAATAAATTTTTAACAGTTACTAACAACAATATAAAAGCAGTTGTAGGTGCAGGCCATTATATAGTAACGTATAAGGGATGTATATTTATTAATCTTACAGAAAAATATTCTGGTTTTGTTTTAGGTGGAGGAAGTGATGATCTTTTGGATAAACCTGTCGTGAAACAAGGCTATTGGAGAATTGCTACAGAATATAATTACACCTACCATATGGGTAATATTATTGAACCATGGATGGCAGAAAAATTTAACATGATAGAAGATCAAAGTAATCTTTTATTAGAAAAACCAAGCTTAAAACAAATCAATCAAAATGAGATTGCTAATTTTATTAAAGAAAAGATTTTCATGAGATTTTTAATTATTAAGCCAGTTTGGAATTTGTTTTTAAAATATAAAGGATTATCAAACGAAGAAGCTAACCATTATTAATATGCGCAAATTTATTAAAAAAGTACTGCTTTATTTTTTAAATACTGTTGAAAAACGAGAAAACGTTATTGTTTCTGGTTTTTCAAGTGGATTGCAAAATGTAATTTTTGAAGGAAAAAATGTTGTTCCCGAAGGTTGTAATTTTTCTGGAAAAATAAAGATAGGTTATGCCACTACATTAGGTTCTAATAATCTTCTAGGTGGCATAATCAGCATTGGTAAATATTGTCAATTAGGAGTTGATGTTGCTATTCATGCTACGAATCATCCCCTTTCCTATATGTCGACGTACATTAATCAAAATTTATTTCAGGGTGAGTTAAAACAATTAAAACAAGAGAATAAAATTAGCATAGGTCACGATGTTTGGATAGGACATGGGGTTATTATTGTAGGCAATGTAACCATAGGCAATGGAGCTATTTTAGCAGCAGGAAGTGTTGTAACGAAAGACATTTTACCTTATGCTATTGTGGCGGGTGTTCCCGCCAAAGAAATTAGAAAACGTTTTTCGGATAAAGTTATTAATGAAATTGAAACTTTAAAGTGGTGGGGTAAATCGGAAGCCGAATTAGAAGAGATTAAGCTACTTTTTTTCAAGGATTTTACAAACAAACATAGTATTTATGACTAAAACAATAGCCATTATACCTGCTCGAGGCGGTTCAAAACGATTTCCGCAAAAGAATGTTCATTTATTTGGAGGCATTCCTTTATTGATGCATTCCATTAATTATGCGTTAGAAAACAGTGCTATAATTGATACTGTTTATGTATCTACGGATGATGCTATAATTAAAAAAATAGCATTAGATCATGGAGCAAAAGTTATTGATAGGCCTGAAACACTTTCTGGTGATCACGAACCTACAATCTCAGCATTGAAACATGTTTTAGAATCCATTGAAACAGCTGTTGAAAATGTTGTTTTATTACAAGCTACCAATCCATTGCGTCCTGCAAATTTGCTGAAAGAAGCTTTTGAAATCTACAAAAAAGAGAATTATGACAGCTTGTTTAGTGTTACTAGAAATCATCAAAAACTCGGAAAACTCGTCAATGCTAAATTCATTCCGTACAATTACACCATTGGACAACGCAGTCAGGATTTAGAACCGCTTTATTTTGAAAACGGTTTGTTGTATATCACAAATGCATCCTTAATTTTGAACAATGTTATTATTTCGGAAAATGCTTTTCCACTTGAAGTAAATCATGTTTTTGCAAGCATAGATATCGATACTCCGGAAGATTTGGAGTATGCGGAGTATTTAATGAAAAAAGTGTCTCGACTGCACTCGACATGACAAAACACAACCAGTATTAAAAAGTGTCTCGACTGCGCTCGACATGATATAATATAATTGTCCTCTCGAGTCTTTCGGGTATAGTTCAGGACAAGCTAAGTCAGGAGGTAAAAGAGATAACCCATAATTCATAACAGAAAACCATGAACCCATATATAGAAATCGCAGGAAGAAAAATCGGGCAAGATTTTTCGCCATTAGTCATTGCCGAAATTGGTATTAATCATGAAGGCTCTTTGGTCATAGCCAAAGAAATGGTAGATGCCGCTCACAGAGCAGGCGTTGAGGTAGTCAAACACCAAACCCATATTGTCGAAGACGAAATGTGTGGTGCTGCCAAAAAAGTAATTCCTGGAAATGCTGATGTTTCTATTTACGAAATTATGGATCGCTGTTCTTTGAACGAAACAGATGAACTGGAATTGAAGAATTATGTTGAAAGTAAAGGAATGCTATTTATTTCGACTCCTTTTTCCAGAGCGGCTGCGGATAGGCTTGAGAAATTTGAAGTCCCTGCTTATAAAATTGGTTCGGGGGAATGTAATAATTATCCGTTGCTAGAACACATTGCTTCTTTTGGGAAACCGGTTATTTTAAGTACTGGAATGAATACTATAGAAAGTATTACCAAAGCCGTTGCCATTTTCGATAAATACAATGTTCCTGTGGCACTCTTGCATACCACAAATTTATATCCTACCCCTATTCATTTAGTTCGTTTTGGCGCTATGATGGAGATGCACAATGCATTTCCTGATGCTGTTTTTGGATTGTCAGATCATACCATAAATAATAATGCTTGTTTGGGCGCTGTAGCTTTGGGTGCTTCTGTTTTAGAACGTCATTTTACCGATCACATGCAACGCACAGGTCCAGATATTGTGTGTAGTATGGACGAGAAAACAACAAAGGATTTAATAATAAACTCTAAGGAGATTTGGCAAATGCGCGGTGGATTAAAGGAACCTGCCCATGAGGAACAGGTGACTATTGATTTTGCTTTTGCAACCGTTTGTACCATTCAACCTATTGCAAAAGGAGAAATACTTACCAAAGAAAATATTTGGGTGAAACGTCCGGGAACTGGGAAGATTTTGGCGGCGCATTTTAACGATCTTATAGGGAAAGTTGCTACTAGAGATATTGAAAATGATGAACAATTAGATTTTTTAGATTTTGAGTAAAATAAAAAAAATAGTATTTCTAACAGGTACTCGTGCTGATTTTGGTAAAATTAAATCTTTGATTTCAATTCTTGAAAAACAACCAGAATTTGAGGTTTTTGTATTTGTCACTGGAATGCATTTACAAAAAGAATACGGATATACGCTGATTGAAATTGAAAGATGCAATTTCAAAAACCTGCATACTTTCGAAAATCATACCCACGAGACTACCATGGATTTGACATTAGCCAAAACCATTGAAGGTTTATCCAGTTACTGTAAACAAGTAAATCCGGATTTAATCGTAATACATGGAGACCGAGTAGAAACTTTGGCAGGAGCTATTGTGGGATCTCTAAATAATATTTTGGTAAGCCATATTGAGGGAGGTGAAATTTCAGGAACCGTAGATGAACTAATTCGGCATAGTGTTAGTAAATTGAGCCACCTTCATTTTGTTTCCAATGGGGAAGCAGCCAAACGATTGATACAAATGGGAGAGATGGAATCAGCGGTTTACACCATTGGGTCTCCTGATATTGACATCCTATTTTCGGATAAATTGCCTGATTTGGTTATTGTAAAGGATTATTACGAAATCGATTTTGACCAGTACGCCATTGTTATGTTTCATCCTGTTACTACGGAAATCGCAGCGATGGAAGAATATGCGCTCAATTTTGTGCAGGCTTTGCTCGCTGACAGTCATAATTATGTCGTTATTTTTCCTAATAATGATTTAGGAAGCACAACTATAATAAAGACGTACGAACTTTTGAAAAATAACAATCGTTTTCGAATTTTTCCCTCACTGCGTTTCGAATATTTTTTGACCTTATTGAAAAACAGCCAATTCATCATTGGTAATAGTAGCGCAGGAATACGCGAAGCACCTTATTACGGGATTCCAATTATTAATATAGGAACAAGACAACTCAATAGAGCAATTCATGCTGATATTATAAACGTGGATTACAGTCAAGAAAATATCACCAAAGCATTAAGGAGCATTGATTTGCATCAGACTCTAAAAATGGACGGCGATTTTGGGCAAGGCAATAGTGCTGCTTTATTCTTAGAATGTCTTATGAAGAAGGAGTTTTGGCAATTGAACCATCAAAAACAATTTAGAGATTTATAATTGGAAACACTGGATTTCAATCCTAAAGTAACCGCTATCAATACGGGTTTTGTTGCATATTCTTTTGAGGTAAAAAGGAAATTACAAAAGAATAATCCTTTTCTTTGCAGCTGTAAATTAGAAAATAATTTTTAAGACAAACTATGTTTTTCAACTCTTTGGCTTTTGCCATTTTTTTACCCATTGTTTTCCTTTTGTATTGGTTTGTTTTCAATAAAACAAAAAGCAGTCAGAACCTTTTATTGATTATTGCCAGTTATTATTTCTACTCCTGTTGGGATTGGCGTTTTTTATTTCTGTTGGTTTTCTCCACTTTTCTAGATTATTATACCGGCATTCAAATTGAAAAAAGCACTACTGAGAAAAGACGAAAGTTTTGGTTTTGGTTGAGCGTCAGCGTTAACTTAGGTTTCTTAGGAGTGTTTAAATACTATAATTTTTTTTCAGCCTCTTTTTCAGAAATGTTAAATGGTGTGGGGTTACAGACGAGCCCCTTGTTGTTGAATGTGATTTTGCCAGTGGGAATTTCCTTTTATACTTTTCACGGCTTGTCGTATGTAATTGATATTTATTTGAAAAAAATAAAAGCAGAATATAATTTTGTTGATTATTCCTTGTTTGTTAGCTACTTCCCCTTGTTGGTCGCTGGGCCTATAGAAAGAGCAACCCATTTGTTACCACAAGTAAAAATAAAAAGAACATTTAATTTGGCGCAAGCCAAAGAAGGAATTTATCAAATCATTTGGGGTTTAGTCAAGAAAGTAGTTATTGCTGATACCTGCGCGACCTATGCCAATGCTGTTTTTGATAATTACAGTTCAATGAATTCGTTGTCTCTGATTTTGGGTGCTGTTTATTTTGCATTTCAAATTTATGGTGACTTTTCGGGATATTCTGATATGGCGTTGGGGATATCAAAATTATTTGGTTTGGATTTATTACGCAATTTTAATTATCCTTATTTTTCAAGGGATATTGCTGAGTTTTGGCGCAGATGGCACATTTCGCTTTCCTCTTGGTTTCGGGATTACCTTTATATCCCGTTAGGAGGTAGTAAAGGTTCGAAAACAATGCAGGTCAGAAATGTGTTTATTATTTTTGTAGTTAGCGGCTTTTGGCATGGTGCGAATTGGACTTATTTAGCTTGGGGATTTATCAATGCTCTTTATTTTTTACCGCTTTTATTGTTGAATAGAAATCGTGCTAATATAGATGAAATTCAACTGAAATGGGATTGGGATTCCCTAAGAACAATTGGGAGTATGCTAATGACCTTTTTTTTAAGTACTATTGCCTGGGTGTTTTTTAGAGCCAAAACTATAACGGATGCTTGTTTGTATTTGAAACGAATAATAGTAAATAGAGAGTTTTCCTCACAGTACCTTGATAATGAGCGTTACAATTATGAATTGCTTCTCATGGTAGGGTTATTCGTTTTAGTAGAATGGAATAATAGAACCAAATTAGAACCTATTTCAGGAAAATACACTACCGTCAAACTGGCTTTGGCTTTACTGGCAATTATTGCATTTGGTACGTATTCAGATTATAAAGAATTTATATATTTTCAATTCTAATGAAAAATTTTTTACTATTCACTTTAAAAACAGTACTCTTAACACTAGCAATCGCAGTTGTTTTAGATTTTATGTATACGGCTGTTTATGCGCAGTCGAATCAAAGGGGTAAAATAGATTATATTTACAATTCACAAGGACGGAATTACGATGTGGTTGTTTTAGGTTCCTCTAGAGCCAATAATCATATTGTGCCTCAACTGTTTGAAGACAAAGGACTCAAAACCTTTAATTACGGTATGAGCGGTGCTCATTTATTTGAAGCTGATTTGTTATTGAAGTTGATGGTAGAGCGAAAATATAAAATTAAAAATGTGATTGTTGAGGTCGATTTGAATTTATCTAATGATCAAAGAGCCGATGGAATTGCATCTCGATTTTTACCTTATATTCATCTGTCGAATACAATAAAAGAGCATTTCTCTAGAGAAAGCGATTTCAATTTTTTGTATTATATCCCTTTTTACCGGTATGTAGAATTTGATTCTCAAATTGGATTCCGGGAGCTGTTTAAAACAGCCCATAAAGAAAGGACTAATTATTTTGAAAATGATGGGTACCATCCTTTATTGAGCACTAAGAAAGGAAGAATGAAAAATGATTTGACGCATTTAAAACCTTTGTTGCATAATAAGTATTATGAAGAAGTTAAGCAAATTTGTAAAATCAATAAAATTAATCTCATCGCTGTAATGACCCCGATGTGTTCGAATACAAAAGGTATGAACTATTTTGAAAAGGTGAACAAAATCTATCCTGAAATTCATAATTATGAGAATGTGGTGGTTGAGGATCGCTATTTTTCTTCCTGTGGGCATATGAACGATGCGGGTGCTAGATTGTTTACAGCAAGAATTATAAAAGATTTTTTCAACAAATAAATTAGGGGTATGGATTAAGTTAAAAAAGACGAAACTGATTTTAGAAATGAAATAACGTAATATTGTCTTTAATCACCGAAAAAAGCGATATTTGGTAACTCAATCACAGAAATAATTTAGATATTTATAATGTTAACAGTATGTAATTATCACTATATTAGAGAAAGTTATTTCTCAGAATACCCAAGTATTTTTGGAGTAACCCCGAATGGTTTTAAAAACCAATTAAAATTACTAAAAAAAACAGGTTGTTTTATTACTCCAAGTCAGTTGGTTGAAGATTATGATGCCGTAGTTTCTTCCAAATACAATTATTTCTGTATTACTTTTGATGATGGCTTAAAAGAACAATTTGAATTTGCATTGCCAATTCTACAAGAATTAGATATTCAAGCCTTTTTTTTTGCCAATTCTATTAATACAGAAATGCAAAAAGTTTGTACAGTTCATAAAATTCATCTTTTACGTTCAATACTTTCGCCAGAAAAATTGATGTATTTACTGAAAAAAAAAAGTACTTTTTCGTTAAATGAAGTAGAAATAAAAAATGGGGAAGGTCATTATCGCTATGATACGCCAGAATCTGCTCAATTGAAATATTTGCTTAATTTTAAAATACCATTTGATATTCAAGAGCAAATTATAGATATAGTATTTAATTCTTATTTCGATGAGGAAGTCGTCTTGAATAAGTTGTATATGTCTAAAGAAGAATTAATTTATTTAGGAAAAAACAATAATTTAGGAAGTCATACGCATACCCATTATCCATTGGGTTTATTAGAAATTGATAAGCTTCGTTATGAATTAGAGCATAGTAAAATGTACTTTGAAGCATTAGTTGGGAACGTAATTACTGCAGTGGCGTATCCTTATGGTACTGATGAAGCTTGTACGGGATTAGTTGCAGAAACTGCAAAGAAAGTTGGGTATTTGTATGGATTCACCACTAAAAGAGGAATAATTGACAGGTCAAACAACAAATTATTACTAAATAGATTTGATTGTAATGATTTAATTGGGGGTAAAAGCTATAGTAAATGATAACAAGGGAAGCTAATATAGAAGATTGGGAAAAATTATATGTTTTCTTTTCGAAGATTTATAGAGAAAATCACCCTTTGCAAAACAAAGAATTTTGGTATTGGCAGTATGGTGATAAACAATATGGCCGATCATTTATATGTTTATCAGCGGATAATGAAATTGTAGGCCATGTAGGAGCAAATTTCGGAGGGGGGTTGGCTTGGGTTATCAATGTTTTTCTAGAGGAATCTTGTAGAGGGAAAAGAGTTTTAACAGAATTATATGCTTTGGCGAGAGCTTATTATCCATTAGCTGCAACGGCAGCCAATGAGGCAGGATTAGGCTTGTATAGAAATATGCGATGGCATAGACATTATGATTTAGTTAGGTATGTTAAGATTAACCCTCGTTTTAAGAAGGCTTCTTTTAATGAAGTCTCTAAATATTGTAATGTTAATATAGATGATTATTTAAATGATGAATCACATTATTTTAAACAACCAGGGATAAAAGGATTATTGTTTGAAGACGGGTCAAGGGCAATAAGCCAAAATGAAGTGGGAGGTTTAAGAGTTATAGACATTTTAAATCTGAATGAATTAGAAAAAAAATCTTGGGAATTAGGATATAATTGGTTGGATTATATTTCATCTTGGAATGATTTAAAAATTAAAAATTTAGAAAAGAATGGTTGGGTTTTAGACTATAAATCTATTGTTCCTTGGCGGTTAAATCCTCTTGAGGAAAATTATTTTTGCGATATTACTTTTCTTTCCGAAGAGCCATTAAACAAAGAATTTATAGTTCATCGTTCGTTTTCAGATCACGGAAGAATAGGAAGTATATGAAATTATTATTAATAGTACCTGATGGTGTAGCAGTTAGAAATTATTTATATTCAAGTTTTATAAAGGAACTAAATAACAATGGTATCGAGGTGATGTTATATCATCAAATTACTGATGCAGCAATTCAAGAAGTAAAAAAAGTTCAGCCAAATATTTCTAAAATTCGAGCTATACCAATTTTTATAGAAAAGCCAAAAGCTAGATTGTTAAGGGAAAGTTTAGCTTATGCTAGATTATTGTATAATTCACGAAAATTAAAAAATCCCACTATTATGGCTTTTTGGAACAGAAACCAGAAAAGTCTTAAACAAAAACTTCTGTATCGTTTAGCTGAGATCTTAGGTAGATTAATCTCATTGGATTACAGTATAATTTTAAAATTAGACAAATCTTACGAGAGAGAAATTTTAAAAGATCCTGTTTTAAAAAAAATAAAAGAAGATTTAGATGTTTTACAACCTGATTGTATTTTAAATTTGCACCAGAGAGCATCTATAAGTGCACCTATAATAGAAATTGCTAAGCAAAAAAAAATACCAACATCAACTGTTATTTTTTCGTGGGATAATGTGCCAAAAGCGAGATTGGTTTCGAGATATGATAACTATTTTGTTTGGTCTGAATTAATGGGAAATGAATTGGACTTATTGTACCCAGATATTAAAAAAGAGCAAATCAAAGTAGTTGGCACCCCTCAATTTGAATTTTATTTTCAAGATAAATATATTTTTTCAAAAGAAATTTTTTTCAAAAAATATGGCTTAGATATTCGTAAAAAGACAATTTGTTTTTCTGGGAACGACATGAGCTCTCCTTATGAAGCTAACTATTTGGAAGATATTTGTGAAGAAATAGGTGAAATAGAAATTAGTCAACGGCCTCAAATTTTATTTAGAAGATGTCCAGTTGATAAGACAAAAAGATTTGACAAAATACTTGATAAATTTAAAGGTTTAGTCTTTTCAGTTGATCCAGATTGGAGAATTGAAAACAAAAACAATTCTTTTCATGCCGTATATCCATCTATTAATGATATTTCATTATTAGTAAACACAGTTAAACATTCTGATTTAGTAATTAATTTTGGAAGTACTATGGCACATGACTTCGCGGTATATGATAAGCCTTGTTTGTATTTAAATTATATTCCAGTTATGCATTCTAAGTATAATGTAAATGAAGTTTATCAATTTCAGCACTTTAAATCAATGAAAGGATTGGATGCTGTAGGTTGGATAAACCAAAAAGAGGAAATTACATCCAAAATACATCAAGCGATTGAATTTCCGGAAAAGGTAGGGCAAGACAGAAAAATTTGGATGCAAAAAATTGTGAATTATCCATTACAAGAGAGTAGTGTAAATATAGCTAAACAAATTAAAGAATTATGCACATCTGTTTCCTAACAAACGAATATCCAAAAGTAGGTTTTTCCCATGGTGGAATCGGCAGTTTTGTAAAAACACTTGCAGTTGCATTAGTCAAACAAGGGATTAGAGTATCTGTTGTTGGGATGAATTATACTGCAAACGATGAAAATGAAACTAGTGATGGAGTAACTATTTATCGTCTCCAAAAGAGTAAAATAAAAGGATTGGCTTGGTTTTATAATTCAAAAGCGATTAATGAAAAGATAATAAGTATTCATAAGTTGGATCCAATAGATATTGTAGAGACATCAGAACTTGGTCTTGCTTTTATAAAAAAAACAAAAAATATAAAATACATTATCCGTCTTCATGGTGGGCATCATTTTTTTGCTGAGGGCGAAAATAGAGGAATTAACAAATGGAAAGGATTTCAAGAGAAACGTTCTTTTAAAAAAGCAGACGCTTTTATAGCGGTTTCAAAATATGTAAAGAATCATACGGAGAACTATTTGAGTTATAATAATAAACCTCTAGCCTATATTAGTTATCCTATAAATACGGAGTTTTTTAAACCGTTGAAAGACCAAGAAGTAGCAAGGAAAATTGTTTTTGCTGGAACTGTTTGTGAAAAAAAAGGAATAAGACAATTGATTCAAGCTTTTCCATTGGTAAAAAAACAATTCCCACTTGCCACATTGGAGATCTATGGAAGGGATTGGTTTTATCCTGACGGAAGTTCCTATTTAGGAATGTTAAGAGAAAAAGAACTCCCGCAATTAGGAGAGATGGTTCAAGACGTACATTTTCATGGTGCTATAGCTTATGATGATATTCCTTCAAAGTATGCACAAGCTGAGGTTTGTGTGTTTCCTTCTCATATGGAAACCCAAGGATTAGTGGCTCCAGAAGCTATGGCAATGGAGAAAGCGGTAGTTTTTACCAAGCTAGGACCAGGGCCAGAGACTATAACGGATTATGAAACGGGATTGCTTTGTGATCCGCATAATCCCAAAGATATCGCTGATAAAATCAGTTGGTTTTTCATAAACCAAGAAAAAAAGGAAGCAGTAGGAAAAAAAGCAAGTGCTTTTGTTATAAAAAAATACGGATTGAATAGTATTGTTAATCAAAATAGGATTTTTTTTGAGATAATGTTAAAAAAAACATAACTTTTATCCAGATACAGGTTTAAAAACAAGTTCTTATTAAAGCCCACAAAAAGTCCATAAAATGAGGGTGAATTGGCGTGGATAATGAATAGTCAAGGAATTCTTAAGTCTTTCTTTGATGTAAAATTATGAAGGTATTGCATTACCATTCTTTAGATAATGTTTGATTTAATAATATATTTACAACAATTAAACAAAAAGAGACCTGACCGGAGCATTAGATTGGTCAGCAAGTATATGGCGTTTAATATTGAATAAACCCAAAAGCAATAAAAAAAGATTTTTATATATTCTAATTGTTATGAGTTTATAAAAAGGATTGATGTTTATAAAATGATTTGTATACGTAACACTATTTTTAAAGGATGAATAAATACATAGTATGTAAAGTTTGTAAAAGCGAAGTTATCTTAATTAATGAAACCTATAATTTAGGACAATGTAAAAATTGCCAACTTATTTTTTGTTTAACAATTTATTCTCAAAAAGAGTTTGTAACTATTTATGATGAATTATATAATGATGAGGATGCCGTTTACAGTAATCATTCTGTTTTAGAGTATGAAATGCTTTTAAAAAACAAAAAAATTAAAGTTGGACACCATCGATCAAGGCTTTTAAAGAAACATGTTCTCAATGGCATATGTGAATCGGTTCTTGAAATAGGAAGCGGTATAGGTCTAATTGGTTCTTATATTCGTAATAAAAATAAAAAGATTAAATATTTAGGTATTGAAATTGATAAAGAATCATATCAAAAATCTCAATTTTTAAAATTGAATACTATTAATGATGATTTTACTACTATTAAAACTATAGAAGAATCTTTTGATGTAATTATGTTGTGGGAAGTGATAGAACACTTACAAGATTTGAAATTATTTATTGAATTAGCTTATGAGAAATTAAATAAAAACGGAAAAATTATTCTTTCGACCCCTAATTACAATAAAATTTATAATTATCCAGAAAGAGAAAAGGATGCTTTATTTCAGGATAAACCACCTGTTCATTTGAACTTTTTTACAAAAGAAAATATCTGTACTATTTTTGAAATAAATCACTTTGTTAACTGTAAGGCTCGAGTAAAGAAATTTCCCTATTTCGATATAAAAAGCAAGAATTTCTATATTGATTTCATTAAATCTATATTCAATAAATATAATGGTTCTACCTTATATTTTGTAGGTACAAAAGCTTAATTAGAAACTGAAATTCGTAATGAAAACAATTCTTATAGCACATAATTATAGTGTAGTCTCTTTTTCGGCAATGAGTTATCATTTGGCGCATCATTTAGCTGATTTAGGTCATCAAGTTATATTTATTTCGCATCAACCTTATTTTTTAAAAAAGGAATATAAAGTTATAGGCAAAGGTAGGATTGTTTTATGTTCATGGCCTTCCAATAAAAGGCCGACTTCCGCTGAAGCTTTTTTTTGGTATACTAGGTTGCATTTAAAATATAAACCAAATGTAATAATTGGACATTTTGTAGGGAGTAATATTAGTATAGTAGTGTCCAAATTATTGTCTTTAGGAAGAGTGAAAACTTTTGAATATTATCATACTTTACGAGAGCAGATACTGGCTGATTTAAAAAAGGTTTCGATAAAACAAAAGCTCCTGTTTTTTCGAAAAAAAATGTTTTATAAATTTTTATGTGATGTAGTTGTATGTCCTTCTGAATTAGCCAAAACTAATTTGAAGGTGCATAATAATTTAATAAAGGGAATTGTATTGTTGAACCCTATGGTTGATAGGTTTAATAATAATAAAGTCATAGAAAAGAACACTATTGTTATTTCATATTTAGGCAGGATTGATCCTTCAAAAGGAGTAGTAGATTTAATCAATGCTTTTATAGCCTATAAAGAAAAGTTTGCTAGTTCAAGAATTGTGTTAAAAATTGCTGGAACTGGAAATCAAGTTGTAAATATAATAGAGTTAATTAAAGATAAACCTGAGATACATTATTTAGGGGGTATTGAATATTTAGATGTTGATGATTATTTAAAAGCAAGTCATTATACAATAATTCCCTCTAAATTTGATAATTTGCCCACAGTAGGGCTGGAGTCAATGATGAATAAAACGCCAATATTAATTTCTAATTCTACAGGTTTGTCTAGTTATTTAACAGAAGGGAAAGATTGTTTTAAGTTTAACCCGACTTTTGAAGATATGATAGCTTTATTTGAAAAAGTAGAGGGCAATTTTCATAAATATGAAAAAATGGCTCACTGTGCTAGGAAAACTTTTGAAGAGCAATTTAATATGGAAACCTATTGCAGAAATTTCAATACTCTAATATGCAATTTGTAATATTTACCCATGTACCACATATCAAACAAGCAAATTTATATTATGCTTACGCTCCCTATGTTCGTGAAATGAATATTTGGATTCAAAATGTGGATGATTTGGTGATTGTTGCTCCTTTGTCTTCCGATAAAAAAACGGAAATTGATGGTTTTTATATAAATCAAAATACTCGATTTAGAGAAGTTTCAAATTTCGACATACTATCGTTAAAATCTATTGTGGCTACCATTGTAAAATTACCTAAAATGATATGGGTAATTTATAATGCTATGCAAACTGCTGATCATATTCACTTGCGTTGTCCCGGTAACATTGGGTTAATAGCCTGTTTTGTTCAAATTCTTTTTCCAAACAAGCCTAAAACAGCTAAATACGCGGGGAATTGGGACCCAAATGCCCACCAACCTTGGACTTATAAACTGCAACAAAAACTTTTGAGTAACACTTTTTTTACTCGAAATATGCAGGTTTTAGTGTATGGGGAATGGGCAGGGATGACTAAGAATATCAAACCTTTTTTCACAGCTACCTATAATGAAGAGGATAAAAAAATAGTAACACCAAAAGTTTTAAAAGGGAAAATTGATTTTGTCTTTGTGGGGGCTTTAGTCAAAGGGAAGAATCCCTTTTATGCTATTCAATTAGTTAAATCGCTTTCCGAGAAAGGATGTAATGTCTCTTTACGTCTGTATGGGGAAGGGGTATTACGTAAAGAATTAGAAGAATATATCATAGAAAACGTATTGGATTCAATGATCACTCTTGAAGGGAATCAGTCTAAAGGAACCGTTCAAAAAGCGTATCAAGAAAGTCATTTTGTGCTTTTACCCTCCGAAAGTGAAGGTTGGCCCAAAGCCATTGCTGAAGGAATGTTTTGGGGTTGTGTTCCCATAGCAACTTCAGTTTCGTGTGTTCCGCTTATGTTGGATAACGGGAATAGAGGCGTTTTACTAGAAATGAATTTAAAAAAGGATACAAATCAACTACTCTTTTTAATTGCAAATCAAATGGATTATGACTTAAAACATATTAATGCAGTAAAATGGTCAAGTATCTATACTTTAGATTTTTTTAAGAATGAAATTGAGAAGTTACTATTACTAAATGCAAAATAGTACTTTTTTCATTTAATGATTAAGTTATAATTACCGAAATTGTCAAGGAAGGCAGGTGTTTATATGTTGCTTAATAAAACACGAGTGAAAATACTGATTATTGTATTTATAATAAAAAGAGATACATTTGGCAATAAAAAAAAATTGAATGCGCGTACTACAAATCATAGATTCACTGGAAGCTGGCGGAGCTGAGCGTATGGCAGTCAATTATGCGAATGCCTTGTCTAAAAGAGTAGCGTTTTCTGGAATTGTAGTGACAAGAGAGGAAGGACCGCTTATGCTGTTTCTTAATACTAATGTCACCTATTTTTTTTTGAATAAAAGAAGTAGTTTCGATTTAAATGCATTATTCCGATTAAAGGCCTTTGTTTTGAAAAATAATATTAATCTTGTTCATGCACATAGCACCTCTTTTTTCACGGCATTTCTTTTGAAATTTATTTGCCCCTCATTAAATATTATATGGCATGATCATTATGGGGACAGTGAATTTCTACATAAGCGACCATCTTTAGTTTTAAAACTGACGCTTCCATTTTTTACAGGAATTATATCAGTAAATCAAAAATTAAAAGATTGGGCAAAGAATCAAATGCGTTTTAATAACAGTTTGTATTTGCCTAATTTTGTATCTGAAGAAAGTAGTATTCAAGAGACTACTATTTTGAAAGGAATTGATGGCAAGCGAATCGTTTGTTTAGCTAATTTAAGAATTCAAAAAAATCATTTTTTATTGCTAGCTGTTGCTAAAAGAATCAAAATTGTATTTCCAGATTGGACATTCCATTTGGTGGGAAAAGATAGCGATGATTTCTATTCGGAAAAATTAAAAAAAATAATTTGCGAATTGGAACTTAAAGAGACTGTTTTTATATACGGTACAAGATCAGATATAAGTAGTATTTTGAAACAATCCACAATAGGGATTTTAACTTCTCAATCCGAAGGCTTACCTGTTGCTTTATTAGAATATGGTTTGCATAAAAAACCAGTGGTTGTGACGGATGTAGGGGAAGTCTCTTCTGTAATCGTAGACGGGAGTAATGGTTTTATTGTAAGTGTAGGTAATGAAATTATATTTTATGATGCACTTCTTAAATTAATTAAGGATGAAATTCTTAGATTAGAATTTGGAAATTCACTTCGTAAAACAATTATTGACAGTTATTCAGAAAATGTTGTAATGAAGCAATACTTAAATTGGTTACAAAGCACTATCCAAAAATGAAAAAAGAAGAACAGTCTTATCTTTATCTTATCCTTTTCCATATTTTTATTGGCTTTTTTATATATATATTCCCTTTTACTTCAAAAATATATGGCTATTCCATTTTTATATTTGGAGCATATTACATTATAAAAACCCAAAATAAAAACAACGAGGCACTTGTAGTAGCTGCCTATGTAGTAGGAGCTGAGGTGTTATTGAGGATGACTGGTGGTAATATCACATATGAGTTTTCAAAATACGGGGTGATGCTTTTTTTATTTTTAGGTATGTACTACAGCGGGTTTTCTAAAGGAGCTGCTCCTTATTGGATTTTTTTATTATTGCTTGTGCCTAGTGTGGTACTATCTACTTTTGTATTGAATTTTGATACCAATATAAGAAATGCAATTGCTTTTAATTTGTCAGGACCTGTTTGTTTAGGAATAGCTTCATTATATACCTATCGAAGAAAAATCTCTCTTGAACAAATGAATGTTATTTTACTAAGTTTAGGATTACCCATCATTAGCTGTGTAGTTTATTTAATTTTTTATACCCCTAATATTCAGGATGTGGTTACAGGGACACAATCTAATTTTGAAACTTCGGGTGGTTTTGGCCCCAATCAGGTAGCCACTTTTTTAGGACTAGGGATGTTTATTTTTTTTTCGAGAATTATTTTAGAGTCAAAATCAAAAATTTTAGTAGTAATTAATTTGATTGTAGCGTTTAATATTAGTTATAGAGGGATGGTTACTTTTTCCCGCGGTGGTATGATAACGGGATTTTTGATGATTGTATTGTTACTTGGCTTTTTGTATTCAAAGTCTAATTACCGTGGAAAGGTAAAGCTAAATTATATTATAGTATTGATTTCATTGGCGATGATGCTTGTTTGGGCCTATACTTCATTTCAAACGGGGGGGTTAATTGATAAACGGTATGCCAATCAAGATGCTGCAGGAAGAGCAAAAGAGAGTCAGCTTACTGGAAGAGAAGATATTGCCCAAAATGAAATCAATACTTTTTTTAATAATCCTGTTTTTGGAGTTGGTGTAGGGAAAGGGGTGGAGGTTCGTGAAGCTGAGACGGGGACTTTTGTGTTGTCCCATGATGAAATTACAAGAATGCTTGCAGAGCACGGTTCGTTAGGAGCTCTAGGTTTGTTGATCTTGTTTTTTACTCCTTTAGTATTGTATCTTGAAAATAAGTTCAATATGTTTTTGTTGTGTTTTGTAGCTTTTTGGTTTTTAACCATCAATCATGCCGCTATGCGAACCGCTGTTCCCGCCTTTGTATACTCCTTGTCCTTATTGAATGTGCAATTAGGAACGCCTAATAAACGAGAGTAGCGTTTTTAATAATTACAAACGCGTTTGTATTCAATTTTTATTTATTTAAATTCAATGAGAATGTTCTTGTTTCAAATGTTTTCACGCCATTTTTGATAATAGTTTAGTTTTAATTAAAACGATATCTTGACAAAATTACTATATTGCGCTACCAATCAAACGTTACAATGACTAAAAACAAAATGCATTTTGAAATATCAGAAAGGAAGATGATTCTTCGTTTTTTTGATGTTTTTTTTGTTTTGTCTGTCTTGTATGTAATCGGGAGTGTTTTTGAATATTCATATCTTGAAAATACGGCATCCTCTGTGAAAAGAATACTTGTCTTTGCCTTGTATCTCAATGTCTTTGGGGCAATATTTGAAATGTATAACTTACAGGTAGCCAGTAATGAATTTCAAGTTTTACGAAGTTCTATTCTTACTGGGTCAATTACTGTTTTGGCCTATTTATTAACGCCAATATTAACTCCTGTACTCCCTGAAAGCCGAATCCAAATTTTCTTGTTTTATATAATTGTAATAATTGTTTTGTACAGCTGGAGGTTGTTTTATGTCCGTTATTTAGCTTCAAACCGTTTTCGTCAAAATGCGGTTTTAATATGCGATAAAGATCAAGCCGAAGAATTGATTTTGGGATTAGAAAATATAGATCCACATTACAAAATTGTTGCGTATGTCAATTCGGATACTTTAGAAAATAAAAGTGAAGACTATCATTATGTTGAGAATATCAAAAGAACTGATTTGGTTTCATTTGTTAATGAGAATAAAATTTCGGAAATTGTTATTGCTTCCAAAAAAACGGAATTTATAACTACTGAACTTTATCAACAGCTAATACGTTTGCTTGAAACAGGTAACATCATTCGGGAGTACACTCAAGTTTATGAAAGTAAAACCCAGCGTATTCCAATTCATTTTATGGAAAGGGATTTTTATAAATTTTTCCCGTTTAGCGGAAGTAATCAAAACAAACTCTATTTATCCTTAATACGAATTTTTGATATTGGACTTTCGGTTTTTGGGCTATTTGTTGGTATTACTCTGACACCTTTTATTGTATTGGGAAATAGGATAGGTAATAAAGGGGATTTGTTTTATACTCAGGAACGAGTTGGGAAAGATGGCGAAATCTTTAATATTCTAAAATTTCGAACAATGGTAAAAAACGCCGAGTCAAACGGAGCAGTTTTCGCTGTTGCGAATGACAATAGAATTACGGGTTTTGGTAAGTTTTTAAGAAAAACCAGAATCGATGAATTTCCTCAGTTTTTAAACATATTAAAAGGAGAGATGGCTATAGTGGGACCACGTCCAGAGCGTCCCTTTTTTGTAAAAGCAATAGCAGCCAAAATGCCTTTTTACGAAACCAGACATGTGATAAAACCAGGATTGACGGGTTGGGCTCAAGTTAATTATGCTTATGGTGAAACTATAGAAGATAGTCTTATCAAACTGCAATACGATCTCTACTATATAAAACACAGGAGTGTATATCTGGATTTGAATATAGCTATTAAGACGATAACTACAGTATTGTTTTATAGAGGGCAGTAGGTAAATAAGAATATAACAAGTCGCGATGAGAAATAACAGCATCATTAGGCGATATTAAAAGGGTTTGTACTTTTCTTTAAATAACCCTTTGTTCATAATTAAATTATTTTAAAAATCAGACCTGTAATGATTATGCGGTCGTATTCCCCTCTTGAGAGGGGTAAGGGGTGTGTCCTTTTCTCAAAGCAAACAATACCTTATTGATAACATTCTGACTTCGTGTTTTTTGAAACCAAAAAACGTTAATAAAAACACACTCCTAGCCCCTATAACTCCGGTTTATATTCGTTTTGGAGTCGTTGAATCTTCGATTTCAAGAGGGGACTTCCGCCCCGTTTACATTTAATGTTTAGGTACTTATTAATTATATTATCGAGAAATCAAATTAACCCAAAAAGGTGAAAACAACTCATCCTTTATTATTTTCTTTTCCTAAATTATTATAGGAATGCGTTTCTTGTTTTGAATGGCCAATTTAACTAACACAGTGAAACTCGTTAGTATCAATGGGAGTACTATAATTAAATGCACTTTGTTGATCAGGATTAGCAAGTACACCACTAAGGAAAGGATGTTAATTAAAGAAAATCTGTAAATCCATTTTTTATTTTTTGTGAAATAAAAATACAGTAGCGCTAATAAACTTGGGTTGAATAATAATACATTGTAATTCAAAGCTAATTCCTTGTGGAAGGAGTAAAACCCAACAAAGACAAAAAACACTCCTAACAATCCCATTATAAAGAGATAAGATGCGTTTACTTTTTTATTGTTCAAAAGGACAATAACCACTAGAAAAATAAGGTAAGTATAGCAATTATTCCACCAAGATGCCGGTATGATTTTGTCAAATTCAATAATGGTTTTACTTTCAGCAGCGAGTGGTAGATTGTTGTATTGAACTCTTTTCAGGCTTTCCAGTAATTCGAAAGGAAGAAATATCTCTGTTCCATACCCATCTACTTTTTTTCCGAAAATGATACTAGTGCCCAGTTTCTCATAAAAATGGTTGTCAAAATAAGGACTCAAGATACTTCTATACGTCTTGTCAGTATCCACTTTTTTTACAATTACCTTAGATTGCAATGTTTTATTGATGATATCCACCACCATCGAGGTGCAGTTTTTATCTATAAATTTATAAGTGTAATGACTTTCTCCTGATGCTAAAGAGATGTTCAAATTATCAAATAACGTTTGTTTTTGATCCTCTGAAATGTTTAATTCCTGTTCGTAAACCGACCTTTTCTCATAAGTATATTCGCTGATGAAATTAGAATAGGAATGTACAACAGCATAATATTGTAAATCTCCTTTTGTGAATTTCAATACAAAATTAGGGGTGTTGAAATCAAATGCGCCGTAATTGTAAACTGCATCGATATTGTTGTCACTGTCACTTATACGAATGGCGGTGTGCCCAAAAAGAGAATAGGATTCATTTCCTGTTCCACATGTCAATACACTTACACGAGCGTTTTTTGATAAAGTAATGTTTTGACCATAACTTTGGGTTATGGTTAATAACAGGATTGTTAAAGAGAAAATATATTTTAATATGGAAATTTTCATTTGGAGTATGTTTACTAAATTAATTTCTAAATAGGGCTAAATCGACTTTTATTGAAAAAATATTTGAATACAAAGCCGCGCTTTGATTCCCGAGATCAGTTAAGGCGTAGTCTACCTGTATCCCTTTGTATTTAAAACCCAGTCCGATATTGGGTTGGAATCCTACTTTTTCGGTACTGTCTAATTGTTGGATATTCTGAAAATTCCCAAAGCCTGCACGTACGAAAACCAAATCAGTATAGCCAAATTCTAATCCCAAAGCAGGATCGATACTTACGAATTCAGTCGAAATGATATCATTAGTTTTTGCAAATCGCATATTGAGGTTGGCTGCTGCCAAAAGGCTATAATCATAGCGAATAATAAACTTTTTTGATAGGCCAAGTTGTGCTTTTGGAGCTGTGATTTCAGTGCTTTCAGGAAGTTCTTGATTTTGTCCCGGAATCGCATCAGCAATCTTTTTGTATTCCGTCTCATTGATATTCCAAACATTATATGTAGTGGTGATATCGCGTAACATTAAACCAAAATGCCAGTTGTTCTTTTCGAATTGTACGCCTACATCAAACCCAAAACCCCAAGAATTTGCAAATTTCCCGATGATTCGGCGTATTACTTTGGCATTTACACCATATTGGAATCCCTGAACGGGTAATTTTCGAGCATAAGAAAAGGTGAAACCATAATCAGCAGTGGAGAAAAGACTAATTCTATTGTAGTCAATATTACCTTGGCTGTCGATTAATTCGGTTGTATTCAGGATGTCATCAACACCAAAACGAATTAGGGAAATTCCCCAGGCACTGTCGTCATCAATAGGACTCGCATAAGCCAAATAATCGTATTGTGCGATATTTGCAAAATAACTGGCGTGCATTAATGAGAATTGATTGTCTTCTAACCCTATCAATCCTGCGGGATTCCAGTACCCAGAGTTCACATCAGCGGTAGATGCAGTAACTGCATTAGCCATACCTAAGGCGGCGGCATCTACACCAATATTCATAAACTCATTGGAGTATTTTCTAATGGCCTGACCGTAATTGCAGGAGCAAATCAATAGTATTAGAAATAATTGAATTTTTTTCAATCGAATTTTTTTTACAAACCAAAATGGTCGTTTAATTTTTATCAAAAATATAATTTTTTACTGAGCTTATTTCTTCCTTTCAGGATTAAAATACTAAAGTGATGGAGGGAATGAAAATCTGTATTAAAAAACGTAGTACTCATTCACTTATTATGTTAAATTTGTCATCTAAGACCCTTAAAACATAAATCAAAATGAATATAAAGAAACACATACCTAATTTAATTACCTTACTCAATCTTTTATCGGGTTGCATTGCGATTGTTTATGCGGCAAGACTTGAATTTGAAATGGCTTTTTATTTTGTGTGCCTTGGAATATTTTTAGATTTTTTTGATGGCTTTTTTGCCCGATTATTCAAAGTGTCTAGTCCATTGGGCTTGCAATTGGACTCTTTGGCTGATATGGTTACCAGCGGAGTTGTTCCGGGATTTGTGATGTTTTTTTTAATGTCCAAATGTCAAGTGGGAGAGTCGTTTCAGGCTATTTTCCCTTACCTGGGATTCATAATTACTATGGGTTCTTGTTATAGATTAGCCAATTTTAATATTGACACGCGCCAAACTGATTCCTTCATCGGTTTGCCTACGCCCGCTAATACACTTTTTATAATGAGTTTACCTTTAGTTTTAGATCATACGGGCTCTGAGCTTGTATTGGATGCATTGACGAATCCTGGGGTATTATTAGTAATTACACTGGCTAGTGCTTATATCTTGAATGCTGAGATTCCTTTATTTTCTTTAAAAATAAAAAAGTTTAATCTTAAAGACAATGCACTTCAAATTGTCTTTTTAATCTTCTCCTTTTTATTATTGGTTTTCTTTCATTACTTAGCCCTTCCTTTGATTATTATTGGTTATGTTTTATTATCTGTTGTCAATAACAAGCTATTGAAAAATTAGTTTTTTCGAATGGGTAAACAAAGAGTGATTAGGAAAAAAGTGGTTCGTAGAAAAAGCAATAAGAAAGTTTCTTTTTTCTCATTTCTTTTTACAAAATACAGCGTAATAGCTTTTTTGGTTCTCCTTTTTTTGGGTATGGGCTATCATTACCGAAATGGACTGGCTTATTATTTTAGTTTCAAAACGAATAAAGTTCTAAGAGAAAGAGCAGCTGATAAACGACTTTCGGATGTTCGTAATATTCAGGTTTTACAAAATCACTCAGGGAAGTCTATTGGAATAGATGTGTCCGAATATCAAGGCGAAATTCAGTGGTCTTATGTTGATACATTAGAAAATAAATATCCATTACACTTTGTGTTTATTAGAGCAACTGTTGGAAACGACAGGCTAGATAAGAAATTCAATGAAAATTGGCTTGGCGCCAAAAGAAACAAACTCATTCGGGGAGCCTATCATTATTATCGTCCTAATGAAAACTCATTGGAACAAGCGGAATTGTTTATTCAAACAGTAAAGCTTAGTAAAGGCGATTTACCACCTGTGCTGGATATCGAACAAATGCCTAAAAATCAATCGATGGTTAAATTGAAGGTTGGTTTGAAAAGATGGTTGAAAAGGGTGGAAGAGCATTATAAAGTTAGACCGATTATTTATACCGGTGAGAAATATTATGATGATTTCTTAAAAGAGGAGTTTTCCGACTATCTTTTTTGGATCGCCAATTATAACTTTTATAGAGAAAAAATTAATGAAGACTGGCTGTTTTGGCAATTCTCAGAGAAAGCATCAGTTCCTGGGATAAAAGGCAATGTAGATGTCAATATTTATAATGGAGATTTACAGCAGTTGCAGTTTATTACAGTGGAGTAGTTTTTTTAGTAATCAGTGATCAGTGATCAGTGATCAGTGTTCGGTGTTCAGTGTTCAGTGTTCAGTGGTCAGTAATCAGTGTTCTGTACTTCCCTGATATAGGTTGACCACAAAAGTCAAGTTATATGAATGCAAATTTAAAAGAAATTAGGAAACTCCGAGTTTATTCGGAAGAGTTTAAAAAAGGAATCGTAAGTTTTTACGAAAGCGGGAAGTATAGTGTTCTGCAATTAGAACGACTTTACGGAGTAAATAACGTTACAATCTACAATTGGATTTATAAATTTTCTACTTTTAATGAAAAAGGAATTAGAGTTGTAGAAATGAAAGATAGTAACATTGATAAGCTAAAACAGTTAGAACTCAAGATAAAAGAACTTGAACAAGCGGTTGGTCAGAAGCAAATAAAAATTGATTATCTCGAAAAGATGATTGATATAGCTAAAGATGAATTTAATATCGACATAAAAAAAAACTCCAACACCCCACAATCAGCTGGTTCGTTGAGAACCAGAAAGTAATAAGTTTTTCTTTAAATCAGCTTTACGAAACACTTGAAATAAGCAAGCAAGCAGTTAATCAGTATTCAAAAAGACAGGTTGCTTTTGAAAGAAAGATAGAATGTCTGATTTTAGAAGCAGAGGAACTAAGGAAAGAACACCCTGGTTGTGGGGTTGAGAAAATGTATTATGCTTTGCGTCCTAATTTCATAGGAAGAGATAGATTTATCGATACGTTTATGGATTTAGGGTTCAGGATAAAAAGGCATAAAAATTACAGGAGAACAACGTTTTCTGTGAAAGTTTATTTTCCGAATCTAATAAAGTCAATGTCTGTATATGCTCCGTCGACGATTTGGCAATCGGATATAACTTATATTTATGTTGGAGAAAGATTTTATTACGCAGTGTTTATAATAGATGTTTATACAAAGAAAATCGTTGGACATCAACTATCTAATCATATGAGAGCTACTGCTAATTTAAGCGCAATGCAAATGGCATTAGAAAACAATCAAGCTCCAATGATACACCACTCTGATAGAGGTAGTCAGTATATTTACAATGAATATATAGCTCTTCTCAAAGTGAGTGGATGCGAAATCAGCATGGCATTGTCAGGACAAGACAATGCTTATGCAGAAAGGATTAACAGAACAATAAAAGAAGAGTATATAGACCATTGGAAACCTAAAACATTTGAACAATTAAAAAAGGATGTAGATAGAGCAGTTGAACATTATAATAATAAGAGACCTCATAACAACATAGGGAAATTAAGCCCTGTTGATTTTGAAAATAATTGGTTCAATAATCCTCTTTTTTCTAAGCCTATTATTACTATTTTTGACAATGATAAATTAATAGAAATCGGTCAACTTTAATTAGGGACGTGCATTCGGTAATCAGTGGTCAGTGTTCGGTATACGGTAATCAGTATTCAGTAAGTAATGATTAGCTTTATAAGATAATACAAATGATGAAATTCCAAGATTTATTAGCATATAAGAAATCATTTTCACTAGCGATGAAAATTTTTGAAATAACAAAACAATTTCCGAAGGAAGAAATGTATTCTTTAACGGATCAAATTAGGCGCTCTTCAAGAAGTGTTCCTGCTAATATTTCAGAATCCTACAGAAAAAGAGTTTATCCTAAAAATTACCACAGTAAATTAACTGATTCTGATGCTGAAAATTCAGAAACTCAAGTTTGGCTGGAGTTTTCATTTAAATGCAACTATATAAATGAAAGTGTTTATAATGAATTGTTAAATGAAAGTAATGAAGTTGGAAAACTAATTAATTATATGATTTTAAATCCGCAAAAATTTGGTGTAGCTCTCTAGGAAAGTTGTCACTGTGTACTTGTTGCTTTTTTTAACTGATCACTGAATATTGTCTACTTTTTTAAAACTGATTACTGACCACTGAATACTGATCACTTTTTTAAACTGAAAACTGATCACTTTCTTAAAACTCCAACTTCTTTTTTCTTAATTCGAAATTTTGTCCTAGATACACACGGCGTACCATTTCGTCTTCCACTAATTCTTCAGGAATTCCTGCTTTTAATATTCCACCTTCAAACATCAAGTAGGTTTTGTCAGTGATTGCTAAAGTTTCCTGAACATTATGATCGGTAATAAGGATTCCGATGTTCTTGTTTTTTAATTGAGCAACAATTCTTTGAATGTCTTCTACCGCGACTGGATCTACACCTGCAAATGGTTCGTCAAGTAGGATGAATTTTGGGTCGGTTGCTAGACAGCGTGCTATTTCGGTACGACGGCGCTCACCTCCAGAGAGTAAATCTCCTCTGTTGGTACGAATGTGCTCCAGACTGAATTCAGCAATCAGGCTTTCCATTTTTGCTTCCTGTTCTTCTTTCGAAAGATTCGTAAGCTGAAGCACACTAAGGATATTGTCTTCGATACTTAATTTTCTAAAAACCGATGCTTCCTGAGCCAAATAACCAATACCGTGTTGTGCTCTTTTGTACATCGGGTAATCAGTAATGTTTAAATCATCAAGGTAAATGTTTCCTGAATTTGGTTTAACCAATCCAACAATCATATAAAAAGAAGTTGTTTTTCCAGCACCATTTGGTCCAAGAAGACCAACGATTTCTCCTTGATTTACTTCCACCGAAATGCCTTTTACAACGCTTCTTCCTTTGTATGTTTTAACTAAATTATCGGCTCTTAAAATCATTTTGTTTTTTATAATCGTTTAAGCGTTGATTTGCTTAATCGTCACAAATAAACGAATAAACAAATCAACACATAAGCGTGTTAACAATTATTTAGTTTCTTCACTGTTTCAATTAAATGAATTAGCTTGGTCGAAACTGCTATTGAGAAAGAAATGAATTATTTTGTAGCAGCTTCTTCTAATGCTTCCCAAAATTCATAGGCTCTGCGTAAATGGGGAACAACTATTGTACCGCCTACTAGTGTGGCGATTCCCATTGCTTCCATCATTTCTTCTTTGGTAATTCCTTCTTTGTGACTGGTTTCCAGGTGGTATTTTACGCAGTCATCACAGCGCAATACTGCCGATGCCACTAATCCCAGTAGCTCTTTTGTTTTTACATCAAGCGCTCCTGGAGCATATGCATTTGTGTCAAGGTTGAAAATACGCTTTACGATTTTATTGTTATCTGCCAGCAATTTTTCGTTCATTCTAGAACGGTATTCATTGAATTCTTCGATTATATTAGCCATTTTATTTTTTTTCTTTTTTAGATACAAATACCGAAATATAGATACTTGCTTCATATATTAATAACATTGGGATTGCGACAATAGTTTGACTCACGACATCTGGCGGCGTTACGATAGCTGCTATGATAAGAACGAGTACAATTGCATACTTTCTATAGGTTCTTAGAAATTCAGGGGTTACAAGTCCTAATTTTGTAAGAAAATAAATAATTATTGGTAACTCAAAAAATAATCCACTTGCCAGAACGGATGTTTTTACCATTCCAATATAAGAATCTAAGGTAAACTGATTTATCACCAAATCACTTACCGTGAAAGTGGCAACGAAATTGACCGACATTGGAATGACCACAAAATAACCAAAAAGTACTCCCATAAAGAAAAGCAGGGAAGAGAAAAAGATAAATACTTTTGCGTTTTTCTTTTCGGTATCATATAGGGCTGGACTTATGAATTTCCATATCTCCCAAAGGATATAAGGGAAACTCAGAATGAATCCGGCTAAGATGCAAACCCAGATAAATACATTTACCTGCCCTTCCATCTCTGTGTTTTGGATTATAAAAGGCATTTCTGTAACGCAGATACTTTCAGCGAAACCCAGCTGATGAGACAGATCACAAAAAAATTGATAGGTAAAAAAGGTAGGTCTTGTAGGTCCGAATATAATTGTGTCAAATAGATAATCGCTTATGAAATACGTTACTATCGCCATTATGATAATGGCAATTGTACTTCTTACGAGCAGCCATCTTAATTCTTCAAGATGATCTAGAAAAGTCATCTCACTTAGTGTTTTCTTTGTCATTATACTATGCCTTCTTTTAATATATCGTGTAAATGTAAAACCCCCTTGTACTCTTCGTTTTCAACAACAACTAATTGGGTAATTGAGAAATTTTCAAGAATGTTTAATGCGTCAACAACCATATCTGATGCTTGTATCAGCTTTGGGTTCTTGGTCATAATGTCTTTGGCAGTTAAATCTGCAAAAGAGTCTCTTTCGTTTAGCATTCTTCTAATATCACCATCGGTAATGATTCCGATTACTTTGTTTTGATCCACAACTGCGGTAACACCTAGACGTTTTTCTGATATTTCGAAAATCACTTTTTTAATTGAAGCATCAGGACTTACTGCTGGTTTTAGAGAGTGCTCTAACATATCGTTTACCTTTAGCAACAACTTCTTGCCTAAAGCGCCTCCTGGATGAAATTTAGCGAAATCTTCCGCTTTAAAACCTCTCATTTCCATTAAACAAACGGCAAGAGCATCACCCATTACCAGTTGAGCAGTAGTACTATTTGTAGGGGCTAAGTTGATAGGACAAGATTCTGAATCTACTGTTGTGTTCAAAACGTAATCCGATCCTTTTGCAAGAAAGGAAGACATGTTTCCAGATATAGCAATCAAGGTATTTCCAAAACGCTTTAACAAAGGAACTAAAACTTTTATTTCAGGGCTGTTACCGCTTTTTGAAATGCAAATAATCACGTCATCATTTTGAATCATTCCTAAATCCCCATGAATGGCCTCAGAAGCGTGTAGGAACAGTGATGGTGTGCCTGTTGAATTAAATGTGGCTACCATTTTTTGTGCGATGATGGCGCTTTTTCCTATTCCAGTAACGACTAATCTTCCCTTGGATTTGAAAATAATTTCAGTTGCATTTGAAAAATTATCGTCAAGGAAGTCCGTGAGTTTTGTAATCGACTCACTTTCAGATAGAATGGTTTTTTTGGCTAATGCCAATATATTTTCTTTTGATATCAAAACAGAATGGTTAAAATTTGTAAGTGTAAAAGAAATGAGTATCTTTATATGGTGCAAATTTATACAAAATACCATATAATAAAGAATGAATTCAAACGAAATTGATATCCACAAGGAATTAAAGAAATATTTTGGCTTCAGCCAATTTAAGGGATTACAGGAACAGGTTATTAAAAGTATACTCAGCCAGCAAAATACATTTGTAATTATGCCTACCGGCGGAGGAAAATCATTGTGTTATCAACTTCCCGCTTTGACTCAGGAAGGGACTGCAATTGTTGTTTCGCCATTGATTGCATTGATGAAAAATCAGGTGGATGCTATTCGTAGTCTATCTTCTGATTATGGCATTGCCCATGTTTTAAACTCTTCACTTACAAAAACCGAAATTGCCCAAGTAAAAATGGACATCACTTCTGGTATTACAAAATTATTATATGTAGCCCCGGAATCCCTGACTAAGGAGGAATATGTCAATTTTCTTAAGAATGTGCCCATTTCATTTGTTGCCATTGATGAAGCACATTGTATCTCAGAATGGGGACATGATTTCCGACCTGAATATCGAAATCTAAAACATATCATTAAACAATTGGGTGATGTGCCTATTATAGGTTTGACCGCTACGGCCACTCCAAAAGTTCAGGAAGATATCCTGAAAAACTTGGATATGACTGATGCGAAAACTTTTAAAGCGTCATTCAATAGGTCCAATTTATATTACGAGGTACGTACAAAAACTAAAAATATAGAATCGGATATCATTCGATTTATAAATCAACATAAAGGAAAATCAGGAATCATCTATTGCTTGAGCCGTAAAAAGGTAGAGGCAATTGCTGAGGTTTTACAAGTAAACGGAATAAGTGCGGTTCCTTATCATGCAGGATTGGATGCTAAAACACGTGCTAAACATCAAGATATGTTCTTGATGGAAGATGTAGATGTTGTTGTGGCTACTATCGCTTTTGGTATGGGAATCGATAAACCAGATGTGCGTTTTGTGATTCACCATGATATTCCAAAATCACTGGAAAGTTATTATCAAGAAACTGGTAGAGCTGGACGTGATGGAGGCGAGGGACATTGTCTTGCTTATTACTCCTATAAAGATGTAGAGAAATTAGAAAAATTTATGTCTGGTAAACCCGTTGCCGAACAGGAGATTGGTTTTGCCTTGTTACAGGAAGTAGTGGCGTATGCGGAGACTTCCATGTCCAGAAGGAAATTTCTATTGCATTATTTTGGGGAAGAATTCAACGGTGGTATCGAAGAAGGTTCGGATATGGATGACAACGTTAGGAATCCAAAAGCTAAAGTTGAAGCACAAGATCAGGTAGTGAAATTGCTCGAAGTGGTTAGGGACACTAAACACTTATACAAATCTAAAGAAATCGTTTTTACCTTAATAGGTCGTGTTAACGCTGTAATAAAAGCACATAGAACTGATTCTCAATCTTTTTTTGGATCTGGTTCTGCATTTGATGAAAAATATTGGATGGCCTTGCTTCGACAAGTTCTTGTTGCGGGTTATTTATCCAAAGATATAGAGACTTACGGTATAGTGAAAATTACCAAAAAGGGTTTGGGTTTTATAGAAAAACCAGAATCTTTTATGATGTCTGAAGATCATGAATACAATGAAACATCAGATGAAGCAATAGTAACCGCTTCAAAAAACTCAGGTACTGCAGATCCTGTATTAATGGGGATGCTGAAAGATTTACGAAAAAAGGTCGCAAAGAAATTAGGGGTTCCTCCATTTGTGGTTTTCCAAGATCCATCACTCGAAGATATGGCTTTGAAATATCCAATTTCATTATCAGAATTGGTGAATATCCACGGAATTGGGGAAGGAAAAGCTAAAAAATACGGAAGTGAATTTATAGCGTTAATCAATAGTTATGTTTCAGAAAATGATATTATCCGCCCTGATGATCTTGTAGTGAAGTCTACAGGAGTTAATTCGGCCAATAAATTATACATTATTCAAAATGTTGACAGAAAATTGTCTCTTGACGATATTGCTAAAGCAAAAGGGTTGTCAATGGAAAGTTTAATTAAGGAAATGGAGCAAATTGTATATTCTGGTACCAAGTTGAATATCAAATATTGGATTGACGATATGCTAGATGATGATCAACAAGAGGAAATTCACGATTATTTTATGGAATCCATATCCGATAAAATTGAAGATGCCTTAAAAGAGTTTGAAGGCGACTACGATATCAATGAATTACGCTTAATGCGAATTAAATTTATTAGCGAAGTAGCTAATTAGTTTGCAGTAATCAGTGTTCATTTATAATAAAACTGAACACTGATTACTGATCACTAAAGACCTCTCCTCGATGTGGTTTCAAAGCATCTCTAACTTGTATCATATTCTCATCAGTTACTACCATAAACGCAGTTGCGTGCATTTCATTATGAATATCAAAACCAGTGATATTCAGAGGTAGTTTTTCAATAACAATGAATTCCTTCAAATGAATTTCGTGGTGTTCCGCTATTTTTGCAGATACCGGCCCGCGAAAATCCCATATTAGTTTTATTTGTCTTGACATTTCTTCTATTGTTTAGCAAGGGCAAAGTTACAATGTTTGTCTGCATTTAAACGAATATCCAGTTCAACAAATTACCAATTCCACTTCAAATCACTACTTTTGTACCCTGAAAATGTTTTTATGGACGAATAAATATCCAGAAAAGCGAATAAACAAAATGTAATGCCACAAGAACTTTTATTACAAGTATCTCCCGAAATAGCTGCTAACGAGCAGTTACTTAGATTTCATATTGCTCAATTGATAAAGCTTTCAGCTACGGATATTCAACATATATCGATTTTGAAACGTTCAGTTGATGCGAGACAAAAAGCAATAAAATTCAATTTGAAAGTGGTGATTTATAAGATAGGGGAGACCCTGCTTGAAGATAATATTGAACTCCCGGAATATAAAAATGTTTCAAACTCTCAGGAAGTTATTGTTGTGGGAGCGGGTCCTGCCGGACTTTTTGCTGCTTTGCAATTAATAGAGTTAGGCTTAAAGCCAATTGTTGTTGAACGTGGTAAAGACGTTCGCGGTCGCCGTCGTGATCTAAAAGCGATCAATGTTGATCATATTGTTGATGAGGATTCTAATTATTGTTTTGGAGAAGGTGGAGCAGGAACGTATTCAGATGGAAAATTATATACGCGTTCAAAAAAGCGAGGTGACGTAACCCGAATTTTGGAATTGTTAGTTGCTTTTGGTGCTACTCATGATATTTTAGTTGATGCTCATCCGCATATAGGAACCAATAAATTACCCCAAATTATTCAAGATATACGGGAGAAAATCATAGAGTGTGGAGGACAGGTTTTATTTGAAACCCGCTTAACGGATATTTTAATAAAAAATAAAGAAGTACAAGGGATTGTAACTCAAAAAGGGGAAACGATTCTTGCGAATAATATAATTCTTGCCACTGGCCATTCGGCACGTGATATTTTTGAGTTATTGGACAGGAAAAAAGTTTTTATTGAAGCTAAACCTTTTGCTTTAGGAGTAAGAGCGGAACATCCACAATCGTTAATTGATAAAATTCAGTACAGCTGTGATTACCGTGGTGAATTTTTGCCGCCTGCACCTTATTCGATAGTAAAACAAGTAGGAGGAAGAGGAATGTATTCCTTTTGTATGTGTCCCGGTGGTGTCATTGCTCCTTGTGCTACAAGTCCAGGTGAAGTAGTCACTAATGGTTGGTCACCATCTAAAAGAGATCAAGCCACTGCTAATTCAGGAATAGTAATCGAATTGAAGTTGGAAGATTTTAAGCCTTTTGCCAAGTTTGGTGCATTAGCTGGAATGGAGTTCCAAAAAAGTATCGAACAAAAAGCGTGGAGTTTGGCTGGTAAGACTCAAAAAGTCCCTGCCCAGCGTATGATTGACTTTACACAAAGCAAAGTCTCCGCTGATATTCCGAAAACATCCTATGTTCCCGGAACCACTTCGGTTGAAATGGGAGCTGTTTTTCCTAGTTTTTTAACTCAAATTCTAAGAGAAGGTTTTACTGAATTCGGGAAATCAATGAAAGGATATTTAACCAATGAAGCCATTCTACATGCGCCTGAATCGAGAACCTCATCACCTGTTCGTATTCCAAGGGATGCTATTTCTTTAGAGCATGTTGAAATAAAAGGATTGTATCCTTGTGGTGAGGGAGCAGGTTATGCTGGAGGAATTATTTCTGCAGCTATAGATGGTGAAAAATGCGCATTGAAAATAGGAGAAAGTTTAAATAAAAACCCTCGAATTATTACTTAATTCGAGGGTTTGTGTATTAGTCCGCTGGTATTGGTGGCGGGCCATCCGGAAGCATCGCTTTCCATACTTCTTTACCTTTTCGTTTTAAAAATTCTTCTTTGATTTGAGTGCGTAATTTTTCGTTTTCAAATAAATCAACCATTGTTGTTCCTAAAGATTTTGAAGCAAATAACATTCCTTTGTGTCCAATACTCATTCCACCACTGGCTACTACAACCCATGAATGCCAAGGCGATTCATAAGGAGCAGTTGTGGCTAATAAAGTGATTTGTGGAACAATGTAACTGACATCCCCCACATCAGTAGAACCGTTATTTGGATCTGCAATAGTTGTTTCAAGGGGTTTGATTTTCCCATTGATCCCTTTAGTCTCCATTCCGTATTCCTTCATGATTTTGTCGGCAAAATCAATTTCTTCTTTAGAATAAGATATTGGACCAACAAAATTCATATTGTCCTGCATTACTTTAGCTCCCGTTTCGTTTATAAGTAATTCGTATAAACCGCTTTGTAGTTTTACTTCGTAATCTACACCAGCCATTAAAGCTGCGCCTTTTGCAATATCTTTCATTCTTTCGGCAACTTCAGCAACTCCGTTTCTTTTAGAATCACGAATCCAGAGCCACACACTAGCTTCTTCAGGAATTACATTAGGAACCTTACCAGCATTACTATATACATAATGCATACGTACGCTTGGTTTAACATGTTCTCTCATGAAATTAATTCCAATATTAAATAATTCAGCTGCATCAAGTGCGCTTCTTCCGTTCCATGGATCAGCTGCCGCATGAGCACTTTTTCCTTTAAAGCTGATTAAAAAATCACTCACTGCTTGAGAACTTTGCATATTTGCTTTGTTTTCAAAATCAGGATGCCAATCTAAACACACATCAAGATCATCAAACAAACCAGCTCTTCCCATATAAACTTTCCCTGCTAGATCTTCTTCAGCGGGTGTGCCGTAAAAACGGATAGTCCCTTTCAGTTTTCCTGCTGCAATTTGCTCTTTTATTGCTACGGCTGCTCCTAAACTCCCAGCCCCAAACATATTGTGACCACAGCCATGTCCGGCACCCTCTTTTACTAATGCTTCTTTAGAGGGAATTGCTTTTTGAGAAAGTCCCGGTAAGGCATCGTATTCTCCTAGAATACCAATTATAGGTTTTCCACTTCCATATTCAGCAATAAATGCTGTTGGAATATCTGCTACACCTCTTGTTACTTTGAACCCCTGTGACTCAGCATAATCAGCCAGAACTTTGGCTGATTTTGTTTCCTTCATTGCGGTTTCAGCAAATTCCCATACTTGATTGCTAAGCTTTATAAGCTCTTGCTCGTGTTTGTCTACAGATGCTATTATGGCTTTCTTTTTTATTATCGAACGGCTATCTTGTGCTTTTGAATGTGAAACAAAGAAAAGTAAGGCAAGGGTTAAGAACTTTATTTTCATTGGAATTATTTGTTTTTTTATTATTATTTTGAAACTTTTTTTGCATTCATTTCCATATAATCTAAAGTAAGATTTGTCATTGCTTTTACTCCTAGGTTAAATCCGCTTTCGTCTATGTAAAAATCAGGTGTATGGTGTGAAGCAGTTTCAGTTGCTATTTTTCCTTTAGGCATCCCTCCTAAGAATATAAAAAGGCCGGGAACTTTATCTTGAAAATAAGAGAAGTCTTCAGCTCCAGTCATTGCATTTGCAAGGATTATATTGTTTTTTCCTGCTGTTGCTTCTAATGAAGGTAACATCATACTAGTTAAATCTGGATCGTTGTAAGTGATTAGTGTTTGCTCAGTGATGTTTATTTCTGCGGTAGCGCCAGCACTTTCTGCGATGTTGCTCACAATTTGATTTATTTTCTCGTGAATCATTATCTTTACTTTAGGATCTAATGTTCTAATGGTACCTGCCATTTCAAGATCTTCAGGTATAATGTTGCTTCTTACTCCAGCAGTTACTTTCCCTACACTTACTACAGCCGCTGATTCAGTGATGTCTACATTTCTACTGACAATAGTTTGCAATCCCATAATTATTTGTGAAGCAGTAACTATTGGATCCACACTTTGCCAAGGACTTGCTCCATGGGCTTGTTTCCCTTTTATTTTTATTTTGAACCAGTCTGAAGATGCCATAGCTCCTTTAGGACGGTAATTGATTTTTCCTACTTCAGTTTGGGCGCTAATATGCAAACCAAAAATAACATCTACCTTAGGGTTTTGTAGCACACCTTCTTTAACCATTAATGCCGCACCACCTTCTTCTCCTTCTGGCGGTCCTTCTTCAGCGGGTTGGAAAATAAATTTCACAGTCCCTTTTATGTCGTTTTTTACAGATGCCAATACTTCAGCAGTTCCCATTAATATGGCCATATGAGAATCATGACCGCAGGCATGCATTACACCTACAGCTTGTCCGTTATATTCTCCCATTACTTTTGATGCAAAAGGAATGCTGACCCTTTCTACAACCGGCAATGCATCCATATCAGCTCTAAGGGCTACAACTGGCCCTGGTTTCCCTCCTTTTAAGATACCTATAACCCCAGTTTTAGCAACTCCGGTTTGGACTTCTATTCCTAAAGAACGCAAGTGAGCTGCTATTTTATCAGCAGTTTTGAATTCTCTATTGCTTAATTCCGGATGTTCGTGAAAATCGCGGCGAATAGAGATTACCTTAGATTCTATTGCGTCAGCTTTTTTATTTGTTTTTGTTATTAGATCTGAATTTTGGGCTGCTGCAAAAAGGCTTATTGATGCAAGAGCCGTGGTAAGTATTGTTTTTTTCATAGTCAATTATATGTGGTTTTTTTATGTCAAAAAACAGGTTGTTTCTGTAATAGGATTGTTTTTTAAGCGAATGCAATATAGCAATCTTTTGCTTCGGATTATTTGAAAAAGAAAAAGGAAATGAGGATTTGAATGTTCAAGCAAAAAGTTGCATTTGTAACTTGAATCCAGCGGTTTTTAAAATGTTTTTGAATTGTTGTTTTTTTATAGCGACACAATTGTGATTGTGTTGAAATGTATTGAAAATAAGCTTCTTATGGGTTTTTTTTATAAACCCATTCTCATATTAATTAGGTGTTTTTTGAATCCGACTTTTTCATATGCCTTTATCGCTGAGGGATTGTCATTATATACGTCCAAACGTAGTTCGGTTACATTATGTGAAACACACCAATTTTTTAAGGTTTCAATGATTTTAGCATTGACTCCTTTTCCCCTATGATGAGAAGCGGTAAACATAAAGCCTAGATAGGCATAAGTTTCGTGTATTAAATATGGTTTTGCACTTTCTATTCTCGCGTAACCGGAGCCTATTATTTCCGAATTGATTACAGCAACTAAAACTTCGATATGTGATGCCTCAATCATTTGTTGAATATCGTAGTAATGGATTGTGCCTTCTTTTAATGTTGGATCAAAAGGGCGTTCAGCGTTTATGATTCCTTGTTCAAATTCAAGGAGAACTGATAAGTCTTCTAATTTTGCTTTTCGAATGTGTATTTCGTCCATTATGTTGAATTATTAGTGTCCCAAAAGTACAAAACATAGTTTTAAAAAAAGGCAGCGTGTTTTTTATTGATTTTTGCGGATATTAAATTGGATATTTTGAAACAGAAGGAGAAAGCTGTTACCACTATTTTTCTTTTTTGTATTTTTGTAAGTCTAAAAATGAATATGACAGAAGAAAACGTAATATTAGTTAATCATAATGATGAGCAAATTGGGCTTATGCCAAAGCTGGAAGCACACGAAAAAGCCGTTTTACATCGTGCCTTTTCGGTATTTGTTATTAACAGTAATAATGAAATAATGTTGCAGCAGCGAGCGCATCAAAAGTATCATTCCCCATTGTTATGGACTAATACATGTTGTAGTCATCAACGGGAAGGGGAGTCTAACATTCAAGCGGGAACTAGAAGATTGTTTGAAGAAATGGGCTTTACTACTGAGTTAAAGGAGTTGTTTCATTTTATATACAAAGCACCTTTCGATAACGGTTTGACAGAGCACGAACTCGACCATGTAATGATAGGGTATTATAATGGAGAACCGGAAATTAATAAAGAGGAGGTTGAAAGTTGGAAATGGATGGGTATTGATGACGTGAAAATGGATATGCTACAACATCCAGAAATTTACACCGTTTGGTTCAAAATAATTTTTGATGAATTTTATCATTTTTTAGAAGATCACAAAATATAAGAAAATAGTTTGTAGGTTTCTTTGTTTCGAAATCTATAAGATGAAATCTAAAATCGTAATAGCACAATGAAAGTAACTATAAGTAGAAAAGCCCATTTTAACGCAGCTCACCGTTTGTATCGAAAAGACTGGACTTTTGAGCAAAACGATGCGGTTTTTGGTAAGTGTAATAACCCTAATTTCCATGGACACAATTATGATCTAACAGTTAGTGTCACTGGTAAAATTGACCAAGAGACGGGTTATGTAATGGATGTGAAATTTTTGGCTGATATTATCAGGGAGGAAGTGGAGTGTCAATTTGATCATAAAAACCTCAATTTGGATGTTCCTGAATTTGAAAATCTTAATCCTACTGCCGAGAATATTGTAGTGGTTATCTGGAATAAAATTAGAAAAAGAATAAAATCAGAATTTGATTTAGAAGTGGTTCTTTATGAAACACCTAGGAATTTTGTAACCTATAGAGGAGAGTAATGGCATTGCAAATAGGAGATAAAATCCTCAATTTTAAAGCAAAGGATTCCTATGGGAATGATTTTGATAGTCATGATGTTGTTGGGATTAAGCCATTAGTGATTTATTTTTATCCAAAAGACAATACGCCAGGTTGTACTGCTCAAGCTTGTAGTTTCAGGGGTCAATATGAGGATTTCACTGATCAGGGTGCTGAGGTTATCGGTATTAGTAGTGATAGTGTAGCTTCACATCAAAAATTTTCCAACCAATATAAACTGCCTTTTATTTTACTTTCGGATTTTGATAAAAAGATCCGAACACTCTTTGGGGTTCCTCCATCTTATTTTGGATTGATTCCTGGAAGAGTTACCTATGTAGTGGATAAAGGCGGTATAATACAGATGGTTTTCGATAGTAAAAAAGCAACAAAGCACATTGAAGCTGCTTTAGAGGTCGTTAAAAATTTGAAAACTAATAAATAATAACAACTTGATTTGCTTTTAAAATCAAGTGTATTTTTTTAAACATATTCATAAATATGAAAATTTATCCTTTACAATTTGAACCCATTCTAAAAGAAAGAATTTGGGGTGGTGAAAAATTAAAAGCCGTATTAAATAAACCAATTTCTTCATCAATTACTGGTGAGTCATGGGAGCTTTCAGCAGTAGAGGGCGATATAAGTGTTGTGGCAAATGGAGATTTAATAGGTAAATCATTGTTATGGCTTATTGATTCAGCACCAAATGAATTGTTAGGATCTAAGGTGTATGAAAGATTTGGCAAACAATTCCCATTGCTTTTTAAATATTTGGACGCTCGTGAGGATTTATCTATACAGGTGCATCCTAATGATGAATTAGCTAAGCAGCGTCATAATTCATTTGGAAAAACAGAGATGTGGTACGTTATGCAAGCTGACCCTGAGGCAAGTATAATTGTAGGTTTTAAAGAGCCTTCAAATGCTAAGGAATACGTTGAAAACTTGAATAATAATTCTTTATTGTCAATATTAGAAGAGATTAAAGTGGAAGCTGGCGATGTGTTTTTTTTAGAAACCGGAACGGTACATGCTATAGGATCGGGTAATCTTATAGCAGAAATTCAACAAACTTCGGATGTGACGTATCGATTATATGATTTTGATAGAGTAGACGCTCAAGGTAATTCAAGGGAGCTACATGTTGATTTAGCACTAGAAGCTATAAACTACTCTAAAATAGAGTCTAATAAAAAATATGAAAGGAATCTCAATGAATCTAATGTCATTGTTGATTGTCCTTATTTTACCACTAATTTTATTCCTTTAGACGGGGAAGTGGTTGTTTCTAAATCAGGAGATACATTTACAGTGTATATGTGTGTTGAAGGCGAATTTGAAATTACTTTTGAAAAAGCAATATATAAATATTTGAAAGGGGATACGGTATTGATTCCGGCTGCAATGAATGCTTATATTCTTAATGGAAATGCTTCAATTTTAGAAATATATATTTCATAGTCGGTAATAGAAAGATAATGTGTACTTTTGCACACGCAAATTAAAGTTTTAAAATAAAAAAATAGAAAATGGCAAACATTAAAAATTTAAAGAAAGACATCAACTACGTATTAGGAGATATTATTGAAGCAGTTTACTTATTTGAAATTTCTACTACAGGAAAGCCAACTGAGGAAACTAACGGTTTAATTGACGAAGCTATTGCTGCTTTTGACGTTTTGATCACAAAAGTGAACGCTAAGAATGTTGAAAACAAAAAAGCTCACTTCAAACAAATCAATGTTGAATTGGAACAAACTGCTAATCAATTGATTGCTAAAATCAACGAATTGTAGTTAAAAAAAACTATAAAAAATTGCAGTTTTGTTTTGGATTATTCGAATTCAGCTGTATATTTGCACTCGAAATGAGTCGCCAGCGTAGCTCAGTTGGCTAGAGCAGCTGATTTGTAATCAGCAGGTCGTGGGTTCGAGTCCCTCCGCCGGCTCTTCGTAAAACCATCTAACTTTTGTTAGATGGTTTTTTTATTTACCATCATTTTTCATATAGTATTGGTTTTTAAACACTTTGAAAAATAATGAAATTTAATTGTTTTTATTGTTTGAAAATATAAAATACAGCTGTATATTTGCACTCGAAATGAGTCGCCAGCGTAGCTCAGTTGGCTAGAGCAGCTGATTTGTAATCAGCAGGTCGTGGGTTCGAGTCCCTCCGCCGGCTCTTTGTAAAACCATCTAACTTTTGTTAGGTGGTTTTTTTTTGGATCCTATAAAAATGAATTTAATCGTTATTTTAGTGAGGAAGTTAATACCTTTTGGAGGTGTATCAATCAGTCTTTAATTTCAGTTGGCCTGTTTAAAAATAAACGCTGTTTTTCAAGTGGTTTTAACGAGATCTAAAGAAGTATTCTTTAATATGAAGGTATTGCTTCGTTTTATAGTTTTAATCAAAAAAAGCCGTCTCGTGTATATTACGAGACGGCTTTTAGATTTTATGGTAAAAAAGGATTTTAGTCCTTTTATTTTTGAGTTTTGATTTTAGCTACATACTCAGTTAATTTCTTCCCGTATAGCGATTTTGCAACCTTAGGAGTCATCGATTTTTGTATGGTGTCTAAATATTTAATGTTGATATCGTAAATATCAGACAAAGTAATATAAGGTGCTACTTCGTAGTCTTTATGATTTATTGCGAAATTAGTTGCGAATAAATATTTTCTTTTTGTGTTTGCATCTTGTTTAGCACTTATGCTATCAGTTGTTTTAGCATTATTGTTTTTTATAGAATTAAACTTAAGTTCTATTAAGTCAAGTTCTTCATCTCTAAATCGAGTGTTTATTTTTTTGTATTCTTCATAAAGTTCATGATTTTTTGACCCTGTAATTTTAGCATTCGACAAGAACTTGTCTAAGCTTGTGTCAACGGTAATGTTACCAGGTTCAGCAAAAAAAGATAAATTATTGTCTAATGAATTGCTTACGCCTCTGTCCAAGAATAAATAAAGCATTTCAGGTGATTTTAATTCGATATCACTTTCAAAAGCTGAATCCCCATCGATATTGATAGTGTCTAATGCTACAAGTTTAGAGTCAACAACTCTTTGGATATATAAAGTTCCCTTCTTTAATCCTTTTATATTTCCTTTAATATGTAAGTTAGCTTTTGAGTCACCCTTGTTACAAGAAATTAAAAGTATAAGTGTAACGAATGCAATAATAGTTTTTTTCATTGGTTTAATTTTTGGTGCAAAATAAAGAAAAATGTTGGTAAGTTACGGGTATGCTTCTGCTAATTTTTAAAAAAAATATCCCAACCTATTTCTAAGCTGGGATTAGCTTTATTATGATTTAAGCCAAGACTCTTTTAATGCTCTTTTGGAAAGATCAGTTGCTTTTAGACCTTCTTTTTCTTCATAAGTAAGTTTTACTTTTCCTTTAATAGTTTGTACAACCCCATTTCGTTTAATTTTTAAACTAATAACATCGTTTTCTTTCCAGTTTTGACTTTCGCTTATCATATCATAGATATTATCCAGTGTATAAGCTTTATCATTTATGGCCATTATTATATCATCTCCTTTTAACTTAAGAGAAGTGTAAAAAGTATTTAATTCAATATTAGGAATCACAATTATTTCCTTGGTCTCTTGGTTCACATCTATATAAGGGGTGTTTCCCTTAAGGAATACATTTTCCGCTACTTTTTCAGTGGTTTTAGTCACTCCAACTTTTGCAAAATAAGTGTCATAAGGAATTGGTGTGCTTCCAGAAACATAAGTAGTTAAAAATTCTCCCACTTCCGGATAGGTTAAAGATGTGATCTTAGCAAAAAGTTCGTTGTCATTAAAAGCTTTTGAAACGCCATATTCACTAGATAGTTTTTGCATTAAATCCAGTATTCCTCTTTCACCATTACTTTTTTCCCTGATTATAATATCCAAGCACATTCCAATTAATGACCCTTTTTGATATACATTTATATATTGGTCTTTATAAGGTTGTTCTAGTACATTAGCACTCATAGTTGTAAAAGGCATCGTGTCATTCATCGCATTTGCCTGTTCTATCTGTCCTGAAAGGCGAGTGTAAAATTCTTCTTCGGTAATAAGTCCCTGATTAATTTGGAAAAGATTAGCAAAGTATTCCGTCACTCCTTCGTACATCCATAAATGGGCTGACATTTTTGGGTCGTTGTAGTCGAAATCGTGAATTTCTTTAGAGTGAATGGTCAATGGAGTTACAATGTGAAAAAATTCGTGTGAAACCACATCCATCATTGATTTCACTAATTCATCTTTTGGCATCATTTCAGGTAATACAACTGTTGTTACGGTAGGATGTTCTAATGCACCAAATCCCTTAGCGTCATCCTCTTTCATAGTTGATAAGTACAACAAAATACTGTATTTTTTAGTTGTATTTATTTTTCCTAAAAAATTCTTTTGTGCTATCATCATAGTTTTCATCTCAGGAGTAATGCTTTCGGCGGTGAATTTTCCTGTAGGAGAATAAACAGCGATTAAGATCTCCATTCCGTCCACTGTAAAAGTGGTATAGTCGGGTTTAGAATACATAATAGGGTTTTCTACCAGTTCAGCGTAACGAGAACTGATAAAACTATCGTTTGTGTCGCTAGCGTCAAGGTCAACCATAGAAGTTGCTCCCCACAGCTCGGCTGGATGTGAAATAGTAATATGATACGGAATTGACATTTGATTGGTAAAATAACCCACAAAACAATGTGTGTTAAGCATTATGTTTTTTCCAGAATCAATATTTGAGCCTGCGGGAGAAAAGATTTCATCCTCTCCAAAATTCTTACCCGTTTCGGTATCAAAAGAGTCGTTAACCAAATAAGTGATTTTGTCTAGCATTTTTGCGTTTGAAATAGACCAAGAATTCACATCATTCTTTTTTACATTCAATACGTTACCTTTTGAATCATACGCTTTTAAATCCTCAATGTATCTACCATAATTATCTTCCGAATATGTTCCAGGAACCGTCTTTGGAATGTAATACGTAATTTCATCAGTCAAAATTGAAGGCGCGGTTACAGTAACCATTACCTTGTCATTGTTTATTTCATTCAGATTGATTGCAACCTGGATTTGCTCTTTTTTAAGGGTAGGGGTTGTGGTACCAACGGTTTTACAACTCCAAAGAACAGATGCAAATGCAAATGCATAAAATATTTTTTTCATTTATTGTGTAATTTTACTTTTTTATTAGTCTTTCAAATTAGATTAATGTTACAGTCCATATTGGTTTTAAACCATAAAAAAAACACTCTGAATCAGAGTGTTTTAATGGATTAATCCAATTTATTTTTTATGTAATATTTACCGTCCAAATCTTCGTCAAAATCATCAATTTTAACAGGTTTTGGTTTTGGTTTATTTGCAGTAGCTTTCTTTTTCCACATTTCAAATTTTTCTGCCGGCATCTTCTTTTTCATGATTTCAAGAACCTCTTTCTCGGATAAACCAAATTCTTTTTTAATGATTTCAAAAGGATTTTTTTCCTCTAAGGCCAATGTAACAAGTTTCTCTGTTTGTTCCCAGTTCAATTCTTTGCGGTTACTCTTTTTCATCAGGTGAAAATTAATTCAAATAGTTTTTAATGATTAAAATAATTGATTCTAAAATATATACCAATATTAATGAAAAAATATAAACTACTCAACATAAATTGATATTTTTTCTGATTATCAGTAGTTTTCGTTCGATTGTTGTTTTTGAAACGGTATTTTCAATAGATTTTTCAATTGATTGTGTTCTTCAGTCTTCATATGTGTATCTACTCCATAAACGATATCTTCTTTGGGTAAAGTCATAAATGTGCCAAAAAGGCGATCCCAAACCGAGAAAATATTACCATAATTACTATCAGTATACGGTAATTTATAATGATGATGTACTTTATGCATGTCCGGAGACACAATAAAATAACTCAAGACAGTATCCCATTTTTTAGGCAATGAAATGTTAGCGTGATTAAATTGGGTCGCAATTAATGAAAGTGTTTGATATAAGAAAACCATCCACATAGGACTTCCTACAATTAAAACGCCCATTGTTGTAAAAGCAAAACGAATAACGCTTTCACCAGGATGATGTCTATTCGCCGTGGTGGTGTCTATCCAAGTATCTGTGTGATGAATTAGATGAAATCTCCATAAAAACTTGGTTCTGTGTTCGATATAATGAACAAGATAAGCTCCAATTAAATCCAATAACAATAAACCGGTTAAAGCATAAAGCCACATAGGCATCGGTGGAAGCCATTGTAGTATTCCAAAATTATTTACAATAGTCCAATTGGCCGATTTTATTAGGATGAATGCCAATAAAAAATTAATGATAACTGTGGTTAAGGTTAGGAATACATTAATTCCTGCATGATGCCATTTTTTATAATTGAAATTAAAAAGTGGGTAAGCATTTTCAATTAGCCAAAAGATAGTGATACCACATATTAGAATTAAACTCCTATGAGAAGACGGTATTGTAGAAAAATAAGTAATAATTTCATTCATTTTGTTCTGGTTTGATCCAAAAATAGTCTTTTTTGCTCTAACTATTTATTTGATAAAAAGATTTATAATCCCAACTTTATTTTTATCTGCGTAGGGAATTTTGATTAAATTCGATTCAAAAACAAATTGGCAAACAAGAAATAAAAAGTTATAACTATCTGTCTAGGTGTAAATATAGGCCCAATAGATTAAAACTAACTGAAAAGGCATACGTAAAAGCAAAACGTATTTTGGCAATCCCATCCCCGCTTTTTGGTTTTGGTACATGTATATATGTGAAGGGAAAACAGAAATTAACAATGCTATAATTCCCCAAGCCGCAAAAGGGGAGAACATAGGAATCATAAGTGTAATTCCCAGTATTACTTCAGCTAGTCCACTTATTGTGTTTAATAATTTAGGATTAGGAAAATAAGGAGGAATTATTTTTAGGTAAATTCTAGGGTTTCGGAAATGATTAAATCCTGCTACCATATAAATCAAAGCCATTAAGTAAAGGTGCCAAGGTAAACTCATAATGAATTAAATTAAGTGACTAATATATGTATAATAATGGTTAGTAATCCAACAATTAATTAGAAACGGCCGATTGTTTATTTCGATTTTTAAAATTCACATTCATAATTACAATAGCCATTATAATCAAAAAGATTCCGAACCACTGTGTCGCATTTACGCTTTCATTTAAAAGGACAAAAGCCATCATTACAGATACAGGCAATTCAAGCGCCGAAACAATACTTCCCAAGCCAATTCCTGTAAGGGGAAAACCGGCGTTCATAAGCATAGGCGGGATGATAGTCCCAAAAAGGGCTAAAACGATTCCCCATTTCAGGAAAATGTCAAAATTAAAAGGGGTAACCTGAGTCGCTATAGAAAAGGAGAAAACAATAACTGCACCACCTAAAAGCATGTATAAACTGCGTTGAGCAGAAGATATCCCAGTTGCAACACTATTAGCGGTAAACATCGTGGTTGTGAAAGAGGCTGCGGCCAGCATTCCCCACATGATTCCGTGCCAGTCCAGTTGTACGTCATTATTAATTAAATTAGTGGCTAAAATAGTTCCCACTAACACAATACCTACGGATATAATTTTTTGGGTCGAAGGGATTCTTTTCTCTAGTATCATTTCGAGTAAAACGCCCATCCACACCGTTTGCATTAAAAGGACGATTCCTATTGAAACAGGAATGTATTTTACGGCTAAATAATAAAAAACACTGGTCATTCCTAGGGAAGTTCCAGCAAGCATAAGATGGAAAATGTTTCTTTTTGAGGCTTTTATGACTTCGTTTCCTTTTTTTGTTTTTTGAAATAAATTGATGATAAGTATTCCAATGATTCCTATAATAAATTGTGACGTTGTAACTTCTGCCGTGGTGTAATTTTCATCGTATGCCATTTTCACGAAAGTGGCAAGCATACCATAGCTTGTAGCTCCTAATCCTACTAAAAACACTCCCTTTAACACTCTATTTCCAAACATTTTTTCAATTTTAAAAAGCGGGCAAAGATAGGCTTTAGTTGGGAATTACAATCAATGACTATTTTCTTTTTAAAATAAACCTTCTAAGGATTGGTTTTTTATCCCAATTCTAGTGAAATTAAGATTGATCTTCTCCTAAAGAATGTTGGGTTCCTATTGAGACTGATGTTTAATTTATTTTTATTAGAGTGTAACAATAAGCTTACAACGAGTACTAATTGTGAATCTGAAATAAAAGACATGAAAAAGATTTTACTGATTACCTTGGTCCTATTAGGAGGGGTTTTTACCATTTCGGCTCAAGAAAAGCCAAAAACGACAACGGAATTAAATGAAGTTGCCATTATTACAACCAAAAAAGCAATCGAGCAAAAAGCGGATAGAACCATATTTGATTTTGCCGGACAAGCGAGTTTGAATACAGGTTCCGTATTAGAGGGAATAAAAAAATTACCGGGATTAATTGCTTCAGACATTGCTGGGATGATGTATCAGGGAAAACAATTGGATGTGTTTATGGATGGTAGACCGTTGAATATTTCTTCTAATGAATTGAATGCTTTTCTGGAAGGAATGCCGGCAAACGCAATCGAAAAAATCGAAATTATTACACAGCCAGGAGCTGAGTTTCCTGCGACTTCAGGTGGAGCCATATTAAATATTATTACCAATAAAAACGCTAAAAATTATCTAAGTGCCACTTATACTAACAGTACTAGTTTTACCAGTTATAAAGATGTAAGATGGAGAGTTAACAATAGTATTTTATTAAGTGCCAAAAACAAATACTTTGGATGGCAGTTGAATTTTGGCCAAAATTATAGAGAAAGTGCTGTTTGGACCCGTTTAGAAAAAATGGAAAACAATACTAATTCATTGCTTTCAGCAACTGATGCCGATAGAGTAGGGAGAAACAATTTTGTAAAATCGGCGGTGACTTTTGATATTGGTAAAGATAGATTGTTGTTGAATTATGATGTTAATTATAATAATAATGACAGTCACACAAGAGGTAACGGAGTTGGGTTTAGCACTAATGATGCTTCTCATACTGATGGTTTAAGACAGGATGTTGTGGCTACCTACCAGAAAAAGTTCAAAGACAATGCACGAAAACTAGAGTTTAAATTCAATTTAAATTCTAACACAAGTGATTTTGAATTAAATCCTGTTGGGAATCCGGTATCTGATTTAGATAATTCATCGGATCAGAATTTGTACAATATAAAATTTGATTATTCGCAACCCATTAAATTTTCTGATGAAGGAAAGATAAGTGTTGGTAGTTTGTACGAGGAGCTTTTATTCGAAACAGAAAGCAAGGGCGTAAAAAATCTAGATTATAAACGCCGTACGGCAGCGAGTTATTTAGAATTACAGTCACGATTCAATAAGATGAATTTCATATTAGGAGGAAGAGCTGAGGATTATAATATAACTGGAAATACGGATACTGCAGAGTTGAATTCTTTCAAGCAATTTCGTTTTTTTCCTAACGCAAGCGCGCAGTATAATTTTAATAAATCGATGTATTTTAATGTAAATTACAATAAGAAAATAACCCTTCCTAGTACGTCAGCATTAAACCCGAATAACACGAATTACCAAAACCCGAATGTCAATTATTCAGGGAATCCCAACTTACAACCTACTATTTTTGATAATTACGAAGTGAAATTAAGCGCTTATGATTATGCTTTTATAGGTTATAATATGAGTTCGGCGAAAAATCAAGTGATCAATAGAGTTACTTTGGATAATGACAGGGTCATCAACAGTAATGAAAATGTACCCGAAATAAAAATTCATAATTTCAATGTGGGAATGCCAATACCTTATATGCTATTAACAAAAGGGCTGAAAGAAACTATGAAAATGGATGTCAATCCAGACACAATGAATTTCTTGTATGTATATGCAGGGTATCAATTTCATCAAATACCTAATGTGGATACCAATGGTTTTTGGATGTTTAACTTGATGTCGCAAATCGTTTTGCCTAAAAAAGTGAAATTCGTGGCCAATTATAATTATACAATCCCTAAGGGTAATTATTTTTATTTCATAGCAACAAAACCTTTTAGACATTCTTTTGACGTTACTTTTTCAAAGAAAATGTTGAAAGAGCAATTAACGCTTTCAGTTTATGCTGATGATGTTTTTAATTCGAATAGAAACGAATTCAACTCATTCGGTACACCATTGTTGATTAGTAATAAAAACGACACCAGAAAATTTGGATTTAGTGTGAATTATAAATTACCAACAAAAAATAAACTGGCTAAAGAAAATCCTAATTTATTGAACAAGGATAAAAAGGAAGAAAACAGTATATTGAATCAATAGCTTTCTAATTTTGGCTTGCATTTTCATTAAGAATTCAGTGTAATTTTTTTCAATGCATTGTATAGTTGCTAAATGATTATTTTTATAAGTAAATTTGCGTGCTTTAATAAAGCGATTAATATTATAATTATTTATAAATGATAAAAGTTAGTGCAGATGTTAGTTGTGCGGCCGACTTGTTGAAACAAGACGAGATTGTAGCTATACCTACAGAAACAGTTTATGGATTAGCCGGGAATGTTTTTAGTGAAAAAGCGATTAAAAGCATTTTCGAAATAAAGAAACGTCCCTTTTTTAATCCCTTGATTGTGCATATAAAATCAATAGATTATTTAGATGAAATTACAGTTGATGTGCCTGAAAATGCACGTAAACTTGCCAGTAAATTTTGGCCAGGACCATTGACAATGGTGTTGAAAAAGAAAGATGTGATTCCGGATTTAGTTACTGCAGGAAAAGATACTGTAGGGGTAAGAATGCCGGATCATCCTGTTGCCTTGGCTTTATTAAAATCTTTGGATTTTCCATTAGCAGCTCCAAGCGCGAACCCTTTTGGTTGCATAAGCCCAACCAAAGCGCAACACGTTGCTGATTATTTTAAAGAAGACTTAAAAATGGTTCTTGACGGCGGTGTTTGTCAAAGAGGAATTGAATCTACCATTGTTGGTTTTCAAGACGGAAAAACGATTATTTATAGATATGGTTCTATTTCAGTAGAAGATATTGAAGCAGTAGTGGGGGAAGTTTTTTTTATCACCAAGAACGATACCGCGCCAGATGCACCTGGAATGTTATCAAAACACTATGCTCCTAAAACGAGTACGTATCTAACAGATAATGTTAAGGAGCTAATTGCATCCTTTCCAGATAAAAAAATTGGTGTATTGTTATTGAAAGACGATACCGAAATTGACAAAACGACTGCAAGAATCCTGCTTTCAGAAAAAGGAGATCTAGTGGAAGCAGCCAAAAATTTATACGAGTCATTGCATCTATTAGACAAAATGGAGTTAGATGTCATAATAGCCCAAAAAATGCCTGACGTTGGATTAGGGAAGTCTATAAATGATAGATTAGAACGAGCCACAAAAAAATAATATAAAAAGCAAACCCTGAAAGAATCACTTTCAGGGTTTGCTTTTTATTGTAGAATGTGTCGTGAAAAATAACAATTTATTATTTCTAAAGAACACTTCGAGCCGAACGGGTCATTGCGAGGAACGAAGCAATCTCATTCAGTATTTCCGTTCCAATACTCCACCCTTTTTTTATTTTCTTTGTCGATTTGTTTTAGTGCGATAGCTTTCGCCCCGGCGAACAGGTCGTTTCTCGCTATGACTTTTATTGAGGTAAAGTAATGTTTGCTCAGCGTGTTTTGTGAATTAGTTAGACTTCACAATATACAAACTGTACTTTATTTAATACCAAATGGTTTCATTGGCAATTCTTTCAGCCAATCCTCTCCATATTTACTATTTAAATAATCAGAAATCATTTGGTTGTTTTCCCTCGCTCTTTTAAATGATAAAGGATCGATTACACAATTCTCTTTGATTAGCCCAATTCCATATTTTTCTTTGAATTGCGCAAACTCTTTTGGTATTGAATTATCAATTCCGTGAATTATGAAGTTTAGGGCGCCTTTTGAAATTCGCTTTTCAATATCTTGATCGGTTAGATTTGTATCAAAATTTATCGGGAAAGAACGCGTTACTTTATTAAAAGGCAAATCCTTTTTTTCTACTAATCGAATTGTTATAGTATTATTTTTGGCAGTAATTCTTGCAGGATAAAAAGTATAAGCAATAAAGTCTTTTGTAGAAAATTCAAATTGGTATTTCCCTTTCTCAGGCAATGTTACTTTGAAACTTTGTGTATTCTTAATTTCGATTCTTTCGTTAGTTTCAGTTACATAGAACTCGCCAGAATTTAGTGTTTTACCTGTTAAGTTTTCAAAAACCACTTCTGCAACTATCTCTTTTTCGGTTGCATTAGAAACTGTGAATGTTAATGCTAAAATGAGAGTCAATACTAAATTTTTCATCGTTACTGTTTTTTAATTTTTAAAATGTCTTATTGTTAAATGTAGTCCTTGAAATAGTAAATTGCTGGTTTTTGTTTGTGAAATGACTTTCGGTGGAGCTTGAAAGTATTAACGGTTTTGGGCTTGGCGAAGGTGGCGATTTTCACCACAAATGGTGATACGGAGAACCAAACTTTGATTAACCACAAAACTGACTGCGGAGCACTGAACCGCCATTTTTGCCAAACCCGTGTGTGTGCCCTGCATGAGCAGGACCCACACTGTAAGCTCGAATAAAAATTCGAAAATACAAATTTACGAATTCTAAAACAAATCTTACAGTGTGTTATTTTTCCAGAGGGTGTAAGTCCCTTATGGGCGGATTGAAACCCCGAACCATTAGTACGTCGCAAGCTGGTTTATCGTGAGATATGCAGTGAAGGAAGCGAAACGGCAAAATCCGGTACTGACGAACAGAAACGGCATAAGAGGCTGTTATACGAGGATAAGCAAGCACAGCATTGCAACGTCCAAAGATTATCAAAATCGTATCTCAGTAGATGTCGCAGGGATTGGACGAAGGAAAAAGCTCTTACCAGGGGAGGTCTTTGCAACCACGAGTTGGTAAAGTAAAGAAGTCAGCAGAAGTCATAGTACTTGGGGCAACGAGTTGCGAATAGATACCGCACAAGTCTCACAAACAAGGAAGGACTGAACGCAAGTGGTTCTTAATTTCTAAAGGAATGACGCAAGTTATAGCCCTAGAAAAGCGGAACAGGAAGAATTTAATGTAAAACTTAAGAATGATTGCACAAGTAACACATCCTTACAATCTCCAAAAGGCGCTACGTCAAGTAGTAGTCAACAAAGGTAGTGCTGGCGTTGATGGTTTAAAAACCACTCAGCTGACGGATTATTTCCGTGAACATAAATCTGCATTACTGGAAGATATTAAGAATGACCGTTATCTACCGCAACCCATCCTTGGGGTGGAGATTCCCAAAGGAGGCGGAAAGTTCCGACTCTTGGGAATCCCAACAGTAGTCGACAGACTACTTCAACAAGCCGTATCACAAGCGATGATGCCAAGATTCGAAAAGGATTTTAGTGTGAATAGTTTCGGATTTCGACCCAATAAAAATGCCCGCCAAGCGGTAGGCAAAGCCTTGGGAAACATTCACGAAGGCTACAATTATATTGTAGATATTGACCTAAAGAACTTCTTTGACGAAGTCGATCATTGCTTGTTGCTGAACCTAATTTACCAAAAGGTAAAATGCCCAACGACTTTACGGTTAATCCGCAAATGGTTGCGAGTGCCTATACTCATCAAAGGAAAACTAGTCAAACGTAGAAAAGGAGTTCCGCAAGGAGTCCAATTAGTCCGCTTTTGTCAAATATCCTACTCCACGAATTGGACAAGGAATTGACAAGAAAAGGAGTGAAGTTTGTTCGTTATGCCGATGATTTTAGCATTTACACCAAATCGAAAACCCAAGCCAAAACGGTTGGTAATGCTATCTTTCTGTTTTTGAGAGACAAGCTAAAACTGACTATTAATCAAGAAAAGAGTGGGATTAGAAAACCGATTCAGTTCACGATATTGGGCTTTTCGTTTGCATCGACCTATCAAAAAGGCGTAAAAGGCAGGTATCAATTAACGGTAGGAAAGAAAGCTTGGGCAAAACTCAAGCAAAGTTTAAAGGAAGCGACCCGCAAAACTGCACCTAGAAGTTTCGAGGAACGTATCCGAAAAATCAATGAAATTCAACGAGGATGGTTAAACTATTTTCGGGGAACGAGTATTCAAGGAAAGCTACGAGATATTGATGGTTGGTTGCGCAATCGTCTGCGCTATTGCATTTGGACGGATTGGAAGAAACCCGAACGCAAAAGGAAAAACCTGATGCGACTAGGAGTTGATAAAGACCACGCCTATGCTTGGAGCAGGACAAGAAAAGGAGGCTGGCGTATTGCTCAAAGTCCGATTCTAACTTCTACAATTACCCTACTACGGCTTAAGAAGAAAGGCTATCGGTCTATGTTGGAAACACACATTGAACTCAACCCATCACTTTGCGAACCGCCGTATACGTGACCCGTACGTACGGTGGTGTGAGAGGCGCACTCCGTTAGTTTCTAGCGGAGCCGTCTACTCGATTAGCGGTTGTTGCATTCTCTACAGTCATTTATTTAATGTCCACTTTTAAACTTAGTATGAAATGTAGACCCTTTGCCCAAACTGCTTTCGATGTCAATCTGTCCTCCGTTTTGTTTCATGAACTCGTAACTCAACATAAGACCCAACCCAGTACCCTTTTCTCCATCTGTCCCATTGTTGCTTTGTATTTTACTAATAGAGAATAATTTTCTTTTAATTTCATCAGAAATCCCTACTCCGCTGTCTGAAACGGATATTTTAACTAGTCCGTCTGGTAATGATTTAGCCGTCAAACTTACAAAACCGTTTTTATGAGTGAACTTAATAGCATTGTTCACAAGATTTCTAATTACGAATTCTATTTGATTTTTGTCACCAATTATGGTAAGAGAGTCGTCAACCGAGAAACTTATATTTATTCCTTTTTCTAATGCTACCTTTTGATAAACGTCAAATATGTTTGAGGTAATGTCTTTAACTTTTATTGTCTCTTCATTGAATTGGGAGTCCCCCATTTGTACCATCGCCCAAGTGATTAGATTGTCGGCCATTTTAATTGTACTGTCAACTGAGTCGCTAAGTTGCTTGCTCATAGTCAAAATCTCGTCCTTGTTAAGATTGTCAAAATGGTCAATTAACAAAATTGAGAACGACTTCAAAGAAATAAGAGGGCTTTTTAAGTCATGAGCTACAATACTAAAAAATTTATCCTTTGTAGTATTTAGTTTTTCTAGTTGACGACTTTGTTCTGCAATTACTTGAATATTGCTTGTTAGCTCTTTATTTACTTTTGAGAGTTGCGTCAACAATTCCTCAGATTTTCTTTTAGCATTCATTAATTCTATCTCGTACTGCTTACGTTGTGTGATGTCTAGCACACTAAATTGAATATAATTGTGCTGCTTCTCATTGGTACTTTGCTTAATTGCATTGATAAGCACTGGAAAGCGAGTTTCATCCTTTCTAATAAAATCAAAACTAATTTGACTGACCTCTCCATACATATGCAGTAAGGGAGCAAAATGCGTTTCGTAGTAAATTTTACCTCCTATGGAAAGAAAGTCTTCGAATCTTTTAGTTTCAATGATTTCTTCGCGAGAATAACCAGTGAATGCCAAGAAAGTATCATTCACATCTATTAGGGTGCCATCCTCCATGGTGTGTAAATAGCCACAAGGTGCATGATGATATAAGGTTTTGAAATCTAATTCCATACATTATTTGTTACCTAGCACTTAAGAATTTCTTCATGCTCTGAATGGTTTCTTCCGGTTCGCTCAAGTGTGGACAATGTCCTTTTGCTTTCAGTTGGGTTAATTGACTGTCTTTAATGTGTTGTTGTACATAGGTACCCACATGAAGAGGGGCTATCATATCTGACGAACACTGAAGTATCAGGGTAGGTACTGTTACCTTTTCTAAATCCGCTCGATTATCTCCTAAAAAAGTTACGCGGGCGAAATGTTTAGCAATTTCGGGGTTATTGCGGCAAAAACTATTTTTTAATTCTTGTGTTAATGCTGGCCGTTCAGTATTTCCCATAATCACAGGGGTAATGGCACTCGACCATCCAAGGTAATTAGAATCGAGGGCTTCCAATAATTCATCTATACTTTCCTTCGAAAAACCCCCATTATAAGAATGGTCGCTAATATACCGGGGAGAGGGGCCTATCATGATGATGCAATCAAATACAGCAGGATTTTGTATGGAGGCTAGTGCACCAATTATGGCACTTACAGAATGTCCGACCAACACGACATCTTTTAAGCATAGTTCCTCAATAAGATCAAGAAGATCGTCTGCGTGTGCTTGGAGGGTATTGTATTTGTCAAAATCATAGGCATTAAGATCAGATTGGCCTGAACCCACCAAATCAATAAGTACAATTTTGTAAGAAGTTTCAAATGCAGGGGTAATAAATCGCCACATGTTTTGGTCACAACCATAACCGTGAACGAATAGCATTGTCTTTTCTCCTTTCCCTAGAATCTTGGCATTATGTTTTTTCTGTGATTTTGTCATAAAGCAAGAGTTTAATATTGAAAACAAGTATTCTTTAGACTTCTGCTATGTCTTGACCTATTGACTGGCTGAAGAGGATAAGTGTAAAAAATATAGTTTGGGTTATTTTCATTTAGTCAAGTTCGATAGTTTTTAATCCGTCCTGCAATAACCGCTAACTTGTATATAGGCGAAATAAAACTTCGCCAATTTACCCTTTTCAGGATGTATACACGAAGTTTTGTTTCGCTTTATTTGATTTCAAATATATTAATTTATTTCCTATAAAACTTATGATTAATTTATTAATTATAAGTTTTATTAAAATACACAAGCTAATCATTATTATGAAAAACTGTATTTTCTAATCAGCCCCGATTACTTCACTTTGCATCAATTTTTAATAGGAGTTCAGTGAACTTCGTTTGCAGTGGAAATCCCACGCTTTTTTCGCGTGGATTGCAGCGAATAGCGGGAGGGATTTATTTTATCTAGGAACACTTCGAGCAGAACGGGTCATTGCGAGGAACGAAGCAATCTCATCCAGTATTTCCGTTCCAATACTCCACCCTTTTTTTATTTTCTTTGTCGATCTGTTTTAGTGTGATAGCTTTCGCCCCGGCGAACAGGTCGTTCCTCCCTATGACTTTTATTAACGAATAGTTATGTATGCTCAACGTGTTTTGCGAAGCCAGGTTCCGATAGCTATCAGAATCACACAGCAATTCCGGTTTTTAATGAGGTTAATTTTATTAAGGAACACTTCGAAAAGCAGGGTTATTCAAATCAATAATTAAAATTATATTCATTTACTTGATCTTCTTGAAATTGTATTTCAGGTGTAACACCACTTGATTCGATTGTATTTTTTAATTTTAACCAGTAAATTTTATAATTATCCGCATTTTCAGGAACATTGTAATATACAATTGAATTTACATTTATACCTCTCCAAGAAGATTCTTCAAACGCTCCAGTAGTTCCGCCTCCAGGAAGATTTTCTGCTGGATAATGCTTGTTCTGTATCCCGAAATTTTCAATTTTTGTTCTAAAACTCTGTTTGTTTCCAGAGAAAAAATCAATATAAATGTAATCATTAGCATCAAAAGGATTGGTGTTGTTTACATAAATTTTAAATTTTAAAAATTTATTCACTTTAAGAACAATATCTTTATTTGTATTAAAATTACTCAATTCAAAAGCAGTATAATTATCGTCTTGCGATTTAAAAACAGATACAAAAGTATTGGATTCATTTTTCATTGATGTACTAAAATTTCCATTTGAATCTGTTGTAACTTCTTTTGAATCAATTCTTGTAGTGTATGACCAATAACCAGTGCCGTGAACTTGATTTATTTGTAATAAAACTTGTTGGTTGGAAATTCCTTCACCATTCATTTCTCTTTCAACTCTACCTTATTACTGTAATGTAATTAGTTTCATCATTTGAACAACCAAACAAAATAAAAATCAATGCAGAGATTAATATTGAAATTTTCATAATCTTTTTTTTTAAGTTACTTACTTTCGTTTAGCTCAATGGTTTTGCACAACGTGTATATGCTCGCTTCATAGTAGTGATTATACGCCTAAAATCAGATAGATAGTTGCTATTAAATAGTGAGTTATTATCAAATGTATAAATAATATTTTTATTTGTTACTAATTTTTTAATGTCCTTAGTGCCTTTTCAGTCTTTTTTTAATTTAATCATTATTATGATAAACTGTATTTCCTAAATAGCCCCGATAACAGTGGAAATCCCACGCTTTTTTTGCGTGGATTGTAGCGTATAGCGGGAGAGAAGTTCTTATGGAAAACAATCCATTTGCTCCAAAAAAAAACCTGCAAGTTTTCACTCGCAGGTCTTAATTCCCCTCCTTTGGAGGGGTTAGGGGAGGATTATTTAATCATTTCGAAACTTCTCTTTACAAAGGCAGTCAATGCTTCTCCTTTTAATAAGTTTTGAGACAATTTAGCAAGGTCTAAAGCTTGTTTTACCAAGTGCTCTTGATGCGTTTTGTCTTCGGTATTTAAAATGTTAGTTGCCAAATTTGAATTGGTATTTACTACCAAGTTGTACATTTCAGGCATATTTCCCATCCCGAACATTCCGCCGCCACCACCTGACTGGCTCATTTCTTTCATTCTACGCATAAATTCTGGTTGCGTGATGATAAATGGAGCTGCTTGGCTATCCATAGCTTCCAGTTGAACGCTATAGTTTTGTTTTGGCACGATTGCTTCTAAAACTGTTTTCAGGTTCGTTTGTTCGTCTTCAGATAATTTAGAAATCGTGTTTTCTTCTTTCTTGATTAAATTATCAATATGGTCAGAATCCACACGTACAAAAGTAATGTCCTTATTATCACCTTCAATTTTTTGGATTAGGTGCGAAATAATAGGAGAGTCAAGAAGTAATACTTCGTATCCTTTTTCCTGTGCTATTTCGATATAAGAGTGTTGCGCGTCCTTGTTTCCTGCGTATAAAACCACTAGTTTACCGTCTTTGTCCGTTTGCTTGTCCTTCAGGTTTTCTTTGATTTCTTCTAGAGTGTAGAATTTATCAGATACAGATGGGTACAATACAAAAGCACCCGCTTTTTCATAGAATTTGTCATCAGAAAGCATTCCGTATTCCAAAACGATTTTGATGTCATTCCATTTTTTCTCAAAATCTTCACGGTTTTCAGTAAACAACGATTTCAATTTATCAGCCACTTTACGGGTGATGTAGTTAGAGATTTTCTTAACTGCACCATCTGCTTGTAAGCTAGAACGAGAAACATTCAACGGGATGTCTGGTGAGTCTATAACTCCTTTTAACATCGTCAAGAATTCAGGTACAATTCCTTCCACATTATCCGTTACATATACCTGATTTTGGTACAATTGGATTTTGTCTTTTTGGATTTGCATATCCGAACCTAATTTTGGGAAGTATAAAATTCCAGTAAGGTTAAATGGATAATCTACATTAAGATGAATGTGAAACAATGGCTCTTCAAACTGCATTGGGTACACCTCGTGGTAGAATTTTTTATAATCCTCATCAGATAAATCAGTTGGTTGTTTTGTCCAAGCTGGATTTGGGTTGTTGATGATATTGTCAACTTCCATAGTTTCTGCTTTGTAATCTTCAGGAGCATCTTCCGGTTTAGGAAGTGTTTCTGTTTTTGTTCCAAATTTAATTGGAATAGGCATAAACTTATTGTACTTGTTTAAAAGCTCTTTGATTTTAAATTCTTCAAGGAATTCCAAAGAGTCTTCTGCAATATGTAAAATGACTTCAGTACCACGTGTAGTTTTGTCAGCTGGTTCCAAAGAGAATTCAGGACTTCCGTCACAGATCCAATGTGCTGCTGGTTCGTCTTTGAATGATTTAGTGATAATCTCCACCTTTGAAGCTACCATAAAAGCAGAATAGAAACCAAGACCAAAATGCCCGATGATTCCAGAATCCTTAGCAGAATCTTTGTATTTTTCTAAAAATTCTTCGGCACCAGAAAAAGCAAGTTGGTTGATGTATTTCTCCACTTCATCAGAAGTCATTCCTAATCCTTGATCAATGATGTGTAGTTTTTTACCTTCTTTATCGATTTTCACTTCGATAGTTGGGTTTCCGTATTCCACTTTGGCTTCGCCAATGCTGATAAGGTGTTTTAGTTTTAGAGTTGCGTCAGTTCCATTTGAAATTAATTCACGTAAAAAAATCTCGTGATCACTATATAGAAACTTCTTGATTAAAGGGAAGATGTTTTCTACTGAAACATTAATTTTTCCTGTTGTCATATTTTTAATTTTAAAGGTTTTTTTTGTATCTTTTGAATATCTTTCAAATAGAATACCAATTGAGAGTGAAGTGACAAAATGGCGTAACTGTTAATTTTGAAACAAAATAAATCAATTTTGAAACAATCGCTTTAGATAGCTTTGTATCTTTGTACTAGTTTAATTATAAAAACGACATAAAATGAAAAAAATTATTTTAATAATGGCAATGAGTGTATTGCTGTTTTCTTGTAAAACTTCATCTATAACTGACAAGAAATTAGATAAAAAAGCTCAAGTAGCAGTAAAAGGAAACTGGGTATTAACTTCAGTGACTTATCCAGGATCAGAATATATCAAGGTAAATTCTTTTGATATTGCAGATTCTAAATGTTTTGTGGGAAGCACATGGAAATTTGTTTCGAATAATAACAAAGGGAATATGGCTTTAACAAAGTTTGATTGTCCAGTATTTAGTTCTCCAATCACTTGGTTTATTAATACAAATGGGGAATTCATTTTGAAAGTTCTAGACGCTGGTGAAAAAGCCAAAAGAGTAAGAGCAGGTTACATTTTACATGTTGCAAATCAAACTGATGATTCTTTCCAACTGGTTGACAAAGGAACTAATGTAGGTGGTAAAGATATTGATGTAGTTTACCAGTTTCAAAGAGCAAATTAATAATAAAAAAAAATAGAGATATGAAAAAGATTTCAGTAGTTACAATAGCATTAGTAATGGTTATTGGGTCAATCTTCACTAGTTGTGAAGCTTTAAAAAACACAAATAATACACAAAGAGGAGCAGGTATTGGAGCAGCGAGTGGTGCTGTGATAGGTGCTATTCTTGGGAATAACCTTGGAAAAGGTGGAAAAGGCGCTATGGGTGCTGTTCTTGGTGGAGTTGTAGGTGGAGTTGCCGGTGGAGTTATTGGTAATAAAATGGACAAACAAGCAAGACAAATTGACGAAGTGCTTCCTGGTGCTGAGGTAAAACGTGTAGGTGAAGGGATTCAATTAGTTTTAAATGAAAATGCAGTGCGTTTTGATACTAATAAATCAACTTTAACTGCAACTGCTAAAGCAAATTTAGATAAATTAGTACCTGTTTTTACAGAGTATCCTGATACTGATATTACTATTTTTGGATATACAGATAGTACTGGACCAGCTGATTATAATTTAAAACTTTCAGGAGAAAGAGCAGCGTCAGTTAGAAATTACTTAGTAAGTAAAGGAGTTGCTTCGGCTAGATTTCACGTAACTGGATTAGGAATTGCTGATCCTATTGCTTCAAATGAAACTGTTGAAGGAAGAAGTCAAAATCGTCGTGTAGAGTTTGCAATTACTGCAAATGACAAAATGCGTCAAGATGCTGAAAAAGAAGCTGGGAATTAAAACCACCCTTTTTTATAATATTGAAAATCGCTTCGTTTAATACGGAGCGATTTTTTTTTACATAAAAAATCAAAATTCATCAATTCATCTTTATCAAAGAAATCTATCTTTGCAGTCTTAAAAATTCATTATTATAAAAATGCTTCAAGTACAAAATATCTCATTTGGTTATACCGAAAAACCGGTTCTTCAGAATATCAATTTCACGGTTGAAAAAGGGCAGAATATTGCCATAATAGGAGAGAGCGGATGCGGAAAAAGTACGCTTTTAAAATTGATTTATGGTTTGCATGATTTAAATGAGGGGAATATTTTCTGGAACGAAACCAAAGTGTTGGGACCAAAATACAATTTGATACCTGGGATGCCTTTTGTTAAATACTTGGCACAGGATTTCGATTTAATGCCTCATATTACTGTTGCAGAAAACGTGGGGAAGTTTTTGTCTAATGGTTTCAACTGCATGAAAAAGTTACGTGTTCAGGAACTCTTAGAAATGGTTGAAATGACGGAATTTGCTAATGTGCATGCTAAGTTTTTAAGTGGAGGTCAGCAACAACGTGTGGCGCTTGCTCGAGTTTTGGCTTTAGAACCGGAAGTATTGTTGCTCGACGAGCCTTTTAGCCATATCGATAACTTTAGAAAAAATGCTTTGCGTCGGAATTTGTTTGCTTACTTAAAGAAAAAAGAGATTACCTGTTTTGTGGCAACTCACGACAGTACTGATGCCCTTTCTTTTTCTGATGAAACGATTGTATTGTATAAAGGAATGTTAGTTGATAAAGGAGATTCGGCATCGATTTATAATCAACCAGTAAATAAATATGTCGCCTCCCTTTTTGGTGAAGTAAATGAATTTATGTTGTCTAATTTAGTGCCTATTGAGGGTGAAGATGAAGTCGTCTTGTTATACCCACACCAGTTAAAAGTTGTTGATAATAGCTTAATGAAAGCGGTTGTTAAACAATCGTATTTTAAAGGGGGACATTATTTAATCAAAGCCGCATTTGAACGAAGAGCGATATTCTTTGAACACGATACACCTTTAGAACTCAATGAGGAAGTGTCCTTAATGATGTCATAAAAATGAAAAACCCCGAAATTCATAAAATTTCGGGGTTTTTTAATACTAAAAGAGTAGCATTAGTTTTTTAAATATTTCTCCAGGAATTGGTCTTGTTCCCATAGTAAATGCAATATGTTTTCTTTAGCAGCATAACCGTGTGATTCTTTAGGTAAAATCACCATTCTTGCAGGTGCTCCTAGACCTTTTAAAGCTTGGAAATAACGCTCCGTTTGTAATGTGAATGTACCAGGGTTATTGTCCGCTTCTCCGTGAACTAACAACAATGGTGTTTTCATTTTATTGGCATTCATAAAAGGAGACATCGTGTTGTACACTTCAGGAACTTCCCAGTAATTACGTTGCTCTGACTGGAATCCAAAAGGAGTAAGAGTTCTATTGTATGCGCCACTTCTAGCAATTCCACAAGCAAATAAATTAGAGTGAGTCAATAAATTAGCAGTCATAAATGCTCCGTAAGAATGTCCTCCAATAGCCACTTTTTTCCTGTTGATATATCCTAAAGCATCTACTGCATTAATTGCAGCCTCAGCATTATCGACAAGCTGTGTGATAAAATTATCATTTGGCTCTGTTGTTCCTTCTCCAATAATAGGGAAAGCAGCATCGTCTAAGACAGCATATCCTTTAGTAACCCAGTAAATGAACGATCCATAATTAGGGAATGTAAATTCATTTGAGTTTTGACTGCTTTGTCCAGCTGAATTCTTGTCTTTGTATTCTGCTGGGTAAGCCCAAATTAATAATGGTAGTTTCTCTTTTTTAACTTTGTCGTAACCTGCAGGTAAATAAAAAGTTCCGGATAATTCCACTCCATCTTTACGTTTGTATTTGATCACTTCTTTGCTAACATTTTTAATGCTTTCAAACGGATTTTCAAACGATGTTATAGGTGTTAGTTTATTTTTTTGCTTGATGTTTCTAAAGTAGTAATTTGGATATTCACTTTTAGATTGAATAAGTACTAAAACCTCTCCTTTTTTGAAATCTTCTATAGATAATAAGTTTTCTTTTTTATCAGTATAAGTTGAAGTATAAAGACGATTTGTTTTTAAAGTATTCAAGCTAAATTCATCTATAAAAGGGAATTGACCTTGTTTAGTAAAACCATCACCCATTAAAAATAGCTTGTTATTTTCTATAGCTAAAACACGTTTCCCGTATTGATTTTTTATAGTTTCAAAATTACCTGGATCAGAATAGATGTCTTGTGAATTTCTGTCTGAAATCACTTTTGGTACTTGATTTACATCTGATGGATTTAGTAAATAAGTTTTAGTGTTTCTAGTGTCATACCATTGATCAAATACTACGGCAGTAGTTTCATTCCCCCAGATCACACCTCCAAAACGTTGTTTTGTTTTCATCACTATTGAAGGAGCAACATCAAATGGTGCATTCCATAATGAAACTGCATCTCTGTAGTCCACTTTGTTTTCAGGATTTCCTTCGTCTAAAGCTTCCACAAAAGATAAAGTGGCTGGTTTGTCATTTCTCCAGTTCATACTTCTTTTTCCGGTACGTACTGCCATAAAACCTTTTGGCATTATTTCGAATAAAGGAACTTCATTAACCGTTTTTACCGTTTTACCTGCTCTGTCATAAACAATTGTTTTTGATGGAAAACGAGATAATGGGACAATGTATGAAAACGGTTTTTGGATCGTAGAGATCATTATGTAGTTCCCGTCTGGAGAGAATTCCTCGCCTGCATACATATCAGCGTTTTTAAATAAAGTTGCCGTTCCGTTTAGGTTTACTTTATGTAATTCTGATGTGATGATGTTTTCAAAATTAGTCTCATCAGCTTTATTTTTCAATAAATCCTGGTAGGTTCTGTTTTGTGATTTAGAACCATCTGCATTAGAAACGATTGGGCCCAATGGCAAATCTTTCTTGGCATCTAATAAAGCTGCACGGTTTTTAGGCAACATTTTCACCAATATGTTTTCGTTGTCATTGAACCAGCTGAAAGGATTTCCAAGGTTTGCGTTTACATTAGCCTCGGTTAATTTTGTAGCTTTTGCAGTTGCAACATCTACAAACCAAAGTTCAACTCCTGTTGAAGTGGTGTGTGAAAAAGCGATTTTCTTTTCGTTTGGCGACCACGAAATATTAGTTAAACGAGGATTAGTGGGTAATCCTGAAACTTGCACTTCGTTTTGGTCTTTTATTTTTCTTAGTTTGATATTGTTAATATAGGTAACCGTACTAGAGATATTAGTTATTGGGTTAATTCTCAAGCCTCCAAGTCTTAATTCATCTTGATTTAAATCGTCTAATGTTTTATAGGTGTTTCTATAAGACAGCAGCATGTATTCTTTTTTAGTATCCATAGATACTGAAGGTGCTCTTTCGTAATCGGCTAAATCTAATATCGATTTAGAGGGTTTTTGATACGTCAAGTTTTCTTGTGCAAAAGCATTTAAGCTGATGCATAGAAATAACAGAAAGCCTATTTTTAATTTCATAATTGGAGTTATTTTGGTTTTTAAAATATAATTTTAATTTATTTGTCTATTGTATGCACATCTTGTTACATATAGAATGAAATATTTCTTTTGAATCGAAATTCCTAGCCCTGATAGAAGTGAAAATCCTTTTATGGTTTTTTTAGAAAACCATAAAAGATTGAAGCGGATAGCGGGAAATTGCTACAGAAAATATTAAAATGATAATTTATTAAAAAAGTAGTAATTTGTGAGCCAATAATTTATAGTATTTGTAAATTTGCAAACTTATTTTAATTAAAACAATAATTATGTACCATTCTAAAATAACAGGATTAGGGTATTATGTTCCCGATAATGTGGTGACTAATGACGATTTGTCGAAGTTGATTGACACTAATGACGAGTGGATTCAGGAAAGAACGGGAATTAAAGAGCGAAGACATATTATAAAAGGCGAGGATACTACGACTTCTATGGGAGTGAAAGCGGCTGAGATTGCTATTGAGCGTTCAGGAGTTGCTAAGGAAGATATCGATTTTGTGGTTTTTGCCACATTAAGCCCGGATTATTATTTTCCAGGACCTGGGGTTATGGTTCAACGTGATTTAGGGTTAAGAACCGTAGGAGCACTAGATGTTAGAAATCAATGTTCGGGTTTTATATATGCTATTTCAGTAGCGGATCAATATATTAAAACGGGTATGTATAAAAACATATTGGTAATAGGTTCAGAGGTTCATTCTACAGGATTAGATATGACATCTCGTGGACGTGGAGTTTCGGTTATTTTTGGTGACGGAGCTGGAGCAGCGGTTTTGAGTAGAGAAGAAGATTTGACAAAAGGAATTTTGTCTACACATTTACATTCAGAAGGATTGCATGCTGATGAATTAGTTCTAAAAGCTCCTGGAATGGGAGGTAGATGGGTAAATGATATCTTAGCGGATAATGATCCTGACGATGAAAGTTACTTTCCTCATATGAACGGACAGTTTGTGTTTAAAAATGCAGTGGTGCGTTTTAGTGAAGTAATTAATGAAGGATTGCAGGCTAATAATCTACAAGTTTCGGATATTGATATGTTGATTCCACATCAGGCTAATTTGAGGATTTCTCAATTTATCCAGCAAAAGTTTAAACTTACGGATGATCAGGTTTTTAATAATATCCAGAAATACGGTAATACAACCGCAGCATCTATTCCTATTGCTTTAACTGAAGCATGGGAACTTGGGAAAATCAAATCTGGAGATACGGTAGTTCTTGCCGCTTTTGGAAGTGGATTTACATGGGGAAGTGCTGTTATTAAGTGGTAATACTTTTTCTATTTTATTATAAATACAAAAAACCCGGAGTTGGCATACTCCGGGTTTTTTTTGGCAACAAATTATTCAAACTAAATTTTTATAAAATTCCACCCCCACCTTGGGTTTCATTTGCATCACGTTGTTTACGCTGAAGCGCTTTGTTTTTTGCTCCACCAAAGATGTAGTTAAACCCGATGTAATAGGTTTGGCTTTCCCAATAAAAAGCCCCTACTTGGTTGTATGGAATTTTTCCATTGAAACCAAAGTGCATTGTATTAAACAAATCATTTGCACGTACAGTTATCGTTCCTTTTCCTTTTAACACATTGTAAGTTGCTCCTAAATCAGCTTTGTACATTGCATTTCTTTCAAATTGTAATCCTAAATCACGACCTCTATACATCCCGAAAAGTTGGAAACGTAATTCTTTAGTAGCGGTAAATGTATTGTTCAGTCTTGCGTTAAAAGTAGTTACATCGACTTGTCCGTTTTCTAATAATCCGGTATTAGCATTTTCAACAGTTCCTTTAACGGTTTTGAAATAAGCATCTACACTTGCATTTATGGACCACCAAGGAGTGAATTTTAAATTTGCCGAAGATTCTATACCGTATGAATTATTATTGTCAAAGTTGTTGAATGATATAATATCTTGATTGCTGTTATCAGGATTTTTATAAATCACTCTTCCTATTTCATTATTGATTTGTCTATAGAAAATTCCCGAAGTAATAGAACCTATTTTAGTGGTTTTAGTGTAATTTACTTCAAATGAATTGGTAAATTGAGGTTCCAATTCTGGATTTCCTCTAGATTCCACTAATGGTGTTGTCCATTCTCTAATAGGATTTATTTGACCAACACTTGGTCTGTCAACTCTGCGTGAATAATTTAAATTGAAAGTGTTTTTATCATCTAAAGTATAAGTAAAAAAGGCTGATGGGTAAAAAGAGAAAATATTGTCTTCTATGTTTTTATCACTTGTAAAAGAAGGATTAACAACTTTGCTGTTAAATGCTGCTTCGATCGAATAGTTCTCTAGACGCAAACCAACTTGTCCACTCCATTTTTTCCATTGTTTGCTGTAATTAGCATAAGCAGAATAAATGTTTCTGTCGTAACTAAAATGGTTAGTTGTGTTAGGAGTAGCCGTAATGTAATCTAAGAATTGATTTGAAGTGGAAAGATTTCTGCTTTCAGCACCCAACTCCAGTTTTGCAGTTTCAGATAATGGATTGACGTAATCTATGTTTATTTGGTAATTATCAGTATTACTGTCTATGTTATTCGTGTTCGATGTTGGTATAAAAGGAAATTGATACAGCGTGTTTTCGTTATTTTTTGTTTTCGAAAAATTAGCTTGCGCTTCTATGTTTTCCCCTTTTTTAGTGAATTCGTGTTTGTAATCGATGTCATAAGTCTGTGTGTTATTGTCACTTTTCGAATTAAAAAGCTGTTTAGTGTCATCATTAGAAGGATCTATATAATTCACAAATGTGCTTCCGTTTCCTTTACCGTCAACTATATTCTGATTTGTATAAAACGAAAGAGTGTTTTTTTCATTGATATAATAATCAATTCCAGCTTTAAGTAAATGAGATGTGTTTAGATTAATGAAATTAAAATTTTGTTCGTTTTCAAGATTTGGTCTTTCACTATTTATGAATCCGCGATTTGCGTTTCTTCCATGGTTTAATCCGTAGTTACCATAAATATTTATTTTACCTGTTTTATAATTTAAATTAAGAGCAGTGTTTAGTTTTGGTGTGATACCAAAAGTTACTCCGCTATTGATCGAACCATTAAAACCGTCTTTTGCGTTCTTGTGTAAAATGATATTGATGATACCACTCATTCCTTCAGGGTTGTATTTTGCCGATGGATTTGTAATTAATTCAATTTGTTTAATGGAAGACGAAGGGATTTGTTGTAACAATTGTGCAGTATCAATATTAGACGGTTTTCCGTCTATTAATACTCTTACATTGTTGTTTCCTCTAAGACTTAATTCTTTTGTTTGGGGATCAATACTTACTGTTGGGATATTGTTGAAAATTTCAGAAGCGTTAGTTCCTGAAGCCACAATATCTTTCCCTACATTAATTACTTTTCTATCTATTTTTTGTTCGAAAGTGGATTTTTCACTAATGATTTCCACACCTTTAAGTTGGATGGCGTCTTCTTCAAGAACAATTGTGTTTAAGTTTCCATTTTTGTTTTCATTACTTAAACTCACTTTTTTTGTTACTGTTTTGTAACCCATAAACTGTATTTCTACGGTGTAGGTTTTTAAAGGAAGGTTTTTGATTAAGAAAGTCCCTTTGTCAGATGAAATGTCACCAGTAATAAATTTGGTTCCTTCCTTTACAATAATATTTACATACGGAAGAGGTTGGTTACTATTCTTGTCAATAATTTTTCCGGAGATAGTTCCCTGACTTTCAAGAAGTGCAGGTTTGACTGAGTTTTGCCCTTGCATCGAAACGAGTGTTCCGAATAACAAGACTAAAAATAATTTGAATTTCATGATTTTTGATTTTGATTGTGAATTGATTGATGATGCAAAGGTAATCTTTATTTTGAATAACTTGTAATACATAGTACTGTTTTTAACAATATTTAATATTTCCTAGCAAATACTAGTATTAGGTGTTATACAATAGACTCTTTAATGAATAAATTGTTACAGTTTTTTTTTTAAAAACACTGTAATTCATACTTTAATGCGTTAATTGCCTCATTTTGAGTAAGAAATTATCTTGTTATCCGATTTTCAATTTGCTACATTATAACTATCTTTGCTTCTTTAAAAATAAAAAGACAAAATGACATTATCACAGATTCTTACCCCCTCAATTGAGAAAGCTATTCATGCTTTATTTGATATTACTATTGAAAAAGTTGAGTTTCAATCTACGCGGAAGGAATTTGAAGGAGACATCACTATGGTGATTTTTCCTTTATTGAAGGTTATAAAGAGTAATCCTGTAGAATTAGGGAATAAAATAGGGAATTATCTAGTTGAAAATGTAGCTGAGGTTTCCCGTTTTAACGTAGTGTCAGGTTTCTTGAATATCGTGATTTCAGATGAGCATTATTTAAATTTTTTCAATGCAATTAAAGACGATGCGAAATTTGGTATTAAATCTCCTAATCCAAATGACAAAGCGGTGTTAGTTGAATATTCTTCTCCAAACACTAACAAGCCTTTGCATTTAGGGCACGTTCGTAATAATTTATTAGGATACTCAGTTGCCGAAATTATCAAAGCTTCAGGGAAAAAAGTATACAAAACCCAAATCATCAATGATAGGGGAATTCATATCTGTAAGTCTATGTTGGCTTGGCAGAAATTCGGAAACGGTGAAACTCCTGAATCAACTGGTCAAAAAGGAGATAAATTAGTCGGGAATTATTATGTGGCTTTTGATAAAGCGTACAAACAAGAAATAGCTCAGTTAATGAGCGAAGGAAAAACAGAAGAAGAAGCAAAAAAACAGGCTCCAATAATTATTGAAGCTCAGGAAATGCTTTTAAAATGGGAAGCTGGAGATGAAGAAGTGATTTCGCTTTGGAAAACGATGAACCAATGGGTTTATGATGGTTTTGAAATAACATATAAAAACCTTGGGGTTGATTTTGATTACTATTATTATGAAAGTAATACCTATTTATTAGGGAAAGATGTTGTCCAAATAGGATTAGAAAAAGGAATATTCGAAAAAGATCCAGATGGTTCTGTTTGGATTGATTTGACTGATGAAGGATTAGACCGTAAAATTGTATTGCGTTCAGATGGTACTGCAGTTTATATGACTCAGGATATAGGAACTGCAATTCAACGTGTGAAAGATTTGCCGGATGTAGGTGGAATGGTTTATACGGTAGGGAATGAGCAGGATTATCACTTCAAAGTGTTATTCCTGATTTTGAAAAAACTTGGTTTTGACTGGGCTTCCAGTCTATTTCATTTATCATACGGGATGGTGGATTTACCTTCCGGAAAAATGAAAAGCCGTGAAGGAACTGTTGTGGATGCAGATGATTTAATGCAGGAAATGACGGATACTGCCCAGAAAATATCGGAAGATTTAGGGAAGTTAGAAGGCTATTCTGATGAAGAAAAATTAAAACTATACACCACTATTGGTTTGGGTGCTTTGAAATATTATATATTAAAAGTGGATCCAAAAAAACGAATCCTTTTCGATCCGGAAGAATCTGTTGATTTTGCCGGAAATACAGGTCCGTTCATTCAATACACTTATGCAAGAATCCAATCAATAATCCGCAAAGCTGATTTTGATTTCACTGGAACTTCTACTATTACGGAGCTTCATGAAAAAGAAAAGGAATTGTTGAAACAACTGGAATTGTTTCCAGAGGTAATTCAAAATGCGGCGCATCATCACAGTCCGGCTTTATTAGCTAATTACACATACGATTTAGTTCGTGAGTACAATTCATTTTATCAAGCTGTTCCTATTCTTGGAGAAGAAAACCTAGACAAGAAAGTATTCAGAGTGCAGCTTTCTAAGAAAGTGGCTGATACTATAGCGGTTTCTTTTAAATTATTCGGAATAAACGTACCTGAGAGAATGTAATCCTAACTTATATTATATAAAAAAAACGACTTCAATTTGAAGTCGTTTTTTTTGTTTAAAATTTTACTTTTTGGAAGATTGGATTAATCCAAATAAGCTTACTATACCCCAAGTTCCTTCTAGAATGATAAAAGGCACGTAGTTAATTAAAATTGATGCATAACAAGCAATGCTAGCTCCAATTATGTTCAGGACGAAATATAATTTCCCTTCTTTAGGGATGAAAGAAAAGATATTTAAGAAGTAGGCAATTAGTATAATGCCAACTCCTATAGAGCCAATAATGTCGTTGTAACTCATAGTTTTGTGAATTGATTTAATAGTTCAAACAAATCGATTTTGTTTTGTTCTAAGTGAAAATAATTTGCTTTTATTTCTTCTTCAACCTGTATTGATATAAATTCTTTATTGGTCAAAAGTAATTAGAATATTTATTTGTAGATGATTTATCTTGTAGATATGTATGTTTATTTTTTTCGATTAAATTTCGAAATATAAATTTTTCACTTACTAATTTGGAAAAAGTTGGTTTTTTATTTCTAATACTATTTAAACTTCAATATCAAATGATTAAATTTGCTGCTTAATTAAAGAGAAATAGAATTATGTTCGATAATTTAAGCGATAAACTAGACAAAGCCTTTCATATATTAAAAGGACACGGGAAAATCACCGAAGTAAACGTAGCCGAAACTTTAAAAGAAGTTCGTCGTGCTTTACTTGATGCCGATGTGAATTTTAAAATCGCTAAAGATTTTACCACTAAAGTAAAAGAAAAAGCTTTAGGACAGGATGTTTTGACTTCTTTACAACCAGGTCAACTATTAGTTAAGTTGGTTAAAGATGAATTGACTGAATTAATGGGTGGTGATGTAGCTGGAATTAACCTTCAGGGATCGCCTACTGTTATTTTAATGTCAGGTTTACAGGGTTCTGGAAAAACAACTTTTTCTGGAAAACTAGCTAATTATCTTCAAACAAAAAAGAATAAGAAACCACTTTTGGTAGCCTGTGATATTTATCGTCCAGCGGCAATCCAGCAGCTTTATGTTGTAGGAGATTCAATAGGGGTTGAGGTTTACTCAGAACCAGAAAATAAAAATCCAGTTGAAATCGCTGAAAATGCTATCAAGCATGCAAAAGCGAATGGTTTCAACGTAGTGATTGTCGATACTGCAGGTCGTTTAGCAGTTGACAAAGAGATGATGGATGAGATTGCTCGTGTTCATAAAGCAATTCAACCACAAGAGACTTTATTTGTTGTGGATTCCATGACGGGTCAAGATGCGGTAAATACTGCAAAAGCCTTTAACGATATCTTAAATTTTGACGGGGTAATCCTTACTAAGTTAGATGGTGATACTCGTGGTGGAGCAGCGTTATCTATTAAAACGGTTGTTAATAAGCCTATTAAGTTTGTAGGAACTGGAGAGAAAATGGATGCTATTGATGTTTTCTATCCAATTCGTATGGCTGAACGTATCCTAGGAATGGGAGATGTTGTGTCATTAGTGGAAAGAGCACAAGAGCAATTTGACGAAGAAGAGGCTAGAAAACTTCAAAAGAAAATTGCTAAAAATGAATTTGGTTTTGATGATTTCCTTACTCAAATTCAACAAGTAAAGAAAATGGGTAATATGAAGGATTTAGTCGGGATGATTCCTGGTGCTTCAAAAGCTATGAAAGATGTAGAGATTCAAGATGATGCATTCAAACACATTGAAGCTATCATTCACTCAATGACGCCAATAGAAAGATCAAAACCGTCAGTGATTGATGTAAAAAGAAAAGCAAGAATCGCAAAAGGTTCCGGAACTAAAATCGAGCAAGTAAACCAACTAATGAAACAGTTTGACCAAATGAGCAAGATGATGAAAATGATGCAAGGCCCAGGAGGAAAAAACCTTATGAAGATGATGGGTGGAATGAAAGGAATGCCGGGCGGAATGCAAGGATAATTTATATTAAGGTTTAAAGATTCAGTTTGACTGAAACTTTAAACCTTAATTTTTAAGATACTACACAATAAATACAATACAGTTCCAAAGTTTTTTTTAGTTCCAAAGGGAACTTTAAACCTTAAACTTTAAACTTTTAAACTAAATTTAAATGCAACTACTAGACGGAAAAAAAACAGCAGAAGACATTAAAGCAGAGATTGCGGCCGAAGTGCAAAAAATTATTATAAGAGGAGAGAAAGTGCCTCATCTTGCAGCAATTATTGTTGGTAATGATGGTGCTAGTTTAACTTATGTTGGTAGCAAAGTGAAAGCTTGTGAAAGAGTAGGTTTTGAATCTACTTTGGTAAAAATGCCAAGTACCACCTCTGAAACGGAATTGTTGAAGAAAATTAAAGAACTGAATGAAGATGATAATATTGACGGATATATAGTTCAATTGCCTCTTCCAGTTCAAATCGATGAGCAAAAAGTATTGATGGCTGTTGATCCTAGTAAAGACGTTGATGGGTTTCACCCGGAAAACTTCGGGAAAATGGCTTTGGATATGACTACTTTTATTCCTGCAACTCCTTTTGGAATTTTGGAATTATTAGAACGTTACGGAGTAGAAACTCAAGGAAAACATACTGTAGTAATAGGTCGTAGTCACATTGTGGGACGTCCCATGAGTATCTTGATGGGTAGAAAGGGATTTCCTGGAAACTCAACAGTTACCTTAACACATAGTTACACTAAAAATATCGCTCAAATTACAACTCAAGCTGATATCATTATTACTGCACTAGGAGTTCCTAATTACTTGAAAGCTGAAATGGTAAAAGATGGAGCCGTTGTTATTGACGTGGGTATTACCAGAGTTGCTGATGAGACAACCCCAAAAGGGTATGTGATTACTGGAGATGTGGATTTTGAAAACGTAAGTAAAAAAGCAAGTTTTATTACCCCAGTTCCTGGTGGAGTAGGACCTATGACAATTGCTATGTTAATGAAAAATACACTTTTGGCAAGAGAGATGAAAATCGCAAAAAAATAGTTGAAACTACAGCCTATCCACCAAACGGATAGGCTTTTTTTATAACATATGGGAAATCCACAAGAAGTACAATTTAAATCTATTGACGAATGTCTAGACTCTCTTCCCCAGAACGAGCTGGAGATTGTTCTTTTTCTTCGCGGTATAATCTTGGAATGCATGCCGGATTGCAAAGAGAAATTAGCTTATAACGTCCCTTTTTATTACCGTCATTCCCGTATATGTTATATTTGGCCCGCATCTATACCTTGGGGAAAAGTAGAAAAGGGAGTTGCCATAGGTTTCTGTAAAGGGGATCTATTGTCAGACAGGACTTTTGCGGCTTCAAAATTCATTTCTAAACTTACTTTTACTTCTATAAAAGAGATTGATGTTGCCTTTTTAAAACAACAAATCTACGAGGCTATTTTGATTGATAACGAAATTGTGAAAGCAAGAAGAAGAAAGATCCAATAGCATTCATAAAGAGTAAGAAATTTATTAAAAAAGATCAAATACGTATTGCACTAATTTAAACAATTTCATTTGTATAATTGGTGTCTTTTATTGATGCGATTCTCTTTTTTATATTAAGGTTTTATATTTATTAATGGGTTCCTTTTTTGACAAATCAGTCTCTTCGGTATTATTATAAAACTCAATTAATTCCTTGGTTTTTTAGTTTTACATCCTTCAATACGTTATATATTTCACAACAAAATCAAAATAAATAATGATAATGTGGATTACATATATCAACATCACTTCATAACTCCAATATGATTTTTTTTAATTTTACTCACAAAATTTATTGTAAAATTTGAAGTGAAATAATATGTTTAACAAAAAAAAAACTACTATTTTGCACGCCAAATAAAAAAACTAACTTAATTAAATTTATTATTATGAGTTCAACAAATTCTAATTGCCCTACAGAATATCCTGCTGGATCAACTCTATTGACAACGATTAATCAACTTACTAAAGGGGATTTAATAAGCCCTTCTACACAAACTACTACGACACCTTTAGCTCCTGTTGTAACTGCAAATTATAATAATGGAGACACTTCAATTACTGTAGAAGTAACTGTTTACATTGATTCTTTAGATTTAGTTACATCTTTACAGGTCTATGCAAATCCAGTACTTGAAGATTCTTCTCATAAGCAATTACTTTATTTTGTTTATAATTTTAAGGAAGAAATTCCTTTAGCAGTTTATCCTTATAGTTTTAGTTTTCAAATCCCTTCATCTTCACATGGACATACTATAAAATTCCTAGAAACTTTTCTTTGGGATTCAGATCCAATTGGGTCAAGAGGAACAGAAACGACAGTACAGGGATAAATAAAATAGTATTGTTTTTTATAATGAACAAAAAAACATTTTTAAAAAATAGAGGAAGTAAAACCTCTATTTTTTTTTTAGGAATTGAGTACTTTCACGAAAAATTAATTTAATGAATGCTAAAATTAAAATATCCTTTCTTTTAATACTATTGAGTGTTTCTACTTTTATTTATTCTCAACAAAAAAATATTGATAAAACATTTGAAATTGAGATTAAAAACAAGAGTAGTAAGTTTACTAAAGAAGCCAATTTTCATAAAGCTCAATTGTTTTTTTTAGCTGAAAAATGGAATTCTACTTTAGTATATTCTATGAAACAATTAAGTGTTAATTCAAATGATGTTGAACTTAATGATTACTGTCATTTTTTTAGAGGTTTTAGTTTTAAGCAAAAAAAGTTATTTAAAGAATCTCAAAAAGAATTAAATAAAATCTCTAGTGATTTTGAATTTTACAATAGAGTGAAAATGATTCTGGGCGAAATTGCACTAGAGCAAAACGAATTTCAAAAAGCTATAAATTATTTCGAGGAGCTAGAAGATATTGCTGACACTAATTTTTTTGGTTTAAAAACAAGTAAAGTAAATCATAATCTAGGTATTTGCTATTTGCATTTAAATGATTTTAAGAAAGCCGAGTCCTATTTGATTAAAAGTACAAAACTACAAGAAATCGAAAAAGACACTCTGATGCTTGTTGGGGCTTATGGAGATATCGCTACTTTATATTACGATCAATACAAAGACAATGAGGCTATTCCTTATTTTGAGAAAGCATATCATTTGTCTAAAAAAACAAATGATTTTCAATTAAAGAAAACGGCAGCTATGAATATGGCCGTAGTGGAAGAGAATAGAAAAAATTTCCCATTGGCTTTGACCTATAGAAAAGAATTCGAAAAATGGAAAGATTCTCTTAACGACCAAAACAAAGTTTGGGCAGTTGCCGAACTGGAAAAACAATTTGCTGTAAAGCAAAAACAAAAAGAAGTTACTGTACTACAAGCCGAAAACAAGTTAAAAGTAGCGGAGCGAAATGGACTCTTTTATTCTTCGGTTTCCTTATTGCTGTTGTTTGGAGCAGGTACTTATTTTTACAGACAAAAAGTAAAAAACAATAAAATTATTCTGGCGCAAAAATCAGAGCTAGACGAATTGAATGCCACTAAAGACAAATTGTTTTCAATTGTGAGTCACGATTTGCGTTCTTCAGTGAGTGCTTTAAAAACGAGTAATACCAAATTACAACATAGCCTGGAGACTAAAAACTTCACAGAGTTGGATATTCAACTGAATAATAACAGTGCGATTACTAATGGTGCTTATAATCTATTGGATAATTTACTGCATTGGGCTTTATTGCAAACCAAACAATCTTATTTTAATAGAGAATCTCAACGGTTGTTTTTTATAGTAGAACAAACTGCTTATAACTACACGCCTTTAATGCTCGACAAGAACATTAAATTCGAAAATAAAGTGTCAAAAAGTGCTTTAGTTTTTGTCGATCAGGAATCTTTAAAAATGATTCTTAGGAACTTTTTAGACAATGCCATTAAATTTTCTAATCAAGAAGGGGAGATTACGGTATATAGCAGAGATTCTAATGAGGACTATTGGGATCTGGTAATTGAGGATTCCGGTTTAGGAATGAATGATGTAACCTGTCAAGAGCTTATGAAAGAAACGGTTTTATTATCTAAGAAAATAAATGAAGACATAGTAGGAACTGGATTGGGATTGCAATTATGTAAATCGATGATAAAGAAAAACGGTGGTAAGTTCAGGATTGAGAGTGAAGAGGGAAAAGGAACAAAAATGATTGTATCTTTGCCCAAAACCCAAAAAGATGGATAAAGTAAGCGTACTAATAATTGAAGACACTCCAGCCCAAAGCGATGCATTGGTAAAAGTGCTCTTGTCAAATAGTTATGAAGTAGCGGGCGTTGCAACTACTTACAGTGAAGCATTAAACTTGTTTTATGCTAACAAAGTGGACGTTGTTATCATAGATATTTTTTTGAATGGTAATCCTGAAGGAATCACTTTTGCCGAAACGATTAATGTGGTTCCTAATGCATCAAAACCTTTTGTGTTTTTAACGAGTTCAAATGACCGACAAATATTCGAAAGAGCTAAATTGACCCGTCCGTTTAGTTTTTTAATGAAACCTTTCAACGAATTAGAAATTTTGTATGCCATAGAAATGGCTGTAGAAAAGTTTCATGATCAAAATGATGTTTTCTTTAGCGATGAACAAGACACTGTAATTAGTTCGGAATTTTTATTTATAAAAAAGGGGAAAGCCTTAAAAAAAGTACATATTGCCGAAATCGTTTACATCGAAGTAGAAGAAAGATACTGTAACATCATTACCGAAAACGAGAAGTTTGTGATTCTAATATCTTTAACTAAAATCTTGGAACTTCTTGATACGTCAATATTCTGCAGAACGCATAGAAACTTTATCGTCAATACTGAAAAAATAATCGAAATAATACCATCAGATAATCTTATTGTATTGTCAGGAAATCATAAAGCCATTTTGAGCGACAAATACAAGAACCTTATCAATAATTTACGCATACTGAAATGATTTGTTTCATATTATAAAAATGAATTAATTTAGAATCTTCCGTCCTCACGGGAGATTTTTTTTTGCCTTTAAATCTTGTCATATGTATTCACCACTTTATGACAAGGATTTCCCAACCCATTCCATTTTATTATCAAACAGTCCTTCTTTAGTTTAGTATTGTAAAAGAATTACAATTATAAGCGCTATTATATTTTTCAAGTTTGTTTCTAATGACTTGTATATAAGTTGCGTAAGTAATAAAGTGGAGTCTAGAAATCACTATAAAAAACGGGGCGTATCTGAAAAGCCTTACGAGTAGGAAAACAATTAAATATTAGATAATATGTCAAATCAAGCAGTATTAAACAATGAATCATTAGTGGGAGGTTGGTCAACTTATCAACCACTTTCTCCTAGAGACAGACAAGTATTTGAAGAAGCTTTAAATGGTTTTTTAGGAGTGGATTATACACCTACTTCAGTTTCAACACAAGTTGTAGCAGGGATGAATTACCGTTTTAAATGTAACGCTCAAGTTCCACCATCAGAAGTGATTTGGGAAGCTGTAATTGAAATTTTTGCTCCATTAGAAGGGACACCACATATTACAAATATAACAAGGATTTAATCATTGATTTAAATAGTGTCGAAAAGGCTATTAATTGTGAAACAGAAACGACTTTTGAGTTGGAATATCAAATGTATTTAAATTATGGAAAACACTTTAAATGAAACAGTAGAATTGCTTACACTACCTTCTTTTGGCTTTATGATGCGACAAGAGTTGTTATTAAAAGATTACCATCTCTTATATAAGCATTATGTTAATGCAACTTTACTTCCATCAAATTTCCCGCCCGATGTTATTAAAAAATTCCCGAATATATCCTTCAAAGGACAACTCGAATTAGCTATTGCCAGTTTGAAAACAGAGGTAGGTTATTTAATATAGTTTCAACTATCGTATTTTACTTATTACCATTTCTATTGTCTTCTTAAAAATAAAAAACAACCCGCATTGGGTTGTTTTTTTATAACACCTATTTTTCGGTAACTACATAAAATTCATATTTCGGCTTAATATATACTTGTAGTGCTGAGTAATTTGAAATGAACTTTCATCATTTCATTCACAAAATGGTAAAACGCATCATGAATCTTGTTTTATGGGGTGTTTTGTTGAAATCTTAAATAATTTCCATTGCAAGGCTGAGGTTTGTCTCAAATTTACTGCATATCTAATTTTTCATTTGCTTTAGAAATTCTACGCGAACCTTACATGTTGATTTTTTTATCACTTTGTGACAATAATTTCCTGTCTTGTGACATTTTTATTTCCATTTCAAATGTTTTAGTATTTTTTTGTGTAGGATTAGCAATAGGTTACAGTAGATTATTTTTTTGGCTCTAATAAATTTATTTTGCTGATCAATAAGTTTATTAATCATAAAACAAGTAAAAACACTTAGATGTAGAACTTTTTCTAATCATATTTTTGAATTAAATTTTTAAATAATTATATTTTATGGATCCAATTTTAGCTCAAATTATCATGTTCGCTGGAAATTTTGCACCACGTGGCTGGGCCTTCTGTGATGGACAATTGTTACCCATCGCTTCGAATCAGGCGCTATTTTCATTATTAGGGACTACTTATGGAGGTGATGGAACAACCACATTCGGACTACCGGATTTAAGAAGTAGGGTTCCCATTCACCCAGGAACAGGACCAGGGCTGAGCACTTATCGATGGGGTCAGCGTGGGGGTGTAGAAACAGTGACTTTGACATTGCCGCAAATACCGTCCCATAATCATTTGGCACAATCTACAGTAACTGCGGGTTCTGCAACTGCTACTATGAATGCTAGTTCTGCTGGAACTACAAATGTTCCTACTGGAGCGTACCCGGCACAACCCGGAAATATAGGCCCTAGTCAAATAAATACATACTCATCTTCGAAAGATACAACAATGGCTGCTGATGCTATAGCTGTTAACGTTTCAGGAATGGGTGTGGCTACTACAGTTGTGAATAATGGTGGAAGTCAATTTCATACTAATATTCAACCTTTTGTATGCGTGAATTATATCATAGCGCTGGTAGGTACTTTTCCTTCAAGAAGTTGATCAGGTATAACTAAAAAAAGCCTGAGGTTTAAATAATTAGTTTGTTTTTTGAAAATGAACTAATTGCCTCTTGTATTTATATTATATATGAATGCTCTAAGCCCTACTTTTAATGTCTTAGTGCTATTTATAATCTATTAAAACAAAAAATCTTTTATGGAAACAATAATTTGTAAATTTCGATTTGCCTTCCTTTTAATCTTATTTCAGTCTCTATTTTACACGGTGTCCTATGGACAAACCGTAACCGTAAATATGTCTGGAACTTCCGATGGAACGAACATCGGGGCAAATGCTTTTGATGGAGGGTCGAACAATTTAATATTTGAAAAAAATGGATTTCAATTTTTTGGAGATCATAACAATGATGGGGTTGCCTCTAGCAGTCAAATTCAATACAATAAAGCAAGCAGTTTGGGTGTTGGAACTGAAGGGGGTTTCTTTAACATAGGAACAGCATATGATGCAGCGACAAGATTTGTTGTTAAAAAGACTGATGGAGGAGAATTTGATTTTCAGAGTGTGGTGGTTACGGAGTTTAGCAGCTTCTATACACCATTGGTAATCGAAGGATTTAAAAATGGGGTCTCGGTTGGAACGCAATCGATCAACAATACTGTTTCTACACAATTTACAGTCTTACCAAACGCAACGTTTGATGATGTTGATGAAGTGCGATTTCATAGTACAGGTGGATTTGGAGAACAATATGCTTATGATAATTTTGTTTTTGTTCTAGCAGCTGCTAATACCGCTCCAGTCATTGGAGGAACCTTGGCAGGTCAAACCGTAAACGATAATGCCACTATAAAACCATTTTCAGGAGTTACCATTACTGATGCAAATGGGGATAACGTAACAGCTATCATTACCTTAGATACTAATGCTAAAGGGGTGCTTTCTGGAACCGATCTATCAGGAACAGGACCCTACACAATTGCAAGCAAGACAGCTGCAAATATGCAGGTCGCAATTCGTGCATTAACCTTCAATCCTACTGATAATCGTACTGCTACATCTGAAACCACTACATTTACGATTAATATAAATGATGGAATAACCAGTACAAATAACAATACGACTACTGTAATTTCAAGTGCAGTTGCACCAATTGTTTCTAGCGTTAACGTCCCTGCTAATGCAACATACATTGCCGGTCAAAATTTTAATTTCACTATCAATTTTAATGAGATTGTCACTGTCAATACTGGAGGAGGGACGCCTCAAATGAGTTTAACTATAGGGGCGACTACTCGCCAAGCAGTATATTTAAGTGGATCGGGAACAGCAGCATTGTTATTCCGCTACACTGTTCAAGCAGGTGAATTGGATACTGATGGAATTACTGTTGGTACCTTAGCTGCTAATGGAGGAACGTTGAGAGACTCTGGAGGAAAGGATGCTAATCTTACTTTAAATAGTGTTGGCTCAACTGCTAATGTAAATGTAGATGCAACTGCTCCAACCATTACAAGTGTAACAGTTCCGGCCAATGCGACTTATATTGCAGGTCAAAATCTAGATTTCACTATTAATTTTAGTGAAAACGTAACGGTGAATACAGGGGGAGGTACTCCTCAAATGGGTCTTACCATTGGAGCAACTACTCGCCAAGCAGTATATCTAAGTGGTTCAGGAACATCTTCTTTATCATTTAGATATACCGTTCAAGCTGGAGATTTGGACACTGATGGTATTTCTATAGGAACTTTAGCTGCTAACGGTGGTACTATTAGAGATAATGTAACGAACAATGCAACTCTTACATTAAATAGTGTGGGTGCGACTACTAACGTAAATGTAGATGCTGTTGCTCCTACAGTTACTTCGGTAACGGTTCCTGCCAATGCAACTTATATTGCAGGTCAAAATCTAGATTTCACTATTAATTTTAGTGAAAATGTAACGGTTAACACTGCTGGAGGTACTCCTCAAATAAGCCTTACAATTGGATCTACAACTCGCCAAGCGGTTTATGTAAGCGGATCAGGAACATCTTCTTTATCATTTAGATATACCGTTCAAGCTGGGGATTTGGACACTGATGGTATTGCTATAGGAACTTTAGCTGCTAACGGTGGTACTTTAAGAGATAATGCAAGCAACAATGCTAATCTTACATTAAATAGTGTGGGATCGACTACTGCGGTACTTGTAGATGCAGTTGCATTCAGTCACGTTTATTCGGCTACAAATACTGCTCGAATAGCATCTAATATTACACATACTTATAATGATATTTCATCTTGTCAAACAGCTATTTCTTTGAGAGTAATTTCAAATGATGTTATTTATAATTCAGCGGGGGGGAATGCTACTATAAAATATAATATAATTGTAAATGGCACTACAATATCTACTGGAAATGTTTATGGGAACACTTTTGATTTATCTAGTTATATTCCAATAAATTCTGTTCAAGTTGCATCATATTATGGAGGTCTTGGCGCTTCTATTTCAACTGTAACTTTTAGTTCCCAATTGACTGTCGCTTCTCCAACTACTTTAATGCCTGTGAAAGGCCCAAATGTAGCTAATGTTTTTCATTGCATGAATACTTCAGTAACACCATTAACTGCCGAATTGTCTGGTACTGGTACTACTTTAAAATGGTATACAGTTTCATCAGGTGGTATGCCAAATGCAACAGCTCCAACACCTAATGCTAGTTCTTCAGGAATAACATCTTATTGGGTATCTCAAACAGGTACAGGCGGTTGTGAGAGTGAAAGAAGTCAAATAGACGTTATGGTTTATCTTTTGCCAACTACTCCAACTATTACAGCAGGTGGACCAACTACTTTCTGTACTGGTGGGAATGTTATTTTAACATCTTCTTCTGCAAGTGGAAATGTTTGGTCAACAGGAGCAACAACTCAATCTATTTCAGTGTCAACTGGAGGAACATATACTGTTGCAGTTACTGGCGAAAGATGTACATCAGTCACATCTACGGGTACAAATGTTATAGTAAATCTAACTCCTGCTGTTCCAGCAGTTACTACGCCTATAACTTATAATGTTGGAGCCACTGCAACTGCGTTAACTGCAACAGGAACCGGTCTGTTATGGTACACAGAAGCAACCGGAGGGACAGGAACGGGAACTGCACCAACATTAAATACAGCAACCAGTGGGACAACTTTTTATTGGGTGTCACAATCTACAGCTACTTGCGAAGGTCCAAGAGCTCGGATAGATGTTAATATTTTACCAAACGCAACGCATTTAAATTTTGATGGGGTTGATGATTATGTAAATTGTGGAAATAGTCCAACTTTAAATTTAACAGGATCTGTTACTGTTGAATCAATGATTTATAGAAACTCTATAGGTGATGACGGTTGCATTGTTGGTAAAGATAATTGGAGTGCAAATACTGGGTATTCATTTTGGGTGTTACCAGATAATAAATTTGGATTAAGATTTGGAAATAGAGTTTTTTCAAGTACGAATGTTGTGCCCAGCAATGAATATGTTCATTTATCAGCAACTTACAATTTAAGTACAAAAACGGTTTCAATTTTTTTAAACGGGGTTTTAGACGGGACTTATTCGGATGTTAGTAACCCAGTATCTAATTCAGGAAATTTATATTTAGGAACTCCTCAAGATGCGGTAGGGAGCTCTTCTTATGCTTTTAATGGAAGTATAGACGAAGTTCGTATTTGGAATAGAGCGTTATCACAAGCTGAAATTGTTAATAATATGAATTGCGAATTGCCTACCCCAGCAACGCAAACAGGATTGTTGGCCTACTATCAATTCAATCAAGGAGTTGATGCAACAGATAATTCAGGAGTGACATCATTAGCAGATAGCAGTGTTACGGCAAGCAATGGGACATTAACTAACTTCGGTTTAACTGGAGCGACATCAAACTGGGTAGCAGGTTCACCTATTGTTACGGGAACTAATTGTCCTTATATAGTTCCTACGATTACTGTTACCGATATTAATAAAACATACGGAGATGTTAATTTTGATTTAGCGGCAACTTCAAATTCTACAGGATTAATTTCCTATAGTATTATAGGCGCTAATACTACAGGAACATCTTTAAGCGGAACCGATAATAAAACGGTGAATGTGGGAAGTGTAGGTAGTTTAACAATACGTGCAACCCAAGCTGCTGAAGGGAGTTATGCCTCAGAGACAAAAGATATTACACTAACAATCTCAAAAAGAGCAATTACTATTACTGCTGATGCGAAATCGAAAATTTACGGAGGTGTAGATCCTGCATTAGCGTATCAGCTTACTGCTGGAACTTTAGTATCAGGCGATTCATTCTCAGGATCGTTGACTAGAAGTGCTGGTGAAAACGTAGCGAATTATGCAATCTCGGCGGGAACAGTTTCAGCTGGAGCAAATTATACGATGACATTTGTGCCATCCAATTTATCGATTACTGCAAGAGCAATTACGATTACTGCTGATGCAAAATCTAAAATTTACGGAAGTGTAGATCCTGCATTAACATATCAACTTACAACAGGAGCTTTAGTATCAGGAGATTCATTCTCAGGTTCATTGACTAGAAGTGCTGGTGAAAACGTAGCGAATTATGCAATCTCAGCGGGAACAGTTTCTGCTGGAGCAAATTATACTATGACATTTGTACCTTCAATTTTATCGATCACTGCAAGAGCAATTACTATTACTGCTGATGCAAAATCGAAAGTTTACGGTGGAGTAGATCCTGCATTAACATATCAACTTACTACAGGAAGTTTAGTATCAGGAGATTCATTTTCAGGATCATTAACTAGAAGTGCAGGTGAAAACGTAGCTAATTATGCAATATCAGTGGGAACAGTTTCAGCTGGAGCAAATTATACGATGACATTTGTACCATCTAATTTATCGATCACAGCAAGAGCAATTACCATTACTGCTGATGCAAAATCGAAAGTTTACGGTGGAGTAGATCCTGCATTAACATATCAGCTTACTGCTGGAGCTCTAGTATCAGGAGATTCATTCTCAGGTTCATTGTCTAGAAGTGCTGGTGAAAACGTAGGTAATTATGCAATCTCAGTGGGAACAGTTTCTGCTGGAGCAAATTACACGATGACATTTGTACCATCTAATTTATCGATTACTGCAAGAGCAATTACGATTACTGCTGATGCAAAATCGAAAGTTTACGGTGGAGTAGATCCTGCATTAACATATCAGCTTACTACTGGAAGTTTAGTATCAGGAGATTCATTCTCAGGATCATTGACTAGAAGTGCTGGTGAAAACGTAGCGAATTATGCAATCTCAGTGGGAACAGTTTCAGCTGGAGCAAATTATACGATGACATTTGTACCATCTAATTTATCGATCACTGCAAGAGCAATTACGATTACTGCTGATGCAAAATCGAAAGTTTACGGTGGAGTAGATCCTTCATTAACATATCAACTTACTGCTGGAGCTTTAGTATCAGGAGATTCATTCTCAGGTTCATTGACTAGAAGTGCTGGTGAAAACGTAGCTAATTATGCAATCTCAGTGGGAACAGTTTCTGCCGGAGCAAATTATACGATGACATTTGTACCATCTAATTTATCGATCACTGCAAGAGCAATTACGATTACTGCTGATGCAAAATCGAAAGTTTACGGTGGAGTAAATCCTGCATTAACATATCAACTTACTTCTGGAACTTTAGTATCTGGAGATTCATTCTCAGGTTCATTGTCTAGAAGTGCTGGTGAAAACGTAGGGAATTATGCAATCTCAGTGGGAACAGTTTCTGCTGGAGCAAATTATATGTTGACTTTTGTAGGAAATAATTTCAGCATTATTAAAGCAAACCAAGTTATTGTATGGAGTCAAACTTTAGCATTGGGTTGTGATGGTAAGACTACAACTGTTTTAACCGCTACTTCTAATAGTGGTTTAGCTGTGAATTATGTTTCTTCGGATAGTAATATCGCAACAATTTCAGGCAATGTACTAAGTTTGAAAAACTATGGTTCGGCAACTGTTACCGCTACTCAATCAGGGGACGGTAATCATAATGCTGCTCTATCTATAGTATTTCCTTTAGTGAATTACCAACCAAATTTATTAAAGAAACATTTTGACAATGTTATTTTCTTTGATAATAGTTCTAAGGAATTTGTTGCATATAGCTGGTATAAAAACGGAGTTTTAGTCCCGGGTCAAACTGCTCAATATTTTAAAGATAGTGGAGTTTTAAATGGAACCTATTTTGCTAAAGCTACAAAAGTAGATGGTATGGTTGTTACGACTTGTGATTTAACGTTTTCTTCTTCAACAATAGAAGTAGAGTTTTTAAAAGTAGCGCCTAATCCGGTTAAAAGTAATTCAAGTTATCAAATCATTACTAACATAGATTCAGTTAAGTTGCAAAACGCTCGTGTTACAGTGTTTAATACACTTGGAACACTAATGGATGATAAAATCGTTAGTAATAAAATAACTGATATGATTGCGCCGACTACTGAGGGGATTTATATTGTAAGGTTGACCCTGTCAAATGGTAAAAACTTTACAAAGAACCTTTTAGTTAGGAATTAAAAATTAAATCAATAAAAGTATGAAATCCTCATTTTATAGAAATGAGGATGGATTACTCAAATGTAATAAACATAAATAAATATGAAATTTGATATTAAATATATAATGGGCGTTGCGCTAATTTTATTCTCTCAAGGAATTAAAGCGCAGTTTTATGTAGGAATACAATCAGGAATAGGAAATATTCAAAGTGATGTAAAGGGAGTGAAGTCAGGCACTGATATTGGTGGAGCTTTAAAGGCAGGTTATATTTATTCCTTGACGGATCATATAGGCATAGGTTCAGGAATTGAGTTTGCACAATATAAGCAAACGGTATTTTTAGCACAACCATCAGCTTCACTAATCAATTTTGAAGTTGATCGTACTGGATCCGCTTTTGTATATACTATTAATACAAGTAATTATAAAGAAAAGCAAACATTGCAAGCTATTCAAATTCCGCTTTTTGTACAGTATAAAAAAAATATTAACACAGGAGTTGATTTTAATTTTAGGGCAGGGGTTAAGTACTTCTTACCTTTAAGTTACAAAATCAAATCTTCGGCAGAAACGGTAAAAGGTGTTGGATACTATCCAGATGTTAATTTAACCGTTGATAATTTACCGGAATATGGTTTTGGTAGTCAATCCAATTTTTCAAAATCAGGTGAGTACGACACTAAAGGAATATTAATGAGTACGTTTGAGTTGGGTTTTACTTTTCAAATGGGAGAAAAAAGTTCTTTGTACACTGCTATGTTTCTTGACAGCGGTTATGGAACAATTTTGAACCAGAAACAAAACGAGTCATATATAAGTTATAATCCAACATCAAGCACTGACAGGAATGTAAACGGATTGTATAGTACTGACAAAGACGCAACTATTAAACCTGTTGCATTTGGTTTGACATTGGGTTGGAATTTTAAATAAATTTGCTGTTTTTAACTAATAGAATGTAAAGATCTAGTTGGGAGACTGAATACAAAAGACACGAGTTAATTTTTTGTCAATTTTAAGGATTGATCTTGATATCAAGAATTCGTTTAAAAAGTTTAGATTTATAAGAGGGTGTCTTTAATATAAAGGCTCCCTCTTTTTTTATGAAGCTCATTTAGAATTCAACTATTCTTTAAATTCAGTTATCCCATCTATTCTTAAAGTTGAGGGTCGTCTCTTCTAATGTTTTTTTTTGTAATCTCTGCTTTTGGTGGGTTATCTTCTTTTTTTTCGAAGGTTCGAATGATTCTTTAAAATTTGTAATCTAGAGATTAAATTACGTTTGGGTTTTTCTATTTGTAAAATTAAATTTTTCTTAAAAAGCATACAAATAGTTAGGGAGTATGAAATAAAGAATACTTTTGCAACACTAAAAAAATAGTACTTTATAATGGACGATTATTATTCGGAAATGTTGAACTAATTGTAGCGCTTGTAAAATTTCAAGAGGCTATGGTAAACCTATAGAAATTTGAAATGAGAGCTTTTTATAAAAACAATAACGGATTAATTGTAGTGCCAGAATGGTTTCCTAACTGCTGGATAAATATCGAATGTCCAACGGAAGCCGAGAAAAAATACTTACTCGAAGAGCTTCAAATTCCTGAGGCATTCTATGATTACATCGAAGACATTGACGAAAGACCACGTGTCGAGTTAGAGAACGGCTGGAGTTTAATTATTATGCGTATTCCTGTCACAAGTGATGATGTGAGATTGCCTTTTCATACCATTCCTTTGGGTGTTGTTTTCAAAGGCGACGTTTGTGTTACTTTAAGTTTTTCTGAAACTGAAATGCTGACTGACTTTGTTACTTATACACAAAAAAAGAGTATCGATATTAAAGATAATTTTGATTTGGTTTTGAGACTATTGTTGTCTTCAAGTATTTGGTATTTGAAATATTTAAAGCAAGTCAATCAAATAATTAGGTTGGCAGAGGATAACTTGGAAATGTCTATCAGGAACAAGGAATTACAGGCTTTACTCCAAATAGGGAAATCATTGGTATTCTTTATGACTTCCTTAAAAGGGAATGATATTTTGCTGCATAAAATTAAAAACATAAAAGATAAAAGAGATTATTTCGATTTCGATTTATTGGAAGATGTAGAGATTGAATTACGACAAGCCCAGGAAACCACAAGTATTTACAGTGATATTTTGACGGGAACAATGGATGCTTATGCGTCTGTGATTTCTAATAATATGAATGACATTATGAAGCGGTTGACTTCAATTTCCATAATACTGATGATTCCCACCTTAATTGCCAGTTTATACGGTATGAATGTGCCAAATGACTTTCAGAATAATCCTTATGGATTATGGATTATTATTTCTGTGTCTATTTTGCTGTCTGCTTTTGGGGTGTATTTATTCAAATTGAAAAGATGGTTTTAAATAATAAAAAAAACGGTGTGAATAATTTCACACCGTTTTTTTTATTATTTAATACTCCCCTCTATTCTTGAATCTGGGGTCGTCTCTTTTTATGAATTCCGTTCGTCTTTTTGCAGGTTCTGCTTTTGGTAGACTTGCTTCTTCTGTTTTGCTCGAAGGTTCGATAAGTTCGTTTAATTCTTTTATTTCAGCATCGGTCAAGTCGCGATATCTCCCTACGGGAACGTCAAGCGAAATGTTGATGATGCGAATTCTTTTTAAAGCCGTCACTTCATAACCCAGATATTCGCACATTCTACGAATTTGTCGGTTTAAACCCTGTGTTAGGATGATTTTGAAGATGTTTTTTGAGATTTGCTCTACTTTACAGTTTCTAGTAACGGTGTCCAAAATAGGCACTCCATTCCCCATTCTCTCAATGAATCGGTCTGTGATGGGTTTATTAACGGTAACGGTATATTCTTTTTCGTGGTTGTTTCTGGCGCGTAATATTTTATTGACGATGTCTCCATCATTAGTCATAAAAATCAATCCTTCACTGGCTTTGTCTAATCGACCAATAGGGAAAATACGTTTTGGGTAATTGATATAATCCACAATGTTGTTGCGTACATCTAAGTTGGTCGTGCATTCAATACCTACAGGCTTGTAGAAAGCAAGATAAACGGGTTTCTCATTTCTTTCACGGATTAATTTACCGTCAATTCGGACTTCATCAAATGGAGTAACTTTTGTTCCTAATTCAGGCACAATTCCATTGATGGTCACACGACCTTCTTCGATAATTTTATCGGCTTCACGGCGGGAGCAGTATCCTGTTTCTCCAATGAATTTATTGAGGCGTTTTAAATTTTCTTCCATACTGCAAAAGTAATCAATTTAGATTATCTGTTTACTATGGTCGTTATAAAATGGTGGATAGGAAGTTTGAATTCTTGGTAAAAAGGTAATTTGTGGCTTTTTAGCCCTGGGTGAAGCGGCATCCCATTCGTTTTTCCGAATGGATACAGCGGAAAACAGGAACCCATAACAGTAAATAAAGCCTATTTATTCTGCTTCAAATAAAAATTGAAAGATTTTATTATACAGCTCGTCATCGTGCATACTGTGGCCAAGTCCTTTGGTCTCTATAAAAACCGAGTCGTTCCAGTTACTTGCTATTTTTTTTCCTTCTTTAAATAATACTACCGTGTCGTCAGTATCATGCGCTATAAACCCTTTTATTTTGATTTTTGATGCAAATATTTGACCGGAAAAAAGATTTAAATCAAGCTTAAAATGGGTTAGATAATGAGATTCTAATCCTTTATGGATAGTTGTATTCAGACTTAGTAATGCGATATAGTTGTTCAAGATAATATTGAAGTCACTTGGAGATCCTAGAATCACCATTTTTTTCAGCGCTGTGTTTTGATATACGGATTGGTAATAAAGACACGTTTTACCGCCTAATGAGTGTCCTATAAGGTGTTGAGGTTTGAATTTTTGAACTACAATGTCAATAAATGCGGCATATTGCGGAATATTGAATTCTTTTCCGCTGGATAGTCCGTGGCCAGGTCCGTCAATTGCAATAATGGTGCTTCCTGATTTTTGAAGGTAAGGGATAATGTTTTCCCATCTAGAAGCGTTGCTTTCCCATCCGTGGACTAATAATATGGTGTTTTCATTTCCTTTCCAGGTGTAGGCTTGAAAATGATCATCGTTATGCTTGAAAGTTTCGTTTTCTGATTCCTGAAGTACTTTGGGAAGCTTGTCTATTGATAATTTACCAATTCTAGGTTCGCTGAAAAGTGCGTAAGCAAGTTGCGTGGCTTTTTCAGGAAATACAAAACTCAGTGCGTTAATATATAATCCTATGGATTTAGTAAATATAAAATAGAGGGTTTTCTTCATGAAAAAAAAAGCCACGTTTTTGACGTGGCTTAGATATATTTAGAATTTAGAAAATAATTTTTCCATTTTTTCTTTTTCTTCTTCAGCTAAAACGCTGTCTACTAAAATTCTTCCTGAATGCTCATCAGTGATGATTTTCTTTCTAGAAGCAATTTCAACTTGCGTCTGAGGAGGAATGGTAAAGAATGATCCAGCAGATGCACCTCTTTCAATAGAAACAACTGCAAGTCCATTACGAACGCTAGTTCTAATTCTAGTGTAAGCAGCCATTAATCTTTCTTCGATTAACGCTTGGTACTCATTAGATTTTTCTGTTAAGAAAGCTTCTTCTTTAGCAGTTTCAGATAAGATAGCATCTAATTCTGATTTTTTATGTTTCAAGTGGTTTGATTTTACTTCTAATCTTTCTTTAGATTGAGAAATAACTTCTTTCTTGTGTTCAATAGAAGCTTTCATTTCTTTAATTTGCTTTTCAGCTAATTGAATTTCAAGTTCTTGGAATTCTACCTCTTTAGTTAAAGAGTTGAATTCTCTATTGTTACGTACCGTTTCTTGTTGTTTTGTGTATTTTTTGATAGCCTCTTTGTGCTCATCAATAGCATTCTTTTTAGATTTGATAAGCTCTTCTACTTTCTCAAGTTCGCTTTTCAATTTTTCAGAACGGGTGCTTAAACCAGCAACTTCATCTTCTAGATCTTCCACTTCAAGAGGAAGTTCACCTCTTACGTTTCTAATTTCGTCAATTCTTGAGTCAATAAGTTGTAAATCGTAAATTGCTCTTAACTTGTCCTCAACACTTAATTCTTTCGTATTCGCCATATTCTATAAGTACTTAACTGGATTTGTATTTTCTTCAGATAAAATGATTGCAAAATTAAGGATTTTTTTCCGAAGATTATCAACAATATAATTTTTTGTATAGCGTTCGCTTTCAAAATGTCCAATATCTGCCAAAAGAAGTTGATTTTCTGCCTCATAAAACTGATGGTACTTCAAATCTGCGGTCAAAAAAGCATCGGCACCAGCCATAATTGCGTTTTTTATGGCATAACTTCCAGAACCTCCCAAAACTGCCACTTTTTTTATTTTTTTTCCAATAAAAGCAGAATGCCGAATCCCATCAGACTGCATTTTGTCTTTTACTAGAAGTAAAAAGGCTTTTTCATCCATAGGAGTATCTAATTCTCCTATCATTCCTAATCCAATGTTTTGATGTTTGTTTTGTAAATCATAAATTTCATAAGCTACTTCTTCATAAACGTGGTTGCTGAAAAGGGCTTTCAATATTTTGTTTTCCAAGTGTTTTTCGAATGTGACTTCGATCTTTATCTCTTCTGTTTGCACAAATTCAAAGCGTGTTCCTAATTGAGGATTACTATTCTCGTTCCCCATATAAGTCCCGATGCCTTTAGTGTTGAAACTGCAATCTTCATAATTACCTATATTTCCGGCACCAGCATCAAATAAAGCATTTCGTACTTTTTCGGCATTTTCTGGAATGGTATAGGTGATTAATTTTCGAATAAAATTTTGCTTCGGAATAAGAATCTTAGTATTTGTGAGTCCAAGGGCGTCACAAAATATTTTATTCACGCCATATTGGTGATTGTCTAAAGCGGTATGAACTGCGTAAATGGCAATGTCGTTTTTAATGGCCTTGATGATGGAGCGTTCCACATAATTTTTCCCGGTAATTTTCTTTAATCCCGAAAATAAAATAGGGTGAAAGCATACGACCAAGTTGCATTTTTTAGCAATAGCTTCATCAATAACGTTTTCTAAAGCGTCGTGACATACTAGAACACCAGTGGCATCCGCGTTTTTATCTCCAACCAATAAACCTACATTGTCAAAATCTTCAGCATAGGCAAGAGGCGCCATTTCTTCGAGTACGGAAAGGATTTCTTTTATTTTCAATTTTTTTAGTTTAGAGTTTAAAAGTCCAGGTTTCAAGTCGCATAACTTCAAACTTGAAACAAAAGCAACAAAATTTCAATTCAAAGATAAAATATTATACTTTCGTATTATGAATTTACTTAGAAAAATACTTTTCCCTCTTGCTATCAAATATGGATTCATCACCAGTATCCGTAATTTTCTTTTTGACAAAGGGGTTTTAAATTCATATACTTTTGATTTGCCAATAATTGCCGTGGGGAATCTTAGCGTAGGAGGAACTGGAAAATCTCCGCAAATAGAATATTTAATTCGGTTGCTTTTAGATAAATACAAAGTGGCTACTTTAAGCAGGGGCTATAAAAGACAATCTCAAGGGTTTATTTTGGCTGATTCTTCATCCAATGCTGCTTTAATAGGGGACGAACCTTTTCAATTTCATCAAAAATTCCAAACGATTCAGGTTGCCGTAGATGCCGATAGAAAAAACGGGATTGAACAATTGCTCTCCCAGCCAATAAAACCAGAGGTCATTTTACTTGATGATGCCTATCAACATAGAAAAGTAAAAGCGGGTTTCTATATACTATTGACTTCTTATGGAGATTTGTATTCAGATGATTTTATGCTTCCTACAGGAAATTTACGAGAAAGCAGGAGCGGTGCAAAACGCGCTAATATTGTAGTGGTTACTAAATGCCCTCCTGATCTTTCAGTTGAAGAGCAGAACCAAATTTCAGATAAATTAAAACTTTCTTCGACACAAGAGTTGTACTTTAGTAGGATTGAATATGATGAGTTTGTTTATGCTAAAAATAAAAAAATCAAGATAACAGAAATTCACGATACAGATAAATTACTATTGGCGGGAATAGCAAAACCGGAACCGTTTTTCGCTTATTTAAAAAGCGCTAATGAGTTGTGTTTGACTTATCCGGACCACCATCATTTTGACGAAAAAGACATTTTAGATATTATTAATAAATCACAAAACAAGATTATCATTACTACTGAGAAAGATTACGTAAGGCTAAAAGGGAAAATCCCCGGTGAAAAACTTTTTTACCTGCCTATACGAAGTTCATTTCTATCAGGAAGCGATAATTTTGATAAAAACATTTTAAATTATGTGGGAACAAGTACAAGAAACAGTTAGTTATATTAAGGCAATTACAAATTTCACTCCTGAATACGGAGTGATTTTAGGATCCGGATTAGGCAGTTTTACTGATGATATGGATATAGAATTTACTATACCTTATAATGAGATTCCAAATTTCCCTGTATCGACTGTTTTGGGTCATAAAGGGGCATTGGTTTTTGGGACTATGGGAAATAAGAAAATTGTTGCCATGCAAGGGCGTTTCCATTTTTATGAGGGCTATTCGATGAAAGAGGTAACTTTTCCTGTTCGTGTGATGAAGTATTTAGGAATAAGTAAATTGGTCGTTTCTAATGCATCTGGTGGTGTAAACCCTGACTATAACATGGGAGAAATCATCATCATTAAAGACCATATCAATTTTACACCTGAACATCCATTAAACGGGCCAAATGATGAACGTTTTGGTCCCCGATTTGTAAATATGAGTGAGCCTTATTCGAGGAAAATGATTGTAAAAGCTAAAGAACTAGCCAAGGAATTAAATATTGTTGTTAAGGACGGTATCTATTTTGGGTTGCAAGGACCTAGTTTTGAAACTTTGGCCGAATACAAAATGGTTAAAATTCTTGGTGCTGATTGTGTGGGTATGTCCACTGTGTCCGAAGTTATTGTGGCGCGTCATATGGATCTGGAAACTTTTGGAATATCGGTTATTACTGATATCGGGGACGAAGATAATATTGATGACATTTCTCATGATGAAGTATTGGAAGCAGCTAAAAAAGCAGAACCAAATGTGAGAAGATTGATAAAAGAACTGATATTAAAATACTAATCTCTTTTATATATTCTTAGCAATAGTAGCATAAAAATCTTCGGGAGCAAATGGTTTTGTAATAACATCATTCATCCCGAATGATAATAACATTTCCCTGTTTTCATTTAATGATATTGCTGTGATGGCAATAATAGGAGTGGTGGGGTCGAATTCTCGAATTGCTTTTGTAGCTTCAGTACCGTTCATTCCTGGTAAATGAACATCCATTAAAACCATATCAAATTTATTGTTTCTAACGATTTCAATAGCATCCTCACCGTTGTCAATTACTTCGCATTGGATTCCCTTGTTCTCCAGCATTTTTTTGGTAATCATTTGGTTTATGCTGTTATCCTCTACTATTAAAAAGTTTTTGTTTGCAAATATAGAATCGTCATAGTTGAGTTTTTTTATTTCAGCGGGTAGTTGTTTTTCATTGACTTTAAACTCTAATTCGAATGAAAAAGTAGAACCTTTCCCAAATTCACTTTTCAGTTCAATTTGGCCACCCAATAGTTTTACTAAGCTTTCAACTATTGTTAATCCTAGTCCAGTTCCACCATATTTTCTATTGATTTCTACTGAACCTTGTGAAAAACTTTCAAATACCGTTTTTAGCTTGTCTTCTTTTATTCCAATTCCAGTATCTATTATTTCAAATGATATTTTAGAAATATTATTTTCTAATGAAGTTTGTTTTGCAACAATAAAGACACTCCCGTTTTTAGTGAATTTAAGAGCGTTATTAATTAAATTCATTAATATTTGAGACAATCGAGTTGGGTCACCTATTAAATAATCAGGAATGTCCGAATCAATATTTAATTTAAAACTATTATTGTTTTGAATGGCAATCTCTTTTAAAGAGTTTTTAATGTCTTTCAAGAGCTGCTTGAGGTTGAAACTTATCTTTTCAAGTTCCGTTTTATTAGAATCTATTTTGTTTATTTCAAGTATATCATTAATAAATGTAGATAGGTAATTTCCTGAAAATTGTAAAGATGATAAATATTTAATTTGCGATTTTCTTGGGTTTTCCTCTAGTAGTAAATGGGTTATTCCATTTATTGCATTTAGAGGTGTTCGCAACTCATGGCTTACAGTAGATAAAAAGTCGGATCTTGCCTGTGTGGCTTTTTCCGCTTTTTCTTTGGCAATTAGGAGTTCTTGGTTTTTTTCTTTTAATAATAAATTAGATTTATTTCGTATAATGTTATTCTTGTAAAGCGATAAACTTAACAGGGATAAGATTGAAATTAAGGAAATTGCCAGAATATTGATGAGTTTAGAAAATTTCTCTGATTTTTTCTTTTCCTCGTTTTGTTTGTTTAAAACAGTGATCTTTTTAAGTCGCTGGGTTTCTTTAAAATTTTCATAATCATCAATCCCTAGTTTTTCATTGTTTAAGATAGTAAGTCTTTCCTTTAGATTTAAATGTTGTTTCAAATAAGAGTATGCATTACTTTTATCAAGCATTTTTTCATGTACAAAGCCTAAGGCTAACAGGATGTTAGATTTCTGCTCAAGATTAGTTCCTTTAGCATTGAGTTCTAAAGCTTTGTTGAAATAATTTAAAGCTAAATTATTTCGATTTTTTTTCTCTTCAATAACCCCAATTTGGTATAAAGCTTCTGCTTTGCTATTTAATAGTAGCGGGCTGTCAGGTTTGGCAATGATAGTATTGAAAATAGCTAATGCTGATTCATTGTTTCCTGTCAGTTTGTATATAATCCCTTTTTGAAGATTCAGTTGGTCATAAACATCCTCAGTATTCAATGAGTTAGAAATCGATAGGGCTTTGTCTATGCAAATATCAGCTGAGTTGAAATTTTCATTTACAATATAAGCCATACTTAAATAGTAGTAGGCCTGAGCATACGTTGTATTAATCTTTGTTTTTTTAAATAACAAGACGCTCTCCGACAAAGTTTCTATGGCATCATTTGTTTTTTTTAAATCAAAATAAATTTTCCCCAGTTTGAAAGTATTGAATGCTTGTGCTTCAATATTCTTTTTTGCTTCAGCGTAATTGATGGCTTTCTGCGTATAAAAAAGGACATTTCTATAGTTGTTTACCTTAATGTTATAATTTGATAAACTGTTGTAATACACAATACTATCCGTTATCTGTTTCGATTGAGAATACAGAAGCGAATTAAAAAACACGATAAGAATGAAAATATTTTTCATTTTATTGATTATTTTTTTGTCAACAGTATTAAATCGATTATTCTTGAAGAATACCCCGTTTCGTTATCATACCATCCTACAACCTTTACCATTTTATCTATTACCGAGGTAAGTTGAGCGTCAAATACACAGGAATTTTTATTCCCAATTATATCTACAGACACGATTGGATCTTCTGTATAGTCTAAAATTCCTTTTAGATTTGTTTGTGCTGCATTTGCGAAAGCTGCATTTATTTCTTCTATTGTTACAGTACGTTTCACGTTAAAGGTAATATCAGTCAATGAGCCATTAGGCACAGGAACTCGTATTCCACAACCACCAATTTTCCCTTCAAATTCCGGAAAAATTTTTGTCAATGCTTTTGCAGCTCCAGTTGTTGTGGGTACAATAGATTGACTTGCTCCACGTGCTCTGCGTAAATCTTTATGCGGTTGATCATGTAAACTTTGGTCAGTGGTATACGAGTGTATCGTTGTAATGTATGCTTGTTCAATACCACAAAGTTCTTTAATCACTTTAATCATGGGAGCTGCGTTATTTGTGGTGCAGCTTGCATTAGAGATTATTGTTTCGGTTCCATCAAGAATATCTTGGTTTACACCTAAAACAACTGTTTTTATTTCGTCAACATCGGATGGAGCAGAAAGAATTACCTTTTTGGCTCCAGCCAAAATATGAGCATTCAATTCTTCAAAAGTCTTGTGTTTACCTGTGGATTCAATTACATAATCTATGTTTATGCTTTTCCAATCAAGGTTTGAAATATCTTTTTCATGGAAAAATAAATACGATTTACCGTCTATCAGAATTCCCTTTTCATCTGTACTAACAGTGAAAGGTAAAACTCCGTGAATACTATCGTATTTCATTAAATGAGCCATTGTTTTTTTATCAGCAATGTCATTAATAGCAACAACTTCTATACTAGGATGGTTTAAAAGCAAGCGAAATAAATTTCTACCTATTCTTCCAAAGCCATTTATGGCAACTCTTATCATAAATCTTAAAGTCTAAAGTCTAAAGTCTTATAAGTAAAATATTCACGTCTTTCGACTTTCTTACTTTACGACTTTCGACTATAATATGTGTTTCTGTGCTTTATAAGATGAACGAACTAATGGTCCGCTTTCTACATGACGGAAACCTAATTCCAGACCGTATTTCTCATATATTGCAAATTGATCTGGTGTGATGAATTCCTTTACCGGTAAATGTTTTTTACTAGGCTGTAAATATTGGCCTATAGTAACAACATCTACATTAGCATCACGAAGGTCTCTCATCGTTTGAAAAACTTCGTCTTCTTTTTCACCTAGACCTAACATAATTCCTGATTTGGTTCTGTTAATCCCTTTTTCTTTCAGGTATCTCAATACTTCAAGACTTCTGTCGTATTTTGCTTGAATACGTACTTCACGAGTCAATCTGCGTACAGTTTCCACATTATGAGACACCACTTCAGGATTAGCCTCCACAATACGATCTATGTTTCTTTCGATACCCTGAAAATCAGGAATCAAAGTTTCTAAAGTGGTATTGGGATTCATTCTACGAATGGCTTTTACCGTTTCTATCCAAATAATAGAGCCACCATCTTTTAAATCATCTCTGTCCACACTAGTAATCACAGCATGTTTGATATTCATGATTTTAATAGAGCGCGCTACTTTTTCAGGTTCGTCCCAGTCCACCGTTTCAGGTCTACCGGTTTTTACACCACAAAAACCGCATGAACGAGTACAAGTATTTCCTAAAATCATAAAAGTAGCTGTTCCTTCGCCCCAGCATTCACCCATATTAGGGCAACTTCCAGAGGTGCAAATCGTGTTTAAGCTATATTTGTCTACTAAGCCTCGAAGCTCAGTGTATTTTTGTCCTATCGGGAGTTTTACCTTCAGCCATTTTGGCTTTCCAACAGGTAAAGTATTTTCTACAACAGTTTCCATATATTAATTTTCAAAGGACAAAGATAAGGAATGTTGATTTAAAATTGAGTGTTTGCGATACTAAGCTTCGTGATTGCTATTGTTGTAAGTTTTTATTGAATTTTGAGCTATTCCAGCTATCCGTTTCAACCTTTTATATTGAAAATGGTTTTTTCTAAGACATAAAAGGAGCTTCCTTTGGTCGCTCTTTTCCATCTAGAAAAAATACTTTTCAATACACAAGGGTTTTCACTGCTATCTGGGCTAGGGAATTGGCTAAACAATAATGAGTGGTAGCTATTTAATTAAGTTTAAATTTCCTGAAAACATTAAATAGAAAAGCAGAACCGGAACGTTCTGCTTTTCTGTTTATAATTATTTATTCACTTTAGTTTTTTTAAAAAAAATATCTAATCTGTTTATAAAGACATTTTATGCTGAATTTAATTTAATTCATCTGAACTGTAATGGGTAAACTATAAGAAGTCCTTACAGGTTTTGCGTTTAATATCCCTGGAGTCCATTTGGTTTTTAAAGATTTCAATACTCTCATCGCTTCTTTTCCCAGACCGTAACCAGGATCGTTTTTTACTTGAATATCAGTCATACTTCCGTCTTTTTCAATAACAAAAGACACAAAAATCCGAATGCTTCTTTCTCCTTCTATTTCTGGTGTTTCAAAATTTCTGCCTATGTACGTATAGAACTTACCCATGCCACCAGGGAATTCAGGCAGTTTGTCCAGTATTGTACTGGAAATTATTGCATTTCCATTATCAGGGACTATTGCACTACCGTTTCCTGTTCCTTCTGAAGCAGTGGGGTTTATACCAGTTATTCCTGTACCCTCATTAGTAACTGTTTTTGTTGCGGTAATCTCGCTGTTTTTTGCAATATCTGGGGTTGCATCTACAGCTTTTACGATTATTGGATTTACTAGTTGGTCTTTTGGGTTGGCTTCTACAGTTTTTTGTTGGATTGCTTTAGGGAGAACAGTTTTTTCTTTTATTACAGGTAATATGTTACTGACTTGAATGATTTTATCAAGGATTTCAGTTGTTTCAACCTGACTAACATTTTCTGAATTAAAATATTGCAATACCCTTGGTATGCTCAATAATGAAGCACATAAAAACAACCCCATAAAAAGTGCAAACAGGGATGTCTTAGTGTTTTCTTGGCGTAATTGATACGCTCCATATTCTTTGTTTCTGTTCTCGAAAACTAGATTAATCCAGCTGTTTTCGTAAAGGCTTAGTTTAGACATGATTCAGGGATTTAAAGGTTAGGTAGCGTTCAAATCATAAGCATCAGTTGTTTCTAATTACAACGTAAATAACAAGAAATTTAGTATAGGAGATTAGTGTTTTTTTTAATTAAAAATAAAGATAAAAAGTGACAGCTATAATCGTATTATATTAGCTTAGAAAAGGAGATGTAAAATTGTTGTCTATATGCTTAAATATTAATAAGATAGCGTATAAGAAGAAATGAAAATAAAATTACCTTTTGTCTCGAATAATTTCAGCCAATAATTTTTTGGCACGTAGTAGTTTAACTTTAACGTTGCTTAAAGGCTCGTCAATCGCATTAGCGATTTCCTGATAACTCATTTCCTGGAAATAACGCAACTGAATGACTTCTTGGTAATGGGGTTTTAATTCTTTGATGTATTGTAATAACTGGGACAGGTTTTGTTCCGTGATCAATTCATCTTCTGCTGACGGAGTGGTGTCAGCAATATTATATGCTTTCTGGTCTTCTTTATCCGTGATTTCCACAAAAAGACTTGATTTCTTTTTTCGCAATAAATCAATATGCACATTTTTGGCAATACTAATCAACCAGGTGTTAAACTGGAATTCCGGATTGTAAGTGGCGATTTTATCAAAGGCTTTAGAGAATGTTTCTATAGTAATATCCTCTGCATTGGCTTCGTTCTCGGTGCGTTTCAGCATAAAGCCATAAACCTCATTCCAATATAAATTCAATAGAAAGGTAAAAGCAGTTTGATCGCCTCTTTTTGCTTTTTCTATTTGTGTATTTATTTCCAATTTACCGGTTTTGAGAATAGATTAGATATAAAGATATTAATTTGTGTGAATATAAGTACCATTTCTACAATAGGAAACCAGTATTTTATATCTTTTTCTTTCAATTTCCCTGCTGAAAATCCTACGACAGTCCAAGCGAAAATATATCTTGTTGCTATTAAACTCAATACTAATATCCACTGGTATTGAAAAGATAATAAAACAACGGAAAAAATTATAAATAATAACTGTGAACTATAAAATGTCCCTAATTGAAATTGGTCTAATTTTTTGTAGTGGTTTGCAGTTGCGACATGTCTTCTTTTTTGAATTAACCAGTCTTTGTATGAAGTTTTAGGTTTAGAATAGGTAAAGCTTTCTGGAGTAAATGCTATAGTGGTGTTTTTTGCTTTCGCCGCCTCATTGATAAATAAATCATCATCTCCTGAACGAACTTGAATGTGGTTTATAAAACCATTTACATTAAAAAATTCGTCTTTTTTATAAGTCAAATTTCTACCTACACCCATATAAGGATGCCCTATTTTTGCCCATGAAAAGTACTGGATCGCAGTAAGTAATGTTTCGAAACGAATCAGCTTGTTCAAGAATGAATTAGAGATTTTTTCATACCCTCCATATCCTAAAACAATAGTTTTTTGCATCGTAAACTGTGAACTCATTGCTGTAATCCAATCTTTTGAATTTGGGTAACAATCAGCATCCGTAAATAATAAGTAGTCTTTTTTGGCAGCTTTTATTCCAAGGGTTAAAGCGTATTTTTTATTTCCCCAAAAGGCTTCGTTGTTTTCCACTTTTACCAATCGAATATTTGAATATTGTTTTTCAAAATCTTCAAAAATAGCTAATGTATTATCACTTGAAGCATCATCAATTAATACAATTTCAAAATCGGGATAATCTTGTTCAGCAAGTAGCGGAATAAAATTAGCCACGTTTTCTTCTTCGTTTTTTGCACAAACAATGACAGAAATCGGGATCCTTTTTGGATTAATTTTTTGTGCTTTTGCAAAAGCAAATTTCCCAAAAACGCCTAAATAAAAAGCTAGTTGTATGATAACTACCGCTATAAAAAAGTAAAGTATTATAATAAGCATCAGAGTTTGTTGAGTTTTTAAAAGAGTGCAAAGGTATGAATAGAATTATGAATTATATATTACAAATTACGAATTTTAAAAGAATTTATCTTGGACATTTCTTCATCTCATTTGCTACAGCAATCGACTCCTTTTTATTGGTTTTTTCCAATTCCAAAATGATGTTGTTGTAGTTAGAATCATCACGGTTTTGAGACATTTTTTTGGTTGCTTGAATTTCAGTTATTTCTATTTCAAATCCCACAATACCTCGGGTTTGCAACATAGTTTTTTTAGATAAATCTTCAACCCTTATTGGGTTTTCTGAATTTTTCTCGTATTTATCTACTAATTTTTTCAAGGATTCGATTACCGCTTCACCTTCAACAATCTTAATTTTTCCGTAAACATGAACCGCTATATAATTCCAGGTAGGAACGTTTTCATGGTCATACCAAGAGGAGGAAATGTAGCTGTGCGGTCCTGAAAAAACTGCCAATACTGCGTCATTGTCCGTGAAACCTTTCCATTGCGGATTTTCTTTAGAAATATGACCTTGTAAAACGGATAGTCCTTTATTATTTGTGTCTAATTCTAATGGGATATGTGTTGCACAAAGTTTCCCTTCTGTTTGATTGATAAGGATTCCAAAACTATTTTCTTTAAGAAATGTATGTGTTTCTTCTTTGTTTTCGTTTTTGTAAATATCAGGGGTGAACATATTTTTAATTTATTAGATTACGATTTCCGATTCTGAATTAAGTAATAATATGAAAACTAAAAGCATCAAATGGATTGATTAAATCACATTTACTTCGGCTTCAATTTGAATTCCATAAGTGTCAAAAATAGTTTTTTGAATATTTTTTGAAACTTCTAATATTTCTTGCCCTGTAGCATTTCCATAGTTTACTAAAACCAGAGCTTGGTTTTTGTGAATTCCCGCATCTCCATAGCGTTTTCCTTTAAAGCCTGCTTGTTCAATTAACCAACCCGCAGGAACTTTTACCTCGGTTTCTGAAATGTCAAAATATTTCATTTCGGGAAATTGTATGTGAATTTTTTCGAAATCCTTTTTTAACAGGATTGGGTTTTTAAAAAAACTACCGCTGTTGCCTAACTCTTTCGGGTCAGGAAGTTTGCTTTGTCGAATTGCAATAACGGCATTACTTACCTCTTTAAGACTTGGTGTTGTAATGTTGTTTTTGGCTAATTCAGCCTTAATGTCCCCATAAGAGATGTTGATTTTGTGATTGCGTTTTGATAATTTAAAAACAACAGAGCTTATAATATAAAGGTCTTTTGATTTATTTTTAAAAATGCTTTCTCTATACCCAAAATTACAATCACTTTTTGAAAATGTTTTCATTTCCAGATTTGAAATAGTAATGGCATCACAAGAAATAAAACAGTCTTTCATCTCCGTTCCATAAGCACCAATGTTTTGAACAGGTGTGGTCCCTACGTTTCCAGGAATAAGAGACATATTTTCTAGACCTCCAAAGTTTTGGTCTATTGTCCAAAGTACAAATTCATGCCAGTTTTCACCCGCTTGACTTTCGACCCAAACAAAATCATCATCTTCTTTAAGTATCGTTTTTCCTTTTAGGTCGATATGTATTACTAGAGCATCGATATCTTTTGTCAGTAGCATATTGCTTCCTCCGCCCAGAACAAACTTTTTCTGGGGTTTGTTTTCCTCTAAAATCGTTTTTAGCTCGGTTAAATTATGTACACCTACGAATTGTTTTGCTTTGGCTTCAATTCCAAAAGTATTATAGTTTTTTAAAGAAAAATTATTTTGAATCTCCATAAAAGAAAAGCTTATTGAATTATTATATCCTAGGGCAAAAGTAAGGATTAAAATTTATTTGCATAGGATTTCATCCAGATATGCATCATAAATAGAGGCATAATAAATGGTGTTACTTTTAGATTTCCTTTTTGTAAGTTTTGAATAAGTTTTTGGCTGTTTATATTCTCAAAATAGGGCATTTTAAAAATATCACTTTTTGAAAAAGAGTCTAATTCATCCTTAAAAGCAGGGCTTTTTGTTAAATAATCTGCCCAAGGAGCACTTAATCCTACCTTTTTAAATTTTAGAATTTCTTCTGGTAGTCGTTCTTCCATTGCTGTTTTTAAAATAAACTTTCCTTTTTTACCCGTAAATAGCCATTTGTCTTCCAGGGATCCTAGTCCTACAATAAGTCTTTGGTCTAAAAAAGGTTCACGGCATTCTATTGATGCCCCCATAGTACTACGGTCATTTCTGTCTAAAAGAGAACACAAGTAAGTATGTTGGTCAAAATAAAGGGCCTGTCTCCTTAAATTGTCGGGATAAAGCGCTTTAGCTTCTTTGTATATTTTCTTTCGATATTTGTTTTTTGGACTGTTTTCTATTCCATATGTTTTTGAAATGTCATTTGGAAATATGTTGGATCCATTGTACATCACTAACTCCGATTTTTTGTTAATCTGAGAATAACGTACTAGTTTTTCATATCGAGGTGTTTTTTCAAAAAGATCCAAATTACCAATCGCAGCAATCGAATACAGTATCGAAGGATATTGTAAGGCTTTGTATCTTACATAACCACCCATCAATTCATCAGCACCTTCACCTGAAAGTAAAACTTTTACTTTTGGATTTGCTAATTGTGAAATTGCCAAAAGATGTGGTTCATTTAAATGCATTATTGGTTCATCCTGAAAATAAGTGGAACTTATAAGATTTTTATATAGATTATCGTCTTCAAGTTGCATACTGTTAAATTCATATCCGTATTTATCGGAAATCATTTTTGCTAAATGAGATTCGTTGTGTTCTTCTTCTTTGAAACCGATATTAAACGTTTGAATGTTTTTGTAATTGTTATGATTTAGTGATGATAGTATTGATGAGGAATCGAGTCCGCCACTCAACAAAACACCAACAGGGACATCGCTTACCATTCTTAATTTTACTGAATCATCAAATGTTTCCCTAAACCATTCTATAGGATCATTAATTTTAGATTGGTTTTGAATTTCTTTTTTTAGATTCCACCACTTTTCTGTAGTTACTTTTCCACCTTCATTGATTGTCATAACATGTCCAGGAAGCAGTTTTTTTACATTTTGATATAAAGTGTCTTCGCCGGCAACAAACCTATTAAAGATGTATTCTTCTAATCCGTCTTGGGCTATTTTAAGAGGGATTCCTGCTGTGAATAGTGCTTTTTGCTCTGATGCAAAATAGAAAGATTCGTTATGAAATGAATAATATAGCGGTTTAACACCCATTCGATCACGAACAACCGTAAGTTTTTTTTCTACTTTATCCCAAATGGCAAAAGCAAACATTCCGTTGAGACGGTTGAGCATTTTTAAACCGTACAATTGAAACAGTTTTAATAAAACCTCGGTGTCTGAGTTTGTTTTAATATCAAATCCATTACTTTTTAATTCAGGATAGAAATCTTTGAAGTTGTAGATTTCGCCATTAAATACCATAACAAATCTTTCGTCATCCGAAAGAAAGGGTTGGTGTCCTGCTGAAGTAACGTCTATAACAGATAGTCTTCGATGACCTAAACCTATGTTTTTTTCAACAAATAAACCTTTGTCATCAGGACCACGATGTTCTAAAGAGTCACGCATTTTTGTCAAAATACGACTGTCTACTTTTTTTTGGGATTGCAAATGCAAGATGCCATTAATTCCACACATAGCTATTTAGTTGTAGAAGTGTTAATTAATTCGTGGTATTTGTTGGCTATGATTTTCATATTGGTGTGATAGTCTGCATTTTCTTCAATAAATTTTCTGTTTGCTAAAACAGCTTTAGCTCTGGAATCACTGTTTTTAAAGGACCATATCAATTCTTCGGCCAGCATATTGTAATCATCCAGTTTTATTAACTGCCCGTTTTCTCTATGTTTAATCCAGCTTCTATTTCCTGGAATATCAGTAACAATAGGATAACAATTAGAAGCCATTGCCTCAAATAATGAGGCCGAAACCCCTTCGGTTATTGGCATGCTGATATAAAAATTAGATTTTTGTAATAACTCTGGTAATTCGGTGTTAGGAATTCGACCTGTGAAAACAACTTTCTTGTCGATGCCTAATTTTTTTGCTAAATTTTTTAGAGTAGGAAGTTGTGATCCATCGCCTATAATTGTAAGTTCAAAATCCATTCCCTTTTTATTTAAAACAGAAAATGATTTCAAAATAATATCGTGACGGTATTCCGGTAATAAAGAACGACTTACAATAGCGGATATTTTATCTGGGTTTGCGGTATTTTTATTTTCGAATTTTGTCAGATCTATTCCTTTAGGCAAAACCAAAACTTTAGTCATGTCAACTTGAGCTTCTGTCATAGAAAGAGTCATTACAGGTCCCCAAGCGTGTATAAGGGTTGCTTTTTTGAAAGCGTAAGCTTGTATGATTCTTTTGAGTGGTATAGTAATTGATTTTTCAGGCCATAAATCGGTTCGTCCTTGTTGTGCGATAACTAAAGGTTTTACACCAGATAATGCCGCTAGAAAACCATAACTCGTGGTTCTTTCAGCAATAACTATGTCAGGTTGCTGTTGTTTAATTAACTTTTTAATTTTAAAAATAGCCAGTTTGAATTCAACAACCCTCAGTAGACGATTGTAAAATGTGTCATTCGGAGTTTTAAGTTCCCAAGGAATTATTTCAAAGTCTCCAAATTCTTTCAGCCCATTCATCCAGGTTATGGCGTCGGCTCTATAGGATTCTCCAAGAAAAAGTATCTTTCTTTTTTTCATTGGTCTATATTAAACGTCTTCGGCAGTTAAAGCACGATTGATGAATTCATTCAGAGGTTTTAAAAGGATTAGCTTTTTGCTCATTTTCGAAACAAAATCTTTCTTTGTGATTTCTGAAATGTCAAATTTTTGAGTGGTTTCAAAACTTTTTAATTTTAATAATTCAATAGCAGGATGGTCTTTTTCGTATCCTCTTGGTGGGTTTTTAAGTGAGTTTTTTTCATTTCGATCAAAATCCCCAAATTCTTTTTTGAAGTTTTTTTCATTAAGAATTTCTTCTAAATCTTCATAAAAAAACGCGATTTCTTTGCGTACTTTCTTTAAGTCATTAGCTTCAGGCGCATAAAAACCACCAGCGATGAAACTAGCTCCTTTTTCTATATGAACATAATAACCTGATCGATTCATTCCTTTAGATCCTGAAGACATCCAAACGCCTATATGCGATTTATAAGGAGATTTATCCTTAGAAAACCGAATGTCTCTGTTGATTCTAAATGTGCAATTTTTTACTTCAAGCATTTCAAGTGACGCGTCCAGTGGCTTCATGGCATCAAGAAAATCCGCTACCAGTTGATGGTAGTCTTTCTTGAAAATTTCATATCGCTTTTTATTGTCCAAAAACCAATCCCGGTTGTTGTTGGCTTTTAAATCTTCGAGAAACTGTAAGCTGTCTTTTGAAAGCATCTTGAAATTATTGCAGTTGTTTTTTTAAATCCTCTTCACTGATGTAGCCTGAATTTCTCCATTTTACTTCTTTGTTTTCATAAAGCAGTAAAGTAGGTAATTCGTCAATTTTCATTGATAACATCAGAGTTTTATGTTCGTCAGCATTCAATCGGATAATAACAACTTTGTCAGCTAATTCTGTTTGCATTTTAGCCATATAAGGCGCCATTTTTTTGCATGGCGCGCACCATTCTGCATAAAAGCTAATCAGTACTTTTTTATCAGTATTAAGTAATTGATTGTATTCCTGGCTGCTCATTCCTATTATTTTGTCAGTAGGCTTAGATAACCCCGCTGAATTCCATTTAGTGATTCCTCCATCTAAGTTGTAAACGGTTTTAAATCCAAGTTCCTTTAGTTTCTCGGAAGCTTTTAAACTTCTTCCTCCGCTTTTGCAATACACGAAAACAGGTTTCGATTTATCGAGTTTTTCAGTATTTAATACAAAATCATCTGCATACCAATTAACGTTTGTAGCATTATTGATATGTTCTGATGTGAATTCCTCTGGAGTACGTACATCTAGAATTTGAGGGTTTTGAGTAGTGCTGATTTTCTCTGAAAAAGAGACTGGATCTATTGTGTTGATTTCTTTAGACGTTTGTCCCTTACAAGAAAAAAAGATAAAGGCAGTGATTACGAAAAAAACGGAACGAAATTTCATTATAGTTTGGTTTTATTAATTGAATTAGGCTAAATTAAGTAAATAATAAGAATCCAGAAGTTATTATATTATAAATTAAAAACTTTATAGGATTGATGTGTCGATTTTACAATGGCTTCGGTACGCTCAGGATGTGTGTCTGATATAAATAATTGCCCAAAAGTATCACTGTTTACCATCTCAATTATTTTGGCTACTCGACTTTCATCCAGTTTGTCAAAGATATCGTCAAAAAGTAAAATTGGCTTTACGCCACTTTGCTTTTTTAGGAATTCAAATTGCGCTAGTTTCAATGCTATCAAAAAAGATTTCTGTTGGCCCTGAGAACCAAATTTTTTAATAGGATGATTGTCGATTTCAAAGGATAAATCATCTTTATGTGTTCCTACACTTGTATAATGTAGTGCTCTGTCTTTATTGATGTTTTCTTGTAATAAGCTAAGTAAATCTTTTTCGAATAAATGACTTTCGTATACTAATTGTACCGTTTCCTCTGAACCTGTTATAGCGTGATGATGTTCATTGAAAATAGGAATGAACGTATCAACGAATTCTTTTCTTTTTTCGAAAATATACTTCCCGAAATTCTCTAGTTGTTCATTATATATAGAAAGGGTATCGTTGTCAAAAACGTGATTTAATGCAAAATATTTCAATAATGCATTACGTTGACTCATTACTTTTTGGTATTGAATAAGCTGTTGTAAATAATGGGAGTCCAATTGTGAAATCACACTATCCATAAATTTTCTACGGGTTTCGCTTCCTTCAACTATTAAATCTCGGTCGGCCGGGGATATGATAACTAAAGGTATGAACCCAATATGATCAGAAAATTTATCGTAAGCCTTACCATTTCGTTTTAATACTTTTTTCTGCCCCTTTTTTAAACTACATACTACCTGTTCGCTTCTTTCGTTTTTTATAAACTCAGCATCAATCACAAAAAACTCTTCTCCGTGTTTTATGTTTTGGACTGCTAATGGGTTGAAATAGCTTTTGCCATAGGATAAATGGTAGATTGCGTCAAGTACATTAGTTTTACCGATACCGTTTTTACCAACAAAGCAAATTATTTTTCCGTCAAACTCGAAATTAGCTTCCGAAAAATTTTTGTAATTGAATAATGAAATCTTTTTTAAATACATTTGTAAGGCTTGCTGGTATTGAGAACTTTGCGGTTTTTGATTCGTTTTTTCTAAGAGGGTGCAAATTATTGAAAAATATCGATATAATGAACTTTTGGTTTTTTTCTATGGTAAATATTGTGATACAGGCGTGAAAGATTCTTACAGTAGCGGTTTTTTTTATTTAATTGAATATAAAATCAATTTTTTTACGTCTGTTTGAATAAAAATTTTATTTTTGCGGTTCACTAAATTAATTTATAAATGGCTACTTACAGTAAAAGAGGATATAAAGCACCAAAAGAAAAAGAAGGAAAAGATTCAGTTTCAGATGTAATCATCGATGAGAAAGACAGTACAACAGCTGAAGTTTTTTCGAAATTAGACGAAACAGCTTCTAGAACTGAAGACTGGGTAGCTAAAAACCAAAAAATTATTATAGGAGTAGTAGGGGCAGTAGCTTTATTTACTGTTGGTTATTTAGTTTATCAAAAATTTGTTGCCACACCTAAGCAAGAAGAAGCGGCGAGCGAAATGTTTCAAGCTCAAAAGTATTTTCAACAAGCAACAGATGGTGTAGCAAGTGATTCTTTATATAAATTATCATTAAAAGGAGCCGAAGGTAAATTTGGTTTCATTGATATCGCTGATAAATATTCAGGAACAGATGCGGGAAATTTAGCTAATTACTATGCAGGTGTTGCTTATTTAAATACAGGTAAATATGCTGAAGCTATTGACTATTTAAGTAAATTTAGCTCAGAAGACATGATATTAGGTGCTATGGCGAAAGGAGCGATAGGTGATGCTTATTCTCAACAAAACAAACCAAAAGAAGCATTAGAGAATTACTTGAAAGCTGCAAATGCTAACAAAAATGATTTTACTACGCCACGTTTCTTATTGAAAGCTGGAAAAGTTGCATTATCTTTAGGAAATAAAGAAGAGGCATTAAAATATTTCACAGATATAAAAGATAATTATGAAGCTGCTCCAGAAGCTGCTTCAATTGACGCTTTAATTGGATTAGCTCAGTAATTTTACTGAACACTAAGAAACTGTAAACTAAAAAAGATGGCAACTGTAAATAAAAACTTATCTGTTTATGACAAAAGCTCACTTCCAAAAGCGAAAGATTTTCGTTTTGGGGTAGTAGTTGCTGAATGGAATGAAACTATAACTGAAGGATTGTACACAGGAGCCCTAGAAGCTTTTTTAGACAACGAGGTACCAGTAGATCATATCATTCGTTGGAATGTTCCTGGAAGTTTCGAACTTATTTACGGATGTAAAAAAATGTTGCAAACGCAAAATGTAGATGCAGTTATCGCAATTGGATGTGTTATTCAAGGTGAAACTAAACATTTTGATTTTGTTTGTGAAGGTGTAGCTCAAGGTATAAAGGATTTAAATGTTCAAACAGATATTCCTGTTATCTTTTGTGTACTGACTGATAATACGATGCAACAATCTTTAGATAGAAGCGGTGGTATTCACGGTAATAAAGGTACAGAAGCGGCTATAGCGGCTATAAAAATGGCTTTTATCCGTCAACAGGCATCTTTAACTCATCAATATAAAAAACCTGCTTTGCTTTCTTCAGGCCAACTTCAAATTGAAGATTTGCCTCTGAAATTAGAAGAGTAAAAAAGTTTATATAAATACTTTTAAAACCTATACTGTTTTCTAAATAGTATAGGTTTTTTTTTGTTTTATTTATGATGAACTAAACTATAAAACCCCATAGAATTTCATTAAATTTGTGCACTTTGGTTTCTAAATTCAAACCTTATCCTAGTGCCAGCGAACTGGTGAATCAAATTTTAATTAATTTTTTTTTAATGTCGAGTATCATTCAATTACTTCCTGATCATGTTGCCAACCAAATTGCTGCTGGAGAAGTCGTGCAAAGGCCCGCTTCTGTAGTCAAAGAACTTATGGAAAACGCTGTTGATGCAAGGGCAACCGATATAAAATTAATTATAAAGGATGCTGGAAAATCATTAGTTCAGGTTATTGACAACGGTTTAGGAATGAGCGTAACCGATGCGCGTTTGTGTTTTGAGCGTCATGCCACTTCCAAAATACGTTTAGCCGAGGATTTGTTCTCTTTGCATACCAAAGGATTTCGTGGTGAAGCCTTGGCCTCTATTGCCGCAATTGCGCATGTGGAAATGAAAACCAAACAAGATCAGGAAGAGTTAGGAACGCATCTTATTATTGAAGGAAGTAAGTTTGTTTCTCAAGAGGTTGCTGTTCTGCCTAAAGGAACTTCTTTTGCAGTAAAAAATTTATTTTTCAATATTCCCGCCAGACGTAATTTTTTGAAGTCGGATACAGTTGAGTACCGCCATATCGTAGATGAATTTCAACGTATCGCATTGGCACACCCTAACATACATTTTACTTTTTATCATAATGGGAGCGATATGTTCAATTTGCCTCCATCAACACTGAGACAGCGAATTGTCAATGTTTTTTCGGGTAAAACCAATGAAAAATTAGTTCCTGTTCAAGAAGATACTGAGATAGTTACCGTTCAAGGTTTTGTAAGTAAACCGGAGTTTGCCAAGAAAAACCGTGGAGAACAATTTTTCTTTGTGAATGATCGCTTTATTAAAAGTGGTTATTTGCACCATGCCGTTATGGCTGCCTATGACGGTATTTTAAAAGATGGTACTCAGCCCAGTTATTTTTTATATTTATCGGTTCCCCCGAATACTATAGATATCAATATTCATCCTACTAAAACTGAAATTAAGTTTGATGATGAACATGCATTGTATGCTATATTAAGAGCTTCTATCAAGCATAGTTTGGGTCAGTTTAATGTAGCTCCGGTTTTGGATTTCGATAGGGATTCTAATTTGGATACTCCATATAGTTATAAAGATATCGAAGGGGAAACACCTACAATACAAGTAGACGGTAGTTTCAATCCTTTTTCTGACGATAAAATTAACAAACATTATTCTGGATCAACTGGTTCTTCCGGTTCTGGTTATAGAAAGCCAGAGCCAGCTGCTAGTTGGGAAAGTCTTTATACAGGATTAAAACAGGATACTGGATTTGTTTCTGGTAGTTCTGATTTTTCATTCGAAAGTGAAGAAGTAACAGGTTCTTTATTTAATGATGAAGAAGTAGAGCAAACTGTAAATAATGCCTATCAGATTCATAAAAAATACATCGTTTCTCCTATAAAATCAGGAATGGTAATTGTGGATCAACAGCGCGCTCATCAGCGTGTTTTATATGAGCAGTTTTTGTCTAATATGACTGTTCATCAGGCTTCAAGCCAACAATTATTGTTTCCATTGGATTTGTTTTATTCTACTGTAGAATTAGAATTGATTGAAGAATTAAAGCTTTCCTTAATTAATACTGGATTTGTATTCGAAGATACCAGTAACGATCACGTTGTGATTTCAGGAATTCCTGTAAACGTAACCGAAAGTGAAGTGTCTATGGTTCTGGAACAACTACTGAGTGATTTACAAGACGGAATTCCAGACAGTAGTTTTAGTCAAAATGACTCTATTGCTAAATCAATGGCTAAAAGTTTAGCTGTAAAAACAGGAACTAGTTTAACTATTAAAGAACAAGAAAATTTGGTAAACGGTCTTTTCGCCTGTAAAGATCCCAATGTTTCCCCTTTTCAAAAACCCACTTTCATCACTATGCGTGTGGAAGATATAGATAAAAAATTTGCATTATGAGAAACGTAACCGAAACGGTAAAACAATTAATAATTGTTAATATATTATTTTTTATTGGAACCTTAGCTGTTGGAGATGTTGCTTACAAAATGCTAGCCATGTATTTTCCTGAGAACAATTCTTTTCAATATTGGCAGCCTATTAGTCATATGTTTATGCATGGAGGGTTTATGCATATATTTTTCAATATGTTTGCTTTGTATTCTTTTGGTTCTGCATTAGAACAAGTTTGGGGAAGTAAAAAGTTCTTGTTTTTTTACATTTCTTGTGGTTTAGGTGCTGCTTTAGTACATACGGGTATTAATTACTATTCATTTAATGAGGCTGTTAATACGCTTATGGCAAATGGATTTACAAAAGCTGAAATACTGCAAACATTAAACGATGGCAAGGTCAATACTATATGGGAAACTCTGATGCCAGCTTCTGAATATCAGGAATTCATAAGTACTTTTTTAGGTACGGTCGTAGGTGCTTCAGGCGCTATATATGGAGTTATTGTTGCTTTTGCGTTTATGTTTCCTGACGCTGAATTAGCTTTGATGTTTATTCCTGTGCCTATAAAAGCAAAGTATTTTGTTCCTGGTTTAGTTTTAGTAGATTTGTATTTAGGAATCTCCGGACAATCAATTTTTGGAGGAGGAGGGATAGCTCATTTTGCTCACGTAGGTGGTGCTTTGTTTGGTTTTCTTATTATGTGGTATTGGAAGAAAAATCAGTTTAATAAAAATCGTTGGGATTAAATATAATCGACTTATTTACTTAATACAACTAAAGGTTAAATGTTAACGGGGGCGAATTCCCCTCTTGAGAGGGGTTAGGGGTGTGTTATTGTTTAAAATCTAAATATTTCATTTTGTTAAGCTACTCTAAAGTATTCACTGTCATTAAAAACCATAAAAAAGGGTTAAGTTTATTAGATTTAATATTGGTTTTTAAGTAAGTTATTCGAAAATTTAAATACCAGATATAATCCGAAATATTAATTTATTGGCCAATAAAAAAAATAAAACAATGGGAATTATAGAAGACTTGAAAATGCAGTATAAAATAGGTGGAATAACTCAGCGGTTAATCTATTGGAATGTTGCCTGCTTCTTGGTTTCATTGGTTTTTTTCTATCAATTTAGTTTAGGGTCATTTAATTTCCCTGGATGGTTAGCCCTTTCTACGGAACCTTCTAATTTCATTATAAAGCCTTGGACTTTTTTAACCTATGCTTTTTTTCATAACGGTTTTTTTCATCTTCTATTCAATATGGTGATTTTGAATTTCGCCAGTTCGTTGTTTTTGACATTTTTTACTCAGAAGCAATATTTGGGATTGTATATTCTTAGTGCTGTTTTTGCAGGATTTGCTTTTGTTTTGAGTTACTTTCTTCTCAATATTAACGCTTCGATTGTGGGGGCTTCTGCAGCTATTATGGCTATCTTAGTGGCTGTGACAACCTATCAGCCCCTTATGCAAATACGCATGATGCTTATAGGTACTATTAAGTTGTGGCATATTACTGCAGTGATTTTAATATTAGACTTAATGCAGTTTAAATTAGATAATACAGGTGGTCATATCTCACATCTTTCGGGAGCCTTTTTTGGTTTTCTTTTTGTAAAATTACTTCAAAATGGAATCGATTTAAGTAAAGTAGTATCTAGTGTTATTTCTTTTTTTACGGGCTTATTCAAAAAATCGGCTTCGACTCCTTTCAAAAAAGTGCATAAAAATTATAGTGGTCCGGTTGAAAAAACAAATTCTAAAATTGTAACTAAAAGTAGATCTCAGCAACAAATAGATGAGATATTAGATAAAATAAGTCAGTCAGGTTATGATAGTTTGACAAAAGAAGAGAAAGAGTTTTTGTTTAAGGCTGGAAAATAATTCCCTTTTTCTACAATTTAAAGTTTTAGTAAGCGTTATCTTATACCCATAGTAATTAACCGAATAAACAATAATATGAAAAACCTTTCGTGGTTCAATAAAGGAATGTTTATTTTGAACATACTTCTTACCGTTATCACATTTGTTGCTTATACGTTACCTTTTTTGGCTCCTAAATCATTTCCTTTTTTATCAGTGCTTACCCTTTTTATGCCTTTGTTCTTTATTTTGAATGGGTTGTTTTTTGTGTATTGGGCTTTTCAATTTAAGAAAAGAATGATATTATCAGGCTTAGTGCTATTAATGGGGATTACTTTTATAAACAAGTTCTACAAATTTTCTGCTAAAGTATATCCGGAAGACCCTAAAGACTTCATTGTAATGAGTTATAATGTACGCCTGTTTAATTTATTCAAGTGGATTGACAATGATGAAGTGCCTCAAGAAATTTTGTCTTTTATTAATGATAAAAACCCTGATATATTGTGTATTCAGGAATACTCTACATCCGCTAATATAGATTTAAAAATATACCGTCATAAGTATATTTCTATGGAGGGAGATAAGATTAAAACAGGCCAAGCTATTTTTTCTAAATTCCCTATAATAGACCAGGGAAATATTGTTTTTCCAAACTCTAATAACAACGTTGTTTTTGCTGATATTAAAAAAGGAAAAGATATTATACGAGTGTATAATATGCACCTACAGTCTATAAAAATATCACCGGATGTAAATGAAATTTCCGAAAATATTGATGTAATCGATAAAGGGAAATCCCAAATGATGCTATATAGAATAAGCAAGGCTTTTAAGCAACAACAGCAACAAGCCGAAATTTTCAAGGCTCATAAAAAAGAATGTGTATACCCTATAATAATATGTGGTGATATGAATAACAGTGCTTTTTCCTATGTCTATCGAAATATTAAAGGGAAGCTAAAAGATTGTTTTGAAGAAGCCGGTGAAGGTTTTGGGCAAACGTATAAATTCAGGTATTATCCTGCCAGAATTGATTATATTTTTGCAGACGAAAAGATGAAAGTCAAATCGTTTGAGAGTTTTCCCGAATTCGAAAATTCAGATCATTACCCAATAATGACTAAACTGGCTTTTGATTAAATAAAGTTATATAGGAAGTACTTGATTTTTTAAATAATCTATTGCAAATCTTCCTTCATTGAATATCAAATCAAGAACACTAAGATTGCTGATAAAACCGTGTTTGTCATCAAAAACTTGGGTGTAGTTTTCGAATACCGACTGGTCTTTTTTGCCATTTACTAAATGTCTCAAATCAGTAATTGAACCTGAATTTATCTCGTGAAAATATTCTGATGTTTTTTCATATTCGAATTTCATTCTTAAAAATTTAGACACGATTTCAAAAGCATCAAAATTTAAATCCATCAGAAATTTGTGTTTCTTATCATAGACCTTTTGAATGTCATCTTCAAAGAATTCAAAAAATGGTGAGTTTCTATACGCTGCTTCAAGTGATTTGAAATGTTGTTTCTGCCAGTCCATATCAGTTTCGATTTGGATATCTTTCGTTTTTTGATGCCCGTCTTTAGTATGCTTAACTGGAATGTTCAATAACTGTATCCCATTAGGACTGTATATATAAGTACGGTTGCGATTCGTTTGTTTCTGGAAGTTGTCTTCCATCTCAAAAGTTATCTTTTCTGCCTGCGCTATAGCAACAAAATGGCTTATTGATGGGAAGTAGGTGGGGTGTAATAAAATATTCATCCTTTAATTTGTTTAAAGTTTAAAGTTTAAGGTTGTTGTAACTTTAAACCTTAAACTTTAAACATTTTAATTTAAACTTTATTCTCTTTTCTTTTTTTCCAGAAAAATTCACCTATAAAAAAGGCTGCTAATGCAATTAAGAAATATTTGAAATAGGATACAGGTTGGCCTTCACCGCTTACCGTTGTGAAAACTCTGTTCCATCTAATTTTTGTTAACCATTTACCATTAGTATCCCAACTCATCCATATAAAGACAGGCTTTCCTACGATGTGATTTTCCGGTACATAACCCCAATAACGACTATCTTCTGAATTGTGACGGTTGTCTCCCATCATCCAATAATAATTTTGTTTGAATGTGTAATCCTTAACGACTTTGCCATTTAATCTTATTTCGCTTCCAGTTACTTTAAGGTCGTTCTTTTCACCGTCATCATTCATTTCATATTCAGTGATGATTCTTTTGTAGAAAGGCAATGTTTCAATTGTAAGAGCTACAGTTTTTCCTGCTTGAGGAATATAAACAGGGCCAAAGTTATCAGCATTCCATTTATTGATATGAGGGAATATTCTATTGTCATCCCCTTTCTCAATTTCTCTGGTTACTGATAGGATTCCAGGTACATTTTTTAGTCTTTCAGCTCCTGCAGCGGTTAATGCTCTAAAAAACAAAGTGTCTCTTACTTCATTATCTTTAAAACCAGCTCCATCTGTTATGTCCATATCTTTTAAAAGATATTCAAAGTCTATTGGAGTTTTTCCGTCTAATGCAACTGCATAAGAAAACTGAGGTTTAGCTCTTTCAGGCAACTCTAATATTTTCCCGTCGATATAGACTATTCCGTTTTTGATGGATAAGCTGTCTCCAGGAACTCCAACACATCTTTTTACGTAATTAGATTTTTTATCGATTGGTTTGTAAGCGTGTCTTTTTGAAGTGTCAAAAAACATATAAACGGTATCTACCGGCCAGTTAAAAACAACAATATCAGTTCTCTTTATAGCTTCTATTGCAGGTAATCTAAGATAAGGTAATTGCGGAAGGTTAAAATATGATTTTCTTTTCGTCAATGGGATTGAATCGTGTACCATTGGTAAAGCAACCGTAGTCATAGGGACTCTTGCCCCGTAATTTACTTTACTTACAAACAAGAAATCACCTATTAGTAAAGACTTCTCTAAAGAGGATGTTGGTATTGTGTAGGGTTGAACAAAATAAGTATGTACTAGTGTAGCAACAATTACAGCAAAAAGTAATGAGCTTACAGTATCAGCAGCTTTATTTGTAGCGTTTAAATTTCTGTTTGATTCGTAATTTAATCCCTTTGAATAATTTACATAATAGATGTAAAGTCCAAAAGTTGCTATTCCTAAAAAGGTATCTAAATTAGATTTTTTACCAAAACTTCTCAGTGTTTCAACCCAAATAACTGGAAACATTATTAAGTTAATGATAGGTATGAAAAGTAATAAGGTCCACCAAGTAGGGCGGCCTATGATTTTCATCAATACAATGGCGTTATAAACAGGAATAGCTGCTTGCCAACGTTTTCTTCCGGCAGTTTCATATAACTTCCAAGTTCCTAAGTAATGAACTATTTGAATAAATAGAAAAAATATAAACCATTGATATACTGTCATAATTTTTTGTTTAAAATTTAAAGTTTAAGGTTGTTCGTTTTGGAACTTTAAACCTTAAACTTGAAAAAGAGTTTATTTTAAATTTAACACATCTTTCATTGTGAAAATTCCTTGTTTGCCATTAATCCATTCGGCTGCAATTACGGCACCAAGTGCAAATCCTTCTCGATTATGAGCAGTGTGTTTTATTTCTATGGAGTCTACTATTGAGTTGTAATTCACAGTATGTGTTCCTGGAATATTTTCTATTCTTTTGGCTTCAATGTGAATTTGATTCTCTTCGGCAGTTTCTAATGTCCAGTTTGTGTAAGTACTGTTTTCGATAATACCTTTAGCCAGAGAAATAGCAGTTCCACTAGGAGCATCCAGTTTTTGTGTATGATGAATTTCTTCCATATCAACGCTGTAGCTGTCTAGTTTAGACATCATTTTGGCCAAATATTCATTTAGTTCAAAGAAAATGTTTACACCTAGACTAAAGTTTGAACTTGAAATTAATGCTCCTTTTTTTTCATTACAAAGGGTTTCAATTTCATTATAATGTTCGAGCCAGCCTGTAGTGCCGGAAATCACGGGAACATTTGCCTCAAAACAATTGGATATATTGCTTACGGCAGCTGTTGGTATGCTGAAATCGATAGCGACATCTGCATTTGAAAGACCTTCAAAGCTGTTATGAGAGCCTTTTTTCAAGACGATATCATGACCTCTTTCAAGGGCGATACGTTCAATTACTTGCCCCATTCTTCCGTAACCTAAAAGCGCAATTTTCATTCTTTTATTTTTTATTTCTTGAATAGTGTAAGATTCCTGCGAATAATAATCCCATTAAAATTCCAGCGATGAATCCAGAAAAGAAATCATTCATTCTGATGCTATCAAGCCCTTTAATGTCTGAATAGTTTATTAAAGTAATTAATAATAATACTGTAGTAATAATAAAAAAATATTTTTTCCCTATTTTATTGATTAATGACATAATGAGCGTTCTAATTGTTTATTAAAATCTAAAAATTATAATTAAAAGTTAGTCCTACATTTGTCTTTAATGTTACATCATTAGGGTAAATAAAGGGATTTACTGATAATTTTTCATTTACATTAAACTGGATTAATGCTGCGTCAACATTAGCATCAATTATATTCAATGCGTAAAAGCCCAATGTTATTAAGGCTGATAAATCTCGATTTCGTTGGTAGAATTTTTGACCAGCTATCAAACGACTGTTATCTAGATAAGCAAAATCATCATCAGTAAATCCTTCTAGCCTACGTTTATAAGCATCTCTGTACTGATTGTATTTTTTATTGTTGTCAATATAAAAGTATAGACTGGTTCCCATTGCAGCGTATACAATAGGGATTTTCCAATATTTCTTGTTGTATGCCTGCCCTAAACCTGGCAATATAGCCGAATAAAAAGCTGCCTTTGCAGGAGTTAATGGATCTATGTCGATTGACTTTAGCGTGTCTTTAGCTACTAGCGTAGCTTCGGTTTTTCTCTGGGCAAAAACCGTTACATTTCCTATGATGAAAAGAAATAGAACTATGGAAACAATTTTGTTCACTATCCCTTTATTAATTCAATTATTCTATTAAAATCCTCTTCTGATTGAAAAGGAATGGTAATTTTTCCTTTACCATTAGCGGCTACTTTAACATCAACTTTACTTCCAAAATAAGTATTGAAAACCTTTTTTTGAGTTTCTTCTATTTCAAATGAAGAAGTTTTTGGTTGAGTTGCAGGTTTTGGTTTTAAGCTTTCATGGTAATTTTTAACTAAAGCCTCAGTATCACGAACAGAAAGATTCTGGCTAACGATTTTTTGGTAGATGTCCGTTTGAATATCTTGGTCTTCTATATTGATTATAGCACGACCATGACCCATACTGATAAAGCCATCACGAATACCCGTTTGAATAATCGGGTCTAGTTTTAAAAGCCTTAAATAATTAGCAATGGTAGAACGTTTTTTTCCAACTCTATCACTTACTTGTTCTTGTGTCAGTTGGATTTCGTCCATCAATCTTTGATAAGAAAGAGCAATCTCTATCGGATCTAAATCATGACGTTGAATGTTTTCAACTAAAGCCATTACTAATGACTCATTGTCATTTGCAATACGGATATAAGCTGGAACAGTTGTTAGTCCAACTAATGTCGAAGCACGTAAACGACGCTCCCCTGAAATCAGTTGATATTTATTGTAATCTAGTTTACGAACTGTAATGGGTTGAATTACGCCTAATTCTTTAATGGAAATGGCTAATTCTTTTAATGACTCTTCGTTGAAATTACTTCTGGGCTGAAATGGATTGATTTCAATAGCATCAATTTCAAGCTCAATTATGTTTCCAACAACTTTGTCGGCATTTTTATCGCTTACAGATTTTATATCGTTTTCAGGATCTTTCAGTAAAGCAGATAATCCTCTTCCTAATGCTTGTTTTTTTATTGCTTTTGCCATAAAATTATTTGCTGTTTTTCTTTATAACTTCCTGGGCTAAATTCAGGTAATTTATAGCTCCTTTGCTAGTAGCGTCATAGTTGATAATGCTTTCTCCAAAACTAGGCGCTTCGCTTAATTTTACATTTCTTTGAATGATGGTGTCAAAAACCATATCGTTGAAGTGTTTTTGAACCTCTTCAACCACTTGATTCGACAAACGCAATCTAGAATCGTACATCGTTAAAAGCAAACCTTCTATATCTAGGTCGGCATTGTGAATTTTTTGGATGCTTTTGATGGTGTTCAATAATTTTCCTAATCCTTCTAATGCAAAATACTCACACTGAATTGGGATAATTACTGAATCTGCTGCTGTCAATGCGTTTAGCGTTAACAATCCAAGAGAAGGCGCACAGTCAATGATAATAAAATCATAATCGTCTTTTACGCTTTCTAATGCTTTTTTAAGCATGTATTCCCTGTTTTCTTTATCAACTAATTCGATTTCGATTGCAACAAGGTCAATATGTGCCGGAATGACATCCACATTTGGAGCTGAACATGTGATAATAGCCTCTTTTGGGGTATTACTGTGTTCTAGAATTTGGTAAGTTCCAATTTCTACACTATCTACATCTATACCTAGCCCTGAACTGGCGTTAGCCTGAGGGTCAGCATCTATAAGTAATACTTTCTTTTCTAAAACTCCTAAGGCGGCAGCAAGATTTACTGATGTTGTAGTCTTTCCAACTCCTCCTTTTTGATTAGCAATCGCAATGATTTTGCCCATTTATTTTTCTAAATTTTGAACCGTAAAAATACAATTAAATATGGTTTCTAAAAATCTATTTTGTTAACATTTGTTAAAGCTTGATTAGTTGATAATTGAAACCGGGAAGTTTTTGCCTGATAATTGAAATGAGAGTAGCTATTCCAGCTGTTCGCTTCAAGTTCTTGTGCTTTAAACTTTTTTCTAAAGTCATAAAAGGAGCTTCCTCTGGTCGCTCTTTTGTGCCATAAAAAAATCATTTAAAGCCACAAGAAGCTTTTCACTGCCATCCGGGCTAGAGGAGTTATGGTAAATGAAAAAGATTAGAAGGGGATGTCGAATATTTGAAGTAATTCCGTGCCATTTTATAAAGCAAAAAAAAAGTCTTTTCAAATAATTGAAAAGACTTTTGTCGGGGTGGCAGGATTCGAACCTGCGGTCTTCACGCCATGCGTGACGTGAAAACCTAGCTACGTTCTGTTATAATGTTTTAAAATAAATTGATATCTTGAAGGTATCTTTTTGCTCCTCGTTTTTTTATTTTAAGTTCTAAAAGCATTGCTTCAGAACGAGTTGGAAGTTGTGTTTTATAAACTACTTCCCATGGTTTTCCTGATTTGGTTGAAATGCTCTGTCCTGAATTATGTCTAAGCAATCTGTCTTCAAGATTATCAGTTTGTCCTGTGTAGTACTTTAAAGAAGATTTACTAAATAAAATGTATACGATGTACATAATTAGAGTTTGGATATAGCAAAAAAAAGCCGAACATTGCTGGTCGTCTTCTTGGTCGGGGTGGCAGTCCCGAGTATTCGGGAGAACCTGCGGCCTTCACGCTATGCGTGACGTGATAACCCAGCTACGTTATGTTTAATAGTTGTACATAATTGGAGTTTGAATTTAGCAAAAAAAAAAGCCTCGTATTACTACAAGGCTTTTGTCGGGGTGGCAGGATTCGAACCTGCGGCCTCCTGCTCCCAAAGCAGGCGCGATAACCGAGCTACGCTACACCCCGAATATATTTTATTTTAAATAATTCGTATAAACAAATAGTAAGAACTTTTCACTTCCGGTCTTCACGCATGGCGTGACACGATAACTGAGCTACGCTACGCCCCGAATGCGGGTGCAAATATATAACTAATTCTGAGTTTGGCAAAGAAAAAACGGAAATAGCTTGTGATTATTTTTAAATAGCTAAAATTGATGTTTTTATAGCTTTGTATTTTTATTAAAAAACTACATTTGCAACTTCAAAAATGAAATTTATAAGAACTATGTCAAATACAATTGAAAAAATAAAATGCCTTATCATAGGTTCTGGACCTGCGGGATATACCGCTGCTATTTATGCTGCCAGAGCAAATATGAATCCAGTTCTATACCAAGGAATGCAACCAGGTGGTCAGTTGACTACTACTAACGAAGTGGAAAATTTCCCTGGTTATGTTGATGGTGTTACAGGACCGGAAATGATGGTTCAGTTAGAAAATCAAGCTAAACGTTTTGGTTCGGATATTCGTGACGGTTGGGCAACAAAAGTTGATTTTTCTGGGGATGTTCATAAAGTTTGGATCAATGATACTATTGAACTTCATTGTGAAACTGTTATTATATCTACAGGCGCTACAGCTAAATATTTGGGATTACCATCTGAACAACATTACCTTAAAATGGGTGGTGGAGTTTCGGCTTGTGCTATCTGTGATGGTTTCTTTTATAGAAATCAAGAAGTTGTAATTGTTGGAGCAGGTGATTCAGCTTGTGAAGAGGCACATTATTTGTCTAAAATGTGTTCTAAAGTTACGATGCTTGTAAGAAGTGAAAGCTTTAGAGCTTCAAAAATTATGGAAGAGCGTGTACGTAAAACGGAGAATATTACAATCTTAATGAATCACGATACTGTAGAAGTGTTAGGTGACGAACAAGTGGTTACTGGTGTAAAAGCTAAAAACAAAACGACAAACGAGATTTTTGATATTCCAGCAACTGGTTTCTTTGTGGCTATTGGTCATAAACCAAATACTGATATCTTTAAATATTATATTACTCTAGATGAAACAGGTTACATCGTTAATGTACCAGGATCTTCTAAAACTAATGTAGCAGGTGTGTTTGTATCAGGAGATGCTGCTGATCATGTATATCGTCAAGCGATTACTGCTGCAGGTACAGGTTGTATGGCTGCTCTTGATGCTGAAAGATATTTAGCTTCTAAAGAGTAAATGCCTTTAGGAATTATATTAAAATTAAATATCCCCATCAACTAATGTTGATGGGGATATTTTTTTATAAAACAGTCTTTATTTTTTCAGCAATTTTACCTCATCAGTAAATTTTCTCATATCTATTTTTGGAGAGCCATAAAGTTCAATTTCAGATTTACCGGAAGCTGCTATAGAAATGTTGTTCTCAGCATTAACGCTACATTCAGCTTTTATTTCAGTAATTAAATCTAAATTCTTGATAGTTAATTTTTTCCCTGTAAACTTTGAGTCATTATCTAATCTAATAGTTGCTTTAGTAGCATTACCTTCAATATTAGCAGATGCATCTTGATATAAATCAGATGTTAGATCCACTGTAGAAATTAAAGATTTTAATGCAGCGTCGTTGCTTAATATGATTTTTGCACTTTCTGATTTTAGATTCAGTTCTATTTTAGATTTGTCTTCAGATTGTAATTCGAAATCTTTTACATTCACATTCAAAAATAATTTAGAAGACCCAAAAGATCTTATAGTCACCCCATTTGACTGTATCTCTTGTATAGCATTAACAATGGATTGGTCTTTAGCTATAATAGTAGTAAGATCGTTTGTGTAAGTAACTTTTAGAGTTAGTTTTTTATATTTAATTATTTCTTTAGAAGTAAACAAACGAAGCACTCCGTCTCTCAAATCCAAAGATATAACATCATGTAAATTATCATCTGCTTCAATTTTTATACTGGGAGTTTCCCCTTTTTCCAGAGAAATTTCCAGGTTGTCATTTATCTCAATAGAACTGAATGTACCTATTGTTTTTAATTCAGTTATTACTTTTTTAGAACCTTTGATTTTGTCTTTTTTCTGGGCAAATCCAAAAGTAGTTAATAGAACAAGCAATAAAAGGGGAGTGTATTTCTTCATTTTAAATAAGGTTTTTCACAAATATAAAAAAATCATCCGCTTTTGACGGATGATTTTGATTTTATAATTTTTGGAAGATATTAAATCTTGTCAATACTCGCTCCTGAACTAGATTTTTTTTCGATTGATTTGGGAGTGTTTTTATAATTTATAGTGCTACCACTAGATGCTCTTGCATTTAAACTTACAATTGGATTCACTTTTATAGAGCTACCACTTGAAGATTTTGCAATTACATCATTGACTTGAAAGTCAGATGCATCTATCTCACTACCACTTGAGGCAGTAGCTTCAAAGTTTAAAGCCAGTCCTTCTATAGCGATATCACTACCACTACTAGATTTGCATATGGTGTTATCAGCATTTACCTGTACGTTAATGGTTGCGGCACTTGAAGCTCTTAGGCTAATGTTTTCCCCTTTTAATGTGTTTTCTGATCGAATGGTGGAAGAACTTGACGCTTTTAATTCTTCTATAACGGGCATTTTTACGGTTACTTTTTTTGATTTAACATTGTAGAATGAACTATGATCAGATGAAATAATCAGTATTCCATTTTCTACTTTGGTGGTAATGCTATTTTGTAAATTATCATCAGCTTCAACAATAACTTCTGTATGATTAGCTTGTTCAACTACTAAATCAATTGCATTACTTACTTCGATGCTTTGAAAGTCTGAGTTTACTGTTCTTTTCTCGGTTGTAACATTTCCACTTCCTTTTATCTTTTTTAAATTAAACGATTGGTTGCAGGATGCAAATAATAATGCTGTAATTGCAACTACTATAAATTTGGTTATTACTGTGATAATTTTTAACATGATTATTTAGTTTTTATAATTATACCATCTTTGTTTATATGTAATTCTCCTTTTTTGTTTTTTGTATTTATTCTTAGGCTATCTTTTGTGATACTCACCCCGTTATTTTTAATAATAACCGAAATATTTTCACTTTCTGAGTCATCCTCAGTATTGTATTCATTTGAATATTCCTCATCTTCAGGACAGTTCAAGCATTTTACTTTCGAATTTAATACTTGATATAAATTGTTATCTGAACTAGAATCCAGATTGAAAAAATCATCATTCGATCTATTGTAATCTTGCATACTTGAATCTGCTTTGAAAAAAGTTCCTTCGGGCAAGAATACAGTAATTTCTATTTCTTGGTCTCTGAATTTATTTTTCAAGTCGGTTATCAAATAATTGTCAAATATCAATTGATTACCTACTATTGAATATTTGTATTTTATTTCTTTAGCTCTTTCTCTAGCTTCAGATAATGTTTCTCCTTTAGCTTCTTTTTCGATTTTTAAATACGCTACTTTTTCATCCGTGTATTCAATTTTTATATGAACATCATTAGAATATATTACATCTGCATTAGTGGAATCTTTTGCAATTTTAAAATCTTCTCTATCGTTTATACTTTTCGAATAGTAATCATTGTGCCTAAATTTAATTACCAATGTGTCAGTAGGTAATAACTTTAGGTATTCTTTTTTTACAATTCTTCCATCGTTAGAAAATGCTGAAGCTTGTTTTATTCCAATTGAAATAGCCATGGCAACAGATATTAACCAGATAGCAAGTAAAGTTGATTTAGCAACATTTCCAATAGATTTCATTTTTGGAGATAGTAATTTAAATCCTAACAGTGATAAGAAAAAGAACGGAATCCCAACAGCAAAGAACATTAGTAGTCCAAAAGACCAGATTGGGTAATCAGTGAAGTTACCTGCCTCTATAAAATCTTGCCAAGGCACGCTAATTAATGAGGATGAACCAAGAGTAAATACTCCTATAAATAACCCCATTAATGTAGCCAGTCCTGTTATGATTAAAAAGATCCCAAGAATTTTTGCGAAGATTTTAAAAACCGTCATTATAAAATCACCAAAAGAGCTTCCTATTTTTTCGGCACCCGTTTTTACTTGGTTTCCAAATTTATCATAATCAGCATTTTTAAATTTCTCTGAAACATTTTCAAATTCTTCCCTTACTTTTTTTTCGATATTAGAAATATTCACAGGTTCTCCCGTCATTTCTAGTTTTTCAGATGTTGTTACAGCTTCGGGCATTACAATCCAAAGAATGATATAAGCAAGGATTCCTGTTCCAGCACCCCAAACTAATAGTATTAGAATAACTCTTACCCAAACTGCGTCAATTCCAAAATAATGTCCAAGACCAGCGGCAACACCACCTATCATTCCTTTTTCTTTATCTCTGTACAGTTTTTTTGTTCTTCTTGAATCATTACTATAGCTTGTTGAAGTCTTATGATCGTCTTCTATGATATAATCTTCCGGTTGTCCCATTACTGCAATCACCTCGTCTACATCTTTCAAACCTATAACATGCTTGTCACTTTTTTGTTTTTCATTCAATAATTCAGAAACACGCATTTCAATGTCTTTTATGATTTCATCTTGTCCAGATGAATTGCTTAAAGAACGTTTTATTGCGTCAAAATAGCGATTCATTTTTTGGAATGCATCTTCATCTATGTGAAAGAACATTCCGCCTAAGTTAATATTTACTGTTTTGTTCATGACTATTGTTTTTGGTTTGTGATTAGATTAACGGCATCTGAAAGTTCAGTCCAAGTGCCATTTAGTTCGTTTAAAAAAGTTTGCCCTATTTCGGTTAGACCATAATATTTTCTTGGTGGTCCAGATGTAGATTCTTCCCAACGGTAATTGAGTAGTCCATCATTTTTTAATCGGGTTAAAAGAGGATAGATTGTACCCTCTACTACAAGTAATTTGGCGTTTTTTAAAGTGTCTAGTATTTCTGATGTATATGCATCTTTTTCTTTTAATACAGATAAGATACAAAACTCGAGAACACCTTTACGCATCTGGGCTTTTGTGTTTTCAATGTTCATAATTTCATTTTTGTTTTTTGATTAAACTGTTCATTTTTTGATTGATTGTGATGATTTATTTTATGAAGGGAATTGTTATTGGATACTTATACAATTCTCCATTTGATGTTTTGATTGAAGCATATATGATTAAAAAGAATTCGGCGACTTTTAGACAACCAAAAATGAACAAGGCCATAATTCCAATGGTTAGCATCCCTATATTGTCCGCAATATTAAAATTATTTATAATTACATTGTTGTCATTTATTATTGCTTCTAATGAAACGTTGTTAAAGACCGTAATTAAGAAAATTGGAATTGCAATCATACCTAATACCAAAGTGTACAATAATAAGCTCAATTGAAAATTTAACACTTGTTTACCATGATGATCTACAAATTCAGACTTGTCTTTTTTTGTTGTCCATAATAATATTGGAAAAATATAATTCCCAAATGGAATGAAATACTGAGTTAAAGTACTCAGGTGAATAAATGTTGCCGTGTTTTTCTCAGTGATTGTTTCCATTTTTTGATTGCTTTATAGGTTTCCCTTTTAATTGATTTGATGATTGAAATTCTTTACGATTTGAACGCCTAGTAATTTCTTATACAAATATATATCTAAAAGACAGTATCTTGTATCGCATAGTAGTGTAATTTAACACAAAATTAACATATATAAATATTATGTACGCATAGTATTTTTTTGTAATTTAGCAAAAAACAGATTGATTATGAAGATTACAGTTAGCAAACTAAATAAATTTTTATTATTCAAATTGCCATCAGCATTTATATGTGGGGTTCGAGTAAAAGAATTAGATGAAACACGTTGTGTTGTTTCAGTAAAGCACAGATGGATTAATCAAAATCCATTCAATTCTATGTATTTTGCAGTGCAGGCTATGGCCGCCGAACTATCAACAGGTGCATTAGTAATGTATCAGATTGAAAAAAGCGGAAAAAAGATTTCTATGTTGGTGGCTAATAATAAAAGTAGTTTTACAAAGAAAGCAACAGGAAGAATCACTTTCGCTTGTAATGATGGACATTTGATTGAAAAAGCTATTCAAGAAACAATTGCAACTGGAGAAGGGCAGACGTTTTGGATGAAATCCATTGGAACAGACGAAAAAGGAGTTCAGGTTTCTGAAATGGATTTTGAATGGAGTGTTAGAGCCAAATAAGTTTAAATAGAGTTTTCAATATATATAAAACGCCTCATTGAATGAGGCGTTTTCGTTTATGAAATGTTTGGGAAGTGTTTAACGAATTATTATTTTCTTTCCAAATTCCCCTTTGGAAGTTTTTATTTTTACAATATAGATCCCTGAGGCTTTATTATTAATTGGAATCTGAATGTTGTTTTGTTTTATATCCTCTATTTCCCAATCCTCCAAAGATTGGCCTAATATATTGAAAAGAGATGCTGCGTTTACCGTGGCATCAATGAAATTATTCTTGATGTTTAGTACTTTATTGTTATTGGTGTAATACACTATAATTCCATCATCCAAATTGGTTTTGTCAACATCATATAGTTTGTTTACAAATTGCAATGAAAATCGATTGTTATACTCGCCTATTGGGAGTGATATAGTATAATCATTGTTTTTGATGTCATGATAAATTCCAGTTACATTATCATATATATAAATTTCGAGAGTATTGGGTATGTTTTCTAAGGCGTCTATTTTGATAGTCGATTTACCTTCATTAGCCACAATAATACCCATAGGGATTATTTGATCATCATTAAAGTTTGGAACCGCTTGAATCACAAACTGACTATTACTAATATCCCAGAACATATCATTATCATTCGTGTCAAACATTGGAGCGTCATAACCAATATCAAATTGATTGGTTGTGTTGCTATCTACAGTAACTAAAAGTTGACGATGCGCACCCACAGCAGAGTCAAAACCCAATCTGATTTTTAGCCGAGTGTCCGTTATCTCTTGCGTTATAGTTTTTTTAGTTCCACTTGATTTCATAAATAATGAACTTGCCGTAGTTTCTCTGACAAATACACGTTGACTATTTTTGAATACTACATCACCTCCAACAACAGTACCTAGCATTTCTCCTATAGCGGAGTCTAAATAACCATCAATAAAAAATCCTTGAGCTACGGGGATGTAACGTTCTGGCGCTTTTGACCCGAGTGCTCCATCATTTACAGTCAAAGGACTGTCATTAATAGCTTTTACACCACCAGCTAAACTATAAGTAGCATAACCTCCTTGATATTCAGCTAGATTGTGATTATTTGAAACCCCAAAATGATCCCAGAAGTAAATTGCCCCACTGAATCTATTTTCGGTGTTTCTTCCAACTTTATTATTGATTGTTTCTTTAATATTATCTTTTATAAATTCATCGGCATCAAGAGCTGATGGATAAGGATTTCCGATTAAATAACTATTGTCTTTGATCATATTTAATGTTATTGTCCCAGAATTTGGTTTTCCAATAAAAACATAATTTTGAGTTTCATAAATCAGAGCTTCCCCTCCGCTACCTTTCATAGTAAATCCTTCCCCAACTTTTAGTAGACCAAAGCTTTGTATAAAATTCCATTGGAAATAATTTCCCCAATCATCTCCATCTACTATTGCAGCGTTGTAAGACCATATCCAACGGTTGCTGATTTTTATTGGGTCTGTAGGAATGACAGCTGCTGTATCAGCATAATAAGCACCACCACCAAAATTGATAGCTATCGGAGTGGCAGAAGTTTTTCCGTCCCTTAAAATACCAGCAATGGAGTGGGACGTATTATTGATGACCCCTTGAATAGTACTTACGGGCGATGACCAATAATTGTAATTGAAACTGTTCTTTTTACCTTGTTGGTCACGCTCAATATATCCTATACTGCTTTCAGCCAAAATACTTTCGCTGAACTGGGTTGGTGTGTATCTCTTTTCCACTAATTGTGATTCTCCCACCAGATCAATAGAACCATCCAGTTTTAAATAATGGGTAATCCATAAGCCTTGGCCGTCATTTTTTTCAATAGGAGTGGTGACTGTAGGATCAGCAATTGTTAACCTGCCAGCAGTTGAAAGTAAACCTAAAACTGTAATATCTTTATCCCCGGAACTTATATTATGTGATGATTGAACTATATTCCAATCAATTTGAGTTCCATAAACTGTGCTATTTGGTGTGTACCAAACTACTGGTTGCGCCCATGTGTTATTATTACTCCATACACCATCATTTGCTGATTTGTAGGGTAAAGGTGCTGTTTCTTGTTGAGGTGAATAAATATTTCTTAATCTACCATTAAGGCTACCTTTAGATGGAGATAAGTAACCACAATTTACAGTCATACGATAATAGCCATCTAAATCTGACCATAATAAAGGGTCATTATCGGTGCCGTTTTGTGTTAAATCAGGGCCGTAAATTTTTATAGGTATTATTTCCCCCATCACATTATCACCCCCGTCAAGTTTTATCTCTTGATTCATCATTTGACGTATATGTTCTATATTAAGTGCCTTGTTCCAAATTCTCAATTCATCGATCCAACCATGGTAATAGTTAATAGGTTTTTTAGTAGGTTTACCATTCACATCCAGATTGCCTATTTGGTCCATTGCTCCCAATATACATTGCATACTATTATCAGTAGGGGCAATGCCATTTGCACTTGCTTTTTCAACACCATCCATATATAATTTATAGGTGCTACCATTAAAAGTTACTGCAATATGATGCCATGTTGTTGCATCTATAGCATTACTTGATATATAATTAGTAGAACCCCAACGAAATTCGACTAAGCCTCCATTCAATCTTAAATCATATCCAGAAGCTAAATTATTAGCATCGCGTTTAGATAAGAGACTCTGTGTCCCTGTTAGGTCACCAGATTTTATCCACATCTCTATGCTAAATGGGCCTGTTCTGTCATAATTATCTTTAAAAGTGATGTAGTCATTTACACCGTCAAAATCAATTTGATCGCAACTGTTAATAGTTACGTCTACAGTACTCACACATCCGTTGACAGTCCATGCTAGTTTATATGTTCCAGGTTTTCCCGTAAATGTTGCATTAGGATCATTTATATTAGAAAATGTAGTGGTGCCAGTACATGCAATAGGTGCAATAGCTACACTCCAAGTTCCAATTTTACCCGTTGGAGGGTAATCTGGAGATATAGGTACTATGTTAGGAACTTTATAATTGTTTTTGTAAACGCCTTTGTTATAATTTTGTTGAGCACTAATGGTATTGTCGTAAGCTGATAAAGTTACTGTGTCTTCACCACATTCACCAACAATAGGGACTAAATTATCCCCTGCATAAGATAACGTGGCATCTATTTTGATAAATTCAGTACCTGCTATATCGTCACTTCTACATCCATTAATTAACGATGTTGCACCATAATTTTGTATCCCTGGAGTCACGGGTTTTATGGATACCGTTGAACCTGTAGCGACTACTACACCATAATCATCAGTCCATTCAATCACTTCGTCAATAGGATTGTCTGGAATCTCTACATTATCTATAGCCCAAACGCTATTTGTGGTTCCAGAGTATGTAAATTTAATTCTTAGACCGGTTAATCCTATATATTCTTGTAAATCAATAGATACATGTTTGTCAAGTTTGGTTCCTAAACTGGTTTTACAAGGTCCTGTAAAACCAGGGGTATTTGTAGCAAAACCAGTATTGCTTGGTCCAGTATAGTTATAGGCGGCTCCTGGATTTAGAATTACACCATAACTTGCGCCACCATCAACAGATATTTCTATTTTGACCCAAGCTCCAGCTTCTAAAAAATAGGCTTGGTCAAATTCTAAATGCGCAGTGGTTAAGCCAAGTGTATTAAAAATAGGCGTTTCCAATGTTGATAAAGGAGTAATAGTATGTACATTGTTTGGTTGGTTTACATATTGTGGAATTCCGGCTACGACGGCAAATTTTGTATTATCGGTAGTGTCATAGCAACGCCCATTATAATTTTTAGGCCCGTTGGTTTCTTTCCAATAAGTACTTTGACCATTATCTCCTCCAGCGGACATTTCAGCTTCACCATCTACTTGCCATCCTAAATTATTCAGATTAGCAGTATTAAACAAGCCACCTTCGTTAAATGCTAAATTAACACCATATTCACTTTCTACCACTACTGATACAGAAGCTCCTAAGCAAATAACATTATATTCTGTACCATTTATAATGGTTGGGGGGATATCTGGCGGTATAACTGTTATTATTGCAATTGGTGAAAACCCTAAACAATCACCTACATTTATTACAGCTCTTACCAAAGTAGTAACTAGAACATTCATAACGGTGTATGTGGTAGTTGTGTTAGTTGTGCCAATAATTGTTGACCAAGTAATCCCGCCATTAGTGGAAAACTCCCAACGGTTTATGCTGCTAGCCAATGCAGGATTTATATTCAATTTTAGAGTTACATCTTGTTGTATAGTATTGCCATTAATATCGACAGGACAAGCTGTTATTTCTATTATATTAGAAGCATTAGCAACTGTTTGTGTTTGAACATTATAACCAGTAAGTGTTCCACTATTAATAGTAGGAGCATCTATTCTGATTTTAGTAGAGCATAAAGCTGTATTGCCTTGACTATCTGTTACTGTTAATGCTACATTTTGAACACCAATGTCATTACAACCAAACGTGTACTTATCAAGGCTAAGTGTTATAGATCCACAATTATCAGTAGAACCATTATTTATTTGACTAGCTAAAATTGTTGCTTTTCCTGTAATGCCATCTAAAGTGACAACAAGTGTATTATCACCAATACATTTTGCTATAGGTTTTATAGCATCGTTAACTGTTATAGTTTGTGCGACATTTATGCTATTTCCTGCATTATCAGTTACCTTATAAATTCTAGTTATTATTACAGGACAAGAGCCAGATGGTGTATCGCTAACAAAAGCTACCACTGGATTTGCAGTACAATTATCTGCTTCATTAATAACTACTGTGATATCTGGTGCTGGTGCAGATCCTGATGCTACAATTGGAGCAGGGTTAGAGGCTGTTGGAATTTCATTATCTGTTACTGTAACAGTTTGATTGCAGGGTGTGGAAATATTTCCATTTTGGTCAGTAGCAGTCCATACCACGGTTGTGTTTCCCGTGCCAAATAAATATGTAGATGGGTTTATGATAACACCGCCAACTTTTGCTGTAATAATTAAGTTTCCGACTGTGGTACAATTGTCTAATGCAGTAGGAGTGTCAAGGTTTACTGTTGTAGAACAGTCTCCTGTTCCGTTCGCACTGGTATTGGCAGTTTTATTTATAGGACAAGTAATAGATGGTACTGTATTGTCATTGATATTAAATATATGGTTGACATCAGTAAAGTTTCCGCAAGCATCGGTTATGGTATATGTCCTTGTTATTGTACCATTATAGCTTTGTCCCGCCAAACTACCAGTAGATGATGTTACGGTAAGGCTAGCTGTGGCGGTACAATTATCTGAAGCATTAGCTCCCAATAAACTATTAAATGCGCTAATGGTTGCTACTGCTGTAGGTAAATTGCTAGAGCATTGTAAGGAGGTTGGGGTAGGTGCTGTTACTGTTGGTTTTGTATTGTCATCAACGGTAATGGTTTGAGAAGCACTGGAGTTGTTGCCACAAACATCTGTTGCTGTATAAGTACGTGTAATGGTATATCTATTTGCGCATGTTTGGCTAGAAATAACATCTGAAGCAACTGTAATTGTAATTGTTCCTCCACAAGTATCATTTGCTACAACCGCTCCAATATTAGTTGCTGGAACATTAGCAGCACAACTTACAGTAGTGTTGGCTGGTATGCTAGTGATTACAGGAGCCGTTTGGTCATAAACGGTAATGGTTTGAGAAGCACTGGAGTTGTTGCCACAAACATCTGTTGCTGTATAAGTACGTGTGATGGTATATCTATTTGCGCATGTTTGGCTAGAAATAACATCTGAAGCAACTGTAATTGTAATTGTTCCTCCACAAGTATCATTTGCTACAACCGCTCCAATATTAGTTGCTGGAACATTAGCAGCACAACTTACAGTAGTGTTGGCTGGTATGCTAGAGATTACAGGAGCCGTTTGGTCATCAACGGTAATGGTTTGAGAAGCACTGGAGTTGTTGCCACAAACATCTGTTGCTGTATAAGTACGTGTGATGGTATATCTATTTGCGCATGTTTGGCTAGAAATAACATCTGAAGCAACTGTAATTGTAATTGTTCCTCCACAAGTATCATTTGCTACAACCGCTCCAATATTAGTTGCTGGAACATTAGCAGCACAACTTACAGTAGTGTTGGCTGGTATGCTAGAGATTACAGGAGCCGTTTGGTCATCAACGGTAATGGTTTGAGAAGCACTGGAGTTGTTGCCACAAACATCTGTTGCTGTATAAGTACGTGTGATGGTATATCTATTTGCGCATGTTTGGCTAGAAATAACATCTGAAGCAACTGTAATTGTAATTGTTCCTCCACAAGTATCATTTGCTACAACCGCTCCAATATTAGTTGCTGGAACATTAGCAGCACAACTTACAGTAGTGTTGGCTGGTATGCTAGAGATTACAGGAGCCGTTTGGTCATCAACGGTAATGGTTTGAGAAGCACTGGAGTTGTTGCCACAAACATCTGTTGCTGTATAAGTACGTGTAATGGTATATCTATTTGCGCATGTTTGGCTAGAAATAACATCTGAAGCAACTGTAATTGTAATTGTTCCTCCACAAGTATCATTTGCTACAACCGCTCCAATATTAGTTGCTGGAACATTAGCAGCACAACTTACAGTAGTGTTGGCTGGTATGCTAGAGATTACAGGAGCCGTTTGGTCATCAACGGTAATGGTTTGAGAAGCACTGGAGTTGTTGCCACAAACATCTGTTGCTGTATAAGTACGTGTGATGGTATATCTATTTGCGCATATTTGGCTAGAAATAACATCTGAAGCAACTGTAATTGTAATTGTTCCTCCACAAGTATCATTTGCTACAACCGCTCCAATATTAGTTGCTGGAACATTAGCAGCACAACTTACAGTAGTGTTGGCTGGTATGCTAGAGATTACAGGAGCCGTTTGGTCATCAACGGTAATGGTTTGAGAAGCACTGGAGTTGTTGCCACAAACATCTGTTGCTGTATAAGTACGTGTGATAGTATATCTATTTGCGCATGTTTGGCTAGAAATAACATCTGAAGCAACTGTAATTGTAATTGTTCCTCCACAAGTATCATTTGCTACAACCGCTCCAATATTAGTTGCTGGAACATTAGCAGCACAACTTACAGTAGTGTTGGCTGGTATGCTAGAGATTACAGGAGCCGTTTGGTCATCAACGGTAATGGTTTGAGAAGCACTGGAGTTGTTGCCACAAACATCTGTTGCTGTATAAGTACGTGTGATGGTATATCTATTTGCGCATGTTTGGCTAGAAATAACATCTGAAGCAACTGTAATTGTAATTGTTCCTCCACAAGTATCATTTGCTACAACCGCTCCAATATTAGTTGCTGGAACATTAGCAGCACAACTTACAGTAGTATTGGCTGGTATGCTAGTGATTACAGGAGCCGTTTGGTCATCAACGGTAATTATTTGAGAAGCACTAGTTATATTAGATTCTGAATCTGTAGCTGTCCATGTGCGTGTTATAGTATAAGTATTAGGACAGACTCCTGTATCAATTATTTCTGAAAAATTGACAACAGGACTTGATGCATCACATACATCAGTTGCTGTAACAGTTGCTACAGTTGGTATATTTGGACATTCTACTGTGGTACTAACTGGAACACCTGATAATACTGGACCTATTCCATCACCACACTGCCCAAAACCGTAAAATGATGTTAGTAACAATAAAATTATAAAGAAGTAGTTTTTTTTCATAATATTCACTCTTTAATGGCATGCATTTAATATTTTAAAAATTGTACACAGCATAAACTATGGCAATTTTAGAAGTTAAATAATGTTTGTTGTAGTGGTATTATTGGTAATTAAAAATAAATCAACCTTATAATAAAGTAAGGATGATTTTTGAAATTTTTAATCAAAAAATATAACATAGGTTATTGTCAAAACAATATTTTTTCGACAATTTAATTTTAATTTGGGGTTATATCTGTCTTAAAGTTAGTTATTTATATGGTTTTATCATAAAAACAACACACTTTTTCGATGAACTTGTTTTATCTATCGATGAACTACTTTTTTTTTATTAAAATAGGCTTCTCCTTTTCTGAGTCTCTCTCTTTTTTGCCAGTTTTTGTTTTAAATTCACTTCTGTTAAGGATGACTGTTTCTTTATTTGATGTTTAGAGGTTTGTAATATAGATGTAGAGTTCTTTTCCTTTCTACAAAAATATATTTCCTAATTGCACATATTGCCTAAATAGTTTAGTAGAAAAAGTTAATCCAATTATATAATCAACCTCTAGGTTGTATATAACTTCAGAAGGAATTGCAGTAGCGGATCTTTGAATATAAGGGGCTCTTTTTTGCGCAATATTTATGAATGGAAAGTATAAAAAGCTTATTAATGAATAGCCGTAATTTTTTTCGAACAAAGTAGTTTTCTTCATAGTTATTTGGGGTAATTATGATATATTAAAAATAGTTAATAATCTATTAATAATAAACTGCTATCGTGTAGGTGGTATTAAACAGTTTTATTTTTTTGTGGCATTTATTTTTCTGTTTTAGTTTGTAATGTATTTACTATCAAATATATACATAAAATTTATTTACGTGTTATATTTTTAGGTTAAAGGCTTTAATTAATCGATAAAGTGCTTAAAATAACTAATAACATAAGATATTACATCATAAAACACGACTCAAAAATGTAGTTAATGTATATAAATCTTAAGTTTGAATTCGGGAAGTTGTGTAAGGATGTGATATAGAAGGTGTTATAATTTGTTTGTGGCTTCTAAGTATAATCAATTAATGACGATTTTTTTTAGAAGAATCCTTTTAAAGTTTGAATTTGGGTTTTGGATATTCCAGTGCTTAAATTAGAAACAGTTAACTGAAGATTTCTTAGTGCATTAAATTCCCAACGTGAAATGTTTTTTAACGCTTATGTTAAATAAGGACACTTTTTGAAAAATTGCCTTTTCTAAATCATTTTGTATTTCAAGTAGATTTAATTTTGAAACACCTAAAAATAGGGTTAAACAATAAGTTATTGGGAACTTGAATCCTGCAAGTTTAATTATGCTTATTGTTTTATTGATTATATTTTAAAAAAAAAAACAGTCTTCAAATAGATTTACTTTTTGAAGACTGTTTTAGATTTTAAAGGAATTGTTTAAAATTATTTGATTCTATTGAATTATAATTTTTTTACTGTAATCCCTTTTTGAAGTTTTTACTTTTATAATATACAAACCTGGGTTTACTCTTTTAATTGGTAATTGTATGTATTCCTGTTCTTGATTATCCATTTCCCATGTCATAATAAATTGGGCATTATTATTATATAAGTTAACAGTTTGGATTATTTCATCTTTTATATTGTTCTTTATAATTATTAAGTTTTTATCTTGCAGATATGTGATTTTAATAAAGGCGGTTGTGTTTTTTTCAACAAAGTCGTATGTCTTGTCAATGAACCTTAGAGAAAAACGACTATTGTTTTTTCCTGATTTCAATACAACCTCATATTTTTCGGTTCTAATGTCGTGATAACTATTGTTTTCATTGTCATGAATATATATATGTTGTTTTGAATCAAAATTTTCAAGTGCGTCTATCATAAATGTTACTTTCCCTTCTTTATCCGCTTTAACCCCTATAGGGTATATTGCATTTTTGTCGAAAAATCCTTCTCCAGAAATCACTAATTCATTTTCACCGTTTAATAAATACATGTCGGAAGGGAAATCATCAAAGTTAGCGCCATCATATCCATAATCCATTTCAGAAGTTGCCTTTTCATTCATAAATGCCAAGAGGACTTGTCTATGATAGCCATTTTCTGAATTATACCCTAGTCGAATTCTTTTATAATTATCTTTAACTATTTTATCACTTTGATTATTTGTCCAATATTTATCCTTTTTCGGGTCTTTAATTATTTTACTCATCATATTCGATGAAGTATGATCTTCTTTTACAAATGCTCTTTGACTGTTTTTATAAATGATAGGTCCGCCAGAACCAACTTTTCCTTCCACGAAAAAGCTTTGCCCAATGGGTATGAATTGGCCAGGTGTTTTTGTTGAAGATCCCAATCCGCTTATAAAATCTACTCCTATTGCTGATGGCGGTGTACCACCAGATAAATTGCGCACAGCATAACCCCCTTGGTAATCTCTCAAAATATGGGTGTTATTAGTGGTGTAATGTTCCCAGAAATACAATGTTCCGTCTTCAATAGAATTTATATTGTCGTTTATAAATGCAGTTGCGTCTAGAGCAGAAGGATACGGGTTTCCAGTCAACAATAAATCTTCTGAACCAACACTATTTGTGTTTATAGTTCCATTATTAGGTTTTCCCACAAAAGTATAATTTTGAGTAGTTCCTGCCGCTCCACTTCCTTTGAGCGTGAATCCTTGCCCCACGCGTAAGGAACCTGTTTCGCCTATTTGATTCCAATTTGCGTAAGCATTTCCATAATCATCAAATTTATATATCCAATACCTTGCTAAACTTATAGGATTTGTAGGTGCACCATCGTAACCTCCTACCCAGTTTATAATCTTTGGATTAATTGGATCTGTACCGTCTCTGAGAATATTTCCAACAGTATAATCTGTATTGTTTGCAGTTGTGTTTATTGGACTTACAGGAGACGACCAATAATTGTAGTTGTATTTGTTTGACTGTCCCTGTTGATCTCTTTCTATTGAACCGCCACTTGTTACGTCTAATTCACTTCCTTCAGTTTGAATTAATTGTGACATTCCCACAAGGTCTATTTTTCCATCCAGTTTTAAATAATGGGAAACTTCAATCTTAGAATTATTATTAGCAGTTAACGTGTTGCTGTTTACTAATAATCCTAACACTGTTTTATTTCCCACTGAATTAACATTGTGAGTAGTTCTTACGATGTTCCAATCAATTCGTGTAGATCCATCAATTGCGACACTATTAGGAGCATCCCAAACTGGAAAGTTTGTCCAAGTGTCATCTGTTGACCAATCTTGGTCACTTATTCTAGTAGTATAAGGTAAAGGTGCTGTTTCAGGTTGTTGCGTACCAATGTTTCTTAACTTACCGTTAATCGTTGTTATAGTTTTGCCTAATACATATCCGTTAACGATATCTGTTGATTCTTTCATTTGGTAATACCCATCTAGATTGGTCCAAGCTAGTCCAGGAACATCTAATGGTACAATTGATCCTTTGACATTTCCTCCATTGTTTTGGATTTCTTGGTTCATCATTTGACGAATTTGATTAATCGTCAATTCGACTTTCCAAATTCGCAGCTCATCCATCCATCCATTAAAATAGTTAAAAGGGATACCATTTGATTGATCCATTGCTCCTAAAATGCAATTAGCACTATTGCTTGATATAGGATTAACTCCGGTAACGGCTGTTTTTACTGCTATTCCATCAATATATAATTTATAACTTGTACCGTTAAATGTAACAGCAATATGATACCATCTGTCGGAATTTATAGGGTAAGTAGATGCAATAGAATTTCCATTCCAGTTAAAAGAGATGATGTTATTCACTAATTTTAAATCATATCCATCAGCTGTACTTGTACCATTACGTTTAGAAAAAATAGTTTGGATGTTGTTATTTATTGCATTTGATTTTATCCATGTTTCTACACTGAACGAACCTGAACTCAAACTATAATTATTTTTAAAAGTAACATTGTCATCAATACCATCAAAATTCAATATGTTACAATTGACAAAAGTCACTAAAACGTCATCTATAGTGCCGGCACAACTTGTTGTCCATCTTAATAGATAAGGACCTACATTAGGACTATAAAAAGTAGAGCTAGTGCTAGTGTTATTTGAAAATACTTCTCCTCCTCCTGAAGGACCACTAACAATTGTCCAAATACCACTAGTCCCTGATGTTGCGGATAAATAAACAATTTCCCCTCCACAAGACACAACTTGATCAGGGCCTGCCAGTGCAGTAAAACATGGACTGCCGGAATTGTCTAAAGTAACAGTTGTGGGAGATGTAATGGGAATTTGACATCCTGTGGAGTTGTCAAAACCCTTGAATATTGCCTTAGTAGTTGAAACACCAGAAATAGCGCCAACACCACTAAGCGTTCCGCTTACTGAAATTACTGAGGTGCAACTATTATTAATGATAATAGCACAATCGTCTGTTGCTCTTACTTTAAAGGTAATTGTTGCCAATAAATCTTCGGGATTTACAGGAAGTGGTAATGTTCCCATGTTCCATATTATAGATTGTGTACCTGAATCATAGTACGGAACATTTGTTGTTGTTACCGTTGCACTTTTTGTAAATGAAATACTTGATACTACAAAATTTATAATATTTGAAATTGGAATGGTAACTATATTATTATTAATAGCTTCGGTCCCTTTATTTTTAATGTTAAGTGTGTATGATATTTCCTTACCAGGCAACACTGAATAGGGCTGTGGAGGATTTGTAACATTATCTATAGAGTTTACAATTAATACGCCTTCAGGTTCTGGAACATAAGCATCTACTGACATTGCGAAACCGAAAATAGTATATACTTCATAAGTAGATCCAAATCTAAAAGTGGTAGAGGTTTGATTGTTTCCAATTACTGAATTTCCTGGATTCGGAATAGTAAACATACTGAAATCTACTCCAGTATTGTTTTTTAAAATGGGGTTGCTTTTGCCTATCGCTGGCACTGGAAATATAGAAGAATTGAAGAAGTTATCTGTTGAATTCCCTGCATGATTTAATGTCAAATAATTAGTATTGTTATATTCAGCAGGATTAGCATTAAGTTTTTGAACTGCTAAATAATCACTTCCAGAATTTGTTGCTACATCTCCTTCAGCTGCAATTACGCCTAGTTTCATATTTACTTGACCAGCAGCAACAGTTGTAAATCCTGAAATAGGAATTGTTCCAAATTCACCTCCTCCAGAGCGTTGACCGTTTACATAAGCATAACCATCAAAAAGAGTTATTGCACGACTTTTCATTATTTGGTTTTCATATATAACTATCATAACCCAGCCACCAGAAAAACCTGGATTAGCATTAGTTCCTTCGGTTAAAGCAATATCCGCAACGGTGTAAGCCCCTGGCCCATGTGTTTTTACATAATCAGTAATTTCCTGATAACCAATAAAAATTCCGCTTTGAGCAGCTCCTGGAAAACGGATTTCATAATTTGGTCCTATAGGTTTTGCTGTGATTGATGTATAAGTAGTTGCACCTGGTCCCTTTAAAGAAACTACTTTTTTGTCATAATTTTTAGTAACGGAACCTTTGGTGACAGAAAATGTCTCACTAGCATCATTTGATTTTCCAGTCCAATATAGTCCAGCAAAAATAATTGTTGAACAATTTTGGATAGAGCCATTTTCTCCTGAGTTAGAAAGTTCAAGAGTTGCCATTGAAGAGTTTAAAGTAGAAGAATTACCATCAATATCGACGTATTTCATCGAATTACCTTCATTATTAACTGTATTGCTGTAATTAACAAGAGTTAAGTTGGTATTACCAATTAGCGTAAAATCACCCTTGACGTTATAAACCGTTTTGGTAGGAGTGGCAGACGAAGTCCTTTGCGTAAAAGAAACCTGAGGAGTAGTCAATGTTTGCGCATTAATTTGACTAGTTACAACTAAAATTAACATAGTTAAGCCGTAATATTTTTCGAATAGAGTAGTTTTATGCATAGTTATGGGGCTAAATAGGATAAATAATTCTACGTTATATTATAAATAAACACAATCATAAATAGTAGGTTAACCTTTATTTGTTATTTATTAAAAATTATATTTTTAACGATAAAGTAAAATAGAGAGGAATAAATTTATTTTAATAAGACACAATAAACTTGTTCTTTTAGAAAAAATATTTTAATAATCTCTATCGTACAGATGTGATTGTACTGATATTTATAGATATCAAAATTAGTTGATTTAAGATATCAGTTCGTTAAAAAGCATATAAAATCGATGAAATGCACAAGTGTTTGTACTAACGTAAGATAAGTGGTATAATGTTGGATTTTTTAATACTAGAAATAATAAGTAACAACCATTATATAATGTCGTCTTTTAAAATTAGACAAAATGACGCAGCAGATTGATTTTAAACTACTGTTTACAATATTGCTCCTTTTGACTTTATGACGTTTAAACTTTCGACTTACTTACATAATAATTTGTCTTGTTTTTTAGAAGTGAACTTCTTGAAAAAGAGGTTTTAAAAAGGGTTATGAAAACAAAAAAAGCTTTCTCAAACTTAATAAATGGAATTACAGAATTGTTCTATTTCCATTATTCGACATAAAGGACATTAAGACTTTTTAGGTGCTAATAATTCCAATTAGCTGGATTTTCAATTGAAAACTAAATAGTAGATTACTATTTAAATGAATTTTAAAAAAAGTTTTCCTTTTTTACGGAAAGACATAAAGTAGGTCTCCTTTTATAGTTTATGTTTACTCCTGTTTTAAAGTTGGACATTAAAATGGTTTCGAAATAGAGTTATTTTGAAATGAAATAGGTTTCGTTACGTTTAATATCATTAAAAGTGGGTATTGTATAGGCAGATTTTAAATCACATATTTGACAGACAATTTATTGAATGAAGTAATTAATAATACTTTATGTAATTGTTGTTTTCGAACAAATACAACTATTGATTAATTGAACAAAAACCAATATTCCAGTTTAAACATTTTATCTTCGAATAAATAGTAGATATTAAAATTTTATAAAATAATACAAGTATGAGTGTTAGGATTTTACACACTGCCGATTGGCATTTGGGAAAGAGATTAGACCATTTTTCACGTTTGGAAGAACAGAAAGAAGTTTTAAATGAAATTTGTCAAATTGCTGATGAGCAAAATGTAGACGTAGTAGTTGTGGCGGGTGATTTATTTGACACTTTCAATCCACCAGTTGAGGCTATTGATTTGTTGTATAAAACATTGAAGAGACTAACTAATAATGGGAAACGACCCGTAATTGCAATTGCTGGAAATCACGACAGTCCTGATCGGATTGATGCCCCAAATCCTTTGGCTAGAGAATGTGGAATTCTATTTGTGGGTAATCCTGATAGTATGATTTCTAAGATGGTAATTGAAAATGGCTTCGAAATAACGAAATCAGAAACTGGTTTTTTCGAAATTAAGTTGCCTCATTTTGATTTTCCAATACGAATTATTGCAACTCCTTATGCAAACGAACTGCGGTTAAAAACATATCTGGGTGCTGAAAACAAAGAAGAGCAATTAAATCAACTTCTAGAAAATTCATGGAAAACATTGGCCGATACCTATTGTGATGATAAAGGAGTTAATGTTTTGACGACTCATTTATATATGTTAAAACGAGGCGGTGAAATATTAGAAGAACCTGATGGTGAAAAACCATTGCGTATAGGAAATGCTGATATCGTTTACACGGATTGTATCCCGAAACAAATACAATACACAGCCTTGGGACATTTGCACCGTTTTCAAAACATTGGGGGACATCCCAGCCCTGTTGTTTATTCAAGTAGTCCGTTATCGTATAGTTTTTCGGAAGCTGGTCAACTAAAAAAAGTAGTGATCCTTGATTTAGACCCAAATGAAGCGGTTCGTTTTACGGATATTCAGTTGCATTCAGGACGTGTTCTTCATAGGAAACGGTTTGATTCTATTGACGATACTGTTGCTTGGTTATTAGAAAACCCGTATTGTTTAGTCGAAATCACCTTATTAAGCGACACTTTTATAGCAAATCAGGATTTAAAAAGAATTCACGAAAGTCACGATGGAATTATACATATCATTCCAGTTATTTCCAATGATAATTTGGATACCAATCAAGGAGTAAAAGTAAATTTAGACCAAGACATTAAAGGGCTTTTTAATGATTTTTTTGTTTCGAAATACAAGCAAGAACCTAATGAAGAACTCATCGATTTATTTCAGGAAATTATTGGCACTCAAGTTGAAAACGAATAAAAAACGATAACATATGTTACCATTAAAATTAAGTGTTACGGGATTATATTCGTATCAAAAGAAACAAACGATTGATTTTACCGAATTGACAAGTGCTGGATTATTCGGAATTTTCGGCGCTGTTGGATCTGGTAAATCTTCTGTTTTAGAAGCTATAGGATTTGTGTTATATGGAGAAACGGAGCGTTTAAACAGTAGGGACAGGCGTTCTTATAATATGTTGAACCTTAAATCAGATAGGGCAAATATCGAATTTGAATTTTTAAATTTTGAAGAACGGAAATTCAAGTTTGTAGCCGATTGGAAAAGAAATAAAAAACGTTTTGAAGAAACCACAACGGTGGAGAGGATGGCATATGAATGGATAGAAGGGGAGTGGATTCCTATGGCTTCTGCTATAGCTACGACAATAATAGGACTGACTTATGATAATTTTCGCCGTACCATTATTATTCCGCAAGGGAAGTTCAAGGAATTTCTGGACTTGAAAGGCAAAGAGCGATCTGAAATGATGAAAGAAATTTTTCATTTAGAGCATTTTGATTTGGGTGGAAAAGTAAGTTCATTGCTTAAAGACACAAAGTCAAAACTAGATATTCTTAAAGGAGCATTGTCCGGTTTTGAAGGAGTTACTACTGAAACAATTGTTAATTTACAAGCTGAGGTAACTTTGGCGGAAGCCGAATTAAATACCTTTTCAGCTGAATTTGTTTTGATTGAATCAGAAGTAAAAAAACTAACTTTATTGCAAACTAATGTTGAAGAATTAGCAAAAAGAAAAGAACAGCTTTCGGGATTCCTATCTGTAAAACCCGCAATGGATTCCATACAAGTAGAAATTGATGTATTTGAAAAGGCCGAGAAAGTGTTTAAAGGCGTTTTAAATAATTTAGAAACTGAAAAAACGAACCTAAAAGCAGTTAAAGAACGATGTGTCCTTCTTGAAACAAACAAGAAAATAGCTAAAGAAACTATCGATAGAAGCGAGTTGGTTTTAAAAGAATTACTGCCTCAATATACTGCTTTAGAAAAAACTAAAAATAAAGTTTCCGAATTGGATTCCATCATTCAAATTCTGGATTTACAGTCGAAAGTAGCCATAATTGAAGATATAATTAAAAGCGAGGATAAATTATTCATAGTAACTGACAATAAAGATAAAGAGTTAAAACAAGCCCTTGCCATCCTTCAATCCGAATTGAATACTTTGAAGCCAAAACGAATGGAATCAAAGGTTTTGTTAGAGGTTGGGAACTGGTATAATATGCAAGTTTCAATACAAACGCAAACAAGGGAGAAAGAGAATAAAATAAAAGCGATACAAGGAGACGTAGCTTCACACAAAGCAACTTTTATTGAAATGAACTTGCCCATTCAATCTTGGAAAAACGAACTGGATTCCAAACTAAATGTTTTAAAACTTGAGAAAGCGGAAGCAAAAGACGTTGAAAAAAAACTTTTGGTATCTAAGGAATTGGCCCGTTTTTCTAACACTATTCATGACGGAGAGAACTGCCCTTTGTGTGGTTCGCTGGAACACCCTAACGTAATGCATGTGGAAGATGTTACGGAGCAGTTAGCTAGTGTAGTAGCAGCGATTTTAATAGCCGAAGAAAAGGAAAGTGAAATTGTTGGTATTGTTTCCAAAGCTGAAAAAGCGGCATTTTCTTTAGGTCATTCAGAGAAAGAGTTGGCAGCAGTACTTGCTGAAAAAGAGTCAATAGATAATGACGTTAAAAGTCATTTATCAAAATTTGTTTGGACTGATTTTGGAAGTAAAGATGATTCCCTTTTTGTCGCCAAAAAAGAGGAGCAAACTAACATAGAAAAAATGATTAGTGATACTGAGCTAAAGGAAAAAGAAATCAGGTTAGCACTGGAAGAAGTAGTTGGGGAATTAAATAGGCAAAGGAATAATAAAGTGGTTAATGCTACTGAAAAAGCAACAAAATCTGGAATCATTTCTAATTTAATATCACAATTAAAAGTTATTACATTTTCTGATTATGAACAAATTGCCATTGCAAGTATTTCTGCTGAAAAAGCAGCTTTGAATCAGGAAAATATTCGAATAGAAAAATTGTATCAATCCACTGCTGATATGATTGGATTGCAAAAACAAGAATTGGCTACTTTAAATGGAAGTTTAGAATCTCTAAATCTACAAGCTGTTGCAAGTGAAAAACTGGTAAGAGATTCCCAAACCAATATTATTGAATTGCTTAAAACGCATCAATTTGATTCCGTTGAAACAGTGCAAGTAATTCTTAATAAAGTATGGGATGTAGAATTAGAAAAAAACAAAACAAGGCAATTTTCGATTGATTTGCAAACTGCTATAAATGGTGTGACTGAATCCCAAAATTTAGTTGGGAATCAAATTTTTGATAAAGAAGAATTCGATAAAAAAACACTAGCATTTCAAGAGAGTAAACTAAAGAGGGAAACTCAATTAGGGAAATGTTCTAGCCTGCAAGGAGATTTACATAGAATGAAAGCTGAGTTTACTGCAAAAGCAGTTTTTTTATCTGAATTTAAAATGTATGAAACCAGAAATGCTAATTTAGGGACTTTAGCAAATATGTTCAGTGGGAATGGTTTTGTGAATTATGTTTCGAGTATTTATTTACAGAATTTATCCGATGCTGCCAATGTTCGTTTTCATCGAATGACTAAAAATCAATTGAGCTTAACCATCAATAGTGCAAACGAATTTGAAGTTGTTGATTATCTTAATAATGGAGCTTCAAGAAGCGCTAAAACACTATCTGGAGGACAAGGATTTCAGGCCTCTTTATGTTTGGCTTTGGCTTTGGCCGAAAGCGTTCAATCATTAAATAAAAATGACAAAAATTTCTTTTTTATTGATGAAGGTTTTGGTACCCAAGATCCCGAAAGTGTCGCTGTAGTATTCGAAACGCTGCAATCACTTAACAAAGAAAACAGAATAGTGGGGATTATTTCCCATGTGGGTGAGCTACAAGAACGAATTCCTCGCAGCATTAATGTGGTAAAAGACGAAGAGCACGGAAGTGTTGTTACAGAGAGTTGGAATTAATTTTTACTGATATTATATGACAGAAAACGAATATGAGCAACTTTCTAATGATTTAAAGGTACTAGCTAAGATAGTGCCTTTAAATTGGGGGTTTGTTCAAAATAATGGAACCGATAATAAAATTAATATGTTCCAGATTAATTCGTTTTCCGACTTGGAAATCCAAATTTCCAGTTTTAAAGAAGAGGATAAAAATTATTTTCGAAGAAGATGGTTTTTATGGAAATGCGCTCAATGTGATGAGTATATTTTTAATTTGAATCATAACGTGGTTCAAAACCCAAATTCTAGGGACCAAGCTTATGATATTGAATTTAATGGTAATTCACAATTACGATTTGATGTGAAAGGAACTGTAATTCCTCTAAAGTTCAGAAACGACATTAATGAAATAGTGCAAGATCCGACAAGAATGATTAACTTTTTCTATGAAGAGCAAAGTCGTGGAGTTAGAAACAATATTCAAAACAGATTATTTATAATTCATCATTCATACCGGGCACAGGAAAGAGAAATGTATCTAAGGTGCCATTGGGAATTTAAACTGGATTTATATAGAGAATATTCTTCAAGAATAGCATCCGCTTCTAGTTTTATAAATTATAGAAACACTAAATCTGATGTGATTTTTATTTTCGAAAACTTAGATAAAACTATTACTTATAATTTTTTTGCTGTTTAAAAATTTTGGTATAAATTCGCCATGTAAACTAGACAAATATGGACACTGTAGAAAAAAAGCATGCATTTTATTCAATTTCAGATATTTCTGAAAAATTAAGTGTTTCACAAAAAACAATAAGAAGGCACATCGCTAGCGGAAAATTAGAATCTACAAAAATAGGAACCACTTATCGCATCGCGGTAGATGCATTAGAAAGTTTCATCAATAGTAATTCGCTGGAAGAAGGGAATTCTAATAAATACGATATTTTTGGGAAAGAGATAATTGAAGAGGAAAACACCAAAATAGAAAAGAGAAAAAGTGTTAATTATAAAAACAATCCCAACGATGACGTTAATTGGGTCGATATTATCCAAGATTGGGAAAGCCCTAAAAAATCAGAATTAACATTTGTCGATTTATTTTCAGGAGCAGGAGGGATAACAAAAGGGTTCGAATTAGCGGGCTTAAATGGTGTTTGTGGATTAGACTGGTTTGAAGCTGCAGGAAAGACATATAGAAGAAATTTTGACCACCCTTTTGTGGAAGGAGATATAAAATTAGAAAGCAAGAAGAAAGAATTCTATGACACAGTAAAAAAACAATTAAACGGAAGAAAACTGAATGTAGTGGCAGGCGGTTTTCCTTGTCAAGGGTTTAGCATGGCTGGAAATAGAATAGTTGAAGATCCCAGAAATTCTTTGTACAAAGATTTGTTGGAGATTGTCATAAAATTAAATCCGGAATTTGTTGTTTGTGAAAATGTAGTTGGATTGAGATCGATGCTTAAAGGCAGGGTTGAAGAAATGATTATTAATGATTTTAAAGAAGCGGGTTACGAAATGAATGTAACCGTTTTAAGAGCGGCAGATTATAGTGTCCCGCAAAAAAGAGACAGGGTGATATTTATTGGAAATAGAATAAATAAAAAAAATTACCATCCAAAGCCCTTTTTGTCTCCAAGTGAATATGTAACTACTGGGGAAGCCATAAAAGATTTAATGGAATTAAATGATGATATAGAATTTAATCATGTTCAAACAAAACACAGGCCTGATATGGCTCAAAGAATGTTAGAACTTGAAGAAGGTAAAAGTCTTTATAAAGGCTATTCTGATGCATGGAAAAAATGTGCCTGGGATGAAGCTTCTTGTACCATAAAAGAAAATCATGGTGGGGTTAATGTTCATCCTAAATTACCTAGAGTTCTTACGGCAAGGGAAATGGCAAGAATACAATCATTTCCTGATGATTTCATTTTTGAAGGTCCAAAAAGCAAACAATTAGTTCAATTAGGTAATGCTGTGCCTCCATTATTATCTAAAGCAATTGGGTTGGCGCTAAGAAAATCTTATAATTTATAAAAAAATGGCTGTCCTGATGAATTAACCAAAAAGGTCAGCCTCTTTTTTAATTAATAAATTTTGATTTATGATTAGTTTCTTGAATATTATAAATTACCGTATAAAGTTATCCTCATTGTCTTTTGTGTTTACCTTCATACCCATAAAAGAGGCATGGATATCGGTTTAGCATAACTATTTATTTCTCGAAGAATTTCAAGATGTTAGTCGTATACTTTGATTTTTTGTAAATTTTTTTTTCTGGTTTTTGAACAGGCTTTTTTGCAGCTTGATTAAAAAACACTTCTTTTTTATCCGGTTTTTTATCCGGTTGTATGATTAGGTAATGGATATTTAAATTGGAGTAAGGGTTTTTCGTTACTCCTTAGGATCGCTAGTTAGTCACTCCTTGAAGTTCAGGACGGAACATAACTTCAATAAAAAACCCTTAAACAATTGATGTTTAAGGGTTTGTTTTTGTAGCGAGAACGAGATTTGAACTCGTGACCTCAGGGTTATGAATCCTGCGCTCTAACCGACTGAGCTACCTCGCCAAATTAAGGTGTATTGTGTACTCCTTGATTGCGGGTGCAAAGATATGAATTAATTTAAATCGCACAAGTAAAAATGTAAGAAAAAAAAATATTTTTATTAATGCTGTTTTTTGGATATATATTATTATATTTCAGAAAAATTAAATGTAGCATATGGATCAAAAAGTACGTTATGAAATAGAGTTTCCTATAAATTCATCTCCGCAGTTATTATATCAATATATTTCAACTCCATCAGGCTTGTCTGAATGGTTTGCTGATAATGTGAATTCTCGTGGTGAATTTTATACATTCATGTGGGATAATTCAGTTGAAAAAGCTAGGCTTGCTTCGAAGAAATCTGGTGAGAAAGTTAAATTCAAATGGGTAGATGATAAAGGGATTGATACGGAGTACTTTTTTGAATTACATATCTTGGTGGATGAGTTAACCAAAGATGTTTCCTTAATGGTTGTGGATTTTGCTGAAAAAGACGAGTTGGATGAAGCGGCACTACTTTGGGAAAATCAAATATCCGACCTTAAACATCTAATTGGTTCTGTATAGTAATATTCTATTTTAAAACTTATATTTGCCCTAAACTAAATTTAGGGCTTTTTTTATGATTAATTTTAATGGAAATCTAGTGTCTCAGGACACTAATATATTGACAAATAACCGTGCTTTTTTATATGGTGACGCTGTTTTTGAAACAGTTAAAATATTGAATTCTAAAATTCTTTTTTTGGAGGATCATTATTTTAGATTAATGGCGTCTATGAGAGTGGTTAGAATGGAGATTCCCATGAATTTCACTATGGAATACATGGAAGAACAAATTCTTTCTTTAGTTAATAATAAGTCTTTGAGTACATCTTCACGTGCTAGAATTACTGTTTTTAGAAACGATGGAGGTTATTATTTACCAACAGACAATACAGTTACTTTTTTAATTGATGCAATAGCGCTTGAAAACTCTTTGTATTCAATAGAAAAAGAGATTTATGAAGTAGATTTATACAAAGATTTCTATGTGACTAAACAATTGTTGTCCTCTATAAAAACTACAAATAAAATTTTAAACGTTACCGCAAGTATTTATGCGCACGAAAACGGTTTGGACAATTGTTTGTTGCTAAATGACAGTAAAAACGTTGTTGAAGCTTTGCAAGGGAATGTTTTTATGCTAAAAGGAAATAAACTTGTTACGCCTCCTGTTTCTGAGGGTTGTTTAAATGGTGTAATGAGAAAGCAAATACTAGAACTGGCAAAAAAAATGGATAGCTTAGAAGTTGTTGAAGAGGTCATTTCTCCTTTTGATCTTCAAAAAGCTGACGAAATGTTTATTACCAATGTGATAAAAGGGATCCAGCCTATCAGTAAGTATCGAAAAAAAGATTTTAACAACAAGGTAGGGTTAGAGTTGTTAGCGAAGCTTAACGAGGCTATAAATACGTTTTAATTTAAATAGGGGTTTTCTGGAGCGTTAGACCAAATAAGGTATTCTCCTCCTAGCTCTATAATTTGTTCTTTCCAAAAATGAGTGGGTGATTTGCCTATTATTTTGTTTTTATAACTGTTTGGGGCTATGATCCAGGAATTAGAATTCATTTCTAGTTCCAGTTGATTGGAGTCCCATCCAGTATATCCTAAAAAGAAGCGGATATTATCTTTCTCTATCTGACCATTGTTTATAAGCTCTTTTGTTGATTCAAAATCACCTCCCCAGTAGATTCCGTTAGATATTTCAATACTATTAGGTATTAAATCTGGGACGTTGTGTATGAAATAGAGGTTGTCTTGTTCAACTGGACCTCCGTTGTAGATTTTAAATTTAGCGTTGATTTCAGGAATTAAGTCATTGATCGAATATTTCAATGGCTTGTTGATGATAAAACCCACGGATCCTTCATCGTTATGGTCGGCCAATAAAATTACAGATCTGTTAAATGATAGATCTCCAATTATAGATGGCTCAGCAATAAGTAGTTGTCCCTTATTTAGTTTTTCTGAAATCATTATGCTGTTTTATTTTAATTAAATTTAGTGAAAAAAAGTGATTATAGCCAAATAAAATCGTTCAAATGCATAAAAAAACCCTCCATCAGGAAGGTTTTATTTATATGATGTTCTTTAAACTATGAATTAGTTTACTGCACCTTCTAATTCTGCACCAGCTTTGAATTTTACAACATTTTTAGCTGCGATTTGAATAGTTTTTCCTGTTTGAGGGTTTCTTCCGTCTCTAGCTGCTCTAGCAGATACTGACCAAGATCCAAAACCTACTAGTGATACTCTTCCGCCTTTTTTCAAAGTTCCACCTACGTTACCTAAAAAAGATTCTAAAGCTAATTTTGCAGCTGCTTTTGTAATTCCTGCATCAGCAGCAATAGCGTCGATTAATTCTGATTTGTTCATAATAATAGTTATTAATTGTTGGTTAAAAAATAATTGTTAATACACAAATTTAGCAGGAAATCCCTTCCTTGCAAGCGTTTTGGTTGATTTTAACAGCTTTTGTTGATAACTTATATTTTTTGTTCATAAAACAAGGAATATTTCTTGTTATTTATCAAAAAACCTTGTTTTTATTGAGTTAATAGGCTCTAGCTTGCTCTGAAAAAGTGATTCCATTTAGTAATTCTGGCGTGCTCATCTTCTTTTTTCCGGGAAATTGTAAGCTTAAAACCTGAATAAATCCGTTTTCAACAGCGATTTTCATCTCTTTTTTAGCGCACAAAATACTTCCGGTAGAATGTTCATGATCTTCATGTATGATTTTCGCTTCGTGAATCTTTACATTCCATTCTGTATTCGCGTCACTAAAATAACACCAAGCTGAAGGGTAGGGGCTTAGACCCCTAATTAAGTTATTGATTTCTAAAGCCGATTTTGTCCAATCAATTTTGCAATTGTCTTTATTTAGTTTGTAAGCAGTTTTTATATCTACGGGTTCATTTTGAATTATAGTAGACACATTTCCTTTTTCAATAATGTCTAAAGTCTTTACAACTGTATCGCTACCTAAATGCATTAATCGATCATGTAAATGTCCTGCATTCTCATTGTCATCAATCTCGGTTTCTGAACTTAAAATCATAGCGCCAGTGTCAATTTTATCATCGATAAAAAAAGTAGTAACCCCGGTTTTAGTTTCGCCATTTATAATAGCCCAGTTTATTGGTGCAGCACCACGATAATTTGGTAGGAGTGATGCGTGTAGATTAAATGTTCCTAGTTTTGGCATTTCCCAAACCACTTTTGGTAACATTCTAAAGGCAACAACTATTTGCAAATTGGCATTTAGCGCTTTCAATTCTTCTAGAAAAGATTCTTCTTTCAGGTTTACAGGTTGTAATAGTCTCAGGTTGTTTGCTAAAGCATATTCTTTTACAGCCGAATATTTTATTTTTTGTCCACGACCGGCGGGTTTGTCTGCTGCTGTAATAACACCAACTACTTCATAGTCGTTTTTGATTATGGTTTCCAGAATCCCGACTGCAAATTCAGGTGTTCCCATAAATACAATTCGTAATTTTTCCATTATAGTATTAAGGTATATTTATTGTTTGATTTCACTTTGATGCATCCGCTCTCCAGTAATTCTTGAATTACAAAGATAATAGCGTCGGCATTACTATTTGTTTTATTTTGAATTTCTCTCGAATTTAATTCCTCCGTTTTTAATAGAGTGATAATATCTTTTGAGAGTTTACTGATATCTGTTTTCTTGTCTTTTTTAGTGATGCAATGAGAACATATGCCGCAATCATCTGAAGTTTTCTCCCCAAAGTAGCTCAAAATCAATTTGCTTTTGCAAGTAGTATTTTCGTTGACATAATTTAACACCGACTTGAATTGCTCTTTTTTTAGATTGTTTTGGTTTTCTAAATATTTCGATACTCTGTTAATTGTCCTTTCATCTTCACGGATTTCGTTAAAAATCAAACTGGCATCATTGTTTTTCGAATGGTAATCAACTATGTCTTTTTCTTTTAATTTATGTAAAACAGCATGAATTTCCATTTCTGAATGATTCGACTTTTTAGCAATCAATTGTATGTTGAATGGAGTTTGCATTTCATAGATTCCAGGATATGTTCTCAGGATAGCCAATATGATTTCTTCATCCCGGTGATTTAAGCTGATGTATCTAATTACTTCTTTGGATGGGATGATGAACTGTAATGTTATTTTTTCCGAAAATTCCTGGGATAAAGTAATGACTCCTTGTCTGTCTAGAAATTGTATGGCATTATACGTTTTAAGGACTGGAAATCCATATTTTATGCAAAAGTGATTTAAATTAAAACTGAACTTCTCGTTGATTCCTTCTCCGTATGCTATTTGGAAAAAATTACAAAGTTTAATGTACATACTATTCAGGAACTTTTTATCAGGAAGTATTTTTAAAAATTGATTTTCTGCCTGAGCAATATCAGATGGATTGCTTAATAATACGGCATAGGCTTTTTCTCCATTTCGACCTGAACGACCCGCTTCTTGATAGTAGTTTTCTAAATTTTCCGGTAATTGGATGTGAATGACTGTCTTTACATTTGATTTATCAATGCCCATTCCAAAAGCATTTGTGGCTACAATTACTTGTGCTTTTTCTTCCATCCACAACTCCATATTTTTGTCTTTATCTTTAGAGGTAAGTCCGCCGTGATAATACGTTGCTTTAAATCCTAAAGATTGTAGTTGAGATGAAATATCAAGGCAGGATTTCCTGTTTCGGACATAGATAATCGAAGGTTGCGGATTTTTTTTTAAAATTTGTTCAATTCTAAAAAGTTTGTCTTCTACTTCAAAAGTCATATATGCAATATTATCTCTTGCAAAAGATTTTTGGAATAGTTGAGGGTTTTGTAATCCTAATTCATTTATGATGTCTTCTTTCGCTTTTGGTGTAGCAGTTGCGGTCAAAGCCAAAAAAGGTATTTTGGGGAAATGTTTTTTTAATTCTGAAATTTTTAAATATGCAGGACGAAAATCATGGCCCCATTGGGAAACACAATGCGCTTCATCAATTGTTATAAGGTTTATAGGCAAGTTTTTTAACCTGTCTAATATCCAGTCAGATTGTAAGCGTTCAGGGGATAAGTACAGGAATTTATAATTTCCGAACTGGCAATTGTCTAAAAGATCAATCATCTCATCGGATTTTATTCCTCCCGTTAAAGCGATAGCCTTGATGTTTCGCTTTTCTAAATTGGCAACCTGGTCTTTCATTAAAGCGACAAGCGGAGAAATCACAAGGCAGATACCTTCATTTATCATCGCGGGAATCTGAAAACAAATTGATTTACCACCACCTGTTGGCAATAACGCAAATGTGTCTTGTCCGCTTAAAACGGAATCGATGATTTCATTTTGCAGTGACCTAAAAGCATCGTGTTTCCAGTATTTTTGAAGAATTTGTAACGCTTCAGACATTAATCTTGAATTTAGAATTACAATTTTCGAATAATATATTTACTATTCGCAATTCAATACTCAAATTACGAATTAATTTGAAATGGTGTCTAATATAAAAAGAATTCTGTTATCAACCGTATCTTTAGGCACTTCAATAAGATTATAGCCGTAACCTTGATAGGTTTCAATAAGATGATCTTGAATCAATTTAGCTTGTTCGTAATTTTCATAACGCGCATCGTCGCTTATGTAAATCTCTTCCCAAGGTGGTAAAATGAATATCTTGGAATATTTGTGTTCTTTGCAAATAGCATCAAACGAAGCAGGGTAACTGTCTCCTATGTAGTGCATATAAGCCAAGACATCTGGAATTCCCCGATCAATAAAAACGACATTATGGGGCTCGTTTTGTGCGTCTTCAAACTGTTTTTTTCTGCCTTCTAGGAGTAGTTCACTAAAGAGCAGGGGTTTCTCAAGGAATAATTGTTCAATTCCTTGTTTTTTTGCTTCTAATGTTACTTCTCTAGAGATTTCAGGATAACAACAAAAACCTTTTGCTATTAATCCGTCAATTAGAGTACTTTTTCCAGTTCCTGGACCGCCAATAATTACTATGATTTCTTTCTGCACTTTTTGGAAATAAGGCGCAAACTTACTCAAACTTATCGGGATTTAAAAAATGATAGGCGTTAAAATTACTGTTTTTGTCAAAAAATCCCAATTCAAAAATAAATATTCACATTTGAAACCGTATATTTGCTATTATTTTTAAATATAGAATGGATAAGAATACCGAAGAATTTTATGATCGATTAAAAACGGAATTGGATTTAAGTAATACTTGGCCTGCCTTGTATTTGTTTAAATTTATTGTACCAACAGAAAATGACAATGTCGAACGTGTTGAACAAGCATTTAACTGTATGGGTGCCGTTATAAAAACTACAAAATCTAGAACTGGAAAATTTACAAGTGTGTCTATTGATGTTCAAATGAAAAATTCTCAGGAAATAGTTGAAAAATACCAGGAAGTCTCTGTTATTAAAGGGATTATTTCTCTGTAACATTTGAAGTGTTATTTTGAGGCAGCTTAAATTTGTATGCTGAATACTCTTAGAATTCGCATATTATATATATTCAAAAAAATTCAAATATGAATTCAAAATACCAAAAGGAAATCGCAAACGATGTTGTACATCATTTGGAATATAATGCCGAGAGATCGCATCTAATTATTCCTGAATACGGTCGTCATTTGCAAAAACTAATAGATCAAGCTACTGCTATTGAAGATGCTGAAGAGCGAAACAAAGCGGCAAAATATATTATTCAGGTAATGGGAAGTTTAAACCCCCATTTACGTGATGTACTTGATTTCCAACATAAATTATGGGATCAGCTTTTTATTATGTCTGATTTTAAATTAGATGTTGAGTCTCCATATCCAATTCCATCTCGTGAAGTTTTACAACTGAGACCAGATGTTTTAAAATACCCGCAAAATTTCCCTAAATACAGATATTATGGGAACAATATCAAGTACATGATTGATGTTGCCAATAAATGGGATGATGGGGATATGAAAAATGCTTTAGTGAAAGTGATTGCTAATCACATGAAAAAATCATATTTGAGCTGGAATAAAGACACGGTGAAAGACGATGTTATTTTTGAACATTTATATGAATTATCAGATGGTAAATTAGATATGCTTCAAAGTACTGAAGAACTTATAAACACGACTGATTTATTGCGTACTAACAAACGTATATCTAATAAAATCATTCCAGTAGGTGCACCAAAAATTCAAAGCAATAAGAATTCTAAATCAGGGAAACCAAATCCTTTGCACAAAAAAACAAACAAAAAATCTTTATAAAGCGGGTTAACTTTTGAGTCATCAAAAAATAATTTGTAATCGTAATATATAAATACTAAATCAAAAAATGGGAATATTCAAAATCGAAGGAGGCATTCGCCTAAAAGGAGAAATCACTCCACAGGGAGCAAAAAATGAAGCATTACAAATATTGTGTGCTGTGCTTTTAACACCTGAAAAAGTGACAATCAACAATATTCCTGACATTATTGATATCAACAAACTGATTAAGCTTTTAGAAAATTTAGGGGTTAAAATCCAAAAAACAGGTTCTGGTTCTTATACTTTTCAAGCTGATGACGTTAATGTAGGGTATCTAGAAACGGAAGCCTTTAAAAAAGAAGGAGGATCACTTCGTGGTTCTATTATGATCGTTGGGCCGCTTTTGGCTCGCTTCGGAAAAGGATATATTCCTAAACCGGGAGGAGATAAAATAGGTAGAAGAAGATTAGATACTCATTTTGAAGGATTCATTAATCTAGGAGCTAAATTCCGTTACAATAGAGAAGATCACTTTTACGGAGTTGAGGCTACTGAAGGGTTAACAGGTGCTGATATGCTACTTGACGAAGCTTCAGTTACTGGAACTGCTAATATTGTTATGGCGGCAGTTTTGGCAAAAGGTAGAACAACAATTTACAATGCCGCTTGCGAACCGTATTTGCAACAACTTTGTAAGATGTTGAACTCTATGGGAGCTAATATCACAGGAGTTGGTTCGAATTTATTGACTATCGAAGGAGTGGAAAGCCTAGGTGGATGCGAGCACAGAATTCTTCCTGACATGATTGAAATTGGATCTTGGATTGGATTAGCAGCCATGACTAAAAGTGAAATCACAATTAAAAACGTGAGTTGGGATAATCTTGGAGTAATTCCAAATAATTTCAGAAAACTAGGAATTACATTAGAACGTAGAGGAGATGATATTTACATTCCTTCACATGAAAATGGATACGAGATTAAAACTGATATTGACGGTTCTATTCTTACTGTTGCCGATGCACCATGGCCAGGATTTACTCCTGATTTATTGAGTATCGTATTGGTTGTGGCAACACAAGCAAAAGGGGATGTGTTGATACATCAAAAAATGTTTGAAAGTCGTTTGTTCTTTGTGGATAAACTTATCGATATGGGCGCGAAAATTATGTTGTGCGATCCACATAGAGCGGTTGTTATGGGGCATAATTTTGAGTCTCAATTGAAAGCAACGACAATGTCTTCACCTGATATTCGTGCAGGTATATCTTTATTGATTGCTGCGCTTTCAGCAAAAGGAACCAGTACAATTCAAAACATTGAACAAATCGATCGTGGATACGAAAGAATTGATGAAAGGTTGAGAGCCATTGGAGCTAATATTGTTCGTATCGAATAAATAATATATTTCATTTTTTTTAAATCGCTTAAATACTTCTTTTAATAACAATCAAAAAGAAATATTTAGGCGATTTTAATTTTTTATAAAAAGTATGTCAAACGAAAAGAAAGCAATTCAAGCAACGTATTTCAGTATAGTTGGAAATAGTTGTCTAGCAATAATCAAAGGGTTAGCCGGATTTTTCGGTAATTCGTATGCTTTGATTGCAGATGCCATTGAGTCTACTACGGATATATTCGCGTCCTTTTTAGTCTTGTTTGGAATCAAATATTCGAATAGACCAGCTGACAAAAATCATCCTTATGGTCACGGTAGGGCAGAGCCGCTAATCACTTTTTTAGTTGTTGGTTTTCTTATTACATCTGCCACTATTATTGCTTATGAAAGTATTATAAATATTCAGACACCTCATGAACTTCCTAAATCCTGGACCCTTTTGGTTCTTGGTGGAATTATTATTTGGAAAGAATTTTCATTCCGCCTTGTAATGAGAAGAAGTGTGGAAACAAATAGTTCTTCTTTAAAAGCGGATGCTTGGCATCATCGTAGCGATGCGATAACATCTGTTGCTGCTTTTATTGGGATTTCAATCGCTATAATTTTGGGAAAAGGATATGAATCTGCTGATGACTGGGCGGCTCTTTTTGCATCTGGTTTCATTCTATATAATAGTTATTTGATTTTTAGACCTGCTCTTGGTGAAATTATGGACGAGCATTTATATGACGATTTGATCGAAGAAATAAGAAGGGTCTCCAGTCAAGTAGAAGGAATAATTGACACTGAGAAATGTTTTATACGTAAGGCAGGAATGAAATACCACGTGGACCTTCATGCTATTGTGGAAGCTACTATTTCGGTTAAAGAAGGACACGATTTGGCACATAAACTAAAAGACACATTACAAGAGGAAATACCTGAGTTAGGAAATGTTTTAATACATATTGAACCAAACAAATAATAATATAAAATATCCCATTGCAAACGCATTGGGATATTTTTTTTACTTGTTTATTATAAAGTATTGATTGTATGCTATTCTAATATATTTAGAAATTTCAAACCAAAAACAACTCCGTCTCCCTTGATACCATTTTGATAAGAACGAACATAATCTACTCTCAACATCTTGAATTTCCCGAAACCTAGATTGTCTAATCCTATTGTAACTTCAGAATAGGGTTTTTTGTTTGGTACTGCAAGCGTATGGAATCCCATTACCAAAGTTGAATTTAATTTATTTAATAGCGGTATTTTATTCATAATATATCCTTCGTCATTGTGCTCCATATGGACTTCGAAATAACTTTCGTTTGTACTATTAGAATAATAAGGCAGTAAATTAAATACATTCAGGTAGCGTTCAGTTTGTCCTATGTGGGTCTGGTTTCCATTGAAATGTTTATAGTCTACAAAGGAAATGTTCTCCGCGTTAAAGAATTTACCTGCTTTTAAATTCATTCCAAGTTTACCTTTGTTTCCTAATGTGACATCATAACTCAGGCGGGCGTTGATATGGTCAAATTCATATTTTTTCTCATTTCCTGCAAATGCTTTTTCATAACCCAGATTAAGTGTCGGGTATTTTTCATTTCGGATATTATATTTACCGTCGGGGCGAGACGAATATTTATTTCCGAAATTAATTTTTGCATTCAGCGTAGCTTTCATCAAATTATGTTTTTCAAAAGCGGGAGTGACAAAATCATTTGGAGCCAATGGATTATTGGAAGAATAAATATCTTCGTTGTTAAAATATGAAAAATCAGTAGTGTTGAAAAGTGGTTTTCGTTGCTGGTATTCCATTTTACCGTTTAGATTTACCCCATTTGCGATGTCTTGGCTATAGCCAATTTGTGCAAACTCAACATTATATAATTTCATGTAATTGTCTTTGAAAAATAAAGAACTAACCGAGTTTGTTAAATTATTAATTGGTTGATTATTGTTGAATTGACGAACAGTGTTTCCTCCCGATACTGATACAGTTGCATAATCTTGATTGTTGAATCTATGGATGAATTGTCCTGTAATACGCAAACGATCATCCGAAAAACCATAGTTTAGCTTTGTGCCAATGGAAGTGTATTTTCCCTTCTCGTTATCTTTCCAGTTTGAATATCTAAATCCGGAATCAAAATTATATCCCTGAACGGTATTAAAACTCAATGAACTTAGATTAAATAAGCCTTCGTAGCTGAAAGATTTTTTCTCTGAACTGTTTCTATAGGTATATCCTGTTAAAAGTTTTAATAATTTGAATTTATTACCCTTTTGGTCTATGGAATCCATATACTTTTTTGAATTGCGCACTTTGTAAATGCTGTCTTTTCGAATGTAATCGTTGCTTTCTTCTAAGGTTAAAGGAATAGGTCTGTTAGTGTTCCAAAAAGCTGTGTCTTTTTTATTCGAATTTACTTCAATAGATGTTATTTCGTTAGTAAATGTTTTTTTGGGAAAAGCTTTTATGAATTCATAATTGCTGTATACATAGGTGTATTTTCCAATAAATTTTATACCAAAAGCACCAGCATTTATGTCAAGACTCTGAGTGTTTTTAGCCCAGATTTTATTGTTTTTGTTGTAAATGAAGTTTTGTTTAAGTGTCATAACATCAACAAATTCTTCTTTCATTCGGTATCCTTTTATGTTTAAATCAACAGCATAGATTGCCCATGAATCATCAACAATATAAATGTAACCTTCAAAAACGGGTTCACTATCTCTTTTTGCAATTACTTCTATTTTATTAATTGTTCGATTATTCTCATCATTGAAAGTGCTTTCAAGTTTAAATTTATAGTAATTAAAAGCATTGTCAGCTATAGGCGAAATCATATTAACCCCAAAGTTCACAGTGTTGTCGTAGAAGTCGTAAAAAGAAGACCTCGCAGTGTTGTAACTGTATCCATTATCTCTACCACTTACCTTAGAAGCTGTTACTACTTCTTTTAAATTATTTGGTTTTTCGAATGAGATCTTTGAAAATGTTTCAGATAAGGAAATAATGCCCGTTCCTGTTGAATCTAAACCTCCGTTCATATCCCCAATTTTTTGACCAAATATCTTTTTAGGAGCATTTTTTAGTTTGAAAATACCTCGGGAATAAAAATCAGCTTTGTAACGATCTGTTTTTTCGGTGTTTTCCTTTTTGTTGGCGATTGCATTTTTTATGATTGCAATAGCAGGGTTGATCTTTGTGTTGATGACTACTTCTTTTAATGAGAAGCTTTCTTCCATCATTTTTACATCTAAAAGATATGGTTTGTTTTCTGTTTGGACAGCTATTTTTTGAGTCTTAAATCCTAAATATTGGAAAACAACCGAATGCTTTCCGGCAGTTTTAATATTCAATTCATAATTCCCATTCTCGTTTGAAGTTGTACCGTTATAAGTATCTTCTTCGAAGACAGTTACAAAAGGAATAGGATTGCCTTTCTCATCAGAAACGGTTCCCTTGATTTGAGCATAATTGGTAAATGACACCAAAATTAGAAGCAGTAAAAAATGTTTTTTCATGAAAGTTTTTTCTCTCACAAAAATAGAAGAAGTTTAAAAAGAGGATATTAATTATATGTTAAACATTTATAAGAATATTTTTAGCTTTAAAGAAAGGACTGAATCGCTAATTCGTAGCTTTTTAGTCCAAAACCAAGAATCACTCCTTTTGCATTTCCTGAAATATACGATTGATGTCTAAAACTTTCACGTGAAAATGTATTCGAAATATGAACTTCTATTACCGGAGTAGTTATCGCTTTTACAGCATCTCCTATTCCTATAGAGGTATGCGTATAAGCACCAGCATTTAGTATTATCCCGTCAAACGTAAAACCAAATTCCTGGATTTTATCAATCAATTCCCCTTCAATATTACTTTGAAAATAACTGAATTCAATTGCCGGAAATTTTATTTGTAAAGTCGTAAAATACTCTTCAAATGTTAAGTTTCCGTATACTTCAGGTTCTCTCTTTCCTAATAGATTTAGATTTGGTCCATTAATAATGCTGATTTTCATATTGATGTTTTTGTAAAAATAAAAAAACCGTTCCAATTATAGAACGGTTTTAATAAAATTAGTTTTTATTATTCTTAAAATGTAAATCCTGCAGAAATTTGAAGTGCTGAATTTTTAACTTCTGCTTCTTTAGAAGCTTCAGTAAGACCTAAAACATAACGACCTTGTAAAAAGAAGTTTTTTGTAATATTAATTCCTAAACCTCCCACGGCTGCAAATTCAAAAGTCTCTGCATTATTATAAACAAAATTATTTCTTTCACTTAATAAAATGGAAGCTTGTGGTCCAAAGTCAAGACTAAATGTTTTATTTAAATTGATTTTTACCAAAACTGGTGCGGATAAATATCCCAATTCATTTTTGAATTCTTCAACAGCATTTTTGTATGTTGCGCCTTGGGTTGAATATAATAATTCAGGTTGTAAAGATAAACCTTCTGTTAGTCTAACTTGAACAACTAATCCTGCGTGATAACTGGTTATAGCATCAGTAGTATAATTAGTGTTGTTAACTGTAATTGCAGAGCCTGTTTGGTTTGCATAATTTACTCCACCTTTTAAACCAAATTTAACTAATTGTGCCTGTGTGTTAACTGATATGGCAATGATTAAAAGGGTAAATAATATTGTCTTTTTCATAAGTGGTATTTAATTTTGATTGTTAGTATTAAGATCACAATTTAAAACTCTTTATTTTGATATTTATTACAATTCTATCTTTTTTTTTAATAAAGTAAAAAAATTAAAGAAGTTTTAATTTTTTTAACCCTTTCTTTTAAATCTTATCAATTTAATGATCAATAAATCAAGTAGTTGTAGTTTTATTTTTGTTTTATAGCTAACAATGTTAACAAGTTAAATATGATATAAATGATTGTTTTCTTGGTTTTAATCGAATTTTATTGACACTCAACGAATTTGTTTTAATTTTGTAAGTTGTTGTAAAATAAATACATAGCTTTATTTTGTTAATTTTAAAACAAAAATTATGAAAAAAGTTATTTTAACGGCAGTAGCACTATTTACAATCTTATTTGTAAATGGTCAAGACAAAAAGGATATGTCTTTTGGTGTCAAAGCAGGGTTGAATGTTTCTTCAATTAATAATATAGATGAAGATGGAGTGGATTCAAACTCTTTAATAGGTTTTCATGTTGGTTTTTTTGGTGAATTTATGGTAAGTGATAAATTCGCTATACAACCTGAATTACTCTACTCCACTCAAGGAGTTGAATTAGAATTTTTAGGGGAAAAAGGGGACTTGAAATTAGACTATATTAATATTCCAGTATTGGGTAAATATTATGTGTCTGATGCTTTTAGTTTGGAGGCCGGTCCGCAAATTGGATTTTTAGTATCTGCCAAAGCTAATTCAGGTGGAGTAGAAGAGGATGTAAAAGATGAACTTAAATCAACTGATGTAAGTTTAGCTTTTGGTGCTAATTATACTATTTCTAAAAATATAATGATAGGTGCTCGATATAATTTAGGTTTGACACGCTTACAGGAAAATTTGTCTCCAGGGGAAAAAGATTTTAAAAACTCTGTATTCCAAATTTCTTTAGGTTACAAATTCTAGTAATTCTTTTTTAAAATAAAAGTAAAACCACGCCATCAGCGTGGTTTTTTTATATCTTAAAATATCTTTACTTTGTAAGTATGAATTGGAATTCCTATATCACTAATTTTCAGTCTTATTTAAGAATCGAAAGGGGTTTGTCAAAGAATACAATTGAGAATTACTCTTTTGATATAGAACGCTTGTGTCTTTTTCTTGATGAAAATGAAATTGTTGTTTCTCCATTAAAAATAGGTGAAGAAACGTTGCAGCAATTTATTTATAGTGTTTCAAAAGAAGTGAATCCCCGTTCTCAAGCAAGGATTATTTCAGGTTTGAAAAGTTTTTTTGGTTATTTGATATTTGAAGATTACCGTCTTGACAATCCTTTGGAATTGATAGAAAGTCCTAAAACGGGCAGGAAGCTACCCGATACCTTGTCTTTGGAAGAAATTGATGCTCTTATAGCTGCAATTGATTTAAGTTCGAATGAAGGAGAGCGTAACCGCGCGATGATTGAAATACTGTATGGTTGTGGTCTTCGGGTTTCGGAGTTAGTTGAACTTAAAATTTCCGATTTGTTTTTTGAGGAAGGTTTTATAAAAGTCACGGGAAAAGGAAATAAACAACGTTTTGTTCCAATTGCCGAATTAGGTAAAAAGTACATTCTTATATATAAGGATTCTATTCGAATTCATCTTAATATTCAAAAAGGATTTAATGACACTTTGTTTCTCAATAGAAGAGGGAGGCAGCTTACAAGAGCTATGATTTTTACAATTATAAAAGACTTGGCTCGAAAAATAGAATTGGACAAAAAAATAAGCCCGCACACTTTTCGCCATTCATTTGCGACTCATCTTTTGGAAAATGGTGCTGATTTGCGATCTATTCAATTAATGTTGGGACACGAATCAATAACAACTACAGAGATTTATTTGCACTTAGATCGAAAACATTTAGCTCAAGTAATGAATAATTTTCATCCAAGGAAGAGTGATTAGTGATCAGTGTTCAGTGTTCAGTTTTCGGTAATTAGTGATCTGTACTTCCCTGATATAGGTTGACCACAAAAGTCAAGTTATATGAATGCAAATTTAAAAGAAATTAGGAAACTCCGAGTTTATTCGGAAGAGTTTAAAAAAGGAATCGTAAGTTTTTACGAAAGCGGGAAGTATAGTGTTCTGCAATTAGAACGACTTTACGGAGTAAATAACGTTACAATCTACAATTGGATTTATAAATTTTCTACTTTTAATGAAAAAGGAATTAGAGTTGTAGAAATGAAAGATAGTAACATTGATAAGCTAAAACAGTTAGAACTCAAGATAAAAGAACTTGAACAAGCGGTTGGTCAGAAGCAAATAAAAATTGATTATCTCGAAAAGATGATTGATATAGCTAAAGATGAATTTAATATCGACATAAAAAAAAACTCCAACACCCCACAATCAGCTGGTTCGTTGAGAACCAGAAAGTAATAAGTTTTTCTTTAAATCAGCTTTACGAAACACTTGAAATAAGCAAGCAAGCAGTTAATCAGTATTCAAAAAGACAGGTTGCTTTTGAAAGAAAGATAGAATGTCTGATTTTAGAAGCAGAGGAACTAAGGAAAGAACACCCTGGTTGTGGGGTTGAGAAAATGTATTATGCTTTGCGTCCTAATTTCATAGGAAGAGATAGATTTATCGATACGTTTATGGATTTAGGGTTCAGGATAAAAAGGCATAAAAATTACAGGAGAACAACGTTTTCTGTGAAAGTTTATTTTCCGAATCTAATAAAGTCAATGTCTGTATATGCTCCGTCGACGATTTGGCAATCGGATATAACTTATATTTATGTTGGAGAAAGATTTTATTACGCAGTGTTTATAATAGATGTTTATACAAAGAAAATCGTTGGACATCAACTATCTAATCATATGAGAGCTACTGCTAATTTAAGCGCAATGCAAATGGCATTAGAAAACAATCAAGCTCCAATGATACACCACTCTGATAGAGGTAGTCAGTATATTTACAATGAATATATAGCTCTTCTCAAAGTGAGTGGATGCGAAATCAGCATGGCATTGTCAGGACAAGACAATGCTTATGCAGAAAGGATTAACAGAACAATAAAAGAAGAGTATATAGACCATTGGAAACCTAAAACATTTGAACAATTAAAAAAGGATGTAGATAGAGCAGTTGAACATTATAATAATAAGAGACCTCATAACAACATAGGGAAATTAAGCCCTGTTGATTTTGAAAATAATTGGTTCAATAATCCTCTTTTTTCTAAGCCTATTATTACTATTTTTGACAATGATAAATTAATAGAAATCGGTCAACTTTAATTAGGGACGTGCAATCAGTTGCAGTTTTCTATAATATATTCGATTTTAAGCAAAAAAAAGACTTGTCAATTTTTCAATCAACAAGTCTTTTTATAAGTTATCTATTTCCTTACTTAGGAGGATTATAGTGTATTATTTAGCAATATTTACCGCTCTAGTTTCTCTAATTACGGTTACTTTAACTTGACCAGGATATGTCATTTCAGTTTGTATTTTTTGAGATATTTCAAAAGAAAGCGTAGCAGCATTATCGTCAGAAACTTTTTCACTTTCCACTATTACACGTAACTCTCTACCCGCTTGAATTGCATAAGCATTTTTAACACCTGTGAATCCGTAAGCTACTTCTTCTAAATCTTTTAAACGTTGGATGTATGAATCTAATACTTGTCTTCTCGCTCCAGGTCTTGCGCCAGATATAGCATCACAAACTTGGATAATTGGAGATAATAAAGATTTCATTTCTATTTCGTCGTGATGCGCTCCAATGGCATTACATACCTCTTCTTTTTCACCATACTTCTCAGCCCATTGCATTCCTAATAGAGCGTGAGGTAAATCACTTTCTGCATCTGGAACTTTACCAATATCATGAAGTAATCCAGCTCTTTTGGCAAGTTTTACATTCAATCCTAATTCGGCTGCCATAATTCCACAAAGTTTTGATACTTCACGAGAGTGTTGCAATAAATTTTGTCCATAAGAAGAACGGTATTTCATACGTCCTACTACTTTAATTAATTCAGGGTGTAATCCGTGGATTCCTAAATCGATAACAGTACGTTTACCAACTTCTATGATTTCGTCGTCAATTTGTTTTGTTGTTTTAGCAACAACTTCTTCAATACGTGCTGGGTGAATTCGTCCGTCAGTTACTAATTTATGTAAAGCTAAACGAGCAATCTCTCTACGAACCGGGTCAAAACAAGAAAGTATAATCGCTTCTGGTGTATCATCAACAATGATTTCAACTCCTGTAGCTGCTTCTAAAGCTCTAATGTTTCTACCTTCACGTCCAATGATTCTACCTTTAACATCATCTGATTCAATGTTGAATACAGAAACACAGTTTTCTACTGCTTCTTCTGTACCAACTCTTTGAATAGTGTTGATAATGATTTTTTTAGCTTCTTGCTGAGCAGTTAGTTTTGCATCTTCAATAGTTTCTTGAATGTGCCCCATCGCTTGGCTTTTCGCTTCTGCTTTTAGTCCTTCGACTAATTGATTTTTAGCTTCCTCTGCTGATAAACCAGAAATCACTTCTAGTTGTTGCAGTTGGCTTTTGTGCATTTTTTCAACTTCGACTTGCTTTTTATCTAAAACTTCAATTTTTGACGTGAATTCAATAGTTTTTGATTCGAAATCATCGTTTACTTTTTTAGCTTTTGATAGTTCATTAGAAATTTGAGATTCTTTGTCTCTTATTCTTTTTTCTACTTCAGCTACCTTTTTATCACGAGAAAGGATTACTTGCTCATGTTCTGATTTTAATTCGATAAATTTCTCTTTTGCTTGAAGAATTTTATCTTTTTTTATGTTTTCAGCTTCTAAGTTGGCGTCTTTTAAAATAGATGTTGCCTCTTTTTTAGCGTTTTTTATCAAATTAGAAATATTACTTTTTTCTATGATCTTGGCAATTCCAAAACCTCCTGCAATACCTATAATTCCTGAAATAATAATCGTTACTATGTCCATGTTTATTAAAATTTATATATAAAAAAGCCTACATTAGGTTGCTTGAATAAACTCGGAAAGACAAGTTTTGAGCTAACTCACTGTTCAAGTTTCCTCGCCGGGGCGTGGCATGCTTTAGTAGTGATGATTTGCTCATTCTAAATTGTTAGTGTTGAGTTTACCAAATATGAACTAATGTAGGCAGTATCTTAGTTTCTGTAAAGAACGTTTAATTATCGAGATATTGATCTATTAATGCGTTAAGTTTATTGATTCTTTCAATAGTTTCATCGCCGTTAATAGCATTGTCAATTTGTTTTTGTTCCACTTGTGATGCAAATTGTAAAGCGCACATTGCTAATACGTCTTGCTTATCGCGAACAGCATAATTTTCTTCAAATTGCTTAATCATTACATCAATTTTTTTGGAAGCGCTTCTAAGCCCTTCTTCTTGAGATAAATTTACCGTTAACGGGTAAACTCTTTCTGCTATTGATATTTTTATTTTAAGCTTATCGTCCATATCTTTTACTAATCTGATAGCTGTGCTATACAGTAATCAATTTCACGAATTAATGAATTTATTTTAAGCTTTGTATCTCTTTTATTATCGTCACTGCCTAGTAATGAATTGGCAATTTTAAGTGTTTCATATTGCGCTCTTAACGCGTCAATCTCAATAGATTGATTTTCTATGATTTGTGCAGATTTTGTTAATTCGATTTTTATTTCCTGAGTATTTCTTTCTAAACTTTTTATTTTAATAATAAGTTTTTCAATCTTATTTTCAAGAGTATCAATTATTTCTGCAATTACACTCATTATATATTCTGTTCATTACTTAATATTACAAAGTTAGTATTCCTTTTTAGTAATGCAATACTTTATTAGTTTTTTTATATTAAAATACGTAAGGCGTTGTAAAATAAGTAATTGCGTTTTATTTTGATTTGTAAAGTATTACCGAATACTTTTTTTATCTTAGCAAAAATGTATTTGATGAGATTTCCTGTTATTATTTTGTTGTTTTGTAGTTCGCTTTTTGCACAAACGGAGTATCCAAAAGATTATTTTGGATTGCCCTTAGATATTCCTATACAGCTGTCTGGGAATTTTGGGGAGTTAAGGCCAAATCATTTTCATGCCGGTTTTGATTTTAAAACTTTACAAAGAGAAGGATTGGAAGTTCATGCAGTGGCTGATGGCTATATTTCGAGAATAAAGATGTCTTCTTTTGGAAATGGAAAAGCGATTTATATTACTCATCCTAATGGATATACATCTGTGTATTGTCATTTACAAAGACCTAATGATGTAATTGAAGCTTTTGTAAATAAAGCGCAGTATAAAGAAAAATCATATGATATTGAGTTGTTTTTAAAACCGACTGATTTAACAATTACAAAAGGTCAGACCATTGCATATAGTGGAAACACTGGATCGTCTGAAGGACCTCATTTGCACTTCGAATTTAGAGATACTAAAACAGAAAAAGTTATCAATCCACTTTTGTTTGGGTTTGATAAACATATAAAAGACACCAAGAAACCTTTAATTTCTGCAGTTTATGTTTACCCTTTAGATTCAAAAACCTCTATAAATAGATCTAAACGACCTTTATTATTAAATGTGGTTTTACAAAAAGACGGAACATACCTTGCGAATAAAGTTTCGGCTAACGGGAAAATTGGTTTTGGAGTTACAGCTTATGATTATGACAATGCTTCTTTTAATAAGAACGGAATCTATAAAGTGCAGACTTATTTAAACGGAAAGCCAAATTTCGGATTTCAATTTGATACTTATTCTTTTGATGAAATGCGTTATATAAATGCGTTAATTGATTATCCTAGATATAAGAAAAGTTATCAAAGAGTCCAGAAATTATTTATGACAAACCCTTTTCCGTTAAGTATTATTAAAACGGATGAAACTAACGGGATTATTCAGGTTTTGCCAAATTTATCTTTTGTTTACCAAATAAAGATTTCAGACTTTTTTGGAAATATGAGTGTCGTAACAATTCCTATTCATTATGATTTATTGACTACAATTATTGATCAGGAGCCAGTAGTTTCTAACTATTTTGTAAAAGTCAAGAAGGATAATAATTTCGCTAAAAATAATTGGTCTGTTTTCTTTCCTTCGAATACTTTTTATGAAGATTTTGAAATTAATTTCGATGTAAAGAATGAAACTCTTTATCTTCATGATGATTCTGTTCCTGTTCATTCTAATTTCACTATATCAGTTGAAGATTCTTCTTATACTGATGCTCAAAAAGAAAAGGTTTTTATTGCTGATATTGATGCCAGAGGAAGAGCAGGTTATAATTATACGTATAGTAAAGGGAATGTGTTTTCGGCCAAGGTTAGATCTTTAGGTAAATATAAATTATCAATCGATACAACTCCACCTACGATATCTATAACTAATCCTATTGAAGGGAAATGGATAAGTACACAAAAAACAATTCAACTGAGAATTGACGATGATACATCTGGAATCAAATCTTATGACGGATATTTGAACGGGAAATGGATTCTCTTCGAATATGATCATAAAACAAAAAAAATTACTCATAATTTCAGTGATGGAATTGTTTCAGAAGGCGTTAATGATTTAAAGGTGGTTGTAACTGATAAAGTAGGAAATTCATCTATCTTTGAAACGCAATTTTTCAGAAGTCAAAAATAATAATACATTTTCAATTTGAGTCTCTATAAAATAATTTTTGTTTTCCTTTTCGGCTGTATTGGGTTTACTTCATATGCTCAGTCCGCCATTGTGAAAGGTGTTATTCTAGATAAAAATAATCTGCCCTTGGACAATGTAAATGTAACTTGTTCCGGTTTCAGAGCACAATCTAATGTAAATGGTTTTTATCAGATACAAGTTCCGGCTAATCAAAAAGTGGCTGTAATATTCACTCATATCTCCCTAAAAAAAACTACGGTTTTTTTAACTTTAAATACTGCTGAACACTATGAGTTCAATTTGGTTATGAATGATCAGGAAGAACAAATGGGAGAAATAATTGTCACTACAAATAATAAAAAAATAGTTCAGGGAATTACAAGTTTAGATCCAGCGGTAATTCGTAAAATTCCAGGAGCTAATGCTGGTGTCGAGAATATCCTAAAAACCTTAGCAGGTGTAAATTCAAATAATGAACTGAGTACGCAATATGCTGTTCGTGGCGGAAATTATGATGAGAATTTAGTTTATGTAAACGAGATTGAAGTGTATCGCCCTTTTTTAATTCGTTCTGGTCAACAGGAAGGTCTTAGTTTTACCAATACCGACTTGGTACAAAACATTGATTTCTCAGCAGGAGGTTTTCAATCGAAATTTGGAGATAAATTATCTTCTGTCTTAGATATTACCTATAGGAATCCTGTAGAATTTGCAGCTTCACTTGAGGCTAGTTTTCTTGGCGGAAGTCTATCAGTCGATGCTGTTTCCAAAAACAAAAAATGGACTGCAATAACTGGAGTGCGATATAGGAATAATAGTTTATTAGTAAAAAGTCAAGATACACAAACGAATTACACACCTACATTTGCTGACATTCAAACCAATATTAATTTCCAGGCTTCGACTAAATGGCAATGGAGTTTTTTAGGGAATGTATCACAAAATAAGTACCAATATCAGCCTTTAACACGTCAGACAAAATTTGGAACAATTGATAAGCCTATGGCACTATCAGTATATTATGAAGGACAGGAAAGAGATAAATACGATACTTATTTTGGGGCAATGAAAACTACATTCAAAGCTACTGAAAATTTCACTTTGAAATTTATTGGCTCTGTTTTCCATACTTTAGAGCAAGAATATTTTGATATTTTGGCTCAATATCGTTTGGGTGAAGTCGATTCTAATATTGGGTCGGTTACTTATGGGGGAGTTTCTTTTACAAGAGGAATTGGTTCGCAACTTAATCATGCTCGAAATGATCTCGATGCCTTGATTGTAAATACGGAAGTAAAAGGAATACACGATTGGAAAAAAAATCTATTTGAATGGGGTGTGAAATACACGCGTGAATCGATAAGGGATCGCATAGTAGAATGGGAAGTTATTGATTCTTCAGGGTTTTCAATAAATCCTCCTATTGTAATCCTTCCAAAAAACGACCAGCCATATTCACCTTATACCGGTCCGTTGACACCTTTTCAAAATATAAGAGCTAAAAATTTCAATACCATTAATCGATTTTCCGGATATGGACAATGGAGCCGAAAAGGGAAAATAGGTAGAAACGAAGTTTGGGTAAATGCAGGTGTGAGAATGCAAAATTGGGCTGTTACAGGTGCAAGTGAAATAGGAAAAGGGCAGACCACTATAAGTCCAAGATCACAATTTGCAATAAAGCCCGACTGGGAAATGGATATGGTTTTTAGGATTTCTGGAGGATTGTATCACCAACCACCATTTTATAGAGAGTTAAGAAATGCCGAAGGGACTGTGTTGCCAAATGTAAAAGCGCAGCAATCAGTACATTTTGTTTTAAGTAACGATTATAGTTTTAAATTGTGGGAACGCCCTTTTAAATTAGTTTCCGAGTTGTATTATAAGTCTCTTACGGATGTCAATACCTATACCATTGATAATGTAAGAATACGATATGCGGCTTCAAATGTTGCAACTGGCTACGCTCAGGGATTAGATCTTCGCTTGAACGGGGAGTTTGTTCCTGGAACTGAATCCTGGTTTAGTTTTGGGTATCTTAAAACCGAAGAGAACAGTAACAATAGAGGTTATATTGCCAGACCTACGGATCAAAGACTGAAATTTGGGGTTTTGTTTCAGGACTATATGCCAAATATCCCAACGGTAAAATTATATCTAAATTTGGTATACAATACAGGATTGCCGGGAGGTTCCCCTTCGTATTCAGATCCTTATCAATATCAAAACAGGTTGAATGATTATCGAAGAGTTGATGTTGGTTTTTCTAAAGTGTTTATAGATAATAGCACCGGAAAATTAAATTATGGATGGTTTAGTAGTTTCAAGGAACTGTCTGTTGGATTGGAAATCTTCAATTTGTTCAATAATCAAAATGCAATTACGAATACTTGGGTTAGAGATGTGTATACAAAAAACGAATATGCGATTCCTAATTTTATGACTACAAGGGTTTTTAATGTAAAGTTGAGTGCGAAGTTATAGGGCACAGGTTCTTTTTTTATTTCATAAATAAGACTAAAATCTAAAAAGCATTTTTAAAATTCATTACATTTGATTTAATAAGTTTGTAGAAAAATAGAATAAAGAAGATTTCATTGCTAATTAAAAAGGAATCAGGGTTTTGTTCGAATAAATAAAAATTTCCAGATATGAAATATATATATAAGATACTATTAGGCGTATCAGTTCTGTTTTTAACCAGCTGTAAAGAAGAAGTTGAAAAACCGAAAGTGATTTATGATTCTGCCAATAAAGCTAAAGGAATAAGTAGAATAGATTCTACTCAAGTTTCGATTTCTGATTTACCAATACAAATGGAAGGAACCAATTATTTGATTCATCCAGTGGGAGATTTGCGGGTTTATGAAAGAGGTTCGAAAGCTAGGTATGGTTCTTCGAGTGTAATTGATCTAAGTTTTACCATTTCTAATTATGGAGAAAATGAAATTACGGGGTTTTTACAAAACCTGAAATTTCAAAAAATAAACTCGGATTCAATTAGACCTTTGACGGATAAGCCCGCTTTGATACAAACGGCAAGTTATTTAAAATCGGTTTCTGATAGAGCCAAAAAACAAATATTAGTATATACTATGTATGATATAGATACTAATAGAGATGGTAAATTAGACACGAGTGATATAAAATCTTTGTATCTAAGTGATATTAGTGGCGATCGTTTTACTAAAGTATCTCCTGATTTTCAGGAATTAATTGATTGGAATTTAATAGAATCTATTAACAGATTGTATTTTAGAACTGTTGAAGACACCAATAAAAACGGTCAGTTTGATAAAAATGACGTTGTGCATTACAATTATATAGATTTAGGAAACCATGAATGGAAAGTGATTGACTATAAGCCAATCTAAAATTCATAGCAATTTCTAAATTAAAATATCACTTTCAAGATCGGATTTTTCTATTGTAAAATCGAAACCTAGTTCTTTTACAAGTTCTATAACTAGGTTTTTATACCAGTTTTCTGATTTTGGATGGATGTATATTTTTTCGATCAGTTGATCGATATCTACATTGATTTTCAGACCATCGTTCAACGTGATTTTTCTTTCCCCTACATCTGAAATTATTCGAACCTCCCGCTCGTATTGAAAACTTTTTCGTTTGAATAAAAAAGGGAAAAACATATCGTCAAACGGAATGTATTCTTTTTTGTAATCGATATAATTTACTTCACCAATCAATATACTGTTTGTAGCACTTTTCAGGAATAAGTGCTTTCTGTAATCTTCCTATGGTTGATTGTATGGCTAATCCTTCTGTATTTTGAGTGAATATTTGCCACATGGCAAAGGATTCGTATTCGTTGATATGCCAACTACTGATAGCTACTTTTTCACGATGTGTTTTGTAGTAATTTAAGAAATCAGGATTGTCAATTGATAGTTTCTTTATTTCATCAAAGGTAGGCTCACTAAAAGTACCTTCGTATTGATCCTCAAATTTATCTGACCGAGACATAAATAATTTTTTAGACATCAATAAGGCTAAAAATTTAGATAAATCTAGATATTTCCAGACTATTGTGTCTGGATCGTCGGTAAGATTAATATTTGGGTTACTGAGGTACATTTATTTGAATTTATAGATTTAATATTAGTATGCCACAAATCCTTAATCCAAATTTAGTGAATTATATCATTATTCAAACGATTGTAAGTTAACCAATTTGTTATAAGTCCCATTCAATGCAATCAGTTCATCGTGAGTTCCCTGCTCTACAATTCTTCCTTTTTGCATCACTACAATTGAATCTGCTTTTTGTATAGTCGAAAGACGGTGTGCAATAACGATTGATGTTCTGTTTTGCATCATATTTTCTAGCGCCACCTGCACAAATTTTTCGCTTTCAGTATCCAATGCTGAAGTAGCCTCATCCAAAATCATAATAGGAGGATTTTTCAAAACAGCACGGGCAATAGATAAACGTTGTTTTTGACCACCTGAAAGTTTGTTTCCGCTATCACCTATGTTTGTGTGGATGCCTAATGGTAAATCTTTTACGAACTCATACGCGTTGGCAATTTTTAATGCTTCAATGATTTCCTCGTCTGTTGCATCTTGTTTTCCTAACGCAATATTCGCTTTGATGGTGTCATTAAATAATATGCTGTCTTGAGTTACTAAACCCATCAATCCTCTAAGAGATTGTAGGTCCATATCTTTGATATCTACACCGTCAATAGTTATCGTTCCTTCGTTTACATCATAAAAACGAGTCAATAGATTAGCGATAGTGCTTTTTCCGCTTCCAGATTGTCCTACAAGAGCAACAGTGTGCCCTTTTTTAACTTCTAGAGAAAAGTCTTTTAAAACGATTTCATCTTCGTATTTAAAGTTGATGTTTTTTATAGTAATATTTGAATCGAATGAGTTTTTATCAATAGCATCTATTTTGCTGGTAATGGTGTTTTCTTGATCCAGTATTTCTAAGATTCTTTCAGCAGCAGCATTTCCTCTTTTGATGCTATAAGATGCTTTTGAGATAGATTTAGCTGGTGTAAGAATATTGTAAGCTAATCCCATATAAGCGATAAAAGCAGCTCCTTTTAAACTGTGTTCAATCAAAACCATATGTCCTCCGTACCAAAGCAATATGGCGATAACCATAATTCCCATAAATTCACTCATAGGTGAAGCCAGGTTTTGTCGATTGCCTATAGTGTTAGATAAACTAAAAAAACGGTTCGTAGAGTTTTGGAAAATTCCATTAAAATAACTTTCAGAGTTGTATCCTTTTACGACTTTTAATCCCCCAAGGGTTTCCTCGATAGTTGATAAAAACAATCCTTGTTCTTCTTGGGCTTTAGTTGATTGTTTTTTTAATTTTTTTCCAATAAGGGAAATGATGTAACCAGATACAGGAATAAAAATAAAAACAAAAACGGTCAGTTTTACACTTATGGTAAACATCGTTACAATTGTAAAAATGATGGTAAGAGGTTCTTTTACTACCAATTCTAAAATAGATAGAAATGAATTCTGCACTTCGTTTACATCAGCTGCAATTCTTGAAATGGTATCCCCTTTTCTTTTTTCTGAGAAAAAGGAAATAGGCAATTCAAGTGTTTTTTTATACATCGCATTTCTAATGTCTCTCAGGATGCCGTTTCTAAGATAGGTAATGAAAAACATAGCCATATAATCAGACAAGTTTTTCAACAAGAATATAGTAATTATTCCTGCAACCAGAATGGATAAAGTATAACCTATTCCGTTTAGGTCTGTGATTGCGGTAAGATAATAACTCAAGGAATCCGATATGTAATCTTTTAATTCCCAAATTCCTTTATAGCTTGGAACGGTGTAGTTTTTTTTGGATTGTCCAAATAATACATCCATCATAGGCATTAATGACACAAAGGAAAGTGTTCCAAAAAGGGCGTACAAAACATTGAAAAAGATGTTTAAATATGCATACTTTTTGTATGGTATTAAAAAAGGGAATATTTTCTTGAAATTGTTCATTAGTTCAATTGCATTGCAATAATAATATTTTTAATTTTCTCGTCTAAGGAGCGCTCAACTTCGGCGAAATCAGCTACGTCGTATAGGTCAGCCTTTACGCTGATATAGAATTTAATTTTAGGCTCGGTTCCACTAGGTCTTGCTGCAATTTTTGCCCCGTCTTCAGTGTAATAAATCAACACATCTGATTTTGGGATATTCATTGTCTCGTCTTCTCCAGTGAATAAGTTTTTAGCAATTGATGATTTGTAATCTTCCATCATTACAACACGCTCCCCGTTGATTTCTTTCAAAGGGTTTTCGCGTAAATCCACCATCATTTGGTTGATTTCTTTTAGACCTTCGATTCCTTTTTTGGTCATAGAAACTAAATATTCTTTATAGAATCCGTTATCAACGTATAATTTCAATAGTTCTTTGTAAACAGTACTTCCTTTGGCTTTGGCTTGCGCTGCCATTTCGCATATTAATAAAGTTGCTGCAACGGCATCTTTATCACGTACGGCATCACCAACCATATAACCAAAGCTTTCTTCACCACCACCTATGAATTCCAGTTCCGGAAAATCTTTAATCATTTTGGCAATCCATTTGAAGCCAGTCAAACCTATTTTGCATTCCACCTCATAATTGGTAGCCAGTTCCATCATCATAGGAGTGGAAACAATTGTAGAACCTACGAATTGCTTGCCATTAATTTTTCCTGCTTTTTTCCATTGCTCTAATAAAAAAGCAGTCATCAAAATCATACTTTGATTTCCGTTAAGGAGAATCATTTTGCCTTCGTTATTTCTAACGGCTACCCCTAAACGATCACAGTCAGGGTCAGTACCTACAACAATGTCGGCATTTGTTTTGTCAGCCAGGGCAAGTGCCATAGTCAATGCTTCCGGTTCTTCTGGATTAGGAGATTTCACGGTAGGGAAATCCCCGTTAGGCTCTGCCTGTTCAGCAACAATGTGAACATTAGTATATCCTGCTTGTTCTAAAGTGGCTGGAATTGACTTAATAGAAGTTCCGTGTAATGAAGTGAAAACGATGCTCAGATTTTCTTTGGCCTCAGCCGAAGTATTAAAACTCGCATTTTCAATCGAAGACTTGATGAAAGCCTCGTCGATTTCACTATCTATATATTGAATCAAATCTTCATTTGCCTCAAATTTTATTTCACTGTATTTTAAATCTTCAATAACCTGAATGATAGCTGCGTCTTGAGGGGGAACAAGTTGTCCTCCGTCTTCCCAGTACACTTTGTAACCATTATATTCCGGAGGATTATGTGAAGCTGTAAGCACAATTCCGCACTGACAACCTAGTTTTTTTACTGCAAAACTCAATTCGGGTGTTGGACGCATATCCGAAAATAAATACACCTGAATACCATTCGCAGAGAAAACATCGGCAACCACCTTTGCTAGAGTATCGCTATTGTGACGACAGTCATAAGCAATCGCCACTTTTAAATCCTGATTAGGAAACACTTTGTGCATATAATCAGAAAGACCTTGGGTGTTTTTACCCAGGGTGTATTTATTGATGCGGTTGTTTCCCACGCCCATAACACCACGCATTCCTCCAGTCCCAAATTCAAGATTTTTATAAAAACTTTCCTCTAGTTCTTTTGGAGAAGAAGTCATCATTTCTTTAATTGCTTCCTGAGTATCATTGTCAAACGTAGGCGTTAACCATTCGTTTACTGCGTCTAATGTGTTTTGTGGGATATTCATTGTGTGTATTTTTATATTGTTAGTCATTAAATTGAGGCTAATTATTTATTTTTTAAGGAGCTAATCCTGCTGTCCGTTATATCCACGCTAAAAAAGCGTGGGATGCCACTTCCATCAGGGCTAATGTGTATTATAAATTAAGTTCGCTCGCGATTTTATAACGTTCTTCGTTGTTTTTTGAGCGTAAAATAATTTCGCCAAGAAATCCCGCCAAAAACAATTGAGTTCCTAAAACCATAGTGGTTAACGCTATGAAAAACCAAGGGTTATTAGTCACTAAGCTATATCGCATATCATTATACATATAGTATAGTTTAGAAACACCTATGTATCCTGCTGACATAAAACCAATGATAAACATAAACGAACCCATAGCGCCAAATAAGTGCATTGGTCTTTTTCCAAAACGAGATAAGAACCAGATAGTGATTAAATCCAGGAAGCCATTAATGAAACGCTCCATACCAAATTTAGTTTCCCCGTATTTTCTAGCTTGATGCTGAACAACCTTTTCACCTATTTTACCAAAACCGGCATTTTTTGCCAATACTGGAATGTAACGGTGCATTTCACCTGAAACCTCTATGTTTTTTACAACCACATTTTTGTAGGCTTTCAATCCACAATTAAAATCATTCAACTCCACACCAGATGTTTTTCTAGCGGCCCAGTTGAATAATTTAGAAGGAAGATTTTTTGCCATTACGGAGTCGTAACGCTTCTTTTTCCAACCTGATACTAAATCAAAATCTTGACTCGTTATCATATTGTATAAACCCGGAATTTCTTCTGGACTGTCTTGTAAATCAGCATCCATAGTGATAATAACATCACCTTTTGCCTTTGCGAAACCAGCATGTAAAGCTTGTGATTTACCAAAGTTCTTCATAAAACGAATCCCTTTTATATTTGGGTTTTCATTCGAGAACCCCTCAATAAGTTTCCAAGAATTATCCGTACTACCATCATCTAGGAAGATAACTTCATAGCTGTAGTTGTTGGCTTGCATCACTTTTATGATCCAAGAGTATAATTCTTGTAGAGATTCCTCTTCGTTAAGAAGTGGTATAAGGATAGTTAAGTTCATTTATTAGTAATCTTGCGATGAAGTTTTTGATTTAAATATTGCAGCCATAATTAATCCTAAAATAGCACAGAAAAAGATAACAAAAACAGATCCTTTCAATTGTTCAACGATAGAATAAGGGTCGGTTTCTCTTAATTGTTTAATTGTTTCGTTTAAAGAAGAAGCAGGTACGCCAAATTTCTCTGAAGTACTAATCAAGTACTTTATTGTCAGATCCAGAAGAGTGTCTTTTATAGCTGGGTCAATAAAGTTGAATAAAACAATTTTAAAAAGAACAGAAATAAGTACGCCAATTACTGCCGAAATAAAATAAGTTGTAAAGGCTTCTTTGAATGTAAAAACTCCGTTTAATTCTTTTTTGGTAGTCGAGAGTAATATAATAGGTACAACAATAAAAACAGAAAGGCTTAAAAGTGTTGTCCACCAAGCAATGAATAATTCGATGTCAACGGCATACATAAAAGCAGTGATTAATGATAATGCTACTCCAGTGATAATGCCATAGGTAATTCCGTTTTTCTTGATAATTTCGTTAATCATTATTTGGTTGGTTTTAAATTAATCCACAAATATAGCAATTCCCATTTTATTCAGGGATAAAAAAACCTTTTTACGATTATTTAAAAAAATTGTCACAAAGGATTGTTTATTGAAAATTAATTGTAAATTTGCACACTTAAAATAATACAATAGCAAAAAGTTATGATGTGTTTATACCTTTTCGGTTAAAGGAAAAGCTTCAAAGCAGGTTATAGCCAAACAAATAAAAAAGAATTACAAGATGAAAAAAGGTACACACCCAGAGAATTACAGATTAGTTGCTTTTAAAGACATGTCAAATGAAGACGTTTTTATCACTAAATCTACAGCAGATACAAGAGAAACAATTACAGTTGACGGTGTTGAATACCCAGTTGTAAAAATGGAGATCTCTAGAACTTCTCACCCTTTTTACACAGGTAAAAGCAAACTTATCGATACTGCAGGACGTATTGACAAGTTCAAAACTAAATATGCTAAACACGTTAAATAATTTTAACTTGTTTTTAATTATACTAAAGCCTTCCATTTCGGAAGGCTTTTTTATTTGTTTAAATCAGGATCGTTAAGGGAGAACTTCTTAACATAACAAATAAAAACTTTGTAACTTTGGTCCTTTGTAACTTTGAAACTTTATAAAATGAATTACATACTTTTTGACGGGCCTGCTCGTAATGCATTATTGCCTTTTACCTTTACACGTCCGGTTGCTGATATTCTTATCGGGATTATGACTATTCGTCAAAAATGGGAATTGCATTTAGGCTCTACTACCACTACAATTACTGAGGAATATCTATCGGATAAATATCCTATGGTGGAATTGGAAGAAAACATTATGATTAATGCTTCTTTTCTTCCTAATGCTGTCTTGGCTGAAATGGTAAGTAATTTAGAGTCAAATCAGGTTATTTTTAAAGGTGAAGAAGTAGTTGCTTTTTTTACCAATGAAAATCAAGAAGAGGTAGATTTTGATTCTTATGAAATTATTGAGTATGATGACGACTGCCTGACAGTTGAAAACACTTGGGATATTTTTTCTAAGAATGATGCTGCAATTCGGGAAGATTTTGAAATTTTAACCGAAGGAAGGAAATCGAAACAAATTCCTCAAAGTGTCAACGTTATTTCTCCTGAAAATATATTTATAGAAGAAGGAGCTAAACTTGAATTTGTGACTTTGAATGCTTCTACAGGACCTATATATATAGGTAAAAACGCTGAAATAATGGAAGGTTCTGTTATCCGTGGGCCTTTTGCTTTGTGTGAAGGTGCTGTTGTTAAGATGGCAGCAAAGATTTATGGCGCAACTACTGTTGGACCACATTCCAGAATTGGAGGGGAAGTTAATAATTCGGTATTGTTTGGATATTCAAATAAAGGTCATGACGGTTTCTTAGGAAACTCTGTCTTGGGTGAGTGGTGTAATATTGGTGCTGACAGTAATAATTCGAACCTAAAAAACAACTACGAAGAGGTAAGATTGTGGAGCTATGAAACCGAAGGTTTTGCCAAAACAGGACTTCAGTTTTGTGGTTTGATGATGGGAGATCACAGTAAATGCGGAATTAATACTATGTTCAATACAGGTACCGTAATAGGAGTGAGCGCTAATATCTTTGGAAGTGGTTTTCCCCGCAATTTTGTACCAAGTTTTTCTTGGGGTGGAGCTTCTGGTTTTACTACATATATAACAAAGAAAGCTTTCGAAACTGCAAGACTTGTTATGGGTCGAAGAGACGTTGAATTTGATGAAAAAGAATCAGCTATTTTAGAGCATATCTTCGAGGAAACTAAAAAGTGGAGAAAAGAATAGTTTCAACGGTTTTATAGTATTTTAAAAATATAGAAGACGGTTCAATTTTTTAAAATTGAACCGTCTTTTTTGTGGTGTTCAAAACTGTATTGATGATTGGATTTTAATAATGTGGAGATAATATGTTAAAAACCCATTTTTTCGAATAAAAATAAGCCGATTTATTAGGGTTGATATTTAGTAGGTTAATAAGTTTTTACTTTTTTAAAGCACCTTTGTTAGTTTTTTTTACCTATATGTTATAGTTTTATCGAAATTTAATAATAAAACGAATGTTTTAATGAGTTTGTGATAATTATATAAATACTAAATATATGGAAGAAGTTATTGGGGTGTTGAATGATATTGTTTGGAGTAATGCTTTAATTGTTTTGTGTTTAGGAACGGGGCTTTATTTTACGTTGCGCACTCGTTTTCTACAAGTACGACATATTAAAGAAATGTTTCGCTTGCTATTTGATGGTGAAAGTTCTGAATCAGGGGTTTCTTCTTTTCAGGCTTTATCCATGTCATTGGCAGGTAGAGTAGGGACTGGGAATATTGCAGGTGTTGCTACGGCGATTGCATTTGGTGGACCTGGAGCAATGTTTTGGATGTGGATGGTTGCCTTTTTAGGGGCGAGTACCGCATTTGTTGAAGCTACTTTGGCACAAATTTATAAAGAAAAACATTTAGGACAGTTTCGTGGAGGCCCCGCTTTTTATATAGAAAGAGGTTTAGGAGTGAAATGGTTTGGTGTTTTATTCGCAGTCGTTTCGGTTATTTCTGCTGGTTTATTATTACCGGGTGTTCAAGCAAACTCTGTTGCTGATGGAATTCAAAATGCTTTTCAATTGGATACTTGGATGTCTGGGGCTGCAGTTGCTGTTATGTTTGGTCTTATCGTTTTTGGAGGAGTAAAAAGAATTGCCAAATTTACCGAGTACATTGTACCTATTATGGCAATTGGTTATATTTTAATCGTATTAGTGATAATCGCTATTGATTACGATCAATTACCAGGAGTTATTTCTTTGGTTTTCAAAAGTGCTTTTAATATGGAAGCTGGTTTTGGAGCTGTTTTTGGTCTTGCTATTCAATGGGGAGTGAAAAGGGGAATTTATTCTAACGAAGCAGGTCAAGGTACAGCGCCACATATTGCCGCTGCCGCTAATGTTTCGCATCCTACTAAACAAGGTTTAGTTCAATCGTTTTCTGTTTATATAGATACTTTATTAGTTTGTTCTGCAACGGGGTTTATGTTGTTGATAACAGGAAAATACAATGTGCAAAATCCGGCTTTTGGAACTGATGGTGCTTCTGAATTTTTATATAATGGGGCACAAAATGTTTCGGTAGGCCCAGGATTTACTCAAAGTGCTATGGATAGTGTTTTCCCAGGCTTTGGGTCTTATTTTGTGGCAATAGCATTGTTTTTCTTCGCTTTCACAACAATTTTGGCTTATTATTATATCGCAGAAACTAATATTTCTTATTTAACTAGAAATTTAAAATCACCAATTTATACTCACATACTTAAAGTGGTTATGATGTTAGTGATTATGTATGGTTCAATTAATCAAGCAAAATTAGCTTGGGACATTGGAGATTTAGGTGTTGGATTGATGGCTTGGTTTAATATTATAGCTATTATTCTTTTACAAAAACCGGCTTTGGCAGCATTGAAAGATTATGAAAAGCAGAAAAAGGAAGGGAAAGACCCTGTTTTTTACCCAGAAGATATTGGAGTTACAAATGCACATATTTGGAATACTATAAATAAAAAGAAAGAGGATTAACATCCTATAGAATTTTTTTGAAAGCTTCTAGAGATAAGAATTTAATTCTGTTTCTAGAAGCTTTCATTTTATAATAAACAAATTAGTTATTTAAGCTATCTTTGCATTTTTAAAATTAACTCGGTTTCAATTAAATTAGAAGCCGAATCTACAAATAAACATTACAATGATTACAGTTAACGATATTTCAGTACAATTTGGTGGTACTACGCTTTTTAGCGATGTTTCTTTTGCTATAAATGAAAATGATAAAATTGCCCTTATGGGTAAAAATGGAGCGGGTAAATCGACGCTTCTGAAAATAATTGCAGGACAAAGCAAACCGTCAACTGGGAATATCTCGGCACCAAAAGAAGCAGTTGTTGCTTATTTACCACAGCATTTATTGACTACTGATGGAGCTACAGTAATGGAAGAAACTTCAAAAGCTTTTGGAGAAATTTTTGGTATGAAAGCTGAGATTGATGAAATCAACGAACAATTAACCATTCGTACTGATTATGAAAGTGATGCGTATATGAAATTGATCGAAAGAGTTTCTGACTTAAGCGAGAAATTTTATGCTATCGAAGAAGTGAATTACGAAGCTGAAGTAGAGAAAATATTAATTGGGTTGGGTTTTGTTCGTGAGGACTTTACGCGTCAAACATCTGAGTTTTCAGGAGGATGGAGAATGAGAATTGAACTAGCTAAAATCCTTTTACAAAAACCAGATTTAATTTTACTGGATGAACCAACAAATCATATGGATATTGAAAGTATCCAATGGTTAGAGGACTTCTTGATTAATCAAGCAAAAGCGGTTGTGGTGATTTCTCACGATAGAGCGTTTGTGGATAACATTACTAATCGTACTATTGAAGTTACAATGGGACGTATCTATGACTACAAAGCGAAGTATTCTCATTATTTAGAATTGAGAAAAGACCGCCGTATGCACCAACAAAAAGCATATGATGAGCAGCAACGTATGATTGCTGATAATAGAACTTTTATTGACCGTTTTAAAGGGACTTTCTCTAAAACAGATGCTGTTCAGTCTCGTGTTAAAATGTTAGAGAAACTAGTTATAGTACAGGTGGACGAAGTAGATAATTCGGCATTAAAATTAAAATTTCCTGCAGCGGTTCGTTCGGGACAATATCCAGTAATTGTGAAGGATTTGTCAAAATCTTACGGAGATCATGTGGTTTTCAAGGATGCTAATATAGTAATTGAAAGAGGGCAAAAAGTTGCTTTTGTCGGAAAAAATGGAGAAGGAAAATCGACAATGATCAAAGCCATTATGAAGCAAATTGAAATTGATGGCGGTAGTCTTGAGATTGGTCATAATTCGCAAATTGGTTATTTTGCTCAAAACCAAGCAGCTTTATTAAATGAAAACGCTACTATTTTTGAAACTATTGATGATATTGCGGTAGGGGATGTTAGAACTAAAATAAAGGATATCTTAGGAGCTTTTATGTTTCACGGAGATGATGTGACTAAAAAAGTAAAAGTCCTTTCAGGAGGAGAGAAAACACGTTTAGCAATGATTAAATTATTGTTAGAACCGGTTAATTTGTTGATTCTGGATGAACCTTCAAATCACTTGGATATGAAGACTAAAGACATCATTAAAGATGCGCTACGTGATTTTGATGGGACTTTGATCTTGGTTTCTCACGACAGAGATTTCCTTGACGGACTAGCGACAAAGGTTTTTGAATTTGGAAATAAAAGAGTAGTTGAGCATTTTGAAGATATTACGGGATTCTTGGCAAATAAGAAAATGGAGAGCATGAGAGAAATAGAAAAATAATTTTTTATATAATTATAAAAAAGGCATAAGTTAATTCTTGTGCCTTTTTGTGTTATACTAGACATTAGTAAAAAAAAAGCGGCTGAACATACTAAATGATACAGCCGCTTTTTTTTAAAGTCTAATTCCTGGGGGAAGTAGTTCTTTGTAAATAGGGTTTTTTTTAAAAAAAACCACGATTTTTGGAAGTATGGGAACTACTTTTAATTTTCGTTCAATGGCAATGGCCATTATTTCAGATAGTAACTGAGAAACAAACTCTTCGTTGTCAAATTCGTCTGGAGTATTTATTTTTGTCAAAAATATCTTTTTTTCTTGAAAAGAATATTCAACTGAAACTAACCCTTCCTCTACTGTAGTTTCAAATTGTCTTGCGAAAGTATTGTCTTTGATTTCCATGATAATAGATTGTTCCATATTGTTTGTTTAAGTATTTGTGACCGGACTAATATTCGCCCAATTTTATTATTGAAGATTCATTGGCGTTTTTTTACCAATTGTATTTTAATTTTAGTGTTGGTTTTATTTCAAATTAAATATATCCATGATTATCTATTGCTATTATAATACGCTTGTACCATTTGTTCACTACAACTAAGAAAACAGATAATCGCCCTCCTTCAGGAAGTCAACATTGTGTGTTAGGGTTGTGTTATTTTCGAAAATTTGCAGATAAATAAAAGGGTTTTGTTACTGAACCTATATTATGTTTCTAGTATTTTTTTTAGTGAGGCAACCTTTACAAAGGTATTGAATTGATTATCAGTATCAAATCATTTTAACGTCTATGTTGGAGGCGCTCTTCTCTTTGTCAGTAAACAATAGTCGTTGCAAGGTTGTTGCACGTTATTTTTTTTTTATACAGCTACAGTTTCGTTTAGGTATTCATGGAATGGATGGTCTATCTCTGTTCAATTTCATCTTCAGTTGTAAAGTTTCGGTGTTTTAATCCATACTCGAGCCAAAGGATAATAATTTTCGACGAGAAAGTAGAAAATGACTCTATAGCTGTTGCGACCACAGTTTTAGATTTGTAAAGTAGAACAGTCATAATTTAATGCTAATATAAAGGTAGATTCGAAGTTGGTTTCAATAAAAAAATTAATTTTATAAGAAATTTGTAATAATTAGATGGCAATCTGTTGTAAAATATTGAAGCACAATTATGAGTAAAATACCAGTTTATTTTATGCCTGGATTAGCGGCCAGTGCTGCTATTTTTGAGAGAATACAACTTCCAGAAGCTGATTTTGAAACACATCTTCTAGAGTGGGAGATTCCGTTGGTTAAGGAATCTTTGGACGATTACGCCAAGAGAATTGCTCTGAAAATCAAAAAGGAGAGTCCTGTTTTGATTGGCGTTTCATTTGGAGGTATTTTGGTTCAAGAAATGGCAAAACATATCGATGCGAGAAAGGTAATTATCATCTCGAGTGTAAAAAGTAATTTGGAATTCCCCCGAAGAATGAAAATTGCTAAGACCACTAAAGCTTACAAACTCATTCCGATGAGTTTGATATTAAATTTGGAGAATTTAGCCAAGTTTTCCTTTGGTTCAAAGATTAATCATCGATTGAAATTATATGAAAAATTTCTGTCGGTTCGTGATATCGGTTATTTAGAATGGGCTGTAGAGAAAGTGATTCTTTGGGATCGAACAGTCGTTGACGAAAGTGTAATCCATATTCATGGCGATATGGATGATGTTTTTCCAATAAAGTATATCAAAGAATGTACTGTGGTAGAAGGAGGAACTCACATTATGATTTTGAATAAATACAGGTGGTTTAATGCTAATTTGGGCGCTATTATTTTGGGAGCAAATACAACTGTGGACTGATTGTTGCTGCCTGATATACATGCTAAAAATGAGAAAAATGAAAAGAATAGAAAGAATAAGTATCCTCCTTACGGTAGTTTTTGCAAGCGGTCTATTGATTTTTGCAACTACATATGAGTCGAAGGACAAGCTAGATAAAGAAAAAAAATATGTATCAACCTATTTTCCGGTTACGGCTAATTTTGCTGGGGAAACTACACCATTGAAAATTTCGGATGTCAAAGAACGCTTGGATCGGGAATTGATTGTCAACATAAATCTTCATGCCTCTACTATTTTAGCGATAAAAAGAGCAAACCGTGCTTTTCCTGTTATTGAACCCATTCTTAAGAAAAACGGAATTCCAGATGATTTTAAGTATCTAGCAGTGATAGAAAGTGGTTTAGTCAATGCAGTATCCGGTGCTGGCGCTAGAGGGGTATGGCAGTTTATGCCGGAAACAGCTAAGGAAAGAGGAATGGAAGTTAACGAGATTGTTGATGAACGCTATAATTTAGAAAAATCAACACAGGCAGCTTGTAGTTATTTTTTGATTGCTAAAGCAAAATTTGGAACTTGGACTTTAGCTGCTGCTTCTTATAATGGCGGAATGGGAGGGGTTAACAAGCAAATGGAGATCCAAAAAGAATCTAATTACTATGATTTGTTGCTTACCGAAGAAACGTCTCGTTACGTATTCCGAATTTTGGCACTGAAAGAAATTATGAAAAATCCTGATAAATTTGGTTTCTCCTTAGCAGATGAAGAGCTGTATGCGATATTGCCAACAAAAAAAATCGCTGTAGACACTACGATTAATGACTTAGCTGATTTTGCGAAAGCGCAGGGGATAAACTATAAGATTTTGAAAATTCATAATCCATGGCTTAGAGATAAAAAATTAGAGAATCCAACGAATAAAAAATATACAATTGAAATTCCATTGAGTGGATATTAAGTCAAAACGGTCTGAATATTACCAAAGGACAAGATCTTTTAGAATCTTTTGCTTTTAGATTGTATAAAAAAAACGCAGCATCACAATTACTATTTTTCAATAGACCTGCGAAGCTGCGTTTTTTAATGCTTTTTATTTGCTGATGAAAGTATAATAAAAAAGGGCAAATAATTTTATTTGCCCTTTTTTGAATTATATTTTTTTCATTTGACCTTTCATCATGGTGATCTGTTCTTTCAGCATACCTTGTTTGTCTAGTCTTTTTGCTTCGTTTAGAAGGTTAGTCGCTTCTAGCTTTCTTCTTCTTGACATCGCAACTCCCGCTAGATTTAATTTGGCAACAGCCAAATCGATAGACAATCCTAATTCGATTGCTTTCTTGAAATATTTTTCAGCTTGGTTGATATTAGTTTGCGAAAGCATTATTCCGTGTAAGTAATTGAAATATACCTGTTTATTTAATGCCTGGTTTGGCGGCAAGTGCTGAATTTTTTGAACGGATTGTTCTTCTGTAAGATATATTTGAAAATTATCCGTTAGAATGGGAAATTTCCATAGATAATGAAACTTTATCTGGTTATGCTAAAAGAATGACTCAAAAGATTTTTCGGCCCAATCCGGTTTTAATTGGCGTTTCTTTTGGAGGTATTTTGGTTCAAGAGATGGCAAATTTCATCAAAATTTAAAATGTAATTTAGAATTTCCACGAAGGATGAAACTCGCCAAAAAAAACCAAAGCTTATAAATTGATTCCTACGACTTTGTTTGCCAATATTGAAAATCTTACGAAGTTTTCGTTTTGATCTAAAATTAATCAGCGGCTCAAGTTGTATGAAAAATATTTGATTGTTCGAGATAAACGTTATTTAGATTGGGATGTAGAGCAGGTAATATTATGAGAAAGAACTGAGGTAGATTATTCCGTTGTACATATACACGGCGATGCTGATGATGTTTTTTCTATAAAGTACATACAGAATTGCATTGTCGTTGAAGGAGGAACTCACACCATGATATTGATGAACTACAAATGGTTGAATGGGAATTTGCCAAGGATTATTAATATTTCTAAATAGTCTTTTAAAAATTAGTCAGTAAAAAAATCATTCTGCATTGATTAAAGTATTTTATATGAATTTTTATTGAACAGGTTTTTTTAACCTTTAATGTTTGGCTAACACCTATTGGTCATGAAATTTACAATGTAAGTTGAGTGTTTTTTTAAAATAATTTCTTTCTACTCAACTAATTTTTTATTTTTTTTCACTGAAAACGATAACCAAGAATGCTAATAAAAGTATTTACAGCTTTATATCTTTATTTAAGTGTAGTTTAAGCTTTGTTTTGTATGTAAGACGTTGAATTATTCTATTATAGCAAAACATTTTAATTTAAATACAGTAAGTGTTTTTTTGTTTTTGAAAATCAAGACGTTAGTTAATAAGTGAATCTATTTTTTTGATATTATACTATGCGTTCCTACTATTTGTTTATATTATTATTCTTGTTAAATTTATAAATTTTTATTTTTTTATGACATTAAACGTTTTTATTCGTATTTCAACAAAAAAAAATTAATTGTATTAATTTCTATTATACCTTGCGTTAATTTTAAAATAATAAACAAACTATTGTGTAGCAATAAGCTTGATTGTTTGTGTATTTTAAAGTTTAATTATTAATTATTATGCATTATATTCAAAAAATTAACAAACAATATTAATTCACTACCCCCAATTAATTAGAATATTTAAATTGAATGTAACATCTTCAATTTACACTGATTTGCTTTTTAATTCCTATATTAATTAGTGCTACTTATTTGAAAATATAAAATATGTTTAATCGATAAAATTTTCCTGATTAAAAGTATTTAAAGCTTTAATAAGTAAAAATAACTCTTGAAAATAAATTAAAACACTGTTATATATACTTGCTTATTAAAACAAAAAAATTCCCCAAGCATGAAAAATTTTACTCACCTTATTTTTAATTTAGTTGGATCTAAATTAAATTTGTCTTTTTCATTAAACGCCATTTTAATTATGGTTTTTTCTATTTGTGTTGGTTCAGTTAATGCCCAAACTCAGCCAGCTGCTAGCCTAAGTCAAGGTGCCAATGGAGCTTTAACAGCTAGGACCACTCCTGTTGTATGGCAAAATGGTAACGTAAATGCCAATCAAGCGCATTATGTAGAGGGTAATTCTTTGCCATACAGGTTAGTAATGACTCAAATGCCTATTAATGGCACTGAAGTGACATTGACCCTTCAATATGATTTGGTAAATAATAGCCGTTATGCCCTTGATTTTTTAACTGGTTTTCAGCAAATTCAACGTCATGATTTTGACAACCATACTGAGGAAGAAATTGTAAATCCAGTTATTGATTATTCTCAATTTTCATTAAATAGTCCTACTAGTACACTACCCATTACTACACCATCTTATCTAAACGGTACATATGGAGCGGGAGCAGGAAGAGCTTTAGCTGATTTTAATGCATTACTAGCTGAGGATAAGTTTATTACATTATGGGGAGCCAATTTTAATACTAACGCAGGTATTAATTATACCTATTGGATTGGAAATACACAGGTTTTTACGGAAGCAGAAATTTTATCTCTAGTTGGGGGTAATAAATCGGTATCTTTTACCATAAAATTCACACCTACCTCTTCAACAGTAATTTTAGCATGGGGAGGTCATATTGCTGATAGGCTAGATTGGAGTTCAAATCCATTATTGAGTGCGGGTGCTATCAGTGGCTCACCTTATCATACCAGAACCGTAAGCTGGAGTTTAAACAATTTAGGTAACCAGGATAGATCCCTCGCTGTGGCATTATCACCAGCAATCTGCCCATCATTTTTGACTACTCCAATAAATCCTTGTACTAATACATTAAATGGAACACCCATTCCCTGTGTTGAAAACGCTTGTGCTGGGTCAACTTTATTTTATAAGATTCCTACGGAATCAGGAGCGACTTCTTATTTGTGGTCGGTAACATCATCAATCGGGTCTTCTACTACTGGAATTGTCATTTCTCCTAACGCAACCAGCCAGGCCATATCTGTTTATTTTCCCAATGCTGGAAAGTATACAGTTAATGCTGTTCTTAAAAATGATTCAGGTATTACCATTGCATGTCCAATAAATACAGTGACAATTAATAATCAGGTAACTGGTAATTCTATTGCTTCCCCTCAATCTATTTGTTATGGAACTACGCCCGCTACTTTAACTGAAACAACATCTTCTTTTGGCAAAGGATATGTTTATTTATGGGAAAGCAGTACTACCAGTGCAACTTCTGGTTTTAATTCTGCTACTGGGGCAAATAATACAGCCAATTACTCTCCAGGAAGTTTAACACAAACAACCTGGTATAAACGATATGTAACTTCTGGAAGCTGTACCAGTGGTTATTCCAATGAGATTATGATTACTGTGAATCCATTGCCAACAGCTTCCACAACCTCTCAAACTAATGTAAGTTGTTTTAGTGGAACTAATGGAAGTGCTACTGTAACAGCATCAGGAGGAACATCTCCTTATACTTATTCTTGGTCTCCTTCAGGCGGAACAGCAGCTACAGCTTCTGGGCTTGCCGCTGGAACTTATACCGTTACTGTTACAGACAGTAAGGGTTGTACCAAGACAGCTACAGCTACCATCACACAACCATCAGCTGCTTTATCTGCTTCTGCAACGGGAACTAATGTCAACTGTTTTGGTCAGTCAACGGGTTCAATGACCGTTTCAGCCAGTGGGGGAACACCTTCTTATAGTTATGTAATTGCGGGTCCTACGGTTAATACCACAGGAGCAACATCAGGTATTTTCACTGGATTATCAGCTGGATTATATACAGTTACTGTCACAGATAGTAAGGGTTGTAGTACGACAGCGACTTATACAGTTACACAGCCTACAGTAGCATTATCAGCATCAGCTACGGGAACTAATGTTAACTGCTTTGGTCAGTCTACAGGTTCAATGACCGTTTCAGCTGGTGGTGGAACAGCATCTTATAGCTATGTAATTGCCGGCCCTACGGTTAATACTACAGGTGCTACATCAGGTATTTTCACAGGTTTATCGTCTGGAGCATATACAGTTACTGTAACAGATAGTAAGAGTTGTAGCACGACAGCGACTTATACAGTTACACAGCCTACAGCTGCTTTAGCAATTTCATCTTCAGTAATTACAAAAGCGACTTGTCTAAATGGTACAAATGGCGCAATTGATATTACAGTATCTGGAGGAACTTCTCCTTACACTTATTTATGGTCGAATTCGGCTACTACTGAAGATTTATCTGGATTATCAATTGGTACTTATTCAGTTATAATTAAAGATGCAAATTTTTGTGAATTTACTTCAGTTAATATTACCATTGGTTCAACTAATTGTCTACCAGTAGCGGCAGCAGATGCAGAAACAGTAGCTGAAGACGGAAGCTTAACAGCGAGCGTAGCGGGCAACGACACTCCAAGTGGCGATGGCGGCAATGTATGGTCAGTAGTTACTGACGTAGCGAACGGAACCTTAGTATTTAATCCAGATGGTAGTTATACTTACACACCAAATGCGAATTACAATGGTTCAGACAGCTTTACGTATAAAGTATGTGATACCGATAATGATTGTTCACAGGCCACATTGACCATTACGGTAAATGCCGTGAACGATGCCCCGGTAGCTGTTGATGATACCATTACGGCCACTGAAGACACGCTATTTACATCGACTGTTGATTTAGATTTCAACGATACCGATTTAGATGGTGATTCCTTAACGGTTGTTGCAGGAACATTTACTACAGCACAAGGCGGAACATTGGTTCTTGCTGCTGATGGTTCTTATACCTACACACCAGCATTGAACTTCAATGGAACAGACAGTGTTGATTACACCGTTACAGACGGATTCTTAACAGATATTGGAACATTGACCATTACGGTAAATGCCGTGAACGATGCCCCGGTAGCTGTTGATGATACCATTACGGCCACTGAAGACACGCTATTTACATCGACTGTTGATTTAGATTTCAACGATACCGATTTAGATGGTGATTCCTTAACGGTTGTTGCAGGAACATTTACTACAGCACAAGGCGGAACATTGGTTCTTGCTGCTGATGGTTCTTATACCTACACACCAGCATTGAACTTCAATGGAACAGACAGTGTTGATTACACCGTTACAGACGGATTCTTAACAGATATTGGAACATTGACCATTACGGTAAATGCCGTGAATGATGCCCCGGTAGCTGTTGATGATACCATTACGGCCACTGAAGACACGCTATTTACATCGACTGTTGATTTAGATTTCAACGATACCGATTTAGATGGTGATTCCTTAACGGTTGTTGCAGGAACATTTACTACAGCACAAGGCGGAACATTGGTTCTTGCTGCTGATGGTTCTTATACCTACACACCAGCATTGAACTTCAATGGAACAGACAGTGTTGATTACACCGTTACAGACGGATTCTTAACAGATATTGGAACATTGACCATTACGGTAAATGCCGTGAACGATGCCCCGGTAGCTGTTGATGATACCATTACGGCCACTGAAGACACGCTATTTACATCGACTGTTGATTTAGATTTCAACGATACCGATTTAGATGGTGATTCCTTAACGGTTGTTGCAGGAACATTTACTACAGCACAAGGCGGAACATTGGTTCTTGCTGCTGATGGTTCTTATACCTACACACCAGCATTGAACTTCAATGGAACAGACAGTGTTGATTACACCGTTACAGACGGATTCTTAACAGATATTGGAACATTGACCATTACGGTAAATGCCGTGAATGATGCCCCGGTAGCTGTTGATGATACCATTACGGCCACTGAAGACACGCTATTTACATCGACTGTTGATTTAGATTTCAACGATACCGATTTAGATGGTGATTCCTTAACGGTTGTTGCAGGAACATTTACTACAGCACAAGGCGGAACATTGGTTCTTGCTGCTGATGGTTCTTATACCTACACACCAGCATTGAACTTCAATGGAACAGACAGTGTTGATTACACCGTTACAGACGGATTCTTAACAGATATTGGAACATTGACCATTACGGTAAATGCCGTGAACGATGCCCCGGTAGCTGTTGATGATACCATTACGGCCACTGAAGACACGCTATTTACATCGACTGTTGATTTAGATTTCAACGATACCGATTTAGATGGTGATTCCTTAACGGTTGTTGCAGGAACATTTACTACAGCACAAGGCGGAACATTGGTTCTTGCTGCTGATGGTTCTTATACCTACACACCAGCATTGAACTTCAATGGAACAGACAGTGTTGATTACACCGTTACAGACGGATTCTTAACAGATATTGGAACATTGACCATTACGGTAAATGCCGTGAATGATGCCCCGGTAGCTGTTGATGATACCATTACGGCCACTGAAGACACGCTATTTACATCGACTGTTGATTTAGATTTCAACGATACCGATTTAGATGGTGATTCCTTAACGGTTGTTGCAGGAACATTTACTACAGCACAAGGCGGAACATTGGTTCTTGCTGCTGATGGTTCTTATACCTACACACCAGCATTGAACTTCAATGGAACAGACAGTGTTGATTACACCGTTACAGACGGATTCTTAACAGATATTGGAACATTGACCATTACGGTAAATGCCGTGAATGATGCCCCGGTAGCTGTTGATGATACCATTACGGCCACTGAAGACACGCTATTTACATCGACTGTTGATTTAGATTTCAACGATACCGATTTAGATGGTGATTCCTTAACGGTTGTTGCAGGAACATTTACTACAGCACAAGGCGGAACATTGGTTCTTGCTGCTGATGGTTCTTATACCTACACACCAGCATTGAACTTCAATGGAACAGACAGTGTTGATTACACCGTTACAGACGGATTCTTAACAGATATTGGAACATTGACCATTACGGTAAATGCCGTGAATGATGCCCCGGTAGCTGTTGATGATACCATTACGGCCACTGAAGACACGCTATTTACATCGACTGTTGATTTAGATTTCAACGATACCGATTTAGATGGTGATTCCTTAACGGTTGTTGCAGGAACATTTACTACAGCACAAGGCGGAACATTGGTTCTTGCTGCTGATGGTTCTTATACCTACACACCAGCATTGAACTTCAATGGAACAGACAGTGTTGATTACACCGTTACAGACGGATTCTTAACAGATATTGGAACATTGACCATTACGGTAAATGCCGTGAACGATGCCCCGGTAGCTGTTGATGATACCATTACGGCCACTGAAGACACGCTATTTACATCGACTGTTGATTTAGATTTCAACGATACCGATTTAGATGGTGATTCCTTAACGGTTGTTGCAGGAACATTTACTACAGCACAAGGCGGAACATTGGTTCTTGCTGCTGATGGTTCTTATACCTACACACCAGCATTGAACTTCAATGGAACAGACAGTGTTGATTACACCGTTACAGACGGATTCTTAACAGATATTGGAACATTGACCATTACGGTAAATGCCGTGAACGATGCCCCGGTAGCTGTTGATGATACCATTACGGCCACTGAAGACACGCTATTTACATCGACTGTTGATTTAGATTTCAACGATACCGATTTAGATGGTGATTCCTTAACGGTTGTTGCAGGAACATTTACTACAGCACAAGGCGGAACATTGGTTCTTGCTGCTGATGGCTCATACACCTACACACCAGCATTGAACTTCAATGGAACAGACAGTGTTGATTACACCGTTACAGACGGATTCTTAACAGATATTGGAACATTGACCATTACGGTAAATGCCGTGAATGATGCCCCGGTAGCTGTTGATGATACCATTACGGCCACTGAAGACACGCTATTTACATCGACTGTTGATTTAGATTTCAACGATACCGATTTAGATGGTGATTCCTTAACGGTTGTTGCAGGAACATTTACTACAGCACAAGGCGGAACATTGGTTCTTGCTGCTGATGGTTCTTATACCTACACACCAGCATTGAACTTCAATGGAACAGACAGTGTTGATTACACCGTTACAGACGGATTCTTAACAGATATTGGAACATTGACCATTACGGTAAATGCCGTGAATGATGCCCCGGTAGCTGTTGATGATACCATTACGGCCACTGAAGACACGCTATTTACATCGACTGTTGATTTAGATTTCAACGATACCGATTTAGATGGTGATTCCTTAACGGTTGTTGCAGGAACATTTACTACAGCACAAGGCGGAACATTGGTTCTTGCTGCTGATGGTTCTTATACCTACACACCAGCATTGAACTTCAATGGAACAGACAGTGTTGATTACACCGTTACAGACGGATTCTTAACAGATATTGGAACATTGACCATTACGGTAAATGCCGTGAATGATGCCCCGGTAGCTGTTGATGATACCATTACGGCCACTGAAGACACGCTATTTACATCGACTGTTGATTTAGATTTCAACGATACCGATTTAGATGGTGATTCATTAACGGTTGTTGCAGGAACATTTACTACAGCACAAGGCGGAACATTGGTTCTTGCTGCTGATGGTTCTTATACCTACACACCAGCATTGAACTTCAATGGAACAGACAGTGTTGATTACACCGTTACAGACGGATTCTTAACAGATATTGGAACATTGACCATTACGGTAAATGCCGTGAACGATGCCCCGGTAGCTGTTGATGATACCATTACGGCCACTGAAGACACGCTATTTACATCGACTGTTGATTTAGATTTCAACGATACCGATTTAGATGGTGATTCCTTAACGGTTGTTGCAGGAACATTTACTACAGCACAAGGCGGAACATTGGTTCTTGCTGCTGATGGTTCTTATACCTACACACCAGCATTGAACTTCAATGGAACAGACAGTGTTGATTACACCGTTACAGACGGATTCTTAACAGATATTGGAACATTGACCATTACGGTAAATGCCGTGAATGATGCCCCGGTAGCTGTTGATGATACCATTACGGCCACTGAAGACACGCTATTTACATCGACTGTTGATTTAGATTTCAACGATACCGATTTAGATGGTGATTCCTTAACGGTTGTTGCAGGAACATTTACTACAGCACAAGGCGGAACATTGGTTCTTGCTGCTGATGGTTCTTATACCTACACACCAGCATTGAACTTCAATGGAACAGACAGTGTTGATTACACCGTTACAGACGGATTCTTAACAGATATTGGAACATTGACCATTACGGTAAATGCCGTGAACGATGCCCCGGTAGCTGTTGATGATACCATTACGGCCACTGAAGACACGCTATTTACATCGACTGTTGATTTAGATTTCAACGATACCGATTTAGATGGTGATTCCTTAACGGTTGTTGCAGGAACATTTACTACAGCACAAGGCGGAACATTGGTTCTTGCTGCTGATGGTTCTTATACCTACACACCAGCATTGAACTTCAATGGAACAGACAGTGTTGATTACACCGTTACAGACGGATTCTTAACAGATATTGGAACATTGACCATTACGGTAAATGCCGTGAATGATGCCCCGGTAGCTGTTGATGATACCATTACGGCCACTGAAGACACGCTATTTACATCGACTGTTGATTTAGATTTCAACGATACCGATTTAGATGGTGATTCCTTAACGGTTGTTGCAGGAACATTTACTACAGCACAAGGCGGAACATTGGTTCTTGCTGCTGATGGTTCTTATACCTACACACCAGCATTGAACTTCAATGGAACAGACAGTGTTGATTACACCGTTACAGACGGATTCTTAACAGATATTGGAACATTGACCATTACGGTAAATGCCGTGAATGATGCCCCGGTAGCTGTTGATGATACCATTACGGCCACTGAAGACACGCTATTTACATCGACTGTTGATTTAGATTTCAACGATACCGATTTAGATGGTGATTCCTTAACGGTTGTTGCAGGAACATTTACTACAGCACAAGGCGGAACATTGGTTCTTGCTGCTGATGGTTCTTATACCTACACACCAGCATTGAACTTCAATGGAACAGACAGTGTTGATTACACCGTTACAGACGGATTCTTAACAGATATTGGAACATTGACCATTACGGTAAATGCCGTGAATGATGCCCCGGTAGCTGTTGATGATACCATTACGGCCACTGAAGACACGCTATTTACATCGACTGTTGATTTAGATTTCAACGATACCGATTTAGATGGTGATTCCTTAACGGTTGTTGCAGGAACATTTACTACAGCACAAGGCGGAACATTGGTTCTTGCTGCTGATGGTTCTTATACCTACACACCAGCATTGAACTTCAATGGAACAGACAGTGTTGATTACACCGTTACAGACGGATTCTTAACAGATATTGGAACATTGACCATTACGGTAAATGCCGTGAACGATGCCCCGGTAGCTGTTGATGATACCATTACGGCCACTGAAGACACGCTATTTACATCGACTGTTGATTTAGATTTCAACGATACCGATTTAGATGGTGATTCCTTAACGGTTGTTGCAGGAACATTTACTACAGCACAAGGCGGAACATTGGTTCTTGCTGCTGATGGTTCTTATACCTACACACCAGCATTGAACTTCAATGGAACAGACAGTGTTGATTACACCGTTACAGACGGATTCTTAACAGATATTGGAACATTGACCATTACGGTAAATGCCGTGAATGATGCCCCGGTAGCTGTTGATGATACCATTACGGCCACTGAAGACACGCTATTTACATCGACTGTTGATTTAGATTTCAACGATACCGATTTAGATGGTGATTCCTTAACGGTTGTTGCAGGAACATTTACTACAGCACAAGGCGGAACATTGGTTCTTGCTGCTGATGGTTCTTATACCTACACACCAGCATTGAACTTCAATGGAACAGACAGTGTTGATTACACCGTTACAGACGGATTCTTAACAGATATTGGAACATTGACCATTACGGTAAATGCCGTGAACGATGCCCCGGTAGCTGTTGATGATACCATTACGGCCACTGAAGACACGCTATTTACATCGACTGTTGATTTAGATTTCAACGATACCGATTTAGATGGTGATTCCTTAACGGTTGTTGCAGGAACATTTACTACAGCACAAGGCGGAACATTGGTTCTTGCTGCTGATGGTTCTTATACCTACACACCAGCATTGAACTTCAATGGAACAGACAGTGTTGATTACACCGTTACAGACGGATTCTTAACAGATATTGGAACATTGACCATTACGGTAAATGCCGTGAATGATGCCCCGGTAGCTGTTGATGATACCATTACGGCCACTGAAGACACGCTATTTACATCGACTGTTGATTTAGATTTCAACGATACCGATTTAGATGGTGATTCCTTAACGGTTGTTGCAGGAACATTTACTACAGCACAAGGCGGAACATTGGTTCTTGCTGCTGATGGTTCTTATACCTACACACCAGCATTGAACTTCAATGGAACAGACAGTGTTGATTACACCGTTACAGACGGATTCTTAACAGATATTGGAACATTGACCATTACGGTAAATGCCGTGAATGATGCCCCGGTAGCTGTTGATGATACCATTACGGCCACTGAAGACACGCTATTTACATCGACTGTTGATTTAGATTTCAACGATACCGATTTAGATGGTGATTCCTTAACGGTTGTTGCAGGAACATTTACTACAGCACAAGGCGGAACATTGGTTCTTGCTGCTGATGGTTCTTATACCTACACACCAGCATTGAACTTCAATGGAACAGACAGTGTTGATTACACCGTTACAGACGGATTCTTAACAGATATTGGAACATTGACCATTACGGTAAATGCCGTGAACGATGCCCCGGTAGCTGTTGATGATACCATTACGGCCACTGAAGACACGCTATTTACATCGACTGTTGATTTAGATTTCAACGATACCGATTTAGATGGTGATTCCTTAACGGTTGTTGCAGGAACATTTACTACAGCACAAGGCGGAACATTGGTTCTTGCTGCTGATGGTTCTTATACCTACACACCAGCATTGAACTTCAATGGAACAGACAGTGTTGATTACACCGTTACAGACGGATTCTTAACAGATATTGGAACATTGACCATTACGGTAAATGCCGTGAATGATGCCCCGGTAGCTGTTGATGATACCATTACGGCCACTGAAGACACGCTATTTACATCGACTGTTGATTTAGATTTCAACGATACCGATTTAGATGGTGATTCATTAACGGTTGTTGCAGGAACATTTACTACAGCACAAGGCGGAACATTGGTTCTTGCTGCTGATGGTTCTTATACCTACACACCAGCATTGAACTTCAATGGAACAGACAGTGTTGATTACACCGTTACAGACGGATTCTTAACAGATATTGGAACATTGACCATTACGGTAAATGCCGTGAACGATGCCCCGGTAGCTGTTGATGATACCATTACGGCCACTGAAGACACGCTATTTACATCGACTGTTGATTTAGATTTCAACGATACCGATTTAGATGGTGATTCCTTAACGGTTGTTGCAGGAACATTTACTACAGCACAAGGCGGAACATTGGTTCTTGCTGCTGATGGTTCTTATACCTACACACCAGCATTGAACTTCAATGGAACAGACAGTGTTGATTACACCGTTACAGACGGATTCTTAACAGATATTGGAACATTGACCATTACGGTAAATGCCGTGAACGATGCCCCGGTAGCTGTTGATGATACCATTACGGCCACTGAAGACACGCTATTTACATCGACTGTTGATTTAGATTTCAACGATACCGATTTAGATGGTGATTCCTTAACGGTTGTTGCAGGAACATTTACTACAGCACAAGGCGGAACATTGGTTCTTGCTGCTGATGGTTCTTATACCTACACACCAGCATTGAACTTCAATGGAACAGACAGTGTTGATTACACCGTTACAGACGGATTCTTAACAGATATTGGAACATTGACCATTACGGTAAATGCCGTGAACGATGCCCCGGTAGCTGTTGATGATACCATTACGGCCACTGAAGACACGCTATTTACATCGACTGTTGATTTAGATTTCAACGATACCGATTTAGATGGTGATTCCTTAACGGTTGTTGCAGGAACATTTACTACAGCACAAGGCGGAACATTGGTTCTTGCTGCTGATGGTTCTTATACCTACACACCAGCATTGAACTTCAATGGAACAGACAGTGTTGATTACACCGTTACAGACGGATTCTTAACAGATATTGGAACATTGACCATTACGGTAAATGCCGTGAATGATGCCCCGGTAGCTGTTGATGATACCATTACGGCCACTGAAGACACGCTATTTACATCGACTGTTGATTTAGATTTCAACGATACCGATTTAGATGGTGATTCATTAACGGTTGTTGCAGGAACATTTACTACAGCACAAGGCGGAACATTGGTTCTTGCTGCTGATGGTTCTTATACCTACACACCAGCATTGAACTTCAATGGAACAGACAGTGTTGATTACACCGTTACAGACGGATTCTTAACAGATATTGGAACATTGACCATTACGGTAAATGCCGTGAATGATGCCCCGGTAGCTGTTGATGATACCATTACGGCCACTGAAGACACGCTATTTACATCGACTGTTGATTTAGATTTCAACGATACCGATTTAGATGGTGATTCCTTAACGGTTGTTGCAGGAACATTTACTACAGCACAAGGCGGAACATTGGTTCTTGCTGCTGATGGTTCTTATACCTACACACCAGCATTGAACTTCAATGGAACAGACAGTGTTGATTACACCGTTACAGACGGATTCTTAACAGATATTGGAACATTGACCATTACGGTAAATGCCGTGAATGATGCCCCGGTAGCTGTTGATGATACCATTACGGCCACTGAAGACACGCTATTTACATCGACTGTTGATTTAGATTTCAACGATACCGATTTAGATGGTGATTCCTTAACGGTTGTTGCAGGAACATTTACTACAGCACAAGGCGGAACATTGGTTCTTGCTGCTGATGGTTCTTATACCTACACACCAGCATTGAACTTCAATGGAACAGACAGTGTTGATTACACCGTTACAGACGGATTCTTAACAGATATTGGAACATTGACCATTACGGTAAATGCCGTGAACGATGCCCCGGTAGCTGTTGATGATACCATTACGGCCACTGAAGACACGCTATTTACATCGACTGTTGATTTAGATTTCAACGATACCGATTTAGATGGTGATTCCTTAACGGTTGTTGCAGGAACATTTACTACAGCACAAGGCGGAACATTGGTTCTTGCTGCTGATGGTTCTTATACCTACACACCAGCATTGAACTTCAATGGAACAGACAGTGTTGATTACACCGTTACAGACGGATTCTTAACAGATATTGGAACATTGACCATTACGGTAAATGCCGTGAATGATGCCCCGGTAGCTGTTGATGATACCATTACGGCCACTGAAGACACGCTATTTACATCGACTGTTGATTTAGATTTCAACGATACCGATTTAGATGGTGATTCCTTAACGGTTGTTGCAGGAACATTTACTACAGCACAAGGCGGAACATTGGTTCTTGCTGCTGATGGTTCTTATACCTACACACCAGCATTGAACTTCAATGGAACAGACAGTGTTGATTACACCGTTACAGACGGATTCTTAACAGATATTGGAACATTGACCATTACGGTAAATGCCGTGAACGATGCCCCGGTAGCTGTTGATGATACCATTACGGCCACTGAAGACACGCTATTTACATCGACTGTTGATTTAGATTTCAACGATACCGATTTAGATGGTGATTCCTTAACGGTTGTTGCAGGAACATTTACTACAGCACAAGGCGGAACATTGGTTCTTGCTGCTGATGGTTCTTATACCTACACACCAGCATTGAACTTCAATGGAACAGACAGTGTTGATTACACCGTTACAGACGGATTCTTAACAGATATTGGAACATTGACCATTACGGTAAATGCCGTGAACGATGCCCCGGTAGCTGTTGATGATACCATTACGGCCACTGAAGACACGCTATTTACATCGACTGTTGATTTAGATTTCAACGATACCGATTTAGATGGTGATTCCTTAACGGTTGTTGCAGGAACATTTACTACAGCACAAGGCGGAACATTGGTTCTTGCTGCTGATGGCTCATACACCTACACACCAGCATTGAACTTCAATGGAACAGACAGTGTTGATTACACCGTTACAGACGGATTCTTAACAGATATTGGAACATTGACCATTACGGTAAATGCCGTGAACGATGCCCCGGTAGCTGTTGATGATACCATTACGGCCACTGAAGACACGCTATTTACATCGACTGTTGATTTAGATTTCAACGATACCGATTTAGATGGTGATTCCTTAACGGTTGTTGCAGGAACATTTACTACAGCACAAGGCGGAACATTGGTTCTTGCTGCTGATGGTTCTTATACCTACACACCAGCATTGAACTTCAATGGAACAGACAGTGTTGATTACACCGTTACAGACGGATTCTTAACAGATATTGGAACATTGACCATTACGGTAAATGCCGTGAACGATGCCCCGGTAGCTGTTGATGATACCATTACGGCCACTGAAGACACGCTATTTACATCGACTGTTGATTTAGATTTCAACGATACCGATTTAGATGGTGATTCCTTAACGGTTGTTGCAGGAACATTTACTACAGCACAAGGCGGAACATTGGTTCTTGCTGCTGATGGTTCTTATACCTACACACCAGCATTGAACTTCAATGGAACAGACAGTGTTGATTACACCGTTACAGACGGATTCTTAACAGATATTGGAACATTGACCATTACGGTAAATGCCGTGAACGATGCCCCGGTAGCTGTTGATGATACCATTACGGCCACTGAAGACACGCTATTTACATCGACTGTTGATTTAGATTTCAACGATACCGATTTAGATGGTGATTCCTTAACGGTTGTTGCAGGAACATTTACTACAGCACAAGGCGGAACATTGGTTCTTGCTGCTGATGGTTCTTATACCTACACACCAGCATTGAACTTCAATGGAACAGACAGTGTTGATTACACCGTTACAGACGGATTCTTAACAGATATTGGAACATTGACCATTACGGTAAATGCCGTGAATGATGCCCCGGTAGCTGTTGATGATACCATTACGGCCACTGAAGACACGCTATTTACATCGACTGTTGATTTAGATTTCAACGATACCGATTTAGATGGTGATTCATTAACGGTTGTTGCAGGAACATTTACTACAGCACAAGGCGGAACATTGGTTCTTGCTGCTGATGGTTCTTATACCTACACACCAGCATTGAACTTCAATGGAACAGACAGTGTTGATTACACCGTTACAGACGGATTCTTAACAGATATTGGAACATTGACCATTACGGTAAATGCCGTGAACGATGCCCCGGTAGCTGTTGATGATACCATTACGGCCACTGAAGACACGCTATTTACATCGACTGTTGATTTAGATTTCAACGATACCGATTTAGATGGTGATTCCTTAACGGTTGTTGCAGGAACATTTACTACAGCACAAGGCGGAACATTGGTTCTTGCTGCTGATGGTTCTTATACCTACACACCAGCATTGAACTTCAATGGAACAGACAGTGTTGATTACACCGTTACAGACGGATTCTTAACAGATATTGGAACATTGACCATTACGGTAAATGCCGTGAACGATGCCCCGGTAGCTGTTGATGATACCATTACGGCCACTGAAGACACGCTATTTACATCGACTGTTGATTTAGATTTCAACGATACCGATTTAGATGGTGATTCCTTAACGGTTGTTGCAGGAACATTTACTACAGCACAAGGCGGAACATTGGTTCTTGCTGCTGATGGTTCTTATACCTACACACCAGCATTGAACTTCAATGGAACAGACAGTGTTGATTACACCGTTACAGACGGATTCTTAACAGATATTGGAACATTGACCATTACGGTAAATGCCGTGAACGATGCCCCGGTAGCTGTTGATGATACCATTACGGCCACTGAAGACACGCTATTTACATCGACTGTTGATTTAGATTTCAACGATACCGATTTAGATGGTGATTCCTTAACGGTTGTTGCAGGAACATTTACTACAGCACAAGGCGGAACATTGGTTCTTGCTGCTGATGGTTCTTATACCTACACACCAGCATTGAACTTCAATGGAACAGACAGTGTTGATTACACCGTTACAGACGGATTCTTAACAGATATTGGAACATTGACCATTACGGTAAATGCCGTGAATGATGCCCCGGTAGCTGTTGATGATACCATTACGGCCACTGAAGACACGCTATTTACATCGACTGTTGATTTAGATTTCAACGATACCGATTTAGATGGTGATTCATTAACGGTTGTTGCAGGAACATTTACTACAGCACAAGGCGGAACATTGGTTCTTGCTGCTGATGGTTCTTATACCTACACACCAGCATTGAACTTCAATGGAACAGACAGTGTTGATTACACCGTTACAGACGGATTCTTAACAGATATTGGAACATTGACCATTACGGTAAATGCCGTGAATGATGCCCCGGTAGCTGTTGATGATACCATTACGGCCACTGAAGACACGCTATTTACATCGACTGTTGATTTAGATTTCAACGATACCGATTTAGATGGTGATTCCTTAACGGTTGTTGCAGGAACATTTACTACAGCACAAGGCGGAACATTGGTTCTTGCTGCTGATGGTTCTTATACCTACACACCAGCATTGAACTTCAATGGAACAGACAGTGTTGATTACACCGTTACAGACGGATTCTTAACAGATATTGGAACATTGACCATTACGGTAAATGCCGTGAACGATGCCCCGGTAGCTGTTGATGATACCATTACGGCCACTGAAGACACGCTATTTACATCGACTGTTGATTTAGATTTCAACGATACCGATTTAGATGGTGATTCCTTAACGGTTGTTGCAGGAACATTTACTACAGCACAAGGCGGAACATTGGTTCTTGCTGCTGATGGTTCTTATACCTACACACCAGCATTGAACTTCAATGGAACAGACAGTGTTGATTACACCGTTACAGACGGATTCTTAACAGATATTGGAACATTGACCATTACGGTAAATGCCGTGAATGATGCCCCGGTAGCTGTTGATGATACCATTACGGCCACTGAAGACACGCTATTTACATCGACTGTTGATTTAGATTTCAACGATACCGATTTAGATGGTGATTCCTTAACGGTTGTTGCAGGAACATTTACTACAGCACAAGGCGGAACATTGGTTCTTGCTGCTGATGGTTCTTATACCTACACACCAGCATTGAACTTCAATGGAACAGACAGTGTTGATTACACCGTTACAGACGGATTCTTAACAGATATTGGAACATTGACCATTACGGTAAATGCCGTGAACGATGCCCCGGTAGCTGTTGATGATACCATTACGGCCACTGAAGACACGCTATTTACATCGACTGTTGATTTAGATTTCAACGATACCGATTTAGATGGTGATTCCTTAACGGTTGTTGCAGGAACATTTACTACAGCACAAGGCGGAACATTGGTTCTTGCTGCTGATGGCTCATACACCTACACACCAGCATTGAACTTCAATGGAACAGACAGTGTTGATTACACCGTTACAGACGGATTCTTAACAGATATTGGAACATTGACCATTACGGTAAATGCCGTGAATGATGCCCCGGTAGCTGTTGATGATACCATTACGGCCACTGAAGACACGCTATTTACATCGACTGTTGATTTAGATTTCAACGATACCGATTTAGATGGTGATTCATTAACGGTTGTTGCAGGAACATTTACTACAGCACAAGGCGGAACATTGGTTCTTGCTGCTGATGGTTCTTATACCTACACACCAGCATTGAACTTCAATGGAACAGACAGTGTTGATTACACCGTTACAGACGGATTCTTAACAGATATTGGAACATTGACCATTACGGTAAATGCCGTGAACGATGCCCCGGTAGCTGTTGATGATACCATTACGGCCACTGAAGACACGCTATTTACATCGACTGTTGATTTAGATTTCAACGATACCGATTTAGATGGTGATTCCTTAACGGTTGTTGCAGGAACATTTACTACAGCACAAGGCGGAACATTGGTTCTTGCTGCTGATGGTTCTTATACCTACACACCAGCATTGAACTTCAATGGAACAGACAGTGTTGATTACACCGTTACAGACGGATTCTTAACAGATATTGGAACATTGACCATTACGGTAAATGCCGTGAATGATGCCCCGGTAGCTGTTGATGATACCATTACGGCCACTGAAGACACGCTATTTACATCGACTGTTGATTTAGATTTCAACGATACCGATTTAGATGGTGATTCCTTAACGGTTGTTGCAGGAACATTTACTACAGCACAAGGCGGAACATTGGTTCTTGCTGCTGATGGTTCTTATACCTACACACCAGCATTGAACTTCAATGGAACAGACAGTGTTGATTACACCGTTACAGACGGATTCTTAACAGATATTGGAACATTGACCATTACGGTAAATGCCGTGAACGATGCCCCGGTAGCTGTTGATGATACCATTACGGCCACTGAAGACACGCTATTTACATCGACTGTTGATTTAGATTTCAACGATACCGATTTAGATGGTGATTCCTTAACGGTTGTTGCAGGAACATTTACTACAGCACAAGGCGGAACATTGGTTCTTGCTGCTGATGGTTCTTATACCTACACACCAGCATTGAACTTCAATGGAACAGACAGTGTTGATTACACCGTTACAGACGGATTCTTAACAGATATTGGAACATTGACCATTACGGTAAATGCCGTGAACGATGCCCCGGTAGCTGTTGATGATACCATTACGGCCACTGAAGACACGCTATTTACATCGACTGTTGATTTAGATTTCAACGATACCGATTTAGATGGTGATTCCTTAACGGTTGTTGCAGGAACATTTACTACAGCACAAGGCGGAACATTGGTTCTTGCTGCTGATGGTTCTTATACCTACACACCAGCATTGAACTTCAATGGAACAGACAGTGTTGATTACACCGTTACAGACGGATTCTTAACAGATATTGGAACATTGACCATTACGGTAAATGCCGTGAACGATGCCCCGGTAGCTGTTGATGATACCATTACGGCCACTGAAGACACGCTATTTACATCGACTGTTGATTTAGATTTCAACGATACCGATTTAGATGGTGATTCCTTAACGGTTGTTGCAGGAACATTTACTACAGCACAAGGCGGAACATTGGTTCTTGCTGCTGATGGTTCTTATACCTACACACCAGCATTGAACTTCAATGGAACAGACAGTGTTGATTACACCGTTACAGACGGATTCTTAACAGATATTGGAACATTGACCATTACGGTAAATGCCGTGAATGATGCCCCGGTAGCTGTTGATGATACCATTACGGCCACTGAAGACACGCTATTTACATCGACTGTTGATTTAGATTTCAACGATACCGATTTAGATGGTGATTCATTAACGGTTGTTGCAGGAACATTTACTACAGCACAAGGCGGAACATTGGTTCTTGCTGCTGATGGTTCTTATACCTACACACCAGCATTGAACTTCAATGGAACAGACAGTGTTGATTACACCGTTACAGACGGATTCTTAACAGATATTGGAACATTGACCATTACGGTAAATGCCGTGAACGATGCCCCGGTAGCTGTTGATGATACCATTACGGCCACTGAAGACACGCTATTTACATCGACTGTTGATTTAGATTTCAACGATACCGATTTAGATGGTGATTCCTTAACGGTTGTTGCAGGAACATTTACTACAGCACAAGGCGGAACATTGGTTCTTGCTGCTGATGGTTCTTATACCTACACACCAGCATTGAACTTCAATGGAACAGACAGTGTTGATTACACCGTTACAGACGGATTCTTAACAGATATTGGAACATTGACCATTACGGTAAATGCCGTGAACGATGCCCCGGTAGCTGTTGATGATACCATTACGGCCACTGAAGACACGCTATTTACATCGACTGTTGATTTAGATTTCAACGATACCGATTTAGATGGTGATTCCTTAACGGTTGTTGCAGGAACATTTACTACAGCACAAGGCGGAACATTGGTTCTTGCTGCTGATGGTTCTTATACCTACACACCAGCATTGAACTTCAATGGAACAGACAGTGTTGATTACACCGTTACAGACGGATTCTTAACAGATATTGGAACATTGACCATTACGGTAAATGCCGTGAACGATGCCCCGGTAGCTGTTGATGATACCATTACGGCCACTGAAGACACGCTATTTACATCGACTGTTGATTTAGATTTCAACGATACCGATTTAGATGGTGATTCCTTAACGGTTGTTGCAGGAACATTTACTACAGCACAAGGCGGAACATTGGTTCTTGCTGCTGATGGTTCTTATACCTACACACCAGCATTGAACTTCAATGGAACAGACAGTGTTGATTACACCGTTACAGACGGATTCTTAACAGATATTGGAACATTGACCATTACGGTAAATGCCGTGAATGATGCCCCGGTAGCTGTTGATGATACCATTACGGCCACTGAAGACACGCTATTTACATCGACTGTTGATTTAGATTTCAACGATACCGATTTAGATGGTGATTCATTAACGGTTGTTGCAGGAACATTTACTACAGCACAAGGCGGAACATTGGTTCTTGCTGCTGATGGTTCTTATACCTACACACCAGCATTGAACTTCAATGGAACAGACAGTGTTGATTACACCGTTACAGACGGATTCTTAACAGATATTGGAACATTGACCATTACGGTAAATGCCGTGAATGATGCCCCGGTAGCTGTTGATGATACCATTACGGCCACTGAAGACACGCTATTTACATCGACTGTTGATTTAGATTTCAACGATACCGATTTAGATGGTGATTCCTTAACGGTTGTTGCAGGAACATTTACTACAGCACAAGGCGGAACATTGGTTCTTGCTGCTGATGGTTCTTATACCTACACACCAGCATTGAACTTCAATGGAACAGACAGTGTTGATTACACCGTTACAGACGGATTCTTAACAGATATTGGAACATTGACCATTACGGTAAATGCCGTGAATGATGCCCCGGTAGCTGTTGATGATACCATTACGGCCACTGAAGACACGCTATTTACATCGACTGTTGATTTAGATTTCAACGATACCGATTTAGATGGTGATTCCTTAACGGTTGTTGCAGGAACATTTACTACAGCACAAGGCGGAACATTGGTTCTTGCTGCTGATGGTTCTTATACCTACACACCAGCATTGAACTTCAATGGAACAGACAGTGTTGATTACACCGTTACAGACGGATTCTTAACAGATATTGGAACATTGACCATTACGGTAAATGCCGTGAACGATGCCCCGGTAGCTGTTGATGATACCATTACGGCCACTGAAGACACGCTATTTACATCGACTGTTGATTTAGATTTCAACGATACCGATTTAGATGGTGATTCCTTAACGGTTGTTGCAGGAACATTTACTACAGCACAAGGCGGAACATTGGTTCTTGCTGCTGATGGTTCTTATACCTACACACCAGCATTGAACTTCAATGGAACAGACAGTGTTGATTACACCGTTACAGACGGATTCTTAACAGATATTGGAACATTGACCATTACGGTAAATGCCGTGAACGATGCCCCGGTAGCTGTTGATGATACCATTACGGCCACTGAAGACACGCTATTTACATCGACTGTTGATTTAGATTTCAACGATACCGATTTAGATGGTGATTCCTTAACGGTTGTTGCAGGAACATTTACTACAGCACAAGGCGGAACATTGGTTCTTGCTGCTGATGGTTCTTATACCTACACACCAGCATTGAACTTCAATGGAACAGACAGTGTTGATTACACCGTTACAGACGGATTCTTAACAGATATTGGAACATTGACCATTACGGTAAATGCCGTGAATGATGCCCCGGTAGCTGTTGATGATACCATTACGGCCACTGAAGACACGCTATTTACATCGACTGTTGATTTAGATTTCAACGATACCGATTTAGATGGTGATTCCTTAACGGTTGTTGCAGGAACATTTACTACAGCACAAGGCGGAACATTGGTTCTTGCTGCTGATGGCTCATACACCTACACACCAGCATTGAACTTCAATGGAACAGACAGTGTTGATTACACCGTTACAGACGGATTCTTAACAGATATTGGAACGCTGACCATTACGGTACTTTGTGCTACACCAAATGCTCCAACAGTTGATGTTATACATCCAAGCTGTACTGTAGCAACTGGAAGTATTACAGTGAAAACTCCGGTAGGTCCGTATCTAATGTATAGTATTGATGGTGAAAACTATCAATCAAGTACAGCATTTAGTGGTCTTATTGCAGGTAATTATAGTGTAACGATTATAAATGGCGCTTGTATTTCTTTATCAACTATTGTAACTATCAATTCACAACCAGTTTCGCCTGCTCCGCCAACAGCAAGTGTAACTGTGCAACCAACTTGTACCGTTTCAACAGGAACAATACAGGTGACGGTACCGGCTAATGGAACTGGAATTACGTATACTGTTGTAGGTGTGAATCCTGTAGTAGCAGCAGTGACCAATACAACAGGTGTGTTTAGTAATCTGGCAGTAGGAAGTTACAATGTAACTACTACTAATGCGATAGGGTGTATTTCGGTCCCAACAGCAGTAAGTATTCTTGCTCCAGTGGGTTGTGGAGGAATTTTCCATACGGGTACTACTTGTGCTGATTTTAAAGCAGGAGGAAATGGATTAGAGTTAATGCAGTTGTGTTACTCAACCCAAGGTAAAAATGTAAAAATTGTTACCCCAGGTGTGTTCTTCTATTATGCAACTATTGTTGCTCCAAGTTCAAGTTTCAGTATTGATGTAACTCAGTCAAAAGTCACAACTTCAGGTAATAGTTTTGGTCTGTTCTCAATTCAGAAAGCGAATCAAATAACATTATGGGATCCAAATTGTAATAAATTCAGTGATAATGGAATAATTAGTGGGACAAATAATGGTCAAGGCAAGTTAAATATTACTGGAGCCATTACTGGAGCGACCTATGTGTTGTCTGTTAAATATGATTCTAAATCAATACAAGGAAATAGCTTTACATCAGCAAATAATCCACCAACAGTAACTTATAATTTTGTGACTAAAGTTAATGGATCGGTTGTGCTTGGAAGTAGTGCTAATATTAGTATGGTACCAAATTGTTCAGCTTCATCACCAATAAGCACTTCAACGGCAAAAATTGCTGCTGTAACAACAATGGATGTAGATCTTTATCCAGTACCTTTTGTAAATAACTTAACATTAATTTATAAGTTTGAAACAAGTTCTGAGGTTAGAATAGAAGTTTATAATTCTAGTGGAAGGTTATTGTCAACGCAAATAGATAAGAATGTCTATATGAACAAAGAACTGCCAATTGAATTGAATTTTGGAATACTACCAGCTGAAATGTATTTAATAAAAGTAACTTCGGATGGAGGTAGTATCGTTAAGAGTGTTATTTCTAAATAGTTAAATGTTACATTTAATTCTGAAAAATAATTACAGGATTAACATTAAAACACAAATTTTTTAAACAGTAGTTTGCTTTTGCTTACTACTGTTTTTTTTTTTAAGTTGAAGTTGAATAAGTGTTCGCATATAATTTATAAAAAGAAAAGGCCTGACTTTTTAATAAAATTAAAGGAATAGATTTTTTTGTTAAAGTTGTCAAATTTTCTTAAATGGAGTAGGGTAATAGCTTTATTACGAATCTTGTCTTGTTTAAAGTATTTATTACAGACAAATATTTGCTCAAATGTTTTGAAGTGTTAAAAGCCTACTATATTCAACTAGGTTAGGTCTTACCTATTAGTGTTTTTTATAACGATTGTTTTTGTTAATCACTATTTCAGGACAAGACAACATTAAATAAAAAAAGGCGATTATTTACTAATCGCCTTTTATTTGTATTATATTTTTTTCATCTGATCTTTCATCATCTTGATTTGATCTTTCAGCATATTTTGTTTGTCCAGCTTTTTTGCTTCGTTAAGTAGCGTTGTGGCTTCTAGTTTTCTTCTTCTAGACATTGCTACTCCTGCAAGATTTAATTTGGCAACAGCCAAATCCATATCCATAGATAGGCCTAATTCGATTGCTTTCTTAAAATATTTCTCCGCCTGCGTTAAATTAGTTTGCGAAAGCATAATTCCATGTAGGTAATTAAAGTACCCTTGTTGTTTTTGTACCAATGCAGTTTCTGGAGTTTTAATGAATGTCAGCCATTTTTTTGCTCCTTCAAAATCTTGTTTTCTCAATTTTAAGAAGGCAAGTAAGATAAATTCGTTCTTGAAGTAAAGAAAAATAGGAAATGCTGATAATAATATTAGGAAAATCCCATTACCAATATTGCTCTCCGTAAATTGCCAAAAGCCAGTAACTATAATAAGTCCAGCGATAATAAGTTTGATATTCTTGTTTAACATGGTGTGTTTATATTTAAGATTGCAAAGATAGTAAAAGGAATTAAAAATATTTTCATAAAACTACTTGCGAGAAAAAAAAGTCTTTGTATATTTGCACTCGGTTTGAGGATGATGTCATCCAAAACAACTAAAGACATATAAATTAAGATTTTTAAAGATACTAAGCAATGAGCAAAAGAACGTTTCAACCATCGAAAAGAAAAAGAAGAAATAAGCACGGATTTATGGACAGAATGGCTTCTCCGAATGGAAGAAAAGTTCTTGCTAGAAGAAGAGCTAAAGGAAGACATAAGTTGACTGTTTCTTGTGAACCAAGACATAAAAAATAATGTTTGTATAAACATAGATAAGGCGTTACTTTTTTTAGTATCGCCTTTTTTTATACCTAATCGTTAAAATAATTCTAAGGATTAGGCTTAAAAGGTTAAAGTTGAGTAACTTTGGCCTGCTTAAAAAAATAACTACACAACATATTAAACACAAAAAAATGCCAAAAGACACATCCATTAAATCAGTATTAATTATAGGCTCAGGACCTATTGTTATTGGTCAAGCTTGCGAATTTGATTACGCAGGATCACAATCTGCACGTTCTATACGTGAAGAAGGAATTGAAGTCATTTTGATAAATTCGAATCCCGCTACAATTATGACCGACCCTTCTATGGCCGATCATATTTATTTAAAACCATTGACTACCAAATCCATTATTGAAATCCTTAAGGCGCATCCGCAAATTGATGCTGTATTGCCTACTATGGGAGGACAAACGGCTTTGAACTTGTGTCTTGAAGCGGACGAAAAAGGAATCTGGCAAGATTTTGGCGTAAAAATGATTGGTGTAGATGTAAATGCCATCAATATTACTGAGGATAGAGAGCAATTTAAACAACTTCTAGCTAGAATAGGTGTTCCTTCTGCCCCTGCAGAAATTTGTACATCTTACCTTAGAGGAAAAGAAATTGCACAAGAATTTGGTTTCCCATTAGTAATTCGTCCTTCGTTTACTCTTGGAGGAACTGGAGGAGCTGTTGTTTATAAAAAAGAAGATTTTGACGCCCTTTTAACTAGAGGTTTAGAATCATCACCAATTCACGAAGTCTTGATTGATAAGGCATTAATGGGATGGAAAGAATATGAATTAGAACTTTTAAGAGATAAAAACGATAATGTTGTCATCATTTGTTCGATCGAAAATATGGATCCAATGGGAATTCATACTGGAGATTCAATAACGGTTGCCCCAGCAATGACTTTGTCTGACACTACTTTCCAAAGAATGCGTGACTATGCTATCTTGATGATGCGTAGTATCGGGAATTTTGCAGGAGGTTGTAACGTACAATTTGCTGTGTCACCTGATGATAAAGAAGATATCGTTGCAATTGAAATTAATCCTCGTGTATCTCGTTCTTCTGCTTTAGCATCGAAAGCGACTGGGTACCCAATTGCTAAGATTGCTACTAAACTAGCATTAGGATACAATCTAGATGAATTACAAAACCAAATCACCAAATCAACTTCGGCTTTATTCGAACCAACTTTGGATTATGTGATTGTGAAAATACCGCGTTGGAACTTCGATAAATTTGAAGGAGCTGACAGAACTTTGGGAATCCAAATGAAATCTGTTGGAGAAGTTATGGGAATTGGACGTTCGTTTCAAGAAGCGCTTCACAAAGCGACTCAATCATTGGAAATAAAAAGAAATGGTTTAGGTGCTGACGGAAAAGGATATACAAACTACGAACAAATTATCGAGAAACTAACCAATGCAAGTTGGGATCGTGTTTTTGTGATTTATGATGCTATTGCCATGGGGATTCCTTTGAGCCGTATCCATGAAATCACTAAAATTGATATGTGGTTCTTAAAACAATACGAAGAGCTTTATACTTTAGAAAAAGAAATTTCAAATTATAAAGTGGATGTTTTACCAAAAGAGCTTATGCTTGAAGCAAAACAAAAAGGATTTGCCGACAGACAGATTGCCCATATGATGGGTTGTTTAGAAAGTGAAGTGCATAGCAAACGTATGGATTTGAATATCAATCGTGTATTCAAATTAGTAGATACTTGTGCTGCAGAGTTCAAAGCAAAAACACCATACTATTACTCGACTTTTGAAGCAGAGATTGAAAAAGCAAATGGCGAGCGTTACGTAGATAACGAAAGCATAGTAACTGATAAAAAGAAAGTAATTGTTCTTGGGTCAGGACCAAACAGAATTGGACAAGGAATCGAATTTGATTATTCTTGTGTACACGGTATACTAGCTGCTAAAGAATGCGGATACGAAACTATCATGATCAACTGTAATCCTGAAACGGTTTCTACTGATTTTGATACAGCTGATAAATTATATTTTGAACCGGTTTTCTGGGAGCATATCTACGATATTATCCTTCACGAAAAGCCTGAAGGTGTTATTGTACAGTTAGGTGGACAAACAGCTTTGAAATTAGCTGAAAAACTATCTAAATACGGAGTAAAGATCATTGGAACTAGTTTTGATGCTTTGGATTTAGCCGAAGATAGAGGAAGATTCTCTGAATTACTTACGGATTTAAAAATTCCTTTTCCTCAGTTTGGAATTGCTGAAACGGCGGATGAAGCTTCTGCTTTAGCGGATGTTTTGGACTTCCCATTATTGATTCGTCCTTCTTATGTATTGGGTGGACAAGGAATGAAGATTGTAATCAACAAGCAAGAATTAGAAGAGCATGTTGTGAATTTATTGAAAACGATTCCTGGAAACAAATTACTTTTAGACCACTATCTTGATGGTGCGATAGAAGCAGAGGCGGATGCAATTTGTGACGGTGAAAATGTGTATATCATAGGAATTATGGAACACATAGAGCCTTGTGGAGTTCACTCTGGAGATAGTAACGCGACATTACCTCCCTTTAATTTAGGGGAATTTGTAATGCAACAAATTAAAGACCATACTAAGAAAATAGCCTTGGCTTTAAAAACAGTAGGTTTGATCAACATTCAATTTGCGATAAAAGACGATACAGTTTATATCATTGAAGCAAACCCTAGAGCTTCTCGTACGGTTCCGTTTATTGCAAAAGCGTATGGAGAGCCTTATGTAAATTATGCCACGAAAGTAATGTTAGGTCACAATAAAGTAACCGACTTTAAATTCAATCCACAATTGAAAGGATTTGCCATTAAGCAACCAGTTTTCTCTTTCAGTAAGTTTCCTAATGTAAATAAAGCATTAGGACCTGAAATGAAATCAACAGGAGAAAGTATCTTGTTTATTGATGACTTAAAAGACGACCAATTCTACGAATTATATTCTAGAAGAAAAATGTATTTGAGTAAATAAACTTAAATAATTGATATTGAAAAAGCCCCGTTTGGGGCTTTTTTTTTTGAATCTATATGTTCTTAAGTAACTGTTTTTCATAATAATATCAATACGAATGGCAAATGAAAATTTATGTGCTAAAAACATTAAATCACAGAATTTATACCAAATGAACTCACAAAATATCAGTTATTGAATTATTCTTTTTTCTTCACTTTCAAATTAAAATTTGCTTTTCCTAATAGTCCTTCGGTACTTACTCCTTCTATATTTCCTGTAAAAGAAGTTTCTATATCTGAGCAATAGAAAGTTACAGTAGCTTCTCCATTTTCATCAGTAATAATTGATGGGTTCCAATATAAGGTATTCCTGTAATCAGGTAAATGGTCTAATTCGGATTGGCCTTCATATATTGGTTGGTAAAATTCTCTTTTTCGATAAAATCCTTTTAGCATTTTTAAATTAAATTTTTCCATAAGTTCTTTTTCACTCAAAATCTTTCCTTCATATCGAATTTTTCTTGTTCCATCTGAACTCCAATATAATTTTCCGTCAATAGGTTTGACATCATATGATCCTGGGTGGTTAAAGCAATTTAAAAGACCATTGTGGCAAACATAATCAGTATTATCTAATTTAGTCAGTTCATTTAGTGAACCCAAATACTTGTCTCGATACAACTTTTTACTCTTTGTTTTGATCTTAACTTCTTTTAGACGATTAACATTTTTAGATATGGAAAAAATTTCACTTGTATCTATTGTTGTTTCTTCTTGTATTTTTGAAATTGGATAGTTTATGAAAACTGTATTTCGATTATTTTTTATTATATCAAATGACGAGTCTTTAATGTTAAGCCTAACTTTATTATTTTCAGACGATAAAGGTTTGAGGTATAAATAGCCACTTTCAGCTTCTATAAGATGATGATGATTAACAACAAAACGTCCTATAGAATCGGTCATAATAATATCTTTGTTATTCTGGAGGTCTGAAGTAAAGACCATCACAAAATTTTGAGTTGGTTTTTCAGTTTTCTTAATTTTTTTTTCTGAAATGATTTGCCCTTTAATGTCATCTGAAAGGAGCATTTGTGGTTGTTCTTTTAAGTTTTCTTCATTCCATACATAGCGTCTCCACCCTTGTGTAAGCAATAATAAGTCTAGCGCTTCGTTTTTATTGTTGTTTTTTTTATTAAAATAATAAGCGGGATCGTATATAGTACCATTTAATTGAGAGGACAAATAATAATGAGTAAGAATGTTTTTTCGCTCTAATTTGTCTTCATATAATTTATCAAATATGCTTATTCCTAAATTTGCGATTACAGGTTCGCCATTTTGGTCGGTTACTTTAATTTTTAATAGAGAAGTTTCTTTAGTGTTATAAATTTTTTTATCGAGTGTGGTTTCAATATTTAGTTTTATATCTTGATTTACATATACTAATCGCTCTGCTATAGGCTCTGCATCTTTATTAAAAAGAGTTATTTCGGCAATACCTTGTGGAATATCTTTTAGAGGAATTTTAATGAGTAGTTCTTTGTTTAAATTGGCAGTTGCGACACTATAAACAACCCCTCTAATTTGTAGTCTTAAGAAAATTGCTTCTTTTTTTAAATTAGAAGTTTGACTTACTTTGAATGTTATAAATTCCTTTGTGTTTGATATTAGTTGTAATGTTCTTCCGTCAGGAAAAATTTCTGGCAAGTTATATCTTTCATTGTTTTTAGGATCTGTTATTTGAATGTGGTATTTTTTGTCAGCATTGGGAGTGAATAAAAAACTTCCCATACCAGCATGTTTACTATTAAAATCTAATAAAGGGTTGTCATTTTCATAAAGTTTACCTGATACATCAATGGGCAATCCTTCAGAATTTACAGCTTTAAATGCCACCTTGTTTTCAATATTTAAAACTAAATTACCTCCTTCAGGGAAAATAGTGAAATGTGTAATGTTGTTATTTTTTGTATCTCCTGGTTTCTGTTTATCTGTTATGTTTTTTAGAATTTTCACTTTCTGAACAGCACAAAACTCTTTACTATCTTTATAAAAGGAGTGCGAACTATAAGCCTCTAGTGTATAATTACCAGCTTGAAGCGAATCATTTATAAATAGATGTCCATCTACAAAACCATTGATTATTTCAAATTTTTCTTTCCAGACAATGGAATTGGTATTGTCTTCAATTAATTGTACAAACAATATTTTACTGCGTTCTGATGGAGAATGTGATTGAGCGTCTAATAGATATCCTTTAAACCATAAATCTTCTTCAGTTTCATATATTCCTTTACTTGTTTGTAAATACACATTATCTAAAGATTGTTTACTTGATAATCCCTCTAGTTTCTCAACTATAACATCGCTATTATCAAGGCTGTTTATTTGTGAATAGCCCTTGAATCCAGTACTGATGTAAAGCAATAATAAAAAGAATGTTTTTGGATTCATTAGATGCGTTATATGATTTTTTCAATTTTTCAATGCTATATATGTTCTTGTTTCTAAAAAAAAACGATAGTCTATTTTATTAGCATAATTGAACCCATAGTTTCAATACCATCAAATAAATTTTGAAGTCGAATATTTTCATTTTCGGCATGTTGATTATTGTCGTGATTCGCTATTGGAACTGAAACGGTATTGCCTTTTAGGTATTTTTCGAATAAATACAAAGGTAGACTTCCGCCCATAGTAGGTTGCAATACAACTTGATCATTCGTTGTAGCTTTAACTGCTGCAATGACTTTTTTAATAATTGGTAAATCCATTGAAGTACGTTGCGCATTTATTCCATTTTCATTTGCATTTATTTTTATAATTTTTGGATGTAAATTTCTTTCTTCATCTGTAGGTTCATTGCTAGTGACAAAATACCCTTGTTCTCTTATATGATTAATTACTTTTTGCTGTTGTCTTTCCCATTCGTTACCTAATACTAATCTTAGGTCAAGCACAGCTGTCGCGGTGGTTGGGATTTGATTTGAAGCCATTTTACCTACGTTGCCGCTTTGCATACCATTTATATTTAATGAAGGCAGATTGATTGACTCACTTAATGATTTACCTTTCATTTCTGGACTACCCATACCAAGTTCAGTCTTCATTTGTTCGTCAACAGAAGGTACTTCTAACAATGCTGCTTTCTCAGAGGGACTTAATGGAATCACATCATCATAAAAGCCTTTTATTGTCACTCGACCATCATTATCTTTCATTGAGGCTAATAACTGTGCTAACATCATTGCAGGATTTGGCGCCCAGTTCCCATAATGGCCACTATGTAATGGTCTTTTTGAAGCATATACAGTGAGATCAATGTTTGCGTCACCTCTAACACCAAAATAAATTTGCTTTTTACCGGACTGATGAACAGGACCGTCACATATTACCCATAAATCGGATTGTAAGAGAGGGGCATTTTTTTGTAAAATCTCATCTAAGTGGGTAGAACCTTCTTCCTCTTCACCTTCAAAAAAGAATTTAATATTATAAGTGGGTTTTAATCCGCTTTTATTGATGGCGTCGTAAGCATTTATAATAGCGTCAACTCCAGCTTTATCATCAGAAGCACCTCTAGCGTATATTCTCCATTCGTTATTGTATTTTCCGTCTACAGGGAAAGGGATGTTTGTACCATTTTTATCAATAGCAGCGGTATATAATTTAGGAGTAAAAGGACTCAAATTTTGATCCCATTGTGCAGGATTTACAGGTTGTCCGTCATAATGTGCATAGAAAATTAAAGTTTGTTTTGCACCTGGAACAAGTACTTCTCCATAAACAGCTGGAGTACTGTTTTTAGTTTCTCCGTGTAAAAGCTGTACGTTCTTGATGCCTTTTCGATTCATCATTGACATAATAAAATCGGCGTTTTTACGAAGACTTAATGGGTCTGAAGCAACATTAGGCAATCTTAAAAATTCTGAAAATTCAGTTATGATTTCGTTTGCATTCTTTTGCGTGTATTTTTTTATTTTTAAACTCTCTACTGATTGAGCGGAAAGTAGTTGTGTTGTCAAAACTAACAATAAAATAATTTGGCTATGTTTTTTCATAAAATGAGTTTAGTTTGTTAGGTGTTAAAAAAACAATTTATTTATAATTGTCATTCATTAAAAAATTTCTAAATCTAATATGTTATTAATGCTTTTCTAAAAATCATCTGGTAACTATATTAAACTAATTAAGATGGTTCTAATAAGTTTTGCTTTCGAATAATTTCCAATCTTCTTTTTCAAGTTCATTTCTCAGACGTGCCAATTAGATTATTCTTCCTTACTCAATGATTTTTTTTAAAAACTTTTTTAAATGTTTTTATAACGATCAAAGTAATTATTCCGATTACTAATCCAATAATGAATTCTCCTATTATTGAAGGAATGCTATTTACCAAATGATGTAGAAATTCAATGTTGTGGATAAAGATTCCACCTGCAACTAAAATCAATGCTATTGTTCCCACAAAGGCAAGTCCTTTAATTACTTTGGGTAATGCTTGTATTAGTAGATTTCCAATAAATTTTGAGGCACTATTTTTTTTATTAACCAGTTTAATTCCTAAATCATCCATTCTTACAATAAGGGCTACAATACCATAAACTCCTGCTGTTGCTAGAATTGCCACGATTGAGACTACAATAATTTGGGTAGTGATGGGTTTGCCTAATACAGTACCAAGCGCTATAATTACGATTTCTACAGACAAAATAAAGTCAGTTACGATAGCTGATTTAATTTTCTCTTTTTCAATAATTAATATTTCAGCTTCGGTTAGAATTTCGATTTTAATATTACTTTCTGAATGACTATGTGGGAATAAATATTCGTGTATTTTTTCAGCACCTTCATAGGCAAGGTAAATAGCTCCTAACACAAGTATTACTGTAACTACCCAAGGCACAAAAGCACTTAATAGAAATGCTAATGGCAGGATAATTAATTTATTTAAAAAGGACCCTTTGGTAATTGCCCATAAAACAGGTATTTCTCTTGAAGAAACAAATCCTGACGCTTTTTCAGCATTAACAGCTAAATCATCTCCTAATATTCCCGCTGTTTTTTTGGTGGCAATTTTACTCATTACCGCAACATCATCCATAAGAGCTGCGATATCATCTAATAGTGCAAAAAATCCTGAAGCCATACGTTTAATTCTATTTTAATTCCTTTTATTTAGGATTTTTCTAATTAATAAAAAGCACAAATGTCATCTATTCCTTTTCTTCCTAAATCTGGGACCCAGCATTCATCTGCAGGATATCCCACGGGAATTAATAGAAACGGCTTTTCGTTTTCAGGGCGGTTTAGGGTTTTACTCAAGAAGCCCATTGGACTAGGAGTATGTGTTAAGGAGACTAATCCGGCTTGGTGTATTGCAGCTAATAAAAATCCAGTTGCTAAGCCTACACTTTCCTGTACGTAGTAATTGTTTTTCTTTTTTCCTTCAGGACCAAATTCGTAAATGCGTCTAAAAACGATGATAAGGTAAGGTGCAGTTTCCAGAAATGGTTTGCGCCAATCCGTTCCCAAAGGCTTTAAATCCTCCAGCCAATCGCTCGACATTCGGGATTCATAGCTTTCCAGTTCTTCTTCTTCGGCAGCGATGCGTATTTGTTTTTTAATTTCGGGATTTGATACCACACAAAAAGTCCAAGGTTGTTTGTGAGCACCAGAAGGAGCTGTTGAGGCCGTTTTTATCAAGTTTTCGATTACTTCTCGTGGCACTTCTTTATTCGAAAATTCCCTAACAGAACGTCTGGAATCCATTGATTCATAAAAGGCTTGAGAGCGCTTCAGTAGTTCGGTGTCTGTTAATATAGGTCTGTTGTATGCTATATAAGGGTGGTCTTCAATTATTTTTTTATCAGGCATTTTTAATGTTTTTATTCTTATTCTCAAATGTAATTAAATTTATTTGAGCAGCAACATTTTGAATGTCTCATATTAGCAGTATGTTCAACTACTTTTGGAGTTTATGATTTTTTTTAAAGTATGATTGGGTATTGATTTGTATAATAATGAGATGGATATAAGTTAAATTTATTCCATTTTATTATTAAAATATTTTTTATACCAATCTATCGCCGATTCAGCTACTTCCTGCAAAGCTCCCGGCTCCTCAAAAAGATGAGTAGCGCCAGGAATTGTTTTCATTTCTTTTATTGTATTTATTTCGTCGTAAGCTTGTTTATTCATAATTACAACTGGAACATCCATCTGGCCCACAATAAGTAGTGTGGGTGCTGTTACTAATGCTAATGCGCTTAAACCTAAATCTGGTCGACCTCCACGTGAGACAACGGCTTTTATGGTGTTGCCAAAATAAGCAGCTGCCCTTAAAGCAGAAGCTGCCCCAGTACTTGCCCCAAAATAAGCAAATGGATACCCTTTAGTGTTTTCGTTTTTCATAAGCCATTCTGTAACCTCGATTAATCGGCTGACTAATAAATCGATGTTAAATCTGTTTTCATAAATCTCATCTTCTTCCTCTGTAAGTAGGTCAAATAACAGTGTGCCTATATTACTGCGATGAAACATTTTAGCCACATAATTATTTCTTGGGCTGAAGCGACTGCTGCCACTTCCATGTGAAAAAATTACAATTCCTATTGCATTTTTAGGAATTACTAAATTTCCCTTTAATGTTACGTTAGATAAAGGGATGTTGATTTCAAGGATTTCCATAATTGACATATTTTAATTATAAAAACGGATTTGTAATTCTTTTCAATGTTTCTATTTTTATTAGAATTAAAACTAAACAAATGATTTTAATTATTGGATTCAATATTATTTAGTGGTGTTACTTTTATTTAGCATATTTATCACTTCGTCATCACTTACCTGATCAAATTCTTCGTAAAAAGCGCCTACAGCTCTAAAATTTTTAGAAGCTATCAGGTACACAATTTCATCTGCCTTTTCAAGAAATATTTTTAAGGTTCCAAAAGGCAGTACTGAAACTGCCACAATAATTTTTTTTGGATTACTTTTTCGCAACATATCAATTGTTACCAATAAAGTATTTCCTGTTGCAATACCATCATCAACAATGATTACATTTTTATCTTTTATATCAAGAGGTATTCGATTTCCTCTATAAAAACTATTTTTTTCTTTTAATATTTCCCTGAGTCGAATGGTTTCCTTTTCGATGTAAGCGCTAGAAACTTCGGGATGTCTATCTATAATTATGGAATCTAATGATATTGCACCTACGGCAAATTCTTTGTTATTTGGATGACCTATTTTTTTTGAAAGTGCTATATCTAAAGGAAGATCTAGACTCTTTGCAATCTCATATGCTACAGGAACTCCGCCTCTGGGGATGGCGAGAACAATACTGTCGCTTTTTTTGTATTTTCCTAATTTTTCTGAAAGTAATAAACCAGCTTCAATCCTGTTTTTTAAAATCTCGTTATACATAATTTCTAATGTATTGTGGAATGATATTAAAATTAACATAAAGATATTGAAAATCAGAATGTTATGCTCTTTTTTATCATTTATTTAGGAAAATAAATAGATATAAAAACCGAAACCTTTTCTTTGTCTGCATTAAATTCATAATTTCAGTCCATATGTTAAGTTTTGTATTTTTTTAAATATTTAAGTTTTTTCTTAAAAGAGTAAAACATTGATTTTTATAATGTGATTTTTGGTAATTTTACTTTATAACTAATTTAAAAAAAATATGGCGTTGTTAGAAAGAATTAACCTTAAAGCCAAAACAGATAAAAATACAGGTTTTGGTACAAATTCCAGTAGCTATGGAGGTCGTTTTATTAATAAAAACGGTACTGCTAATATCGAAAAACGAGGGATGCATGTATTACATCGCATCAGTTGGTACCATACTATGATTGATATGTCTACCTGGAAATTTATGGGTATTGTTTTATCTTTTTATGTGGGTATTAATTTTGTTTTTGCCGCAATTTATTATGGAATTGGTCTCGAATACTTAAACGGGATCGAGCCTTCCGATTCTCACTGGGTTCAATTTGGTCAGGCTTATTTTTTTAGTGCTCAAACTTTTACTACCGTTGGATATGGTCACATAAGTCCAAGCGGTTTTTTAGCCAGTTCACTCTCTGCTGCTGAAGCTTTAATTGGTTTATTGAGTTTTGCTATAGCTACAGGTTTATTTTTTGGACGTTTTAGTAAACCCACAGCTTTTTTGAAATTTTCACATAATGCATTGATTGCTCCTTATGGTGAGGGTACAGCTTTAATGATTCGTACCGCTCCTTTTAAAAACACTAACTTTAGTGATGCCGAAGCTAAAATGACATTGGGTATGAGTATTGAAGAAAACGGTATTATGACAAATAAATTCTATGCCTTAGATTTAGAGTTGGAAAAAGTTAATTCGCTATCATTGAGCTGGACATTAGTTCATCCTATTACTGAAGAAAGTCCGCTATTTAAATTCAATAAAGCCGATTTTAGTACTGTAAACGGTGAAATTTTGGTCTTTATAAAAACCTTTGACGATATGTTTAGTAACACAGTTGCGATTCGTACTTCTTATACTTTTGAAGAGGTCATTTATGGAGCTAAGTTTAATCCTATGTATGCCAGAAGTAATGATAATTCCAAAACAGTTTTGCATCTGGACAAACTGAATAAATTTGAAGAAGTTATTTTATAATATAATTACCCATTTTTATTTTGTTTGAGTATATTTAGTGGTAAACATTATTTATAATATTAAATTGATTTACATTTGTTTATTAAATATAAGTAATTGATGAACAATATAAAAAATATATTCAGTATTAAAGATCTTGAAAACCTTTCAGGAATTAAAGCGCATACCATACGTATTTGGGAAAAAAGATATAATATTCTGGAACCTATGCGAACAGATACTAATATTAGATATTATGATTTGGCTAGTTTACAAAAACTGCTTAATATTACATTATTACACGATCACGGTTACAAAATTTCTAAAATCGCCACGTATCCACCTGAAACAATTCCAAAACTCGTTCAGGATATAACTTCCAATATAAATTCACAAAACCACGCCATTAGTGCCTTTAAAATGGCAATGATGAATTTTGACCAAGAGTTGTTTTTAAACACCTATAATTGGTTGATAGCTGAGAAATCTTTTAAAGAAATCTTTTATCAAGTCTTTATTCCTTTAATGACAGAGCTAGGGATATTATGGCAAACAGATACTATAACGCCTGCCCACGAGCATTTTATCAGTTATTTGATTAGACAAAAAATATTGATACAAATCGAAAAACTTCAAGGGTTAAAACCTAGTAATAATGACAAGGTTTTTGTTCTCTCTCTTCCTATGAATGAAATACATGAACTAGGGTTAATGTATTTAAATTATGAAACTTTATTAAAAGGGTATAAAACCATTTATTTAGGGGCAAGTATGCCAATTGAGAATTTGATGGATTTAAAAAAACATTTTGATTCCATTATATTCATCTCTTATTTGACTATAAAACCTGATATAGACTCGGTTAATGATTATGTAAGCCAAATGATTCAAGAATTATGGGATGAAAGCACTCAGCTTTGGTATATAGGTAGTAAAGTTGAATATATTTCTAGCGACGAATTTTCTGATAAAATACAGGTTTTTAATTCAATTTCGCAATTAGTGGATCATATAGAATAGTTTTTGTTTAAAGATTGAGTATATTTGTTAAACAAATGAAAAAAATAATAACAATAATAGGTTCTGGGTTCTCCGCTTTGTCTGCTTCTTGCTATTTAGCAAAAAGTGGCCATCAGGTTACTGTTTATGAAAAAAATTCCTCCATAGGCGGTAGAGCAAGACAATTTAAAAAAGAAGGTTTTACTTTTGATATGGGACCAAGTTGGTACTGGATGCCTGATGTTTTTGATCGTTTTTTTGCAGACTTTGGGAAAAAAACCACCGATTATTACGAGCTCATAAAACTTTCTCCAGCCTATCGCGTATATTATGGTGTTGATGACTTTATCGCTATTGCAGATAATCTTACTGAAATCCAAACTACTTTCGAGAGTATCGAAAAGGGTAGTGGACAAATTTTAGATGATTTTATGATGGAAGCCCAAAGTAATTACAATATTGCCATCAAAGAATTAGTGTATCGTCCGGGAGTTTCTCCATTAGAATTGGTCACGCTGGAAACAGCTATGAAAGTGGGACAGTTTTTTAGCAACATCAGTAAAGACATTCGAAAGAAATTCAAAAACGAAAAACTGATTCAAATTCTGGAATTTCCTGTTTTGTTTTTGGGTGCAAAACCATCAGACACACCTTCATTCTATAGTTTTATGAATTATGCCGACTTTGGTCTAGGGACTTGGCATCCCAAAACAGGAATGTTTGATGTGGTTAAGGCAATGGAAAATTTAGCGATTGAATTAGGAGTTACTTTTCATACTAATGCAAATATTGAAAAAATTATTGTCGAAAATAAATCAGCCAAAGCAATTGTTGTTAACGGACAACGTATTGATTCTGATATTATTTTAAGCGGTGCTGATTATCATCATACAGAAACTTTATTGGATATTGAACATCGAGCCTATTCTGAAAAATATTGGGAAAGTCGTGTTTTTGCACCGTCCTCATTATTGTTTTATGTTGGTTTTAATAAGAAAATAGAAAATATCTCACATCATGCATTATTTTTTGATGTCGATTTCCAGCAACACGCTGCTGATATTTATGATGCGCCACAATGGCCAAAAGAACCTTTGTTTTATGCTAATTTCCCTTCATTGACAGATAAAACTGCTGCGCCAGAGGGAATGGAAACTGGTTTTTTCTTAATTCCTTTAGCACCGGGAATAGAAGATACCGAAGCATTAAGAGAAGAATATTTTAAAAAAATCATTGATCGTTTTGAGCGTTTAACAAATCAGAGTGTGAAAAATAATATCATATTTAAAGAATCCTTTTGCAAGAATGATTTTGTTTCCCAATACAATTCATACAAAGGTAATGCCTATGGAATGGCAAATACCTTACTACAAACGGCTTTTTTAAGACCAAAATTAAAAAGTAAAAAAGTAAAGAACCTCTATTTTACGGGGCAATTAACCGTTCCCGGACCTGGAGTTCCTCCTGCACTAATTTCTGGGAAATTAGTATCCGAATTGATAGAAAAAGTAATTTAAAGAACCACAATTATGAAACAATTATTTGATGATGTATCTTTTAAATGCAGTAAACTAGTAACAAAAAACTATAGTACTTCGTTCTCGTTAGCGGTACATATGCTTTCTCCGAGCATAAGGAATGCAATATACAGTATTTATGGATTTGTGCGCTTTGCTGATGAAATTGTGGATTCTTTTCATGGTTTCGATAAAGAAAATTTAATAGATGATTTCGAAAAAGAATATTATAAAGCTATTGATTCTGGAATTAGTTTAAATCCTATTTTAAACTCGTTTCAGCATACTGTAAAAGAATATAATATCACTGATGATTTAATTCAATCTTTCTTGAAAAGTATGAAGCTGGATTTAATAAAGTCAGATTACAACAATAAGGAAGAGTACAATGAATACATTTATGGTTCAGCCGATGTTGTAGGTTTGATGTGTCTCAAGGTTTTTGTCAAAGGAAATACAGATCGATATGAACAGTTAAAATACGAAGCGATGCGATTGGGTTCCGCATTCCAAAAAGTAAATTTTCTTCGTGATTTAAAAGATGATAATTTGGTTTTAAATCGGAATTATTTTCCTGGGGTTGATTTAAATTCGTTTGACGAAAAAGTAAAAACGGCCATTATAAAAGAAATCGAAGACGATTTTGCTATTGCCTATAAAGGCTTAGTAAAATTGCCAATCGAAGCTAAATTCGGTGTGTATACTGCCTTTGTGTATTATAAAAAACTACTAAAAAAACTAAAAAACACACCTTATCACGAAATTGGAAATTCAAGAATCCGAGTTTCTAATTATACAAAAGCGGGTCTTTTGGCACAATCATTTGTAACTTATAAGTTGAATTTAGTATAGGAATTAGTACTTTTAAACAAAAAAAAAATGATCTCTTTTTTAATATTTTTAGGCGTTTTTCTCTTTATGGAATGTGTCACTTGGCTCACGCATAAGTATATTATGCACGGCTTAATGTGGTATTTTCACGAGGACCATCACCAACCTAAATATGCCCATCCTTTTGAAAGGAATGATATATTCTTTGTGATTTTTGCCATTCCTAGTATCGTTCTTTTTTATTACGGTGTTGAGGGCGGAATCAATTATTTATTCTTCATTGGATTAGGAATTACCACTTACGGTTTTTGCTATTTTATGATTCATGATGTTTTAATACACCAGCGTTTCAAGTGGTTTAAAAACACTAAAAACAAATACCTAATAGGTTTAAGAAAAGCTCATAAAGTGCACCACAAACATTTAGGAAAAGAAGAAGGAGAGTGTTTTGGGATGTTATTTGTTCCTTTTAAATATTATAAAGTTTAATATGTCTTTGTATTTTTTTTTAAATATCGCTTCCTTTTTAGTTCCGTTTCTTTACAGTTTCGAAACCAAAATGAAATATATTAAACGTTGGAAAGCTGTTTTTTCGGCGATAGTCATTACTTCGATATTATTTATTTTTTGGGATATTGTTTTCACAAAAATGGGGGTTTGGAGCTTCAATCCCAGATACCATTCTGGAATTGAATTTATTGATTTGCCCATCGAAGAATGGTTGTTTTTTATATGTATTCCATATGCCAGTATTTTTATTCATTTTGCTTTTCATTATTTTTATCCAAAGGTTTCTTTATCAGATAAAATAGTGAAAACTATATATTGGGTTCTAATGATTCTTCTTGTACCCACAATTGTACTTCATTATGATAAATTATATACGACAGTTAATTACATCTTGCTGCTGCTTGTGTTAACATACACGGTTTTCAGAGTTCCCGATGTTTTGAATACTTTTTTCATCACATTCCTTATTATATTAATTCCATTTGCATTAGTCAACGGAATCCTTACTGGTAGTTTTATTGACGAACCAGTGGTGTATTACAATGACAGTGAAAATTTAGGGATTAGACTAGGAACAATCCCAATTGAGGATATTGGATATGCCTTTACTATGATACTACTAAGTTTAGTTTTGATAACTAAAATCGAAAAAAAATAATATGAAACTCTATAAAAAAGAATCTGTTCAACATATAAATGCAAGTCTCGAGGAATGTTGGACTTTTTTCTCTAGCCCTAAAAACCTTCAAAAAATCACGCCCGAAACAATGGGTTTTCAAATCACGGATTTTGATGGTAAAAATATGTACGCTGGTCAAATTATTCAATACAAAGTTTCGCCCCTTTTAGGCATCAAATTACCTTGGGTAACCGAAATTACTTTTGTCAAAGAAAATAGTTATTTTATAGACGTACAACGTTTTGGACCTTATGCTTTGTGGCACCATAAACATTTCTTTGAAGCTACAGAAAAGGGTGTAAAAATGACTGATTTAATACATTATGCCTTACCACTAGGTTTTATTGGACGTATTATGAATACTTTAATTGTCAAAAATAAACTAAAAGCTATTTTTGAACACAGAGAGAAAATGGTAAACGAACTATTCAATTCGAAATAATGAATAAGCCTGCTGTTTCATTTTTCTGGTTTCGTAGGGATTTACGTTTAGAAGACAATGTAGGTCTGTTTTATGCTTTAGAATCTAACTATCCTGTAATCCCGTTATTCATTTTTGATGAAGACATCCTGGACAGTTTAGACAAAGATGATTCAAGAGTTGGTTTTATTCACGAATCAATATCTAAAATCAATGCTGATTTGAAGAATATAGGCTGTTCTCTTTTGGTGAAAAAAGGAGGGACTAAGGCTGTTTGGCAAAACCTTCTTGAGGAATATGATATACAAGAAGTTTTTTATAATAAAGATTATGAACCGTATGCTATACAACGGGACAACGCCATATCAAATTTTCTAGATGAAAATAATGTGGCTTCGCATAGTTTTAAAGATCAAGTGATCTTTGAAGAACTTGAAATTACAAAAGCGGATGGCTTGCCGTATACCATTTATACACCTTACAAAAATAAATGGTTAGAAAATTACAAAGATTTAGGAGGTTTTCATAAGTACAGTACAGAAGACCAATTTTCTAATTTCTATAAGGCAATTTTTAACTTTCCTTCTTTACAGGAAATAGGTTTTGAAGAAAGTGTAATAAAAGTAAAACCACATAATTTATCACAGATTGCTTCTTACCACGAAACCAGAGATTTTCCTGCATTAAATACAACTTCTTATTTGTCACCGCATTTGCGATTTGGTACCGTTAGTGTTCGAAAATTAGTTACTTGGGCAGCTAAAACGAATGCTGTTTTTTTAAGTGAGTTAATTTGGCGTGAGTTTTTTATGCAAATACTTTTTAGCTTTCCTAAAGTGGTTTCCCATAATTTTAAAGCCGCTTATGACGGTATTCAATGGCGTAATAATGAAGAAGATTTTAAAAGATGGTGTTCCGGAACTACAGGATATCCTATGGTTGATGCTGGAATGCGTGAATTGAATGCAACCGGTTATATGCACAATAGGGTTCGTATGGTGGTTGCGAGTTTTTTATGTAAACATCTATTAATTCAGTGGCAGTGGGGTGAAGCTTATTTTGCCGAGAAGTTATTGGATTATGATTTGTCTGCCAATGTTGGGAACTGGCAATGGGCTGCTGGAACAGGTTGTGATGCCGCACCTTATTTCAGGGTTTTTAATCCCGAAATTCAACTCAAAAAGTTCGACGGAAAAGGAATTTATATTCGAAAATGGATTCCTGAATTTGATTTGGATTATGTAGAACCAATGGTTGATCACGCTTTTGCAAGAGATAGAGCGATTGCTACATATAAAGCAGGAATATTGAAATGATTTTTTGAACCATAAAAGTTTTAGGAAAAAAAATGTTGTATTGTAGTAAAAAAATTAACTATTAAGAAATTAAGTTTCATTTAGTTATTAATGATGCTTAATTTTTTAATGGTTTAAATCTTATTTATATTTTCAAGAAACTATTTAACCAATTTATTCAACATTCCATTGAAAATAAAACCGTGAAAGGGTAAAACAGCATACCAGTATAATTTCCCCCAGATTCCTCGAGGTCTAAAAGTAGCCGACTGATAAAGTGTGTTTCCTAAGATTTTGAATTCTAACCAAGCTTCGCCAGGGAGTTTCATTTCAGCAAAAAGAATGAGTTTCCCTTCTTCTTTATTGGAATACAACACACGCCAAAAATCAAGTGAGTCACCAGGATTAATATTGTGTTTGTTTGTACGTCCTCTTCTGGATCCTACGCCTCCATATAATTTATCAATAAAGCCACGCAGATTCCACAGCCAATCTCCGTAATACCATCCCGTTTCTCCACCTATTGACCAAATTTTATTAATGGTGTATTCTCTGTCTATGATTTCTTTTTTTCTTCGGTCTATAAAACAATCTTTTTTAGGGATTTTTAGATAGGTAGAAATATTAGTTTTAAAGCGTCCGCTTACTAGTGAGTCTTTCCAGCTTGATGCTACATTATCTGCTTCTACTTTGAGTAATGCTCTGGATAATGCCATTTCATAAGTCATGGGTTTTACATCAAGTAATTCATTTATTTTAGTATCTCTACAAACGACTTCTACTTTCATACTACTAACTAAAGCACTGGCTAGTTTATAGGAAGTAGAGGTGACGAAATACAACCAGTAGGAGGATAGTTTTGGGGTCATTATTGGGATTGTAAAAATCCATCGTTTTAGGTTTTTTGCTTTGGCGAAAGCCAAAAGCATTTCTTTATAAGTCAGAATATCAGGTCCGCCAATATCAAAGTTTTGATTGTAGGTTACGGGATTTAGTAATGATTTTGATAAAAACTCTAGAACATCATTGATAGCAATAGGTTGGCATTTTGTATTGAGCCATTTTGGGGTAATCATTATAGGAAGTTTATTGACTAAATCTCGAATGATTTCAAAGGAAGCACTTCCGGAGCCAACAATGATACCAGCCCTTAGTGCAGTCATTACATAAGTCCCTGAACTTAATATATCCTCTACATTTTTTCTTGAAGACAAATGTTTAGAAAGAGATTCGTCATTGACAATCCCGGTGAGATAAATTACTTGTTTGGCATTTGTTTTATTTATTCTTTGCACAAAATTATTTGCCGAAATGCTTTCTAACTCATCATAGTTGTCCGATGAACTAGACATAGAATGGATGAGGTAGTAAGCGGCATCAATATCTGATGGTATTTCTAAAAGAGTTTCTTCCTTAAGAAAATCAACTTCAATAACTTTAATATTCTTTTCAAATCCTTTTGGAATTTTAAATCTGTTCCTATCCCTGACACAACAGATTATTTCATACCCATTAGCTACCAAAATTGGTAAAAGCCGTTTTCCAATGTAGCCCGTTGCCCCAGTTAAGAGAATTTTCATTTTGTTTTTTATTTAAATTTAACTCAATTTATTTGAAATCAGACTTATAAACTCTTTTCTTGTTTTGTTTTTTTCAAATGCTCCTGTAAAAGAGGAAGTGGTAGTAAATGAATTTTGTTTTTCAATACCACGCATTTGCATACACATATGTTGTGCTTCAATAACTACCGCGACTCCTAATGGTTCTAGTGCTTCCTGAATGCAATTTTTTATTTGGTCTGTTAAACGTTCTTGCACTTGCATTCTTCGAGAATATGCATCTACAATTCTTGGTATTTTACTTAGCCCTACAATTTTTCCATTTGGTATATAAGCTATATGTGCTTTTCCAAAAAAAGGTAACATATGGTGCTCGCACATTGAATATACTTCAATGTTTTTTACAACAATCATTTGGCTGTGGTTTTCGGTAAATAATGCTGATTTTAATATTTCTAAAGGATCTAAAGCGTAACCATGGGTTAAAAACTGCAACGCTTTAGCGGCTCTTTCAGGAGTTTTCTCAAGGCCTTCTCTAGTTATATCTTCACCTAGACCATATATTATTGTTTTGTAATTTTCTGCTAATAGAGCGGTTGTTTCAGCATTGTATTGTTCTTTTTTCTCGTAATTCTTCATTTCTTTAATCATACACTTGGTTATTGCAATTTAGCTAGGTTATTATATTTTAAAGGTTACTATACCGTAATCCATTTCGAAGATTTGACCGGAGATGGATTTTGCTTTTTGAGACATTAAAAAGTCAGCCATATCTGCGACTTCTTCGGGTTTTAAGTATCCTTTCATAGGGTGTCGTTCCATCATGTTTTCTTTCATCCGGTCATTGCGTAAAATACCTGCCGAAAGTGAGGTTTCGGTAATCGTAGGAGCAATGGCATTGATGCGTACTACCGATGCCAATTCAGCTCCTAACGATTTAACTAATCCTTCTACACCTGCTTTGGCTGTTGCTATACTGGCATGAAATGGCATACCAAGTTTTGCTGCTACAGTACTAAATAAGATGATTGATGGATTAGTCCCTTTCTTTAAAACAGGTAAATATTCCTGAATGACTTTTACAGCTCCAATTACATTAATTTCAAAGTCGTTTCTGAAATCGTCAATGCTTAAACTTCCTATTGGCTTTAGATTAATAGAACCGGGGCAGTATATAAGTGTGTCAATAGCTTCAATTTTGGGCAAGGAGTCTTTCAAAACATCTAATGAGAAATGAGTTAAGTTAGGATGGCTAACATTAGGCGCATTTCTACTAATATTGTAAATGTTATTTTGCTCTAATTGTTGTAATAAAATAGCATTTCCTATTCCTTTACTCCCGCCTATAATAAGTATGTTTTTCATTTTAAAAGGGTATGTGAATTTATCTTTTTGAAATTTTATTATTATTTATTTGTCTTTGTCTGCTACATTTAAATCTGCCTTTATCAAAATCGCGAAGTTTTTCATGTTTTGTTTTTCGGCCTTGTACGCGTTCTCGCCACATTCTAAAACTGGAAGGTTTCATTTCAGTACGCATTAATTCAATTACTCCATGTTCTTTTAACCCAAATTGCATTAGTATAGCATCAAATGTCGTTCGGTCCTCCCAAGCCATTTCAATGATTCTATCTTTATCAATGTCATTGAATATTATTTTCATAAATGATATTTTTGATATTCATTGACAACAATTTTAGCTTTCAAATCAAACATTAAATTATAGAGCCCAAAAAAGGTTCTGTTCATATAAATAAAGTGTTTAGATCCTCTATTTCCATTCATTTTTTTAAGATTGGTATCATTAGCAAAACGCTCACCTAATTTGGCTATACTTTCAAAGAATTCTTCATCCGAAAAATCAAAAGTTACTGATTGAAATGGTTTTGTAAACAGCGATAATAAATCATAAAACATAGCTGTGAAATAAGTTACTTCCTCTTTAGTATCCTCTTTTCTTATAATTTCCAGTTCAAATAATTTCGCACTGAATAATTCAGGGTTGTTAATGACTTCTTTGTTGATTAGCTCAAAATAGGGTATGTAGAAATCGTTTGGAATTGTTTTCATACATCCAAAATCCAGTGCTACCAATTCAATATTTTCATTGACCAAAAAATTTCCAGGATGTGGATCAGCATGGACTTTTTTAAGTATATGAATTTGGTACATATAAAAATCCCATAATGCTTGTCCTAATTTATTAGCAATTTCTGGATCAGTATTTTTATATTCAGATAAATGAACGCCACTCATCCAGTCCATCGTGATTATTTTCTCTGAAGAGTATTCAGGATAATAGTTAGGGAAAGCTAGATTGTCTATTTTTTGACAAGCTAATACAACAGCTTGACTTTGCTCAAGTTCCAGTAAATAATTTGTTTCTTCAATAAGTTTATCCTCTACTTCTTTAAAATATTTATCGGAGTCTTTTCCTTGAAGATTAAACATTCTAACAGCGATGGGTTTTACCAGTGCCAAATCAGAGGATATACTTTTAGCAACTCCTGGATATTGAATTTTCACAGCCAGTTTTTTTCCATCCTTTACAGCTAAATGTACTTGTCCAATACTAGCTGCGTTTATCGAAGTGGCATTGAACTCATCAAATATTTCATAAGGCGTTTTACCTAGATTAGATTTGAAGGTTTTAAGAACTAATGGAGCAGATAAAGGGGGTACTGAGAACTGTGATAATGAAAATTTCTCGACATAAGCCTGTGGTAAGAAGTTTTTATCCATACTTAACATTTGCGCTACTTTCAGTGCGCTACCTTTTAAGCTTTTTAATCCATCGTATATATCTTCCGCATTATCTTCATTTAATTTATCACGAGTTAAGTCACTATTGACCATTTTCTCGCCATAGTATTTCAAGTAGTTCACGCCAACTTTAGCACCTGTTTGTACTAGTTTAGTCGCTCTTTCAATTTTTGAGGTGGGTATGTAATCTATAGTTTTCATTATTTTTTTTGTATTTTTTCTTTAAACATAAATTTTCCAAAATCTATCAAGCTGTCAATAGGTGCTAGATTCATTAATTCGAAACTTAGCTTCACTGATTTTTCTATATAGATATCTGTTTTTTCAAATCCAGCGGAATCGTCTTCTAACCAAAACTTCATTGCCATTAATAACTGTATCCAAGAACTTTCTTGCAATGCTTTTTCTTGCATTTTTTGTAATTTTTCTTGTTTGATTCGGTACTCATCAGTAATGATATTCGTAACGTATTCTAGAAACGCTGTGCGTAAACTAGAAAGTTGTGCTAGATTTTTAAGTTGGTTTTGATGTGTATTCAAACTTTGACTTACATAACTTCTGTTAGCAGTTAATAATTCAAAAAAAGTAAAATAGAAACTTAGCATTTTACTCTTCATATCATAATCTGGGTAATTAGGGTCTTTATGTAATAGTTCGACAGTCTTTTCCAAAAATATTTTAAAAATTTCCTTTTCAATACTTTCTATTGTACCAAAGAAATCATAGAATTCGGATTCAGTAAAATTATTTTCTTTCGAGAATAAATAAACTGATTTTGGCTTTTCACTATGGTTTAATGTATATTCCATATAAAGTGAAACTATTTTGTCTTTTGTTATTTTGGTTTTTTTAGTTGCCATTTTTTCTTTTTATTAATTTGAATGTATAAAGATAGTAACTGTTTAACGAAATACTGTTAAAGTTAAACAAAATATTTATCGTATCTTTGGTTAAGCTTAATTGTAAACAGATGAAAAAGAATGTTTTAATATCAGGAGGCACTGGTTTTGTTGGAAGAAATCTAACTGATTTATTGATTAATAATGGGTATTCGGTTTCTATTTTGAGTCGAAGAAAACGCAATAATACCACAGATATTTATTATTATACTTGGGATGTTGAAAAACAAACCATTGAAGAAGAGGCTGTACTTAAAGCTGATTATATTGTGCATCTTGCTGGGGAGAATATAGCAGGTGAACGTTGGTCAGAAAAAAGGAAGAAAGCCATTATTGCGAGCAGGGAATTGTCTGCTGCTTTAATTCATTCGGTTTTGAAGCAAAATAATAAGAAGTTAGATGCCTTTGTTTCTGCTTCAGCAATTGGAATATACGGAGCATTTAACGGGGAAGAAATTTGTACCGAAGATACTCCTGTAGCAAATGATTTTTTGGGTACCGCCTGCCAAAAATGGGAAGCTTCAGCAAATACTATAGAAAGTTTAGGAATTAGAACGGTTAAAATAAGAACAGGATTAGTATTGGGTAAAAATGATGGTTTTCTAAATAAGCTAACGCCTATCTTTAAATTAAAACTGGGTTCTGCTTTAGGATCTGGAAAACAATATATGCCATGGGTTTATGTTGACGATTTGTGTCGCATCTATCTTGAGGCTATCAAGAACACAAATATGTCAGGAGCTTACAATGCTGCAATCAATGATGGAACTACAAATGCCATTTTTTCTAAGGCATTGGCCAAAGTTTATGGTTACTCCATCTGGTTGCCAAATGTTCCTTCATTCTTACTAAAAATTGTTTTGGGAGAAATGTCAAAGTTAGTGTTGTCCGGGAGAAGAGTGTCTTCTGATAAATTGAATAAGTTAGGGTTTCAATTTTATTTTAATAATTTGCAGGATACGCTAAAAAAATGTTTGTAGAGTAGAATTTATTGTAGAATACATTTAGTTTCCACTTTTACAATTTTGGAAATTTTACTGATTACTATGGATGGGATTTCTATTTTAAAATCATCAGTATTTAATGGAAAATTTGAAAGTATTTCAATTCCTTTTGGTGTTTTTTTAATTTTAGCTGAAACTCGTATGTTTTTTGATTTTCCATGGATATAAATCTTTCCTTTGATTTGATATTCTTTAGCAATTTCAGTTACGTTTCTAAGTTCAAATTTTTCTATCACTCCTTTAAATGTGGCTTTTGGGTATTTTCTACTTTCTAAATAATTTTCATTAAAATGTTGCTCCATTAAATTTCTTTCAAATCGAAATTGAGAAATATAAGCAACATAATAAATTGTACTGTTTTTGGGATTAAACACACAGCTGACTACTTTGTTTATTGCTTCCACTTCTTCAAAAAACGGTACCGACGCCTCAAAAACGATGATTCCTTTATTGGAAGTCATTTTATCTTGGGCGGTAACTGTATTTGCTAAGAATAGCAGAAATAAAAGTAGTTTTATTTTCATGGTGTTTTATGAATTTACCTCTTATCTAAAGTTACGAAATTTTGAGCAGAATACCATTAAATAAAGCTGAAACATCTTCCAAAAAAGAACCCCTAAAGGCATTTTTATCGCTTTAGGGGTAAGTTTACGTGTTTATGTGTTTTTTAAGGCTATAATTCGACTAATACTTTGTAATTGTTTAGAGTTGCCAAGCTTTCTAAAGAACCGTAATCAACGTTTTTGTCATCTTGATTGCTTACTTTTTTCAGGGTTATTTGTTTGAGACATTTGTGAAAGCGTCGTACTTCATTTAAATTCGAAAGTATTAATCCAGGCACTGCTACCGTTTTTCCGTCTTTGTCCTTTGAAACCATAGTGAAATAAGAGGAGTTACAATGTTTAGTTTTTCCGGTTTGAATATTCTCCGACTCTACGCGAATACCAATAATCATTGAACTGTTTCCCACATAATTCACGCTTGCCTTCATAGTCACAAGTTCTCCCACCTCGATAGGTTTCAAGAAATTCACCGTGTCCACTGAAGCGGTAACGCAATAGTTTCCTGAAAATTTTGACGCACAAGCAAAAGCAATCTGGTCAAGTAATGATAAAATATAGCCACCATGAATCTTACCGCTGAAATTGGTGTGTGAAGGCAACATTAATTCTGATATACTGATATTCGACGAAGCAACAGTTTTGAATTGACTATCCATAGTTTATTTTGTTTTGAAAGGAGAATTGTCTTTTCGAACGTCAGTAATAAAATAATGGGTATCTCCCCACCATGGAAAAGTTTTGTAACGTTCAATATAAGTAACCTTTACGTATCTTCCTTCCATTTCTTTTAAATCGGCAATGACTTTTTCATCTTTATCCAATACAGAAAAAGAAAAAATTTGAGCACCGGAAATACCCTGACTCAATTCGCCTTCCCAAGTTTTGTAAATCACTCCTTTATGGCTAAATTTAATTAATTCACCTGATCGTGTGCCTTCACTATAAGTGGCATAGTATAAAAAAGTGAAGTAACATATAACAGACAAAACAACTACTCCTGTAAGAATTCCTAAAAATTTTTTCATAATGATTAATTTGATAATTGGTTTTGATCTTTTTCAGCTCTATTAATGATATTCTCGGGAAGTGACTTCTTAGCTTTAGCTCCCATTTTTTTCAATTTCTCCACACTGGTGATTAAATTCCCTTTCCCTTCCACCAGTTTGTTCATTGCCCCGCTGTATTCTAATTTACTTTCGTCTATCTTTTTACCAATTTTTATTAAATCAGCAACAAAGCCTTCGAATTTATCATATAAAGCACCGGCTTGACGCGCAATTTCAACCGCATTTTCCTGTTGTTTTTGATTTGTCCACATACTGTCTATTGTTCTCAAAGTCGCCAGTAGGGTAGCAGGTGTTACAATTACTATGTTTTTTTCGAATGCCTTGTTGTATAAACTCGTATCTTCATTTAGTGCCATAGCAAATGCAGGTTCGATAGGAATAAACAATAATACAAAATCTGGACTTTCTATTTGGTATAAATCATGATAGTTTTTACTGCCTAATTGTTCAACGTGGCGTTTAATCGAATTGACATGTTCTTTTAAATAACCGTTTCTTAAATTGTCGTCTTCCTCATTGATGTATTTTTCATAGGCGGTTAATGAAACTTTAGAATCGACTATCATTTTCTTCCCGTCAGGTAAATTAATTACCACATCAGGAAAAACACGGTTTCCATCTTCAGTGGTAAAAGCTTGCTGCACTTCGTATTCACGGCCTTTCTCCAAGCCTGATTTTTCGAGCACACGTTCTAATACTAATTCGCCCCAATTCCCTTGCATTTTGCTGTCTCCTTTCAAGGCTTTGGTCAAGTTGATGGTTTCCTTGCTCATCTGGATATTCATTTCACGCAAACCAAGAATTTGTTGGCGCAAAGCCGCATGATAATCAATACTTTCTTTGTGTGTGTCTTCTACCTTTTTTTCGAATAATTGAATCTTATCTTGCAAAGGAGTAAGGATGTTTTTCATATTTTCCTTATTCTGCTCCGTGAATTTATTCGATTTTTCGTCTAATATTTTATTGGCTAAATTCTCGAATTCTTTGGTGAATTTTTCCTGTAGTTTTTCCACTTCTTCCTTTTGTTCTTTGTTGCGTTCCCAAAGGTTTTCAAAATCAACTTCTTTTTTTGAAAGCTGAATTGCTAAACTGTCTTTTTCGTTTCGAATGTTTTCTTTATCTAAATTAGTCGTTTCTAATTTCTTTTCGAAAATAACTCTATCATTCGAAAATTGCTCTTTCAACTGATTGAATTGGGAATTTAACGAAATTAGTTTTTCCTCTAGACTTACTTTTTCAGACTGAAAACGAGCCGAAAAAATGAGCTTCCCAAGGAAAATTCCAATAGCGAGAGCAATGATAAAAAGCAATAAAAAAGGAAGCATATTTGACATAAAAAGAATGGTTTTTGTAAATAGTAAAAGTAAGGAATTATATCAATTTTTTGGGCTAAACTTTTTTGAAAGAAATACAATTAATGATTATTTTTCGTAGTTCGTTTAATGGTTTCATTTTAAGGATGTTTATTAACACAGGAAAATAAGTATATATAATATCTTTGTAAAATAATAAAAATAGAAAATGAAAAAAACGTTACTATTATCTTTCTTGTTTTTTTTAGCTTGTGCTTCTTATGCACAGCAAAAAGATAAGCCTTATGTTGTTTTAGTTTCCTTAGATGGGTTTCGCTGGGATTATCATACTTATTTTGATACACCTAATCTTGATAAAATAGCTAATGAAGGGGTAAAAGCAAAATCAATGAAGCCTTCTTATCCTACCAAAACTTTTCCAAACCATTATAGTATTGTAACGGGTTTGTATCCAGATAACAATGGAATTGTAAATAATAGTTTTTATGATCCAAAACTTAAAATGTCTTTTTCGCTATCCAGTATTGCTAAAACAGATGCTCGATTTTATGGTGGAAATCCCATTTGGAATGTAGCGGAACAGCAGGGAATTAAAACGGCTTCGTTTTATTGGCCAGGTTCTGATATTGGAGACAGAAGTCCAAGTATATTTAAAACCTATGATGCTTCGGTACCCTATGCAACTAGAATAGAGACTGTAATTGATTGGCTTAAATTACCTGAAAAAGAACGCCCACATTTAATCACACTTTATTTTGATGAACCGGATTATACAGGACATACTTTTGGCCCTTTGTCTAAAGAAAATAAAATTACAGTGCATAAAATGGATTCTATTATAGGCAGTTTGTCTATGAAATTAGAGGAATTATCCATTGGGAAACAAATCAATTTGATAGTGGTGTCTGATCATGGAATGACAGACATTAGTGATAAAAAGAAAGTAGCTGTTTTGAAATATTTAAAACCAAGCTGGCTTGAATATGCTGATGTAATCAATCCTATAATGAGTATTCGTGTTCGGCCAGAAGCACAGGATTCAGTTTTTAAAGCACTTCGTAGAGTGCCTCATATCCGATTCTGGAAAACAGATAATATTCCTAAAAGACTTCATTATGGGACTAACGATAGAAGTTTAGATTTTGTAATTGAAGCTAAAAAAGGGTACAGTCTAGTTAAAGAATCTAGTCAAAAAGTAAAAGGCGGGACTCACGGATATGATAATAGAGTAAAAGATATGCATGCCATATTTTATGCAAAAGGACCTGATTTTAAAGTGAATAAAAAGGTGAGAACTTTAAAAAATGTTAGTGTTTATAATTTAATAGCACATATTTTAGGATTGCAAATTGAAACTGTCGACGGTGATTTTAAGGAAGTAAAAAGGATGTTAAAAGAGTAACTGTTTTATTCGTTTATTTTTATTCGAAATAAAAAAAGGAAAGGTTAAATTTGCATTTCATTTAGTCAAAAGTTTTTATGTCCCACCACCATTATATTCTCCATAAACCCTACGGCTTTTTAAGTCAGTTTATTTATGAGTTGAAACGAAAAAAGAAACTTTTGGGCGAGTTATATGATTTCCCACAAGGAACGATGGCTATAGGTCGTCTGGATGAAGACTCTGAAGGGTTATTGTTATTGACGACTGACGGAAAGATGAGTGAAATTATTCGTTCTAAAAAAGTGGATAAAGAATATTATGTTCAGGTTGATGGGGTAATTACTCAGGAAGCAATTGACATAATGAAAGAGGGAGTGGAAATAGGTTTTAATGGCACTAAATACATCACAAAACGCTGCAATGCTGCTTTGATCCATGAAGAACCCAACTTTGGACTTAGAGGAAAAAAAATACGTGATGAACGTCATGGTCCCACTTCTTGGGCATCAATAACGGTCAATGAGGGGAAATTTCGCCAAGTGCGTAAAATGACTGCGGCCGTTGGCTTTCCTACCTTGCGATTGGTTCGTGTTCGAATAGGGAATGTGCATCTTGATGGTTTACTGTCAGGAGAAGTGTTGGAAGTTGAAAATTTCGAAGTGGAGATTCCTAAATCTTAATTCCTAAATCATAAATTAAATATGTTAAACATAGTTTTAGTAGAGCCAGAAATACCAAATAACACCGGAAATATAGGCCGTTTGTGTGTGGGTACTGAAAGTAAATTGCACTTAATTCACCCTTTTGGGTTTGTAATCAATGATTCAAACTTGAAACGTTCTGGACTGGATTATTGGGTGCATCTTGATGTAACTGAGTATCAAAATGTAGCGGAATGGACTGCTCAAATTCCTGATAAATCAAGAGTGTTCCTAATGAGTTCTCACGCAACGAAATCCTATTTGGAAATTGATTTTCAAGATGGAGACTGGTTGGTTTTTGGTAAAGAAAGCAAGGGGTTGAGTGAAGAAGTTTTGGCACAATTCGACAATCATTTAAAAATCCCAATGTCTAATTTGATTCGGAGTTTTAATATCGCTAATTCCGTAGCTTTTGTAATTGGAGAAGCCAAAAGGCAAATTGCATTAAAATAATAACCTGTAATTTAGAATTGTAAAAGATTCCTGATGTTCAATTGGAATTTTATATATTTGAGTATCGTGTTAGTGAATAAAGCGAAATGCGACTCATTTTAAAATTCCCTTTTTATGATTGATAAAGCTTTTCTACGCAGTACTATTTTCAGGCATTTGGATGGTTTGGTAACTGCACCCGTGGGCTATGCCTTGCATAAAAAAGGAGTTCTGGCTTTTATATTGGATAAAAAAGAGGTTTCACTTACGGAACTTACTACTCATTTTAAAGCAAATGAAGGCTATCTCAATGTGGCTTTACGCGTTTTGTGTTCGCAGGGTTTTCTGAATTACCAAATCAATAATGAGACTGAGGAATTTAAATTTGGCTTGACCTCAAAAAGCGAAATTGCCTTTTCACTGTTTCATCTGTATGAAGATGTAGTGGAGTTACTGGAATTTTCGATGCAATTTCATCCTCGATTATTCGAAGATGCTCCTTTTGAAAAATTGAGTTTCATTTTCGAAAAATATAAAAACAATTACGGTATTGTATTCTCAGAGGATTCTTTGATCAATGAAATACAACATCAGATTTTAAAACATATTGAAGGTTCTTTAGTTGGGCCTACGCTGGTACGTCTTGGTATGAGCGGTATGTTTCATAAGTACTTTATGGAAATTTCCTTTCGTCCGGAGGAATTCCATAAGTCGCCTGACAGCTTCAAAAAAATTCTCGATTTTCTGGTTCACCTGAATTGGTTCACTGAAAAAAAAGGAAATTATCAATTCACTGAAACCGGTTTGTTTTTTGCCAAAAGAGCTTCTGCTTATGGTGTAACCGTATCCTATTTACCCACTTTTAGTAAAATGGACGAATTGCTATTTGGCAATCCCAATGTGTTAAGAAGTGTTGGGGAAGGGGAAGACGAAGTTCATGTAGACAGAGAAATGAATGTGTGGGGAAGTGGCGGTGCACACGATACTTATTTTAAAGTAGTCGATGAAATCATTATTAAATTGTTCAATTTACCAATAGAAGAACAGCCCAAAGGGATTTTAGATATGGGATGTGGTAACGGCGCTTTCTTGCAGCATATTTTTGATGTCATAGACCGCCAAACGTTAAGGGGAAAAATGCTCGATGATTATCCGTTATTTCTTGTGGGTGCCGATTATAACCAGGCTGCTTTGAAAGTAACACGAGCCAACTTGATAAAAGCCGATATTTGGGCCAAAGTAATCTGGGGTGATATTGGTCGTCCAGACTTGTTATCGGATGACTTAAAGGAAAATTATAATATTGATTTAAAGGAACTACTGAATGTAAGAACGTTTCTGGATCACAACCGAATTTGGGAAGAACCAAAAAACAGTACTAAAGATAGAATTAGTCAATCAACAGGAGCTTTTGCACACAGAGGCAAGCGAATAAGTAATAATCTGGTTGAAGATAACTTGCTAGAGCATTTCAATAAATGGTCACCTTATGTAAGTAAATTTGGTTTACTGATGATAGAATTGCATACGGTACCTCCAGCTTTAACAGCAGCCAATTTGGGGAAAACTGCCGCAACGGCTTATGATGCGACTCATGGATTTTCGGATCAATATATTGTGGAAATTGAGGTGATGCATAAAATTGCAGGGGAGGCAGGCTTGTTTTCAGACGCCACTATTTTTAGAAAATTCCCCGATTCAGATATTGCGACGGTGAGTATTAACTTGTTGAAAGGGATTTGAGGAGTGATCAGTAATCAGTGTTCAGAAGGCAGTATTCAGTAATCAGAATGCAGTGTTCAGTATTCAGTCAAATGTACTTCCCTGATATAGGTTGACCACAAAAGTCAAGTTATATGAATGCAAATTTAAAAGAAATCAGGAAACTCCGGGTTTATTCGGAAGAGTTTAAAAAAGAAATCGTAAGTTTTTACGAAATCGGGAAGTATAGTGTTCTGCAATTAGAACGACTTTACGGAGTAAATAACGTTACAATCTACAATTGGATTTATAAATTTTCTACTTTTAATGAAAAAGGAATTAGAGTTGTAGAAATGAAAGATAGTAACATTGATAAGCTAAAACAGTTAGAACTCAAGATAAAAGAACTTGAGCAAGCGGTTGGTCAGAAGCAAATAAAAATTGATTATCTCGAAAAGATGATTGATATAGCTAAAGATGAATTTAATATCGACATAAAAAAAAACTCCAACACCCCACAATCAGCTGGTTCGTTGAGAACCAGAAAGTAATAAGTTTTTCTTTAAATCAGCTTTACGAAACACTTGAAATAAGCAAGCAAGCAGTTAATCAGTATTCAAAAAGACAGATTGCTTTTGAAAGAAAGATAGAATGTCTGATTTTAGAAGCAGAGGAACTAAGGAAAGAACACCCTGGTTGTGGGGTTGAGAAAATGTATTATGCTTTGCGTCCTAATTTCATAGGAAGAGATAGATTTATCGATACGTTTATGGATTTAGGGTTCAGGATAAAAAGGCATAAAAATTACAGGAGAACAACGTTTTCTGTGAAAGTTTATTTTCCAAATCTAATAAAGTCAATGTCTGTTTATGCTCCGTCGACGATATGGCAATCAGATATAACTTATATTTATGTTGGAGAAAGATTTTATTATGCAGTGTTTATAATAGATGTTTATACAAAGAAAATCGTTGGACATCAACTATCTAATCATATGAGAGCTACTGCTAATTTAAGCGCAATGCAAATGGCATTAGAAAACAATCAAGCTCCAATGATACACCACTCTGATAGAGGTAGTCAGTATATTTACAATGAATATATAGCTCTTCTCAAAGGGAGTGGATGCGAAATCAGCATGGCATTGTCAGGACAAGACAATGCTTATGCAGAAAGGATTAACAGAACAATAAAAGAAGAGTATATAGACCACTGGAAACCTAAAACATTTGAACAATTAAAAAAGGATGTAGATAGAGCAGTTGAACATTATAATAATAAGAGACCTCATAACAACATAGGGAAATTAAGCCCTGTTGATTTTGAAAATAATTGGTTCAATAATCCTCTTTTTTCTAAGCCTATTATTACTATTTTTGACAATGAGAAATTAATAGAAATCGGTCAACTTTAATTAGGGACGTGCAAAAGTGTTCAGTTTTTGATCTTCCGTCTTCCTAACAAATAACAAACTTCCCTTTTTCGGAGTCGAATGTGATATGTTCGTCTTTGAAAATAGTATTGAAGCTCCCTTTTGAAATCAAATTACAAGGTTCGTCTTGGATGACAGTTTCTGGTGTCATAAGGATCATATCATCACTCAGTTGAATCGCCATATCAATATCGTGCGTCGAAAATAAAATACATTTATTAGTTTCCTTTGTCAATTTTTTCAACAATTTGAACAGCGCTACTTTGTGCAATAAATCCAAGTGAGTTGTTGGTTCATCAAGAATAATAAGCGGTGTGTCTTGTGCCAATGCGCGAGCCACTAATACTTTTTGTAATTGTCCATCACTGATTTCGTAATGTTTTTTAGATGCCAGATGACTGATTTGGGTGAGTTCAAGCGCTTCATTGATTTTGGCTGAATCGACATCGGATAATGTTCCAATCCAATTAGTATAAGGTTGACGTCCCAAAGCCACCAATTCAAAAACGGTCAGATTACTTGGCGGTAGTTTTTCGGTCAAAACAATACTTAGGTTTTGGGCCAGTTCCAAGGATTCGTAATCAGTAACTTTTTTATCATTTAAATAGACAGCACCTTCCAGCGGTTTTTGAATTCCGGTAATCGTTCGCAATAAAGTCGATTTCCCTATTCCGTTAGCGCCTATTAATGCTATTAGTTTCCCTTCTTGTAAATTCAGGTTGAGGTTTTTTGCAATAGTGTTAACTGCGCTTTTGGTTTTGTAACCAATGCTTAGATTTGATGTTGTCAGGATGTTTTTTTTCATCTATTTAAGATTTTGGTTTTTAACCACATTGCGTTTTTAATAAAACCATTAAGGAATTAAGGTTAATTAAGAGTTTTATTATTAGCTAAATTTTCTAAATATCTTAATGGTTTAAAAAATAAAAGACCAATTTTTTTGTGCCATTATCCCATCATTTTTCGTTTTCGAACCAATAACCAAATAACAATTGGTGCACCTAGCAACGAAGTTATTGCATTTATGGGTAAAGTAATATCAAAACCTGGCATTTGCGAAACAACATCACATACAAGCATAATTCCCGCACCCAATAAAAGCGTACTCCAATATAAAACCGAATGATTACTAGTTTGAAATATAAGTTTGGCAATATGCGGAACGGCCAAGCCTATAAAAGCAATTGGGCCTGCGTATGCCGTAATACTTCCCGCCAAAATACTAGTGGCAATAATTATGATAAGTCGTGTTTTTTTGAAATTAAGTCCCAAGCTTCTAGCGTAATTTTCTCCAAGAAGTAATGCGTTTAAAGGTTTAATGCTAAACAGACTTAAAAGCAATCCTATAAAAACGCAAATGGTTAAAATTAAAATTGAGCTCCAAGGTAGATTTCCTAAGGTTCCCATAGACCAAAATGTGAATTTTTGCAATTGTTCGGCCGTACTGAAATAAGTCAATGTTCCTACGATTGCACTGGTAAAACTACCAAACATCAGTCCTACAATTAAAATTGCCATAGTATCTCGCAAACGATGGGAAACTAGTAATACGGCTAGTAAAACAATCGAACTTCCCATAGTTGAGGCAAGAACGATTCCGTAAGAGGATAATAAAATGCTGCTTATAAACGCAGGCATAAACGCAGCTCCTAAAATCACGAAAGCAACACCTAGACTTGCTCCTGAACTTAGTCCTAATACATAAGGTCCCGCAAGCGGATTCCTAAATAACGTTTGCATCAACAAGCCACTAATAGAAAGCCCCATTCCAACTAAAACTGCTGTAATGGCTTTGGGTAAGCGGTAATTGATGATGATGTATTCCCAAGTGGATTTACTCGCTTGTCCGCCAGTTAAGCTGTTGTAAACTTCCTTGAAAGGGATGGTTATCGAGCCAAAACTGATGTTTATAAAAAACAAAACGATAAGCCCTAAACCAAGTAAGGAAAATAAAAGAATATTACGTTTTTGATTATTCAATTAGTGTTTTTTATTTATTTGTTTGTATTTCGTTTCGTAATAATTTATCAGTTTTTAAAAACGAATTGAAGCTCATCTTTGTCTCCCTCTCCTTTGGAGAGGGTTGGGGAGAGGATTTAGTTCAGTTTTTGAGCAAAGGTAAAAGTATAATTTGGAAGTAATTCAGGGTGGAAGATTTTGATGTAATCTTTTAATACTAAATCCGGTCGGCTGGGAGCTGATTCATAATATATGGTTCCGCCAGTTGCTCCTATTTTGCCTTCAAAAGTATACACTTGTTTGGTTTTGAAAGCATCAAATTGACTGTAATGCGGATTGATGTTTTCTAATTCAGCTACCGTTTTATAGGGACCTGTAGCAATCCAATAATTGGCGGTTTTCGCTTTTTCCAATACTTTTTCGAATGATAATCCAATACTGCCTGTTCCTTCCGTATCCGACCAAAGGTAATTGACTTTGGAGTCTTTTAAAAATTGTGCGACCCAACTGTTAGCTTTAGCAACATACCATTGGTCTTGGTACATCGATCCGTATAACACGGTTGCTGTTGGCTTTTTGGTGGAAACCAATTCCAAAGCTTCTTTATAGTTTTTAATAATGTCGTCAAATTGAGCTTTTGCTTCTTTTTCTTTTCCAAAAAGAGCTCCGTAAAGTTTTATCCATTCTGCTTTTCCAAGGGGTGATTGCTCCATCCAATCGGCTTGAATCAATACCTTTAAACCACTTTTTTCAAGATTATCAATCATTGGATTGTTATTGTCAATTCCAAAAGTCACTATAAGGTCAGGAGCCATATCAATCAATTGCTCCATGTTTAATTTTTCGTTTTGCCCCACATTTTTAACCGAACCGTTGTCAATTAGTTTTCTGGTTTTTTCGGAAGAAATGTAATCTGTATGTGGAAACCCAACTAATCGGTTTTCAGCTCCCAGCATTTCTAAATAAGGGATAATAGTGGTTGAGGTTACGACTATTGACTGTAAAGGAACTTGAATAGAAGTATATTTTTGTAAGCTATCAGGAACCACACTGTTTTTCTCTTTTAAGATATAAGTAAAGTCTTTATCAGCATTAGGCCAAGGGGTAATTACTTTCACAATAGAATAGCCTTCGAATTTGTATATGGCAAGACTGCTTGCGTATTCTATTTCGTTTTTTGTGTTTGAAATTGATTTGTTTTCTGATTTTTCGGTCTTTTTACAACCAATGAAAGTTGCAAGAACAAGGAGTAAAAGAATTTTGTAGGATGAAAGTCTCATGATACTATTTTGTGATTAAGGCAAAGGTAAAAGAAATTCCAAAAAATCTTGTTTATTTTTTAACCTAAAAAAATCAACAAATACTATCTTTACAACATGAATGGTATTAAAGAGAAACAGTGTTCAAGTTGTGGAACCGACTTTGGTTGTGGCGACACAGCTGAAGGAAGTAAATGTTGGTGTAATGATTTTCCGCCGTTATTTGTTCCCACGACAGCAATTGATTGTCTTTGTCCTGCTTGTTTTAAAAATTCCTGCTCTGAAAAAATTGAGGAATATGTAAGTACTTTAACTCCAGAAACCGCTGTTCATAATAAAGCGGCATTATTGCCAAAATCTACTCATTTAATCGAAGGAATTGATTACTATTTAGAGAATGGTAATTATGTTTTTAAAGCATTTTTTCATTTGAAAAGAGGGAGTTGTTGTGGCAACGGTTGTAGACATTGTCCTTATGATTTTTAAACTGTAAAAGCAGAAATTAAGACCTGATTACATTGTTTAAAATCTATTTAATAATTATCAATTTATAACTTATAATTGTAATGATATATTTAATTACAGGCGGAGAACGCTCTGGAAAAAGTAGTTATGCTGAAAATTTAGCAAAAGAATTATCGGCTAAACCCATATATGTTGCAACAGCAAGAAAATGGGACGATGATTTTCAAAAAAGAATCGATCGGCATCAAAATGACCGTGACGGACGCTGGATAAACATCGAAAAAGAAAAGCACTTGAGCGAAATTGATTTCTCCGGAAATGTTGCTATTGTGGATTGTGTTACGCTTTGGTTGACTAATTTTTTTGTTGACACAAAAAATGATGTAGCCTTGTGTCTGGAAAAAGCTAAAGCGGAGTTTGACAAAATTGCGAGCCAGGAAAATGCAACTATTATTATTGTTACCAATGAAATAGGAATGGGAGTTCATGCACAAACACACATTGGACGAAAATTCACCGAATTACAAGGTTGGATGAACCAATATATAGCAAAAAGAGCAGAGAAAGTGGTATTAATGGTTTCAGGGATTCCTGTAACAATAAAAGGATAACAATGAATTTTTTAACATCTTGGAGCGGAGGGAAAGACAGTTGCTATGCCATGATGCAGGCAATTGATCAAGGTTTGGTTCCCAAAGTACTTCTGAATATGATGAACGAAAACGGAAAAATATCCCGTTCTCATGGATTGCCTTTGTCGATTTTGAATCAACAAGCTCAAAAAATGCAATTGCCATTGGAAGGTGTTCCCGCAACTTGGGGCGATTATGAAGAAAAGTTTATCAGTACTTTAAAAATCCTTAAGGCAAAATATAATTTGGATGCCGCTTTTTTTGGGGATATCGATTTGCAAGCCCACAAGGATTGGGAAGACAAGGTGTGTGAAGCGGCTTCTCTAAAAGCAATTTTGCCTTTGTGGCAGCAAGACCGAATCACATTGGTAAACGAAATGATTGAAAATGGTATCGAAACCATGATTGTTTCTTGTAATACAATGATGGGCGAAAGCTATTTGGGGAAGCTACTAACAAAGGACTTGGTAGTGGAACTAATAGAAAAAGGAATTGATCCTTGTGGGGAGAACGGAGAGTTTCATACCTTGGTTTTAAATTGCCCCCTTTTTTCAGAAAGGATTAGCCTTCCGGAGTTTTCTATTAAAACCTATAACGACTACTGTTTTATTGTTTGGGAAGATTTTGTTTAGAAATTGAATCAATAAACCAGTGTAAAAAAACGATGATGACCTATTTAGATGAAATATTAAAATCCCGTCGCGACACTCGCCATTTTACTAATGATGAAGTTCCTGATGCCGTTATCCAAAAAGCGCTTCAGGCAGGACATTGGGCACCTTCTGTTGGTTTGACTGATGCAACTAAATATTATCTGATTAAGTCGGACGAAATTAAGAAAGCGGTTAAGAAATTGTTTTTGGATTATGATACTAAAGCTGCAAATCTAACAGATAACGAGCAACAAAAAGCGGATTATAAAGCTCTAAAGTTGGAAGCTATTGAAGAAGCCCCACTTGGGCTTGTGATTTGTTATGATCGTTCGGTTTTGAATAATTTTACTATTGGGACTGTTGGGAGTACTGAAGCTATCAAATATAGTTCTGTTTGTTCGGCTCAAAATATATGGTTGTCATTGACAGAGCAGGGGTATTCCATGGGATGGATTTCTATTTTAAATTATTATCAGTTCAAACAGTTATTAGGATTACCGGAACATATAGAGCCGCTGGGGTACTTTTGCGTAGGCAAACCCGCAACGGATTATGATAACCAACCGATGTTGCAACAATTGAATTGGAAACAAAAATCAGAAGTGCCTTTTGTGAAAGAGATTTTAGTCTCAGTCCCAGAGTCATTGCGTGGGGTTGCGAGGGACGAAGCAAAGCAATCTCATCCAGAATCTACATCAATCAAGGATGCATTGCAACATAAAATTGACAGCAAAACCAAGCCTACAGGCTCATTAGGGGTTCTTGAAAAATTAGCACAACAAATTGGCGAAGTGTTTCAAACCCTGGAGCCAAAAATAATCCAGCCCAATATTGTTGTTTTTGCCGCTGATCACGGAATCGCAGCACACGGTGTGAGCGCGTATCCACAGGATGTAACGAGACAAATGGTGACGAATTTTCTGGAAGGAGGAGCGGCAATAAATGTTTTTTGCAAACAAAATAATATTAAGTTGTCGATTGTGGATGCAGGAGTGAATTATGATTTTTCGCCCAATGCCAATCTGATTTCAGCTAAAATTGCCAAAGGAACCCAATCGTTTTTACACGGGCCCGCTATGAGTGCGTCCGAATTGAGTTTGTGTTTTTCTAAAGGGGCAGCAATCGTGGATGCTATTGCTAAAACAGGCAGTAATTGTATTGGTTTTGGAGAAATGGGTATCGGGAATACTTCGACAGCTTCGGTTTTGATGAGTATAATTACAAAAATGCCTCTTGAAGATTGTGTGGGATTAGGAACGGGAGTAAGTGATGAAAAATTAATTCAGAAACAAAAAATACTGAAAGCCGCGGTTGATAATTATTCAGGATCCCAAGAATTAGAGGATAAGCTAGCTTATTTTGGTGGATTTGAAATTATGCAAATGGCTGCCGGAATGCAAGCTGCTTATGAAAATAATATGCTGATTCTTGTTGATGGATTTATTTGCAGTGTGGCATTTTTAATTGCGCATAAAAAAAATCCTGTGATCATCAAAAACGCTATTTTTTGTCATTGTTCGGCTGAACAAGCACATTTGAAATTGTTAGATTATCTGGAAGTGAAACCTGTTTTGCAATTGGGATTGCGCTTAGGCGAAGGGACAGCTTGTGCTATCGCATTTCCTATTATCCAATCAGCTGTGGCTTTTTTAAACGAAATGGCCAGTTTTGAAAGTGCTGGGATTAGTGGTTCATAAATTCTTAGTAGAGATGTATTGCAATGCATTTTTGGCTAAAAAAAAACAATAAAAAAATGAAAAAAGAATTGCATATATTTTTTACAGCATTGATGTTCTATACCCGAATTCCTTGTCCTAAAAATATAGACCATAATCCTGATTATTTAAACAAAGCTTCTAGATATTTTCCTGTTATTGGTTGGGTAGTGGGTTCTGTGGCATTTGGTGTTTTTAGTTTGTTTAATTATTTAATGACTCCAGAAATAGCTGTGATTTTTTCTATGATTGCATCTGTTTTAGTTACTGGTGCTTTTCACGAAGACGGGTTTGCTGATGTTTGTGATGGTTTTGGAGGAGGATGGACCAAAGAGAAGATACTTTTGATAATGAAAGACAGTGCGATTGGTGCTTATGGAGCGATTGGTGTAGTATTATTGTTTTTACTCAAGTTTCAAACTTTGTCTTATATAGTTTCTCATTCAGAAATTCTAAATCTACAATCTCAAATCCTAATTTTTTTGTTGTTTGTTTCCGCACATTCTCTGAGCCGATTGGCGGCTATTTCTATTGTTTTTACCCAAGAATATTCTAGAGACGATGCCACAAGTAAAAGCAAGCCTATTGCGCAAAATTATACTTGGCGAGAAGTCGTAGGTGCATTCTTTTTTGGGTTAGTTCCAATTGTTGTTTTGGCATATTTTCAGTGGCAAATGGTATTGGTTTTAGTTCCCCTTTTCTTGACTCGATTTTTTTTGGCTCGGTATTTTCAAAAATGGATTGATGGGTATACAGGGGATTGTCTTGGGGCAACTCAACAAGTTTGTGAAGTAGTGTTTTACGTTTCAATTATTGCCTTATGGAAGTTTATTTAGTACGCCACACCGAAACGGTTTGTGAAAAAGGGATTTGTTATGGACAATCCGATGTTCGAATTTTAGAACCGTATTTAGAAATATTCGAGTCTATTAAAAACCAAATTCCTGATGATGTAACCGTGTATTCGAGTCCATTAATTCGATGTACAGAATTGGCTAATTATCTTTCGAATAAAATAATTACTGACAATAGGTTATTAGAAATGAATTTTGGGGATTGGGAAATGAAAAATTGGGATGCCATTCCACCGGATGATTTTACTCCCTGGATGAATGATTTTGTCAATGTAACCGTTCCTAACGGAGAATCATTTGTTGAATTATACAATAGGGTAAATGATTTTATAGAAAATGAACTTCATAATAATACTTCAAAACCAGTTGTAATTGTTGCTCACGCAGGTGTAATTAGAAGCATATTGTGCAAAATGTCAAATCTACCACTTAAAGACGCCTTTAATAATAAAGTAGACTTTGGGTCGGTCATCAAAGTAAATTTGTAAGTATTTGTTAATGAGTGCTTAATAGTTAGTTATTGGATTTTGTTTAAAAAAACATTCAATAGTTTCTACAAATTTGTTTTAAAGCTGAATTAAGTTTTATCTTTGCCGCCGTATTGAGGTTGTGCTTTTGCTCCTGAAGTTTCGGGATGTAAAACACATTAAAAGGGAATCAAGTAAAAATTTGGGAATTAGAATCCTAAATTATTAATCTTGGGCTGTACCCGCAACTGTAAGCTATTAAGCTTGTTGTTATCTACAAACCACTGCCACGACTTTCGTGGTGGGAAGGTAAACAACAAGACGCAAGCCAGGAGACCTGCCTACTACATCGAGTATCAAACTTTCGGGAAAAAAGGTTTGGGTATGGGTTATTCTATGCTTTTCTCCCCAATTTATTAAATTTTTACATTTTTAAAATGAACAAAAAAATCGTTCGCATTAGTGCGATTGCATTGTTTTTTGCAATGAACTGTTTTGCACAAGAACAAAAGTCAAATCAATTAGATGAAGTAGTAATTTCTGATTCAAAATTTGCTTTGTCAAAAGAAAAATCCGGTAAAGTAATTGTTAAAATTACGGCAGAGGATTTAAAGAAAAAACAGGGGCAATCTTTAGCTGCTGTTTTAAGTACCGTAGCTGGAGTAGAAATTAACGGAAACCAAAGCCGTAACGGTAAGGATCTAGGACTTTACATTCGTGGAGGAAGAGGACATCAAGTGTTAATCTTGATTGACGGAGTGCCAGTTTCGGATGCTTCAGGGATTAATTTATCGTATGACTTGCGTTTGCTTCCTGTTGATCAAGTGGAAAGTATTGAAATTATGAAAGGGGCTTCGAGTACATTATACGGTTCAGGAGCAGCTACCGGAGTAATCAATATTACATTGAAAAAAGCGGTTAATAAAGGAGTTGCTGGAAATGTGTATATGAATATGGGTACACAAACCGTTGCTAATAAAACAAATTATAAGCCTCAGGAGTTTAATCAAGGTTTTTCTTTGAATGGACGTGCAGATAAAGTTAATTATTTTGCTTCCTTGAATAGTACAGAATCTACAGGAATATCGGAAGCTAAACCATTGAATAGTGCAGTTGAATTTGAAAATGATAAATTTTCTAGAGTGAATTCAGTAGTTAAATTAGGGTTTACACCAACGAAAAAGTTGAGCTTAGATTTTTTTGCTAATTATGACAAAATGAAAAATGATTTTGATTCAGGTTCATTTGCTGATAATAAAATGAATTTCTCAACTTCTGAGCAGTATAGAGTTGGGTTTTCCCCAAAGTACAAATATGAAAAAGGAGAATTTGTGATCAACTCAAGTGCAAACTTGATTGACAGATCAATTTTTAATTTTGGAAGTTTTTCTTACTACAGATCAAGAAGTGTAAACGCGGACGCATTTAATAAATATAAAATCGCCTCTCAATTGTTTATAGTTACTGGTGCTCAATTTCAATTCCACGAAATGTCAAATAAAAGTGCTTATGGTGCAATTGAAAACGAATTGGCAAAATTCAATATGATTGATCCTTATGTAACGGCGGTTTATAATTCTGATTTTGGATTTAATTTAAATACAGGAGCACGTTTTAATATGCATAGTAAATATGGTAATAATTTGGTTTTTAATGTGAATCCATCTTATACATTGCCAAATTTACCTTTGAAGGTTTTAGCTTCTTATAGCACTGCATTTGTTGCTCCGAGTTTATACCAATTGTATTCCCCTTATGGAGATTTGAATTTATCACCTCAGAAAGATGCGACTGTCGAGCTAGGTTTTGAAGCAAGTTTGCTAGGAAAAAAAGTAACTTTAACTTCAGTCGCTTTTTTAAGAGAGGAAACGGATGCTATTGGGTTTGATTTAACAACCTACAAATATTTTAATGTAAATGGTCTTAATAAGGCAAAAGGGATAGAAACAATGGTTGCGTATGCTATGAATGATAAAGTAAGTTTCAATGCAAACTATACTTTTACGGAATTAGAAAGGCAATCGCGTGTTTTAAACCCTAAGCATAAAGTAAATGCTGGGGTTGATGTTCAGGCTACGCCACGTTTAGCATTTAGCGCTGCTTATCAATTCGTTTCTGATCGTTATACAGAATACACAACGTATCCTGCGCCATCATATAGTCCGGTGTTAAATTCGGAAATTTTGAAAGACTATCAATTAGTTAATGCAAATGTTCGCTACGAACTTATTAAAAATAGAATGAATGTTTTTGCAGCTGTAGATAATATTCTTGATAAAGATTTTGTTGAATCAAGAGGTTTTAGCACTAGAGGTAGAAATTTTAAGGCAGGTTTAAATATTTTGTTTTAACATCATTTTTAAATTTTTATAAAAAATCCCGCTTCAAATATTTGGAGCGGGATTTTTGTTTAAACACTATTTATTACTTCAATTCAGAAAGGCATTCTATGATTTTTTTTGCAATTTGAATTTGCGTGTTATTATTGGCAAGATTTTTTTTGTCACTTTCATTCGTTAAATATCCAAGCTCCATTATAACGGCTGGTGCTTCTGAGTTTTTCAAAATAAAAAAATTTGCATTCTTTATTTCGGAGACTTTATAATTTGATTGTAAAAACTTAGTCTGGAAATTTTCAGCTATTACATTTGACTTTTCATAAGAGTTAGATTCTTTAGAAACATATAATTCCATACCAGAAGCATTACTGTTTTTACTTGTATTTACATGTAAAGACAAAACTAAATCGGGTTTGATTCGATTAATGATTGTTGTCCTATCACTCAATGCTATAAATTCATCTGAGTTTCTTGTGAGGTGAATGATCGTATTTTCATTTGAATTTAAAGTGTTTATCTTGTTAGCGATTTGCTGAACAATCTCTTTTTCCATAATACTGTTTGAAGTAGCTCCAAAATCATTACCGCCATGACCTGCATCAATAACTACATTGATCTGTCTTGGTACTGATTTTTCAGGTTTTATAAATGCAAATGATACAATGGCCGAAAGAACTATTAAGAATTTGGTTGTGATTTTCATATTTTAGGTTTTATGAATTTGGTTACTTGTTATAATCGATCGAATAGCCTTTTTATTGTGTTAAACTTTAAAATTAACAAGAATATTTTTCTGTTTGATTGCATTAGGTTTTTATTTTGTTGGATTATTACTGTTTGTGATTGTTGGTTTAAGTTTTTTTTTTAGAAAATTATATTCCGTAAGAGGTTTTTATATGTGTGTGTTTTTCTAAAAAAAACGGCAAGATATTTATTTTGGTCACGATTAATAATATTGAAATTTTTAATGTAATATTGCCCTAAAATCAACAATATGTTAATAACTTAACGGCTTAATAAGGGAAATTGTCCTTTAAATAGTTTAGGTTTTTATATATTTGCGTGTTAGACAAAATTTCATTTTTTTTAGAATAAAATAATATGAGCGAAGAAATCAATAAGAACAATTATTCAGCAGATAGTATTCAGGCATTAGAAGGAATGGAGCACGTAAGAATGCGTCCTTCTATGTATATTGGAGATGTGGGAGTTAGAGGATTGCATCACTTGGTTTATGAGGTGGTGGATAACTCGATTGATGAAGCAATGGGAGGCCATTGTGATACCATAGTTGTTGATATAAATGAAGACGGTTCTATTACTGTTGAAGATAATGGACGTGGAATTCCAGTTGGTATTCATAAAAAAGAAGGTGTTTCGGCTCTAGAAGTTGTAATGACTAAAATTGGTGCCGGAGGTAAATTTGATAAAGATTCTTATAAAGTTTCTGGAGGTTTACACGGTGTAGGGGTTTCTGTTGTTAATGCTTTATCAAATCACTTAAGAGCTACGGTTCACAGTAGTGATGGAAAAGTATACGAACAGGAATATGAAAAAGGAAAAGCGCTTTATCCAGTAAAACAAATTGGAGAAACTACAAAAAGAGGAACGATTGTTACTTTCTATCCAGACCCAACTATTTTTACTCAAACAATAGAGTATTCATATGATACTTTGTCAGCTCGTATGCGTGAATTGTCTTATTTGAATAAGGGAATTACAATTACTTTTACTGATAGAAGAGAATTAGATAAAGACGGGAATTTTGTTTCAGAGATTTTTCATTCAACAGAAGGGTTAAAAGAATATATTCGTTATTTAGATGGTAATCGTGAGCCTATTATTGCACACGTTATATCAATGGACAATGATAAAGGAGAAATTCCAGTTGAGGTTGCCTTAATATACAACACTAGTTATTCTGAGAATATTTTTTCTTATGTAAATAATATTAATACACACGAAGGAGGAACACACTTACAAGGTTTTAGAACTGGTTTAACCAGATCTTTAAAGAAGTATGCTGATGCTTCCGGAATGTTAGATAAATTGAAATTTGACATTTCAGGGGATGATTTCCGTGAAGGTCTTACGGCTATTATCTCAGTAAAAGTGGCTGAGCCTCAATTTGAAGGTCAAACTAAAACTAAACTTGGAAATAGAGAAGTTGTTTCTCCGGTAAGTCAAGCTGTTGGAGATATGATTGAAGCTTATTTGGAAGAAAATCCAAATGACGCTAGAATCATTGTTCAAAAAGTAATCTTAGCGGCTCAAGCACGTCACGCGGCCAAAAAAGCTCGTGAAATGGTTCAGCGTAAAACCGTAATGGGAGGAGGAGGATTGCCAGGTAAACTATCTGACTGTTCTGAACAAGATCCTGCAAAATGCGAAGTATATCTTGTCGAGGGAGATTCGGCAGGTGGTACGGCTAAACAAGGTCGTGACCGTGCTTTTCAAGCAATTTTACCATTACGTGGTAAGATTTTGAATGTGGAAAAAGCAATGGTTCATAAAGTATTTGAAAATGAAGAGATTCGAAATATATTTACAGCTCTTGGTGTTACCATTGGTACAGAAGAGGATAGTAAAGCTTTGAATATTTCGAAACTGCGTTACCATAAAGTAATTATTATGTGTGATGCCGATGTCGATGGGAGTCACATTTCTACTTTGATCTTGACATTCTTCTTTAGATTTATGAAAGAATTAATCGAAGAAGGGCACGTTTATATCGCTGCACCTCCTTTGTACTTAGTTAAAAAAGGTAATAAAAAAGAATACGCTTGGAATGATCTTCAACGTGATCAAGCGAACGAAAGAATGGGTGGTAGTGCATCTATTCAGCGTTATAAAGGTCTTGGAGAAATGAACGCGGAACAATTATGGGAAACTACAATGGATCCAAGTTTTAGAACTTTGCGTCAGATAACTATTGATAGTTTAGCCGAAGCTGATAGAGTTTTCTCTATGTTAATGGGTGACGAGGTTCCGCCAAGAAGAGAGTTTATCGAGAAAAATGCTGTTTATGCTAATATTGATGCATAAACTTGTTAATTAGACGGTTTCTCTATGAAATTTGATAATAACAATTAATTATATAAAAATAAAAACAACCAAATAACCGTATAAACTTTAAATTATGAAAGTTACTATAGTAGGAGCAGGAAATGTAGGAGCAACTTGTGCAGATGTAATTTCTTATAGAGGAATTGCAAGCGAAGTAGTATTGTTGGATATTAAAGAAGGTTTTGCCGAAGGTAAAGCGTTGGATATTATGCAATGTGCTACGAATACCGGTTTTAATACAAAAGTGTCTGGTGTTACCAATGATTATTCTAAAACAGCAGGAAGTAAAGTTGTAGTGATTACTTCGGGAATTCCAAGAAAACCAGGAATGACTCGTGAGGAATTAATAGGTATCAATGCAGGAATTGTAAAAACTGTAGTTGAAAATGTATTGGTTCATTCACCTGAAGCAATAATTGTTGTAGTTTCAAACCCTATGGATACAATGACTTATTTAGCATTGAAATCTACAGGTTTGCCAAAAAACAGAATAATAGGAATGGGTGGAGCATTAGATAGTTCCCGTTTTAGAACTTATCTTTCATTAGCTTTAGATAAACCAGCAAATGATATTTCTGCAATGGTAATTGGTGGTCATGGTGATACTACTATGATTCCTTTAACTAGATTAGCATCTTATAATGGTATTCCAGTATCTCAATTTTTATCAGAAGAGGCTTTGCAAAAAGTTGCAGCTGATACTATGGTAGGTGGTGCTACTCTTACAGGTCTTTTAGGAACATCAGCTTGGTACGCTCCAGGAGCTTCTGTAGCTTTTTTAGTTGATAGTATTTTAAACGATCAAAAGAAAATGATAGCTTGTTCAGTTTTTGTTGAAGGAGAATATGGTCAAAACGATATCTGTATCGGGGTACCTTGTATTATTGGTAAAAATGGAGTTGAAGAAATCCTTGATATCAAATTGAATGATAATGAAAAAGCTTTATTTGCTAAAAGTGCTGATGCAGTTAGACAGATGAATGACGCTTTAAAATCAATTTTAGTATAATAATTTAATTATTTAATAAAGAAGACGGCAATTTTGCAGTCTTTTTTATTAAATAAATTGGTTAATCTTAACCATAATTATATATTTGCTCGGGTTAAAAAAAAATGAGATAATTCGTGGCTTTCTGTTTTTATATTTAAAACGAAGCTGAGTGTTATTTCTAGGAGTAAAAACAGAATAATGAACTTAAATAATTAATTTTTAGTAATAATGCAGAATAAAGGACTTATTAAATTTTTTGCAATTCTATTTGCATTGGTGAGTATTTACCAACTTTCTTTCACTTTCGTTTCGAGTAAGATTAAAAATGACGCTAAATCTTTTGCGGGAGGAAATCCTGATAAAGAGGCGAAATATTTAGACTCTATTAGTAAACAAACAGTATTTAACTTAGGGTTTACCAGCTTTACTTTTGATGAAGTAAAAGACAAACAGATCAATAAAGGTCTAGATTTAGAGGGTGGTATCAATGTTACATTGCAAATATCAGTTAAAGATATTTTAAAAGGATTATCGAATAATTCTAAAAATCCAATCTTTAATAAGTCATTAGCAGATGCTACGGCTAATCTAAAAGGAAATCAAAATTACACTGACGCTTTTTTTGAAGCTTTTGCTGCAAATTCAAAAGGAACTGTAAAATTGGCTTCTCCTGATATTTTTGCAAACAGAAGTTTGCAAGGTGAAGGTGGTATTGATTTTCAAATGACAGACGCAGAAGTACAAAAGGTTATCAAAAGAAAAATTGATGAATCTGTAGAAAGTGCTTTTGGAGTATTGAGAGAAAGAATCGACAAATTTGGAGTTACACAACCAAATATTCAAAAACTAGGAGAGTCTGGTAGAATTTTAGTTGAGCTTCCTGGAGCAAAAGATGTAGATAGAATTAAAAGACTATTACAAGGAAAAGCTGAATTACAATTTTGGGAAACTTACAAAATTGAAGAGATTGGTAATTTCTTAATGGCTGCAAATGAGTCATTGAAAAAAACTGAAGTTAATAAAGTTGAAACTAAAGCGGTTGTTAAAGATTCTTTAAGTGCTTTATTGACTGATGAAAAAGCTCCTGATGCTGCTAAAAAAGGAAACAATCCTTTATTAGACAAAATGATTGGACAAGGTGGTGGTCCTGTTCTTGGTTTGTTTTCACCAAAGGATACTGCAGTAATTAACGGATACTTGAAAAGAGCTGATATTAAAATATTGTTAGCTGCTGATCAACGTTATGCTAAGTTTGTTTGGGGTAAACCAGCAACTTTCAAAGACGAAAAAGGAAAAGATGTTGAATCTGTTGAGTTATACGCTTTAAGAGGTAATAGAGACAATATCCCTGCTATGGCTGGAGGAGTTGTTACTGATGCAAGTGATACTTTTGACCAACTAGGGAAGCCTGCCGTTTCTATGCAAATGAATGGGCAAGGTGCTAAAGCTTGGGAAGAATTAACAGGTAGAGCTTATACTCAAAAAACTAATATTGCTATTGTTCTTGATGATGTTGTGTATTCGGCTCCAGGAGTATCTAGTGGTCCAATATCAGGAGGAAGATCTGAAATTTCAGGGGCTTTTGATGTTACGGAAACTAAAGATTTAGCGAATGTATTAAGAGCGGGTAAATTACCAGCTGCTGCTGAGATAGTTCAGTCAGAAGTGGTAGGACCATCCTTAGGTCAAGAAGCAATTGATAACGGAACAACTTCTGCTATCGTTGGATTATTATTAGTATCGCTTTGGATGATGGTTTATTACGGTAAATCAGGATGGTATTCGAATATTGCTTTGGCAGTAAACTTACTTTTCCTTTTCGGAATACTTGCAAGTTTAGGAGCTGTACTTACTTTACCTGGTATTGCCGGTATCGTATTAACTATGGGTACTGCGGTGGATGCGAATATCATTATCTATGAAAGAGCAAAAGAAGAACTTCGAGCTGGAAAATCACTTGAAGAGGCAATTAAAACGTCTTATAGCTGGACTGGAGCGATGTCATCTATTACGGATGCTAACGTAACACATATCTTAACTGGTGCTGTATTATTCATTTTTGGTTCAGGACCAATTAAAGGATTTGCAACTACTTTATTAATTGGTATTGTAACTTCATTATTTACTTCTATTTTCATTGCTAGAATTTTCTTAGATAGAAACTTAAGAGGAAAGAATGATTTAACTTTTGTTACTAATTTCTCTAAGAACATGTTTACTAATTTCAAATTTGATTTCTTAGGAATTAAAAAATGGACTTATATGTTCTCTGCAGTTGTTGTTATAGCAAGTGTTGTTTCAATCTCAACAAATGGTTTTGATCAAGGTGTAGATTTTGTTGGAGGTAGAACTTTCCAAGTTCGTTTTGAGAAACCTATTGAGGCTGAATTAGTAAAAGAAGAACTTGCAAAAGTTTTTGGAAGTGCTGAAGCTAAAATATTCGGTGAGGATAATCAGTTGAAAATCACTACAAAATACAAAGTACAGGAAAACGGAAGTCAAGTTGACGAGGAAGTTAATAAGATGTTATATGACAACTTAAAACAACATTTCTCTGCTGATATTACTTACGATAAATTTGTAAATGCATATGATGGTAAAAAAGTAGGGGTTTTACAAGCTTCTAAAGTTGGACCTACTGTTGCTGAGGATATTAAAACTAATGCTTACTGGGCTGTATTAGGAGCTATGTTGTTAGTGTTTTTATACTTAATGATTAGTTTTAGAAAATGGCAGTATAGTTTAGGTGCGATTGCAGCTGTTGCGCATGATGTAATATTTGTATTGGGAATCTATTCTTTCTGTTATAAATTTATGCCTTTCGGAATGGAAATTGACCAACACTTTATTGCAGCTATTTTAACTGTTATTGGTTATTCTATGAATGATACAGTAATTGTATTTGATAGAGTTCGTGAGTTCTTGGCTGGAAAATCTAAAGGGACATTCTCTGAAATTGTAAATAACTCTATTAATACTACTATGTCTAGAACAATCAATACATCTTTAACGATGATTGTAGTATTATTAATTATGTTCATATTTGGTGGTGAATCTATTAGAGGATTTATCTTCGCTATGTTAGTAGGTATAGTTGTTGGAACTTATTCTTCATTATTTATTGCAACTCCGGTATTAGTAGATACTATATCAAGAGAGGATAAAAAGAAAGTTGAAAAAGAACATCAAGAAAATTAATTCTAAATCTAGAATTATTAAAAGACCCAACGTAAGTTGGGTCTTTTTTTTTTATTAAACCGAATTCTTTCAAGCAAAATAGATTAATTTAGTAAAGGAATTTAGGAATTGTGTCATTCTTTAAATTTGGTTATGTTTCTAAATCTATTTTTCACTTCAATTCTTTTTTTGTTTTTTAGTGTATTGTACCCTCAGGATGTATTTCAAAGAGTAACATTCGGTTTTTAATATGGTCTTGGAAAAGATATATCTAAAAAGGATTTTAGTTATAATAGCCATTATTATAAGCTACAGATAAATTATGCTATAAAAGAATCAAAAAGATATAGATACGATTTATCAATACAACCAGAAATTAATTTTGCTAAATACCAATCTGATAATGTTGTTTCATCTAATCTGATTATGATAAGGGAATATATTCTGAATCTAGGTTTTAAAATGAGTAAACCAATTACAGATAAATGTAATGTTTATTTACAAGGAAGTATTGGACCTATGATTAGTGATAAAGTTACTTATAGACTATCTAAAGGGTTTTCGTTTTCCGATGTGTTGGCTATAGGTATCACTTTTAAAGCTAACAAAGTGTCTTTCGATTTAAAGCCTAGTTTTCGCCATACTTCTAATGCAAGTATTCAAAAAATCAACTTCGGGTATAATATAATAAATGTAGAGTTTGGAGTTTATTTTCCTTTATAAACGGTATTTTATTCACTCATCTCTCGTTTGGGTTTAAATGTTAGTAATTGGCTGTTAATTGGTTAGTTGTTATTTTTTTTGGATAAATTGAAAAATGCCGTCCACGAATTTCTTATATTTACGTAATATTACTTTTATTGTATTGTCCCTTGTTTTTTTGTGGAATTTTTAAAACTTCGAACATGGAAAAATTTACTAAGTCATTTGTCTTTATTTTTTTGATTATAATTTTATCTGATTTAAGTATTTATGCTAAAAACGGTAGGTGTAGCTATGCAATTGAAAGTCTTGCCACCGCACCACCAACAGTTTATTCACCAGTTAGATATTGGCAAAATTGTTCAAAACCATTAACGGCAATTCCTTCAGGAGGAGGAACCTTGAATTGGTATCTTACAAATTTGCTGGCAGAAATCCCAATGGCTATAGCTCCAACACCTATTACGACTTCAGTTGGTTCGACAACAACTTATTATGTTAGTCAAACTATTGCGAGTATTGAAAGTATTCGTGTTCCAATTGTTGTTATAGTAGAAGCTGATAGTGGTGCTACTATTTTAAATTTTAAGTGTGATCCTTCTCAAATTCCAAGGTATTCTCTAAATTATACTCCTCCGGCTACAATTAATAATTCAGTTTTATTTGATTGGTCAAACAACAATGCATTTATTTCGCAGACGTATGTTTGTACTTATTCTATTCAAGGAGGTGCTTCAGTTACTGAATTTAATCCAAATAACGAATCACATTTTATAGTTACGAATTTGTTGCCTGGACAATCTGTGGAATTAACATTGACTTCCGCTTCGCATCCTTGTGTACCTTCAAAAAAAATGAAATGTATTGTGCCTTGTGGTGATTCAACTGTAACTCCAACATTTTCGCCAATTCCCACAACTTATTGTTTAAATGAAGCCCCGCTAGCTTTACCCAATTCTACCAATTCACCCCAAATTACCGGAACATGGAATCCTTTAACAATAGATACTTCGACATTAGGTACAACCGAATATATTTTTACACCAGATCCCATTTTATTTCCTTGTGCAACGACAAATAAAATGAGTGTTATTGTAGAACTCATTGAACCTAGTTTTACTGATTTAGTTGTTTGCTCTGGTGGAGTAGTACCAGATTTAAGTACTAATACTACTTCTCCAAACGGAATTACCGGATCTTGGCTACCTTCTGTTATAGATAATACAATAAATAGAAACTATGTGTTTACCACAGATCCAAATCAATGTGCTACGGCCTCTAAAACTATTAATGTTACAGTAAATCCTTCTAATACACTTGTAAATGTCGCTTGGACAGTAACAGATGCCTTCGTTGATAATCATCAAATATCAGTATCTGCAACTTTAGCGGGTAATTATCAATATCAATTAGATTTTGGAGTTTTTCAATCAAGCCCTATATTTAATAATGTATCTTCTGGTTTACATTCAATAACTGTAATAGATATAAATGGCTGTAGTAGTCCTATAACTATCAACAATGTTTTAGTGATAGATTACCCCAGGTTTTTTACTCCAAACGGTGATAGTTATAACGACACTTGGAATATTGATGGATTAAAAGATCAAACTGCTTCAGTAATTAGAATATTTGATCGATATGGTAAATTTTTAAAAGAAATTTATCCAGCTGGTAAAGGTTGGGATGGGATATATAACGGTCAACCAATGCCTGGTACGGATTATTGGTTTGTTGTCGATTATGCAGATCAAAATGGTATAAAGATATTCAAATCCCATTTTAGCTTAAAACGATAAAAAATAAAAGCTTCCTTTTTAAGGAAGCTTTTATTTTTTATGATATATAATGTGGATTATATTTTAACAGGCTTTTCTGCTGTAAAAATAAAATAGGCTCCTATTAATATAAAAGGAATACTTAGCCATTGGCCTGTAGATAGTAAACCTAAGGCGCTTTCAAAACCACCTTGACTTTCTTTAACTGATTCTACAACCATTCGAACCGAAAATAATAAAACTAGAAAAAGTCCAAATAGGAAACCTGATTTTTCTCTAGCTTCTGTCTTCCAATACAACAAAAATAATATAGCAAATACGAATACGTAGCAAAAAGCTTCATATAATTGAGCTGGGTGTTTTGCAGGAACTTGTTGCAGTAAGTTTGCAAAATCAGGATTTGTTGCTATGGCGTTATAAGCGTCATTTGGGTTTTGAATTTGAGTTGCGTTTACAGCATCTCTTGGTGAAAATTGGTCACGGATAAAACGTATTCCAAAAGCGGAAGTCGTTTTTTCCCCAATTATTTCAGAATTGAAAAAATTACCCAATCGAACAAAAATGGCACCACATGCTACAGGAATTACCACCCTGTCCAAGATCCATAAAAGCGGTTTTTTTAGAATTGTTTTACTGTAGTAATACATTGCAATGATAATCGATATGGCAGCACCATGACTCGCTAATCCTTGAAATCCGGTGAATTCAAATTGTGGGCTAAAACGGAAAGGTAAAAATATCTCCAATAAATTATTGCGATAATATTCCCAATCATAAAACAAAACATGTCCTAAACGGGCTCCAATTAATGTTGCTAGAACGGTCCAAATGAATAGTGAATCTAAATTTTCTAAAGATTCGTTTTCACGATCATAGATGTTTTTCATGATGTACCATCCTAATCCAAATGCGATTACAAACATAAGACTGTAGAATCGGATAATGAAAAAACCAAGATCAATACCTTCTGATGGATTCCAAACAATATTTAAAGCGTGTGTCATTTATTTTTTATTTATGTAAAAATACATTATTGATTTGAGTTTGAATAGGTATTAAGAGATTAAACTTACATTAATTTTCAGCGGTTGAATTTATAAATTTAAAAATTTTAATGCTTGCATTTCTTTTTTGGGACTGGATCATAACCTGTTTTTCCCCAAGGGTTACAGCTTACTATCCTTTTTAATCCTAAATAACCACCATGAAACAAACCATGTTCTTTTAAAGCTTCAATCATATACGAAGAACAACTAGGTTCAAACCGACAGGCTGCTGGTGTAAACGGGGAAATGGCTGTCTGGTAAAACCGAACCATTAAAATAAATGGAGTTGTTATCTTCATGATTATTTAGAAATTAATTACAATCAGCTAGAAAAAAGTTTTTGACTAATTTTCTAATTGACTGAATCTCTTATTAAATAGAAAAAGTAGTTCCTTCTTTCCCGTCTTTCAATTGAATACCAAGTGTTATCAATTGGTCTCTAATCTGGTCAGATAAAGCGAAATTTTTATCTGCTCTAGCTTGATTTCTCATGGCAATAAGCATATTCACTGTTCCTTCTAATTTATCATTACCGGTGTCAGCAGCTTTTTTATCTTCAAGTCCTAAAACATCAAAAACAAATGCATTCATGGCAACTAAAAACAGTTCTAAATCAGAAACCGTTAGCGATTCTTTTCCGTCATTTACAAGATTGATATATCGAACTCCCTCAAATAATTGTGCGATCATTATAGGAGAGTTGAAATCATCATTCATGGCATCATAGCAAGATTGTTTCCAGCCTGAAATGTCTAAAGTACTATTAGAACTTGCTGAAAGTTGCTTGATAGTATCCATGGCTTCCATCAATCTTTTGTATCCTTTTTCGGCAGCAACAATGGCATCGTCAGAAAAATCAAGGATACTTCTGTAATGCGCTTGTAGCATAAAGAAACGGGCTACTGATGCTGTGAAAGCTTTACTTAAAATGGTATTGTTACCCGTTAAAATTTCTCTTGGCAAAATATTGTTACCGGTAGATTTCGCCATCTTTTTACCGTTTAGGGTAAGCATATTGGCGTGCAACCAGTAATTGACAGGAGTTTGGCCTGTACAAGCTTCATTTTGCGCAATTTCACATTCATGATGTGGGAACTTTAAATCCATTCCTCCACCGTGAATGTCAAAATGATTACCAAGATATTTGGTACTCATTGCAGTACATTCCAAGTGCCATCCTGGAAATCCATCGCTCCAAGGAGAAGGCCAACGCATAATATGTTGCGGCTCGGCTTTTTTCCAAAGGGCAAAATCTTGCGGATTTCTTTTGTCAGATTGTCCGTCAAGATCACGGGTATTGGCAAGCATATCCTCAATATTTCTGCCGCTTAGTTTACCGTAATGATTTGTTTCGTTGAATTTAACAACATCAAAATAGACGGAGCCATTAGCTTCATAACCTATTCCAGTGTCAATGATTTTTTTTATGATTTCAATTTGCTCAATAATGTGACCCGTGGCAGTAGGTTCAATACTGGGGGGTAAAAAGTTAAAAGCCTTCAGGATTTCATGGAAATCAACGGTATAACGCTGAACCACTTCCATAGGCTCCAGTTGTTCTAAACGTGCTTTTTTAGCAATTTTATCCTCACCTTCATCAACATCATCCACAATATGCCCCACGTCAGTAATATTACGAACGTAACGCACCTTATAATCTAAATGCAAAAAATACCTAAATATAACATCAAAAGACATAAAAGTTCTCACATTTCCCAGATGGACATTGCTGTAAACTGTAGGTCCACAAACATACATCCCCACATTTCCTTCGTGTATAGGTACGAAAGTTTCTTTTTCTCCTGAAAGAGAGTTGTATATCCTTAGAGTTTGATTCTTGTATAACGGCATTTTATTTATTTTTTTTAGGAGCTAATTACTTCGTCTGTTCGCTTCGCTCGGGTCCTGCTTTTTGTTGCAATCTTTTTATTTAAAAAAAAATAAAAAGGATTTTTACTACAATCAGAGCTAGGGGATTATTTTTAAGTAATCCGTTTAGAATTTTGTTTCTAGTTTAATGTAATCCAAGAATTCTCTTCTTGCGCGATCTTCTTTAAACTTTCCACCAAATTCTGAGGTTACTGTACTGCTTTCGATATCGCTGATTCCTCTTGAATTCACGCAAAGATGTTTCGCATCAATTACACAAGCAACATCTAACGTACCTAATGCATTTTGTAATTCCTGAACTATCTGCATCGTCAGACGCTCTTGCACCTGAGGTCTTTTTGCAAAATATTCTACAATTCGATTCATTTTAGAAAGACCTATTACGGTACCGTTTGAGATATAAGCAACATGTGCTCTACCTATAATTGGTAATAAATGGTGTTCGCATGTGGAATAGACGGTTATGTTTTTTTCAACTAACATTTCGCCGTATTTGTAGTTATTGTCAAAAGTGGATGCCTTTGGTTTTTTTGCAGGATTTAAACCAGCAAAAATTTCTTTAACAAACATTTTAGCTACACGATTAGGTGTGCCTTTCATGCTGTCATCTGTCAAGTCCATCCCAAGAGTTAATAGAATACTTTCAACATCTTTTTTTATTTTTTCAATTTTTTCATCATCAGAAATATCGAATGCGTCGTCTCTAACTGGGTTTTTTGCACATGAACCAATATGATCATCTCCTATTTCGTCATGAAATTCTTCATTGTTTATCATTAAAAGCTACTATTATAGTGGGTATTTATTTTTAAGCTGTAAAGATAAATAATTAAAACTAAAGAATTTCTAAAGGCTTTAATAATTAATCATTGCTTTTTGTGGGTATTCTTCTATTCGAATTATTCAATATGCTATTAAAAAGCAAAGGCAATAACTTTAAAAATGTTATTGCCTTTGTTAATATGACTTAGAGTCAGTTATTTAAATTTTAAAATCAAATTTTCCGCAAATTAATCTGTGGGTTTTTTTCATTTTTGAAAAGTTGTATTATAATGCGTTGTAAGCTGTTATTGCTTCTTTTAGAATGCGTACAGCTATTATTAAATCTTCTTTTTTAAGCACGTATGCAATTCGAACTTGGTTTAAACCTACGCCAGGAGTTGAATAGAAACCTGCAGCAGGTGCTACCATAACTGTTTCTCCTTTATAGTCATAACTTTCTAATAGCCATTGAGCGAAATCATCAGCGTTTTTAATAGGAAGTTCTGCAATGCAATAAAAGGCACCTTTTGGTGTAGCCACTTTTACCCCTTCAATCTTTTTTAACTCTTCAATAAGTGTGTCTCTACGTTCTCTGTATTCAGATATTACTTCATCAAAATAACTTTGAGGAGTATCAAGAGCCGCTTCACTGGCAATTTGAGCAAATGTAGGAGGGCTTAAACGTGCTTGAGCAAATTTCATTGCTGCAGTCATAAGCGCTTTGTTTTTAGAAACAATACATCCTATTCTTGCACCACACATACTATATCTCTTTGAAACCGAATCAATCATGATCGCGTTTTCTTCTAATCCAGGAATGTTCATTACTGAATAATGAATGTCTCCGTCATAAGTGAATTCTCTGTATACTTCATCAGCAATCAAGAATAAATCATGTTTTTTAACTATTTCAGCTAATTGCATCATCTCTTCTTTTGAATACAAATACCCTGTTGGGTTACCTGGATTACATATTAGAATCGCTTTTGTTTTAGGTGTAATTAATTTTTCGAAATCTGCAATTGCTGGAAGTGCAAAACCAGTATCAATACTTGAGATAACAGGTACTACTGTAACTCCAGATGCAGTTGAGAATCCGTTGTAATTAGCATAGAATGGCTCAGGAATTATGATTTCATCTCCTTGATCCATTGTACTTCCCATAGCAAACATTAATGCTTCAGATCCTCCAGTGGTAATAATTATATCGGCAACATCAATAGGTAAACCTTGAGATTTGTAAAATTGGGACAACTTAGTTCTATAGCTTTCAAAACCAGCAGAATGGCTGTATTCTAATACTTTAATGTCAATGTTCTTAATGGCTTCCATTGCCACTTCAGGAGTTTTGATATCAGGCTGACCAATGTTCAAGTGATAAACTTTGTGACCTTTTTTCTTAGCAATTTCAGAATATGGAACCAATTTACGTATTGGAGATTCAGGCATTTGTAAGCCTTTGTTTGATATTTTTGGCATGATAGTTTTTATTGATATGCAAATTTGCAATTTTTTTTTTGGATTTCACATCCTGCTTTTCCTATTTATTGTTAAATATTTAATTTTTCGCTATGTTTTTTGTATTTTTATGGAAAGCTTTTCTTATTAAATGAATATGACTACGCTGTATGTATTTTTTGATAATATGCACATTTCTTTATAATGAAAGTAAACTCTTCAAGTATGAAAAAAACAGGTCTAATAATATTTCTTTTTATACATAGTATTTTTGTTTCAGCACAGAATGATTTTGTATTTGAAAAGAAAATAAATAAAGTCAGTATTCCTTTTAAAATGATAAATAATTTAATTTTTATTCCAATCGTTGTAAATGGAGTAGAATTGACATTTTTATTAGATTCAGGTGTTGAGGAGACTGTATTATTTAGTTTAGAAGATGAAAAAGAAATTAGTTTTAAAAATACAGAAAAAGTAATACTTAGAGGTTTAGGAAGTGATGAACCAATTCAAGGTCTGAAGTCTGGTAATAATGTTCTTGAAGTAAGGGGTTTAGTGTCTAAAAACCATTTGGTTTATATTATTCTAGATCAAGATTATAACATTTCATCACATATAGGGATTCCTGTAAACGGGATTATCGGTTATACTTTTTTTAAAAGTAATCTTATTGAAATCAATTATAATAAAAAGAAGATTTATGTTTATGAAGATAATAGTCGAAACAGAAAAAAAATAGAAAGGAAATTTGATAAAGTGGCTATTAGTATTGAAAAAGCTAAACCATATGTAAATGGTTCGGTAGTTCTGGATGAAAAAATAATCCCGGTTAAATTATTAGTGGATGTTGGGAACAGTGATGCTATTTGGCTTTTTGAACAAAAGTCTAATTCTATTATAATTCCTAAAAAAAATTTCGAAGATTATTTAGGGAAAGGATTCAGTGGTGATGTGATAGGAAAGAGGGCTCGAGTTTCAAAATTTCAAATTTCAAATTTCAATTTTATTAATCCAATAGCAGCATTTCCCGACTCTAGTTCTATTAAACACGTGAAAATGGTTTCAAGTCGTGCGGGTTCGATAGGTGGTGAAATTTTAAAACGGTTTTCGTTGGTTTTTGACTATAAAAATGAAAGTATGTTTTTAAGGAAAAACAAACTGTATAATAATCCTTTCTTGTATAATAAAAGTGGGGTTGAAATAGGGCACGCAGGTATGCAATGGGTTCAGGAGACTGTGAAATTAGAAACATTTAAAGTATATACAGACGGTACTGACCCAATGAAAAACAAAAACACTTCTGGATTTAAATATAAATTTGAGTTAAAACCAGTTTATGAAATTGTGTCTGTTCGAAATGATTCACCTGCTTCAAAAGCCGGCTTAAAAAAAGGGGATATAATAAAATCAATTAATAAGAATCCTGCATATAAATACACTTTACAAAATATTATATCTCTATTAAGATCTGAAGAGGAGAACTGGATAACATTCGAAGTAGAAAGAAGAAATCAGTCTTTAATCTTTAAATTTCAACTGCAAAATGTTTTATAAAAAAAGCGCTTCCTGATATTTATTCAGGAAGCGCTTGTGCTATATAATTATCAGTAATTAATTTTCGGTTACTTCACCTTTTATTTTTAATGGAATCCTTCCATTATCATAGTTAGTTGCATTAGATTCTACGGTAATAGTTTTTCTAATAGGACCAGTAGTCATATTGTATTTCACTTCAATCTTAGCTGATTTTCCAGGTAAAATAGTATCATTTTGTTTTGATAATATGGTGAAACCAGAAGTAGATTGTATAGAAGTAATTATTAAAGGAGCATCACCAGTATTTTTAAACTCAAAAGCTCTAATACCATTATCATTTCCTTTAGTGATAGTTCCGTAATCTATTGTGTTATTGCTGGCTTTAAATTCAATTTTAGCTCCGCTTTGTGCAAATCCAATACTGCTAAATAGTATAGCCGCTATTAATGTTGCTATTTTTTTCATTTGAAATTATTTTGTTAAAGTAAATGTACTTTGTTTTAATTAGGACACAAATTTTTATTTCTCTTTTTATAGTGTACTTAATTATTTACTTTTGTTCCCTAATAAGATTGCAATAATTAGACCAAAGTAAATCTTGGTGAATAGTGTTGAAGATACAATTTACGACTATTCTACTAATTATATATTAATCTATTATTAAATTTTTGATTAAACTTATCCAATATACAATGACAATTCCTGCACAATTTGACGCTAAAACTATTGAAAACAAATGGTACGACTACTGGATGGAAAACAATTATTTTCATTCTGAGCCAGATCATAGAACTCCCTATACTATTGTAATTCCTCCGCCAAATGTAACGGGAGTCTTGCATATGGGGCACATGTTGAACAATACGATTCAGGATGTTTTAATACGTAGAGCGCGTCTTAAAGGTTTCAATGCTTGCTGGGTTCCTGGAACTGATCATGCTTCGATTGCAACGGAAGCCAAAGTTGTGGCAAAGTTAAAAGCAGAAGGAATAAATAAAAATGATTTAACACGTGAGGAGTTTTTAAAACACGCTTGGGATTGGACTGACAAATATGGTGGCGTAATTTTGGAGCAGTTAAAAAAACTGGGTGCTTCTTGCGACTGGGAACGAACAAAGTTTACAATGGATCCTGATATGTCAGCTTCAGTAATTAAATCTTTTGTTGATTTATACAATAAAGGTTTGATTTATCGCGGATATAGAATGGTAAACTGGGATCCGGAAGCCAAAACCACTTTATCTGATGAAGAAGTAATATTCGAAGAACAACAAGGGAAATTATATTTCTTAAAATATAAAATTGAAGGAAGTGAAGACTTCTTGACAATTGCAACGACACGTCCAGAAACTATTTTTGGAGACAGTGCGATTTGTATCAATCCAAATGACGAACGTTTTGCTCACTTAAAAGGGAAAAAAGCGATTGTACCTATATGTGGTAGAGTGATTCCAATTATCGAAGATGAGTATGTTGATATCGAATTCGGAACTGGATGCCTAAAAGTCACCCCTGCTCACGATATGAATGACAAAACTCTTGGAGAGAAACACAATTTGGAAATTATTGATATCTTCAATGAGGATGCAACAATGAATAGTTTTGGTATGCATTACCAAGGGAAAGACCGTTTTGTAGTTCGTGAAGAAATTGCCAAAGAATTGGAAACAATTGGTGCTTTAGCTAAAACAGAAATTCACATGAATAAAGTGGGTACTTCTGAAAGAACAAAAGCCGTTATCGAACCAAGATTATCTGATCAATGGTTCTTGAAAATGGAAGATTTAGTAAAACCAGCAATCCAATCTGTATTAGTTGATGGAGATATTAAATTACATCCTAAACGTTTTGAAAATACCTACGCACACTGGTTGAATAATATTCGCGATTGGAATATCTCCCGTCAATTGTGGTGGGGACAACAAATTCCTGCTTATTTCTACGGAGATGGAAAAGAAGATTTTGTAGTAGCTGAATCAATCGAAGAAGCATTAGTTTTAGCTAAAGTAAGAACTAATAACCAAAACCTAACAACCCAAAACCTAACTCAAGATGTAGATGCATTAGACACTTGGTTTTCTTCTTGGCTGTGGCCAATGTCGGTTTTTGGTGGAATAATGGATCCAGAAAGTGAAGATTTTAAATACTATTACCCAACAAATGATTTAGTAACGGGTCCAGATATTTTGTTTTTCTGGGTAGCGAGAATGATTATTGCAGGATATGAATACACTGATAAAAAACCATTTACAAATGTATATTTGACTGGTTTAGTTCGTGACAAACAAAGACGTAAAATGTCTAAATCATTAGGGAATTCTCCTGATCCTTTGGATTTAATCGAAAAATTTGGTGCCGATGGTGTTCGTGTAGGATTGCTTTTAAGCGCATCTGCAGGAAATGACATTATGTTTGACGAAGAATTATGCAACCAAGGAAAAGGGTTTACCAATAAAATATGGAATGCCTTCAAATTAATCAAAGGTTGGGAAGTTTCGGATGCGATTCCGCAACCTGAATCTTCTAAAGTGGCAATTGAATGGTATGAAGCTAAGTTGCAACAAACACTTTTAGAAATTGAAGATAATTTTGAGAAATACAGAATTTCAGAAGCTTTAATGGGAACCTACAAATTAGTTTGGGATGATTTCTGTTCTTGGTTTCTTGAAATGATAAAACCTTCGTACCAACAACCAATTGACAGCGTAACTTTTGCGAAAGCGATAGAAATGTTAGAAAACAACTTGAGATTATTGCATCCATTTATGCCGTTCTTGACAGAAGAGATTTGGCAAATATTAGCTCCAAGAACAAAAGAAGAAGCATTGATTGTTTCTACTTGGCCAGAATTGAAACCGTTTAATGCGAGTTTAATTACTGATTTCGAAAATACGATTGAGGTAATTTCTGGAGTGAGAACAATCCGTAAGGATAAAAATATTCCTTTTAAAGATACTATCGAATTAAAAGTGATCAATAACGATAAGGTTTCAACTTATTTTGATTCGGTTATCACTAAATTAGGGAACATCACTTCATTAGAATATGTAGCTGAAAAAGTAGATGGTGCCTTATCTTACCGCGTTAATTCTAATGAATATTTTATTCCTATCACGGGAAGTATTAATGTGGAAGAAGAAATTGCAAAACTGACAACGGAATTGAATTATACTAAAGGTTTCTTGAAATCAGTAGAATCAAAACTGGCAAATGAGAAATTTGTTGCTGGTGCGCCTGAGAAAGTTTTGGCAAACGAAAAACAAAAACAAGCTGATGCCTTGGCAAAAATTGAAACTATCGAAAACAGTCTTGCTGGATTGAAATAAGATTTCTAATTTTAATAAAAAAGCAAACCCGACTTATATTATAGGTCGGGTTTGTTGTTTTTAGTAGACATGGAATGCAAATCTGTAATAGGGTTAAGGAAATCTAAAATAGATTTGTTTTGTTAAAATGATTTTAAAAATTATCAGGTCTTATAAAAAGAAGTAGCCAATAGAAACTTGTGCTACACCATTTTTATTATTAAAATTAGTTGTTTTACTAATATCAGATAATCCAACATTATATCGAATACCAAAATTAAGTCCATTGTCTAGTTTGTAACCTAGTCCTGCATTAATACCATAATCTAATGAACGGAATGAGTCCTTTACATTGACACTTTCTTGTTTAGCAGAAAGCAAGAACCCAATTTGTGGTCCTGCTTCTAAACTAAGTCCTTTTGTTACATAATATTTACCCATTAATGGAATGTTTAAATAATTTAATGCTACCACATCTTTGTTTATAGCAAATCCTTGACCCGAAAATAGTGCTTCAGGTTGAAACGAAAATTTTTCAGTTATAGGTATTTCTGCCAAAACTCCAAAATTAAAAGCCGTTACGGTTTCGGGCTTTGCGGTGTAATTTCCGCTAACTGAGGCAAAGTTTAGGCCCCCTTTAATCCCAAGTTTAATTTCTTGAGACTGAGCATTTAGTAATCCAAAAACTGTTACTACTGCTGTAAATAAAATTTTTTTCATAATTTAAAATATAAGATTTATATGTCAAATAACAGATTTTTATTTGGATGCTAAATCTGTTTTAAAACAGTTTTAACATTGATTTAGTTACATTTAACAAAAGGTTATATTTATTCTCCCATTTTCTTAAAATTAAATTAATAAAAGTTTTCAAATGAGAAAGTTTTGGCAAACGAAAAACAAAAACAAGCTGATGCTTTAGTAAAAATTACTACAATAGAGCAAAGTTTGGCTGGATTAAAATAAGGTTTTAGTCTATTTATAAAATTAAAAATCCCATCTCGATGTAAAATAGAGACAGGATTTTTCTTTCAGGAAACAATTACTTTTTAGGCGTTTTTAAATATTTTTCTAAAAAAGCTAAAGTTGTTTTTGTTGTAGTAATTTGATTTTCCTTTTTTTGAAAACCGTGCCCTTCGTCTGGATATACAATGTATTCAACAGGAACCCCGTTTTTCTTAACACCAGCTACAATCTCATTGCTTTCAATAGGAAGTACTCGAACATCATTTGAGCCTTGAAAAACCAGTAGAGGTTTGTTTATTTTGTCATAATTATAAAGGGGTGAAATCTTTTTTAGTCTAATACTATCTGAAGTATAAGGATCTCCCATTTCATCATACAAGGCTTTTCGGAAAGATTCCCAAAAAGGAGGGATGCTTTTTAGTGTTCGTGGCCAATTGGCAACACCAAATAAATCGACACCTACTTTAAATTCTTCTGGATGAAATGCTAATGCGCCAAGAACCATACATCCTCCATAACTTCCTCCATATATACCAATGGCATTTGGATCAATATAATCTTGTTCTGCAAGCCATTTTTTGCCCCAGATACAGTCTTTTAAATCTCCATTGCTATGGTCTTTGTTGTCCATTTTGTAAAAAGTTCTTCCATAACCGCTGCTTCCACGATTATTTACGGCTAGAACGGCGTAGCCGCGATTTACTAAATATTGAATACTGTTTGAATACCCAATGCGACTTTGCCCTCCAGGACCACCGTGTACCCAAATTAATGCAGGTACTTTATTGTCTTTGGATGCTTGAATTGGTTTGTAATAAATAGCAGGAATTTCTTTCCCATCAAATGATTTAAAACGAACTACTTCCGCAGTTACCAAATCGTTTTGATTTATTTTTTTGTTTAAAACGGAGGTGAGTTGTTTCAGTTTTTTAGTAGGAATGTCATAAAGAAAAAGGTTTGCTGGACTCGTACTGCTTCCCACGGTGAGCAGGAGTTTGTTTTCGCTATTGGATATAATTATATTAGTAACATCCCCATCATTAAATGCAGGGAGATCAATTTGTTTTCCGGTAGCATGGTCAAAAAGAAGCACTTTGTTTTTTCCGTCATTGTTAATGAATATCGCATGGTATTTTTCATTTTCACTTAAATACATATAATTAATATCCCATTTGTCCTCGAATATTTTTTCTGATTTTCCAGTATTGATATTGTATTTAACCAGATAACTGAATTCTGTATCTTCATTACTTGAATAATACATAATACTGTCATTTTTCTCAAACGCCATTGGGTTCCAGTTTGCTTCTTTGTCAGTACTGAGCCTTTTGGTCGTTTTTGTTTTTCGATCGTACAAATACATTTCGTTTTTATCAGTCGTAATGGATTTGTTTAACGCGATGTATCGTTCGGATTTGCTTATCAAGGAAGGCGATAAGTCAGAATCGGTTTGGTATAAAACGGTTGGTTTCCAAGAAATAGTGTCTAGTTTTAATAAATCAAAATATTTTACATCTCTATTGTTACTATTGATGTACATATTTTTTTTGTCTTGGCTCCAGCCAAAAAAACTATTGGCACTATTTTTCCAGGGAGTAATATCTTTTGGAGAAGTGCCTTTGCGATCCATTACATACAAGTGCGAATTCTCATTTCCACCTTCATCAGCAGAATAAATAAATTTAGAACTTCCGGGTAAATAATCTGTTGTAAAAATGCTCTCATTTGTAGATTTCGTCAACGCTATTGCAGTAGTATCTGAAATGTTTAACTCATAGGCGTTGTAGATTCCCGTTGCGTTATTCGTTATCAGTATTTTTGTCTCATCAGCATTAAATCCTGATGCGCTAATGGATTTTGTATTGTATAAATCTTCTAAAGCATATTGTTCCGGCATACGTGCTTCTTGAGCTTTTTTACCCTCTTTACAAGAAGTAATAATCAGTAATAAAAATGTCCCAAATAAAATCAGTGTTTTTTTCATAATTAAAAAATTTAGTAAGTATTTAGAAATCAGATGTTATACTATCAAATATATGTAAAAAACGTGATTTTTGTAAAAAAAAACCTCGTTTATTGCTAAACGAGGTTTGTTGATTTCTTTAAATTTGTATTAACCTAGTAAAAACAAGAATAATAAAGGGAAAATTAATCCTGCTAATGCCAGTTTCCAACCTCTATTTTTCCAACTAAATTTACCTCCTTTAACCATTATTGTTCCAGTTAATGCAATTGTTATTATACCAAACACATGTATTATATGGCCCAAATTTTATCTAAAAATACATAGCTATATCCACAGATACTCATTACCTCTTTTTTGCTTGTAGCTTTTACGACATTAGTAATGAAATCTTCTACATCTTCCAATGAATTATAAAATTTATTAGAAAATTCTCGTTTGTATTTTGCCCACATTTTTTCAGCGGGATTAAGTTCTGGACTATATGGTGGTAGAAAAACCAAAACAATATTTTCAGGAATGATTAATTTTTTTGCCTTATGAAACCTTCCATTATCCAGCACCATTATTTTGAGTTCTTTCGGATTTTCCTTTGAGAAATTATCTAAAAAAACTTGAAAATTATCAGCGTTGCAATGTGGGAGTATTAATTGAAAATGGTCTCCAGTTATGGGCGAAAAAGCTCCAGAAAGCCAAGTTGATTTAAAAACTTGTTGGAAAGCACAAATCGGCTTAACACTAATAGCAGTAACTGATTTTCCGTTTCGAGTGAACAAACCAAAACGCGATTCATCTTGAAAATACAAGTTTACAGAGTCAAAATCACCCACCGTATTTAGTGCTATTTCTTGACAGATTCGTCCGAAGTCTTTTTAAAAGAGATTCCCTGATCTTCGTCTTTTTTGACATGACTTTTGCGGGCTACTTTTACACTTGATTTAAAATTCCTGATGCAATAATAAAGCAACGTATTGTAATTGAAAGTCTTCCCTGATTCTTTTTCAATCCAATCTTTAAGCTCAACATAGCCTTGAAGTCCATTTTGAGGGTCGTTGAGTTTTGTTTCCAACATATTGTGTTCAATAGCATTAAAAGCCGACGGCTTAAAACCTGTTTTTTGATGCTTCATCAAACCCTCAATTCCAGAATTAAGGTATAATGTCCTCCAATTCTGAACGCTATTAGGGTCAACCACAGCTAATTTAGCAACCTCACGTTTAGAAATCCCTACTTTTTCGTTTTGCTTCAAAATCAGCAGAACTCTCAAACGTTGACCAATAAACGGAATAGATTGTTTGAGCAGATTTTTTATTTCTTTTTCGGTTTCCTTAATTACCAAAATTTTTGCATGCGCCATGATTACTTTTATAATATAGTCCAAATATAACATAAAAAAACCAATTATCAAAATTGGTATATATTATATTTTCGTTTGGTATTAAACTCAAGGCAAAAATATCCGAATAATAAATCCAAAAATCCGAGGTGCTTTTATGTATTTTCATCACTTGACTGATGACAGGAGTTTTTATAAAAGAGACGATTTCCCCTTTTTCCGTTTTCATATCGATTTCCACATCATTTTTTTCGAATGAAATTTTAAATTTACCTTCTTTAACATTATGACGTCTGAACTTATCGTCGATACCTAATTCTTTTCCTAAATTTTCAGCAAATTCTTCGGTGATATCACTTTCTATGGGTAAAATTACTTCGATTGCTTTGGTTTCAGTAGTGTATTTATCGGGATGCCAATAATCTCTGTGGTTCATCATTAGTCCAGAAAATGCAAATGATATAATTAATCCAATATAGAAATACCCTAAGTCACGATGAAGGTTGCGGAGTTTGTTTTTTTTCATTTTTAAAATTTATATTTGATTGATGTCGTTAGTTGTCTTGGTGCGATTGGGTTTACACTGTAATTTTCGTGAACGGTATAATTCAAAACATTGGCAATATTAGACAATTTACATAAGATAGAAAATTGTTTCCAGTTATATCCCGCAGAAAAATCTATTGTTGTATATCCATCTATTGGTATTTCCCTGTCTCTGATTGATACAGCGCCCGTAGTGGAGTTGATTACCAGTTGATTATTCCATCCTCCAACTCTGTTTCCAATGTAATTTGCAGCTGAACCTATGGAAAATCCTTTTAAAAGACCAACAGGCATAGTGTAGAAAAAACTAAGATTTGCAGTGTTTGCTGGGGTTCTTGCTAAACGATCTCCTTCGATAAAACTACCATTACTCCCTGTGGTTTTTGTATAACGCATATCGTTGTAGCTATATCCTGCGAGGATACAAAGTCCTTCAATTGGTTTTGCATTAATGTCTATTTCTATTCCTTTGCTTGTAGTTTCGCCGCTTAATGTTTTTATATTGGAATTCGTATTTATTGTTCCATCCAGATTGAATTCAGCGGTTTGGGATAAATTGCTGTTCACGATTTGGTATAACGTAATATTGGTACTTAGTTTTCCTTTTAAGAAATCATTTTTTACTCCTACTTCATACTGATCGATTATGGACGCTTCTATCGGGGTATTGTATATAGTTAGGCCTGAGTTTGGTGTAAATGAGTTTGCATAACTGGCAAACAATGAACTATTTTTTGTTGGTTGATATACGACACCTATTTTAGGTGTAAAAGCCACATCAAGTAATTTAGGCCCTTCAGTAGTTTTAATGGTAAGCAAGTCGTTTGTTATTGCTTGTGCTTCTTGCCAAGACCAACGCAATCCTGCCAGTATTTTTATTTTTTCAGTAACTGATATTAAATCCTGAGCATATACACCAAAACGATTCGTTGTAGTACTTACAATTTTTGTGTTTTTAACCAATGGAATATCTGTTCTTGGAATGTATTTGTCTAAATCAAAAATGTTTATTTGGTCGTAAGTTATAGGATTAAAAGTAAAGGTATAATTTTTTGAAAAAATGTTTTCGGCATCAATTCCAGAGAATAATTGGTGTTTTACTTTTCCGGTAAGAAATGTTCCTTGTATATTTATTTGCTCACTACCTCTTTGTTCAAGTGTTTTGTTTTTTCCAAGAGGACGATTCCAATCTCCGTTTAACAAAGGTTGTATGCGTTCCGTTCCTTCATTAGTTCGGTCATAGTTTTGGAAAGAAGTGTTGAAATTCAGTTTCCAATTGTTATTAATAGAATATTTCACAATACCGGAAACGGTAGCTTGGCTTGTTTTTCCGTTAGACCAGCTGGCTCCTAAATACGTATTTCGGGGAACAGCTGCAATTTCTTTTCCGATGGAACCAGTTCCAAAATCCGGTGTCCAATCATCGTGTAAATAATCCCCTTGCAATACAATTTCGGTTTTGTCGCTTACTTTAAATAGCACGGATGGATTGATGTAATAACGTTCTTTTTTTACAACATCCCTAAAGCTCTCCGAGTTTTCATAAGAACCTATAAAGCGGTAGGCAATGACGTCATTTAATGGCCCGTAAAAATCTATTGATGGTTTGTAAAAAGAGTAACTTCCCATTTGCATAGCTACTTCTCCACCTTTGTTGAATGAAGGCTTCTTTGTAACCATATTTAAAATTCCTCCTGGGGTTACATTTCCAAATAAAAGTGCGGCGCTTCCTTTTAGTACTTCCACTTTTTCTAAAGAGGCGACTTCTGGCATTGCTCCATTATTTATACGGAAACCATTTTTGAACATATTATTTGCCGACATATCGTATCCTCTGGACCAAAAAGTTTCTTGAGCACCACCACGAGCCGATCCTACATAAACACCATTCACATTTTTTACAACATCGCTTAATCGGATGCTTTGTTGTTGTTCAATAGTGGCGCTTCCTATAATTTGAATGCTTTGTGGGATATCCATTGGTTTTAAGTTAATCCCGGATAATACGCTTTCTCTTTTCTTATTTGGAGTGCCTTTAATCACAATCACAATTTCGTTTAGTGCCAGTATTTCTTCCTCAAGTTTAAATTCAACCTTGGTAGTTTGTGAGGGAGATACTTTTACTTCTTTAGTTTGTTTTTTCATACCATTGCCTTCTATAACAATGACGTGATTCCCGGTTGGGAAATTAGGGAAGCGAAATTCCCCATTTTGATTTGTTTTATTCGAATAGGATGCTTTTGCCTGTCTAATGGATATTCCTTTAATGGGAACTCCGTCAGAAGACAAGATTCTACCTTCAATATTTCCTGTTTCTTGGGCATTAGCAAATAAGGAGATGAATAATAAGACTATGATTTTAAATGATTCTTTCATTTTATTTAGATTGATTAAAAATAACAATGCAAATATAGAATGTAAAATCTGATAAATAAAGACTTATTTAGACTTAATAAAAATAATATTTATTAAAATAGGTAGTTTATTGACAATCAATAGTTTTGTAAAATAAAAAACCTCACCAAATAAAGGCAAGGTTGTATGTAGAAGATAGAAAACACTGTTTTTTACTGTTTTTTCTTCATCGGGTATTTTTCTGAAGTTGGTTTTCCTTGTTGGATTCCAGAAATTTCTGCCACAAGACTGTCTTTATTTATTTTTGTGTACGTTATTTTTTGTGGGTAATCGTGTTTTGGGTTTTCAAATACGAGTTGGTTTTCAGTTGAAGCTGTCAGTGCGAAACGTACTGATTTATCATTGTTTTGACCTTTTACCTGTGCATTATATTCTAATCCCTCATCAACTTGATTTAGGTTGATAGTTTCAAAATGCAAGGTGTCTTTCCCTTTAATAAAAAAGCTTTGCGCTTGAAAAGTGCTGTCGGTTGTTTTTTTCCAAGTTTCAGAAAGATTTCCCTCGGCTGAGTTATTCTCCCAAGTTCCTATTAACCAATTTGCAATTTTAATTTTTTCGTATTCTTTAGATGCCGATTTTTTACAAGAAACAATCGCTAACAAAAGCAGTATAAGTGTCGTTTTTTGAAACATTAGATAGAATATTTTGATATTGTTTTGAACGGCTAAATTAGGAAAAAATTGAATAGTGTCCCTTTTTTAGTTTTGGAATGTCCAAAAGGAATAAACTCCTGGCTGAATTAAAAATTATTCTGTATGGATTTTTTGTTTCACGTCACTTTTAGGCATAATTTTTTCACGAAAAAAGCAATATAATATGACGCTTGAGGATTTAAGTTGAATTCAATTACAAACTAAAATTGCTATTATTTACTAGGTTCAATTGTCCTTAGCTTCCGCAGTCGAGCGTCAAATGTTTGAAGAATACGTAAAAAGAAAAGCTGTTTGAGCGCAGCGAGTTCTTTTCTTTTAGTATTTGAGAACTAATTTGACCGACGAGGGAGTGTAGACTTGATTTTTTTGTTTCTTTTTTGATCAAGCAAAAAAGAAAATTAGTAAAACATAATTTTTTACTTTCAACAAAACGTCATTGGTAGTATTTCAAAATGTATCTTGAACGTACGCATAAAAAAAGCTGTCATTAAGTTTTTAGACTCAAAGGGATGTTCTAATTTTCTAAAACACTCTCTTTCAGTATAGTATGCACCAATTCTTTCGTTGGTTTTTGATTTTTTAGTTTTTCACGAACCACATCAAAAGTCACTTTGAAATCACAACCCAGTTTGTAGTTGCTGCAACCATAAGCGGTATTTCCTTTTAGAACTGTTCCTTTATGGCATTTCGGACAAGCTAATGCATCCGATGTTGTTTTGTTTTCAGTGGGTGGAGTAGGAGCGACTGTCTTTTTAGGTTCTAATATTAACTTGAAATTTTCATCAAAGCGAAGTAATCCTTCCACGGTTCCGGCTTCGGTTTTAAAGTCTTTTAAATTTACCGTTGAGCCTTTTTGAAGTAATCTCAAGTATTGATTCTCGGATATTTTTTTCTCGGCAAAAGTAAAGGGTAATAGAAAGTCACAACCGGCTTTATATCCAGTACAGCCATAAGCCGACTTTCCCGTTATAAGTGTTCCTTTTTTGCATTTCGGACAGGTTTCCGCCATTATTCCTGCCGCTTTCTTTTTTTCCACTTTGGCTTCTTCCTTTTGAACACTTCCCGCATGCGAAATATTAGCGCGTTTGGTTTCACTTCGTACTTCATACACTAAAGCTTCGACCATTCGTTTCATATTATTGATAAACGCACCAGCTGTAAAAGTTCCTTTTTCAATGTCTTTCAACTGCTTTTCCCAAGAACCTGTTAGCTCAGCTGACTTCACTAATTCATTTTGAATCGTGTCAATCAATTGAATCCCTGTTGGTGTTGGCAATACCTGTTTTTTGTTTCGAATAATGTACTGACGTTTAAAAAGCGTCTCGATAATATTAGCTCGCGTTGATGGACGGCCTATTCCGTTTTCTTTCATCAACTCGCGTAAATCTTCATCGTCTACCTGTTTTCCAGCGGTTTCCATAGCACGCAGTAAAGTCGCTTCCGTAAACTGATTGGGTGGCTTGGTTTCTTTTTCTAAAAACGAAGGCTGGTGTGGTCCTTTTTCGCCTTTTACAAAACTCGGTAATATATCGGCTTCTTTTTCTTTAGCATTTGGATTTTCAAAAACAACGCGCCATCCTTTTTTCAGGATTTCTTTCCCAGTGGTTTTAAAAGCGACATCGGCTGCTTTCCCGATTACGGTAGTATTGGCTACCAAACAATCGTCATAAAACACCGCAATAAACCGCTTTGTAATGATATCATATACTTGCTGCTGATTGTGCTGCAAATTAGATTGTATTCCCGTTGGGATAATGGCGTGGTGATCCGTTACTTTTTTATCATTGAAAACTTTGGTCGATTTTTTTATCTTTTTTTCTAATACCGGTTGTGTTAACGCAGCATAATTAGTCAGGTTTTGTAAAATCCCTTGAACTTTTGGATAAATATCGTTCGGTAAAAAGGTGGTGTCGACTCTGGGGTAGGTGACTACTTTTTGTTCGTACAAAGTTTGCACAATTTTAAGTGTTTCATCTGCCGAAAACCCAAACTTGGTATTGCAATACACCTGTAATCCTGTTAAATCAAACAGTTTAGGTGCAAACTCATTACCATTCTTTCTTTCAATAGAAACAATTTCGAAATCACTTTCTTGTACTTTATTGGCCAAAAGTTCTCCGTCTTCTTTATTCGAAAAACGACCTTCCTCATAACTGAAAAGCGTTTCTCTATATAAGGTTTGCAATTCCCAATACGGTTGCGGCACGAAATTTTCAATTTCTTTCCATCTGTCAACAACCATTGCCAGCGTAGGAGTTTGAACCCTACCAATTGACAATACTTGTTTATACCCGCCGTGTTTTACGGTGTACAAACGGGTGGCATTCATACCGAGCAACCAGTCGCCAATGGCTCTGGAAAAACCGGCATAGTATAAATTATCGTAGTTGGCGGATGGTTTTAAGTTCTCAAAACCCTCTTTAATGGCTTCAGTGGTTAGGGATGAAATCCATAAACGTTGTACCTCGCCTTTATAATTGGCTTCGTTCATTACCCACCGCTGAATGAGTTCTCCTTCTTGTCCCGCATCCCCACAATTGATTACCAATGTGGCTTTGTCGAATAAACTTTTTATGATTTTGAATTGCTTTTGGATGCCCGAATTCTGAACCACTTTAGTTTCAAATTTTTCGGGAAGCATAGGCAGGTTATTCAAATCCCAACTTTTCCAATACGATTTGTAATCGTTAGGTTCTTTCAAGGTACATAAATGCCCAAAGGTGTAGGTTACAGCATAGCCATTGCCTTCATAATAGCCATCATGTTTGGTATTGGCCCCTAAAACGGATGCGATTTCGCGTGCTACACTTGGTTTCTCTGCAATACAGACCTTCATTTTCTCCTACTGATTTGAAGCCGCAAATTAAGGATTTTGAAATTGGTATTTAATAGAAATCTTCAGTAGTTATGAACGACAATCAGAGAGTCATTGCGAGGAACGAAGCAATCACACAGTAATTAGAAAATTCAAAAAGAAATTTCCATCCACATTATCAACTTTTTTCTACTCGAATGTATTTGTGTGAACCGTCGCAGCTGGGCATTTTTTTAGAAAATCCACAAGTGCAATCGTTGATTCCTTTACCGTCAAGAATTCGCGGAATGTGTTTTTCAATTCTGTTCTCCCGTGTTTTGGATTGTTTCGAACCCGAAAAATAAAGATTATAACCTCGCTGCCGTCCCGTTGTTAAGGCTTCAAAAGCAGTTTTTAAACTTGGATATTTAGCCAAAGCATTTTGCAGTTCCTCGACCAATTCAAGTTCCGTATTGCTTTTAAATTGTACTTTTAAACCCGCTTTTTCTATTTCAATGGCTTCATAAACATAGTTTTTTATGATGGTTTGCATTTCCTGAATCTCGAGTAGATTGGTAAACTTAAAGAAACGTACTGCCTGACTGTTTTCTCCGGGTTTACTCAGTATGCCATTTGTGTCTTGTAATAAAGTCCCTTTGAAAAAACTAAGCGCACAAAAGGTTTTAAAACTCCCTATAAGAACAACGTTATTTCCTTGAAAGCTGTAGCAAGGCGTCTTCCATTTGAATTCTTCAGTAAGTCCACAATCAAGTAGCCATTGTCGTAATTGTTTCATTTCTGGCTGCCATTTTTTGGCATTACTGATAAAGTCATCAACTTTAAGATTCATTTTATTGGTTTTAAATAAAGTGAGTTTTTTTGGTTTTATAAAAGTATTAAAAAATGTTTTGTAAATTCTGTGATTTTGCTGTAAATTAGAAACAGCAGTTATTGCTAACAAGTGCTTAATTTCATTAAGTTAAGATGATTCACACGTCACTTCGAGTAATTTTAAATATTAAAGCGACAGCTTTAAATGTTTAAAATTGTATCGAGAAGCTTATGAAATATAAATGTTTTCGATACTTCGTTATAATTTTCTATCGCAAATTATTGCTCAACTCGAACTGATGTTCCCTAAGCTTTATGACATTGTATGATTGTCAGTGGGCGATTGTGTTTTTTGTTCAATCCATTTCCACAATATTGTCATCCCGAAGAATGAGGGATTACATCCAGTATATCCGCTTGAATGATTAATTGTATTTGCTTTGGATAGTGAGATTGCTTCGTTCCTCGCAACGACTTTAAATGTAGAACTGTATTGCTTACTCAATTAGTTTTACGAGTTCTGAAGACCTCGTAAAGCTGGCTCTTGTGGATTACCATTATATAAAGTAATAAACAGATGTTAATTCACGTAAATTATTCGTAAATTAGTAGAATCTAATCCCAAATTATTAACTAAAAGTTTACTATTATGAGAAAACTAAGTCTATTTTGTTTGTTAATGTCTTGCATAGGACTGCAGAGCTGTAAAAATTTTGAAAGTAATACAGACAAAGTCATAGAAGCGGATGGTGCAAAGGTCGTTAGTGTGCAATGCTATAAAGCGTTGTATGAAAGTGATACTATTGATTTGAAAATAAATACCTTGAAGAACAATAAGATATCCGGAAATATGATTATGAAAATTGAAAATATGCCTATAAAAACTGGAGAAATTGAAGGTGAATTCCATGGAGATACTCTTTTTGTTGACTATTCTTTTATTCAAGGAACGAATGAAAAAAAAACAAGGAAAAATCCAATGGCATTACTAAAAAAGGGAGAGGAACTCATTATGGGTAATGGGAAAATGGAAACCACTTTAGGACAGACTTATTTTATTAAAAACAGTCCAATAGATTTCGATCGTGTGAAATATAAATTTACTAGTGTGGATTGCGTCGATTAATGATACACTAATAAAAATAAATATTTTGCTTTTGCGATCTTAGACGATAAGCTTAAACCATCGATTATAGAATCCTAAATAGGTATTTCTTGAATCGGTGGTTTTGTTTTTTAAAGTGAGATTGCTTTCTTATGGGAGAACAAGTTCAACACAAAGACTTTGATTGTGGAATTGTATAGTTTACTCAATTTGTGTTATGAAGCTGTGGGTCTTGTTGTAGCTGGAAATGCACAAAATAAATATAGGTTTAGCAAGTCATTGCGAGGAACGAAGCAATCTCATCCAGTATATCCGCTTAGATGATTTGTTGATTATTGTGTTTTTTGTTCAATCCATTTCCTCAATCCATTTCCATAATATTGTCATCCCGAAGAATGAGGGATCACATCCAGTATATCCGCTTAGATAATTTATTTGATTTGCTTTTGATAATTAGATTGCTTCGTTCCTCGCAAAGACTTTGATTGTGGAATTGTATTGCTGAGCACGGAAAACATTTCCGCGCTATTGGGTTACGGTTTTGTAAAGTTTGTATTATTCAATTAAATACTCATCAAATATTTCACATAACCTTTCCTGCCAACAAAATCCGGTTGAAGATATATTCATTACAAACCATCCTAGTCCGACTGATAAATAAAGATGTCTTCGAATGTCGTAAACACTATTTAATTCAATATTCTTCCAGTTTTTAAGCGCAATAATATCAGACATTGGAAGTCTTTCAATAATAAATGATACTCTCCAAAATTCATCTTTTGATATAATTTTATTACCAAAAAGAGTTAATGTCTTTCCAAGAAGTTTAGCTTTTGAACCCGTTTCTAATTTATCAATAATAGCAATTAATTTTTCACCTACTTCTGATTGATATTTACTGTCTTCTAAATCTTCAATTATTTTTTTTCGGTTGGTTTCTGATAAAGATGATGATTCTTTAAGAAAAAGAATCATTTTATTAAGAAACCTAAAATCATTTACCGCTACTCCAGTTTTCCAAATTCCAATTAAAGACCCTACAATTGGTAAATCTTTAAGTACACCATTTTCTAATATTGAATCAATTGATATTTCTGCGATGTCAATTCCAATTTTGGTTAAATCAGATTCAGTAATAGTTTGAATAAGTGATTTAGAAAGTTCTTTATCGTTATTATCTGTCATTCGTTCAATTTCTATTGGTAGATTATAGCTTGTTTAGATGTCTTCGCTTATTATAGCGACTATTTATCCAAATAGATTGGATTTGCTTCTGTTCGTTTCCTATTATTCATTTTTTCAAATATATAACTTTCCACCGAAAATGCTTACTAAAATATTCGACTTTATAAATTCTCTCAAATCTACCTCCTTTCCAATCAAGAACTTTACAGAAAACCTCAAAACAAACTTCTTAACACAAATGCCCTAGCCCTGATAGAAGCGGCATCCTTTTTCTTGCTCCTTTAGCAAGAAAAAGATAAAGCGGATAGCAGGAATAGCTCCTAAAAAACAGAATAATTCTATTGAAATAGCAGCTGAAATGAGGGTTGAAAAACTTGGGACTTTAAACTTTAAACTTTAAACAAAAATTTCGTATTTTTGCACTCCAAATAAAGGACTAAGATTATGTTAGATAGACTTCAAATAGTAAAACAACGTTTCGATGAGATATCGGATTTGATTATCCAGCCGGATGTTATTTCTGATCAGAAGCGTTATGTGCAATTGAATCAAGAGTATAAAAGCTTAAAAGCATTGGCTGAAAAAAGAGATGAATACGTTCTTTTGATGGCTAATATTGAAGAAGCAAACGAAATAATAGCCGATAACAGTGATGCAGATATGACCGAAATGGCCAAGATGCAACTGGATGAAGCAAAAGGAAGATTGCCGGAACTGGAAGATGAAATCAAATTTATGTTGATTCCTAAGGATCCTGAAGACGCCAAGAATGTTATGGTGGAAATTCGTGCCGGAACCGGTGGGGATGAAGCGAGTATTTTTGCAGGGGATTTATTCCGTATGTACACAAAATATTGTGAAAACCGCGGATGGAGAACATCAGTAGTGGATATGAATGAAGGAACTTCAGGTGGTTTTAAAGAGGTGATTTTTGAAGTAACTGGAGAAGATGTTTACGGTACATTGAAATTTGAAGCAGGTGTTCACCGTGTGCAACGTGTTCCTCAAACGGAAACGCAAGGACGTGTGCATACATCAGCAGCGACTGTTATGGTATTGCCGGAAGCAGAGGAATTTGATGTTCAAATTGATATGAATGATGTACGTGTGGATTTCTTTTGTTCGTCAGGACCTGGTGGACAATCGGTAAACACAACTAAATCAGCTGTACGTTTGACGCACATTCCTACGGGATTAGTGGCGCAATGTCAGGATCAAAAATCACAACACAAGAATAAGGATAAAGCTTTTATTGTATTGCGTTCTCGTTTATACGAACAAGAATTAGCCAAAAAACAAGCTGAGGATGCTACTACACGTACTTCTCAGGTAAGTTCAGGTGACCGTTCGGCTAAGATTCGTACGTACAATTATGCGCAAGGTCGTGTTACTGATCACAGAGTTGGTTTGACGCTTTATGACCTAGGGAACATTATGAATGGTGACATTCAGAAAATTGTTGACGAGCTTGCCTTAGTGAACAATATGGAAAAATTGAAAGAAGCTAGCGAAGTTTTTTAAGAAAATAGAGCAAAGAAAATAGAATAAAGAGAATAGAAAAAAGATGCCATACTGAATTTTAGTTTTGGCATTTTTTTTAATTTTAAATTAACTAAAGAGTATAATTAAGTTTAAGCGGGGCAACCTGAAACTTTAAACTTTAAACTTTTCATTCGAATGACTACACAACAACTAATCAATCAAATCAAAGATAAAAAATCGTTTCTATGCGTAGGTTTAGATGTCGATTTAAATAAGATTCCGAAACATCTTTTAGATTTGGAAGATCCTATTTTTGAATTCAATAAAGCGATAATTGATGCGACTCACGATTTGGCCGTTTCTTATAAACCCAATACCGCTTTTTATGAAGCGTACGGAATAAAAGGATGGATGTCATTGCAAAAAACCATCAATTACATCAACGAGAACTATCCAGATATTTTCACCATTGCCGATGCAAAACGTGGGGATATTGGGAATACTTCTTCGATGTATGCCAAAGCTTTTTTTGAAGATTTGAAATTTGATTCAGTTACTGTTGCTCCATATATGGGGAAAGATTCGGTTGAGCCTTTCTTGGCATTTGAAAATAAACACACTATAATGTTAGCGCTGACATCAAACGAAGGTGCTTTTGATTTCCAAACGTTAAACGTGAACGGAAAAGAATTGTACAAACAAGTTCTGGAAACGTCTAAATCTTGGAAAAACAGTGAAAACCTGATGTATGTAGTAGGCGCAACCAAAGCGGAATATTTCACGGAAATTCGTAAGATTGTCCCTGACAGTTTTTTACTGGTTCCAGGAGTGGGAGCACAAGGAGGAAGCCTTTCTGAAGTTTGTAAATACGGTATGAATGCTAACGTAGGATTGCTTATCAATTCATCAAGAGGAATTATCTATGCATCAAATGGAACTGACTTTGCTGATAAAGCAAGGGAAGAAGCGTTGAAAATGCAACAGGAAATGGAAACGATTATTAGTTTAAAGTTTCAAGTTTAAAAAAAGTTTCAAGTTTCTTGGATTGTCCATAAAATATTGTGAACACGATAAATCTTAACTTTTCTTAATTTCTTAATGGTTTAAGTTTTTAAACATTAAGAAATTAAGTTTCATTAAGCTTGTGTATAGCTTTTAAACTTAAAACAAGAAAACTTTGTGACCTTTGCGTAAAACTTCGCGACCTTTGTGGTAAAACAATAAAACTTAACTTTTCTTAATCTCTTAATGGTAAGAAAAAAAATAGTGGTTAAACTTTTAAACTTGAAACCTTTTCAAACTTGAAACAAAATATTTTTATAGATCAACTCGGAACTCAACACACATTTGAAACTTCGCCTAAGCGTATAATTTCACTTGTTCCTTCCCAAACGGAATTACTGTTTGACTTAGGTCAGGAAGCTAAAATCGTTGGGATAACAAAATTCTGTGTGCATCCTTATCATTTAAAGTCAACCAAGAAGATTGTAGGGGGAACCAAGAAAGTGCATTATGAGAAAATCCGTTTGTTACAACCGGATATTATCATTTGCAATAAAGAAGAAAACACCCTGGAGATCGTTGAAGAATTGCGAAAGATATGCGCAGTTTGGGTAACTAATATCATCACTATTGAAGATAATTTTCAGATGATTACTGATTTTGGTCAGCTATTTAATTGCAGAACCGAGGCCAAAAAGTGGAACGATAAATTGGCTTTTGCCTTGAGCGATTTCAAGAACTTCATTAAAGACAAAGCGATAAAGAAAGTGGCCTATTTCATTTGGAAAAAGCCTTATATGGTTGCGGGTTCAGATAATTTCATCAATGAGTTGCTGAAGCTGAATCACTTTGAAAATTGCTATGGCAATTCAGGGCGCTATCCAGAAATAGAAATTGAGAAAATACAGGAAGAAGGAAATCCTGAAATAATTCTGCTTTCCTCAGAGCCTTTTCCTTTTAAAAAGGAAGATGGGTATGAAATAGCTGAATTTGTTCCTGACGCCCACATTATTATCGTTGATGGCGAAATGTTTTCTTGGTACGGAAGCCGACTCCTAAAAGCCTTCGATTATTTTAAAAAACTACATAACACTTTATAATATTAAATCACTGTGATTAATTACACCATTTATAAGAACGAAAATAGCACGCAGTGGGTAACTTTTGTCCACGGAGCAGGTGGTAGCTCGTCTATATGGTTCAAACAAATCAGGGATTTTAAAAAAGAATATAATGTTTTGTTGTTGGACTTGAGAGGTCACGGAGATTCAAAACCTTCGATAAGAACTGCTTTCAAGCAGGAATATACTTTTAAGGCTATAGCCAATGATATTCTGGAAGTGTTGGATCATTTAAAAATAGATAAATCCCATTTTGTGGGGATATCGCTTGGAACAATATTGATTAGACAATTGGCTGAAATGTATCCTGAAAGAGTACAAAGTATGATAATGGGAGGCGCAATCCTGAAAATGAACTTCCGTTCCCAAATATTAATGCGACTGGGGAATACGTTTAAATATGTATTGCCTTATTTAGTATTGTATCGCTTTTTTGCCTTTATGATTATGCCTAAAAAGAATCATAAAAAATCCCGTTTGTTATTTATCAATGAGGCGAAGAAATTATACCAAAAAGAATTTCTAAAATGGTTTAAGCTTACCGCTGAGATAAACCCAGTCTTGAAATGGTTTCGCCAAATGGAATTAGATATCCCTACGCTTTATGTTATGGGAGAAGAGGATTATATGTTCTTGCCTTCCGTTAGAAAAGTTGTGGAGGCTCATTATAAATCATCCAGGTTATTTGTCATAGAAAATTGTGGACATGTAGTGAATGTAGAGCAACCCAATGCTTTCAATACTGCGGTTCTCTCTTTTATGAATACCACTAAATAAAAAATGCCGGCATCTTACGAAGCCGGCAATTTTTTTACTAACCAAAACCAAAATAATAAATAACCAGTTTATTACTCTACAAAGATCATATATTCATAGACTTAATGCTGTTAAGATTTTGTTATTAGTTTGTTGTGTATAAGTTAAGTTTTTTAACTTTATATGGGATTAAACTACTGATTTAGTGTTTTCTATCTTTATTTTTGTTTTAATTTTATTCTAAATCATAAATAAATGACAATTTTAAAAATTGAATTGCTAACTAATAATATCAATGCAACTTCTGAGTTTTATCAGGAAGTGCTTGGGTTAAAAATGATTGCAATCAATGAAACCAGTGTTTCGTTTCAAGCAGGATCCACTACGTTGAGATTTGTTTTGTCTAAAATTGAAAACCCCATTTATCATTTTGCTTTTGATATTCCAAATAATCAATTACTAGAAGCATTTGGTGCTATCGAAAAATACACTGAAATACTCGAAGTTATTCCCCCTGATAAAATTGCAGACTTTTATAATTGGAATGCAAAGTCGTTTTATTTTTTTGATAATAACGGAAATGTTTTAGAACTCATATGCCGTTATAATTTGGACAACAAATCAGAGGAACCTTTTAGCGGTTCTTCCATTATTTCGATAAGTGAAATAGGTTTTGTGTCCAAGAATGTTTCGCAGCTTTGTGATGAATTAGTGGCGAAATATGATGTTCCTGTATTTTCTATGCAGCCTAAACTCGAGAAATTCATCGTTCTAGGAACCGAAATCGGACTTTTTATACTCGCTGCAGAAGGAAAAGATTGGTATCCCACAAATATAAAAGCAAAATCGTTTTGGTCGAAAGTGACTTTTGAAATAGACAATGTGCTTTCTGTATTTGAAACCTAAAAAAGAACGGCAGTGTTTAGTAAAACACAACCGTTTTATTAGAATATACCATCACTTTTCTTTCTGAATGTAGTTTAATTGCTCTTGCCAATACGGTTCGTTCCAGATCGCGCCCTTTCATGATAAAGTCTTCCACGGAGTTGATATGGGAAACACGGGTGATGTCTTGTTCGATAATTGGACCTTCATCCAGTTCTTCGGTAACATAGTGACTGGTTGCCCCAATAATTTTCACCCCTCTTTTAAATGCCGAATGATACGGTTTTGCACCTGGGAAAGCAGGCAAAAAGGAATGGTGAATGTTGATGATTTTATTTTCGTAAAGCGAAATCAACTTGGGAGTTATAATTTGCATATAGCGCGCCAATACCATAAACGTGATTCCGTATTGTTTTAATAATTCGATTTGTTTTGCTTCTCCTTCAATTTTATTGTCTTTAGTAAAAGGAACATGGTAAAACGGAATGTTAAATTGATCAGCAATTGGCTTTAAGTCGGTATGGTTACTTATGATCAATGGAATATCCACATTCAATTCCCCAGCACTATGGCGTCCAAGAATATCAAACAGGCAGTGATTGTACTTAGATACAAACAAGGCCATTTTTGGTTTCACATCTTTATTGTAAAACTCCCATGACATATTGAAATCATTTGCAATTGTTTGTTGGAAATCCTCTTTTATTGCTTGTAAACTTATAGAAGCGTTAGTGAGTTCACTTTCCAGTCTCATAAAAAAAACATCTTGTTCTACATCAACGTGTTGGTCGATATAAGTGATGTTTCCTTCTACTTTTAACATAAAATTAGTCACTGCGGCAATAATTCCTTTTTGGTCTTTACAGTGAATAAGTAGGGTAATCGTTTGCATTTTGGTTGGTTGTTTTTTGGTAGTAAATTAATCTATTTGTGATCTTGCATTGCAAAAACTCTTTGTAATAAAGGCGTTGTTCTAGAGCTCAAATTAGTTCTGATGTTTTTCTCTTCGACAGCAATCATTTTGAAAACGCCTATCAAAGCTTGATTGGTAACATAATCCGTTAGATCTGGATTTACTTTGTTTACAAGGGGAATGCTGTTGTATTTGGTGATAATGTTTGCCCAAACTTTGTCAGCTCCCACTTTTGTAAACGAATTTTTAATCACCGGATTAAATTTTCCGTATAAGGCAGTTGAGGTACTGTTATTTAAATACGCAGTTGCTGAACTTTCATTTCCCATCAGGATTCCTCTGGCATCTGTAAAAGACATATTTTTTACAGCAGAGACAAATATAGGAGTTGCTTCTTTTACTGCATCTTCGGCAGCACGATTCAATACTTTTAAACCTTCGTCAGCCATGGAACTAAGACCAATTTTTCTCAAACCCGCATCTACTTTTCGCAACTCTTCCGGCAATAGAATTTTTACGGCTTCATTTTTATAAAAACCATCGGTAGCAGTTAATTTAGTTACTTGTTTTGAAATCCCGTTATTCAAAGCTTCTTTTAGCCCATTAGAAATATCAAACATTCCTATTCCTTGCGTTTGGGGCAATTGATTCATTACTTGTTGCATTTCGGCACAGCCAAAAAAAGCAAAGACTACTAATAGTAAGGTAAATTTCTTCATTGTAAGTTGTTTTAGGTGTTTTAAAAAAGCTTCTGGTTCAAAAATACTGCCATATTTCTATTTAGTAGCATAAACAATGGGTTTTATTTAGGAGCAACAGTCCCGCTGTCCGTTATATCCACCCAAAAAAAGGGTGGGATGCCACTTCCATCGGGGCTAATGAGCCAGATTTCTGCTTTTTTATTAACAACTGAGTGTAGGAGCAAACAATCATTAAAAAAATTTGTAAATTGCAGCACTAAAATTATCATATTCATAAAATGGATTTACAAACACCATATATTCCCAAAAATAAAGTTAGAATTGTTACTGCAGCCTCATTATTTGATGGGCATGATGCAGCAATTAACATAATGAGAAGAATTATTCAATCTACAGGAGTAGAGGTAATTCATCTAGGTCATGATAGAAGTGTCGAAGAAGTGGTGAATACCGCTATTCAAGAAGATGCTAATGCTATTGCCTTAACTTCATATCAAGGAGGACATAACGAGTATTTCAAATACATGTATGACTTGTTGAAAGAAAAAGGAACGGGTCATATCAAAATTTTTGGAGGAGGAGGAGGAGTAATTTTGCCTTCTGAAATTGCTGAATTACAGGAATACGGAATTACTCGTATTTATGCGCCAGATGATGGTCGTTCAATGGGACTGCAAGGAATGATCAATGATTTAGTTCAACGTTCTGATTTTCCTACTGGAGACAAATTAACGGATGAGGTTCAACAATTAGAATCTAAAAATCCAACAGCAATTGCCAGAATCATTTCTGCGGCTGAGAATTTTCCTGAAATTGCAAAACCAGCATTGGATGCAATCCATAAAATAAACGAAAACTGCAAAACACCAGTTCTGGGAATCACCGGAACAGGAGGAGCAGGAAAATCATCATTAGTAGATGAATTAGTTCGTCGTTTCTTAATTGATTTTCCTGAGAAAACCATTGGTTTGATTTCTGTAGATCCATCTAAACGTAAAACTGGAGGAGCATTACTAGGAGATAGAATCCGTATGAATGCGATTAATAATCCAAGAGTTTATATGCGTTCATTGGCTACGCGTCAATCGAATCTAGCTTTATCTAAATATGTTGCCGATGCGATTCAAGTAATCAAAGCGGCTAAATACGATATCATCATTCTTGAAACTTCGGGAATTGGTCAGTCTGACACGGAGATTATGGACCATTCGGATGTTTCCTTATACGTAATGACACCTGAGTTTGGAGCTGCAACCCAATTGGAAAAAATCGATATGCTTGATTTTGCTGATTTGGTGGCACTTAATAAATTTGACAAACGTGGAGCGCTAGATGCGATTCGTGATGTTAAAAAACAATACCAACGCAATCATAATCTTTGGGATGTGAATCCTGATGAGATGCCTGTTTTTGGAACCATTGCTTCTCAGTTTAATGATCCTGGAATGAATACGCTTTACAAATCCATAATGGATAAAATTGTAGAGAAAACGGATTCCGACCTAAAATCTACTTTTAAAGTGACTCGTGAGATGAGCGAGAAGATTTTCGTTATTCCGCCGCATAGAACCCGTTACTTGTCTGAAATTGCAGAAAGCAACAGAAAATATGACGAGACCGCTTTGAGCCAACAAAAAGTAGCTCAAAAATTATACGGTATTTTCAAAACGATAGAATCAGTTTCTGGAAATGTTCCTGTAATAACTAAAACAGGAATTGATGATACAACAGTTTATCCAAGTGCCATCAAAGAACACGATGAAAACAATATATTCCTTAACCTTTTACTGAATCAATTCGATAAAGTAAAAATGGATTTGGATGCTTACAATTGGGAAGTGATTCTTACTTGGGACGAAAAAGTAAACAAATATAAAAACCCAATCTACTCGTTTAAAGTGAGAGATAAGGTTATCGAAATAAAAACACACTCAGAATCGTTATCACATTCTCAAATACCAAAAATAGCCTTGCCTAAGTATGAAGCTTGGGGAGATATATTACGTTGGTGTTTGCAAGAAAACGTACCGGGAGAATTTCCTTTTACCTCAGGATTATATCCTTTTAAAAGAGAAGGTGAAGATCCATCACGTATGTTTGCAGGTGAAGGTGGACCGGAAAGAACAAACAAGCGTTTTCATTACGTGAGTGCTGGTTTACCGGCTAAGCGTTTGTCGACCGCTTTTGACAGTGTGACTTTATACGGTAATGACCCGCATTTACGTCCTGATATTTATGGAAAAATTGGTAATGCCGGTGTTTCTATCTGTTGTTTGGATGATGCTAAAAAACTGTATTCTGGTTTCGATTTGGTTCATGCTATGACTTCAGTTAGTATGACTATCAATGGGCCAGCACCTATGTTGCTTGGTTTCTTTATGAACGCTGCTATTGATCAACAATGTGAATTGTACATTACGGCAAACGGATTAGAGAAAGATGTTGAGGTTAAAATCAACAAAATATACAAAGAAAAAGGAGTGGCTCGCCCCGTTTACAATGGCGATTTACCGGAAGGAAATAATGGATTGGGATTGATGCTTTTAGGAGTAACAGGAGATCTTGTTTTGCCTTTGGATGTATATAATGAAATTAAGGTAAGAACGCTTTCACAAGTTCGTGGAACGGTTCAAGCTGATATTTTAAAAGAAGATCAAGCACAAAACACTTGTATTTTCTCTACTGAATTCGCTTTGCGTTTAATGGGAGATGTACAGGAATATTTTATTACAAATAATGTAAGAAACTTTTATTCGGTTTCTATCTCAGGATACCATATTGCCGAAGCGGGTGCAAACCCAATCACACAATTGGCATTCACGCTTTCAAATGGATTTACGTATGTAGAATACTATTTGAGTCGTGGAATGAGTATCAATGATTTCGGACCTAACTTATCATTCTTCTTTTCGAATGGAGTAGATCCAGAATATGCGGTTATTGGTCGTGTGGCACGTAAAATTTGGGCGAAAGCCATGAAAAACAAATACGGAGCTAACGAAAGAGCGCAAATGTTGAAATACCATATTCAAACTTCGGGACGTTCCTTACACGCCCAGGAAATTGATTTCAATGACATTCGTACCACATTACAAGCATTGTACGCTATATATGATAACTGTAACTCATTACATACTAATGCATATGATGAGGCGATTACAACACCTACAGAGGAATCTGTGCGTCGTGCGATGGCGATTCAGTTGATTATCAATAAGGAATTAGGTTTAGCCAAAAACGAAAACCCAATTCAAGGTTCGTTCATTATCGAAGAATTAACGGATTTAGTGGAAGCAGCCGTTTTACAGGAATTTGATAGAATCACTGAAAGAGGTGGCGTTCTTGGTGCTATGGAAACAATGTACCAACGTTCTAAAATTCAAGAAGAAAGTCTGTATTATGAAACTTTGAAACATACAGGTGAATTCCCAATTATTGGAGTAAATACATTCTTGAGTTCTAAAGGTTCACCAACGGTTATTCCGGCTGAGGTGATTCGTGCAACTGAAGAAGAGAAGCAATTCCAGATTCAAACTTTGGAAAACTTGCATAAAGCTAATGCAACTCAGGTGCAACAACAATTGGATAGTATTCAGGATGCAGCCATTAAAAACGAGAATTTATTCGACCATTTAATGGAAGCTACTAAAGTGTGTACATTAGGGCAAATAACCGCTGCTTTATTTGAAGTGGGCGGTCAGTATAGGAGGAATATGTAAGCAGAGAACCACTTTTTGCGTAGCAAAAAGTGTGTGAATCGCTTATCCCGCTTTTCAGCGGGATATCAGAGAACTACTCTGGCAAAAAGTGTGTGAATCGCTTATCCCGCTTTTCAGCGGGATATCAGAGAACTACTCTGGCAAAAAGTGTGTGAATCGCTTATCCCGCTTTTTAGCGGGATCTCGGGCACTGCTCTGGCAAAAAGTGTGTGAATCGCTTATCTTTTTAGCGGGATCAATAATAAATTAAGAATTAAGACCTTTCAGCGATGAAAGGTCTTTTTTTGTCATAATAACATAATGTTTGTTTGAATATATAAATGTGTATTTCACTTCTAAAATTGGAAAATTTGATTTAAATGTTTAAAAATATAGGAATTAAATTTCTGTTGTTTTGAATGGTTAATCAGTCGTGATTTTATTCTTACAATGTGCTGATAATGAGTATTTTAACAAAAATACAACATATCTAAATCCTTATTAATCAAGGGTTTAAGTGATTTTGGGTACGTGCCGTTATTTAGCTAGTGTTTTTTAATTGGTTTTATTTTAATTTTGATTAATTATTTAAGACAGACGATTATGAAAAATATTATACTTTCCAATTTTCATCCCGTTCTAGTAGGTAAATTATTCGACCAGGAAAAGCTTAATCAATACACTAAGTTTTTATATTATCATTTTCAAAATCTCCCATTATCAGATAGTCCTGCTAGTGAAATTGATGGTCAGGAAAAAGTTAGTTTCGAATTTATATCTAATCAGGTAGATAAGTATTCCGTTTCTCCCGAAAGTATTAATTGCAGGCAAAGTATAATTTTTGAAGAGGTTGAAGAATTCATTGAAAATATAATGAGCATTACTTCTCCTTCAGAATATCATTTTCCTTATGGTTTTGAAGTTAATCCAGAAAATTCTTTTGGACCTAAAATTGCTGTCCGTATGGAATGGTTTAAAAAGAAAATGGGGTTGGTTTTTGATGAATTTTATTCTAATACACCTTCCAGACCTGAAAACCTTATTCACGTCACTTGTTCTGGTTATTCCTCGCCAAGTGTTGCACAAGAAGCTGTAATTGAAAGAAACTGGGATACAGTTCAGGTTACGCATTCGTATCATATGGGTTGCTATGGAGCTTTTCCAGCCATTCGTACCGCCAGTAGTCTTATTTGCTCGAGTAAAAATAACGGTAGGGCAGATGTGGTTCATACGGAATTATTGTCCGCTCACTTAAATTTAACGGAGTTCTCAGCCGCAAATACTATGATTTGTTCTCTTTTTGCGGATGGTTTTATAGGCTATTCTTTATACGAAGAAAGGGCATTTATGAAGGATGATACCATTAAAGAAAAAAAGGGATTGCGAATTTTGGCTTTTCATGAAGTTATCATTCCGGATTCTTTAGAAGATATGTCTTGGGATTTAGGAGAGTATAATTTTTTAATGACGCTGTCTAAACGTGTTCCTGTTTTTATTCGAAAAAATATTAAAGCTTTTTTAACTACACTTTGCGCAAATGCCGATGTTAATCTTGAAGAGCAGAAATCAAAGATGCATTTTGCCATTCACCCCGGCGGTCCAAAAATTATTGATTATGTAATTGATGCTGTAGGATTGTTAAAAGAACAAGCTCACTGGTCTTATGAAGTCTTGCGTGGCTATGGGAATATGTCTTCCGCCACAATTCCTCATGTTTTAAATGAAATTATAAATGATCCAAACATCAAATCAGGAACTAAAGTTGTTGCTATGGCATTTGGGCCAGGTTTAACTGCAACTGGACTCCTGCTAGAAAAACTGTAATTTTTTTTATGTGAAATATAAAATGTCAATACTGTGTAAAGACCAGTATTGACATTTTTTTTTTTTAGCTCCCGACACTTCAGAACCGCAATGCGGAAAACTTTCACCGCAAACTTTCGCACAAACACTTACCACGTACTTTCACCGCAAACTTGTCATTTCGATGCTTCCTTTGTCAGCACAGGCTCCGGAAAAATCTCATTACGGTTATCAACTTGATGTGATTTCTCCCATTGGTCGAAATGACAAACGGTGTGGAATGATTGTGAGGAGATTCCTCTCCAGACGCTTCGGGATCGGGCACGAGGGCTATGCTCGAATTGGAGAAGCAATGGCAAACGAGACGATATTCACGCAAACCCTCACCTCAAACTTGTCATTTCGACGAAGGAGAAATCTCATTACTTTTATCAACTTGATGTGATTTCTCCCGTTGGTCGAAATGACAAACGGTGTGGAATGATTGTGTGGAATTACTGTGTTGAGATTCCTCTCCAGACGCTAGGGGAACGGACACGAGGGCTATGCACGAACTGGCGAAGCAATGGCAAACTGTACGGAATGACAAACTGTGTGGAGATTCCTTCTTTCAGCAATGTTGTCTTTTTTTAAATTATTTGCAGTTCACTCCAAGTTTTTGTCCTCATTAAAAAAAAAGATGTTAAAATCCAGAATGTTATTTGGGAATTTTAAAAAATGAGAATCAATTTTAAGAATTTAGGATAATGAGTTTTTTATCATAATTTTTTATCGAAAAATCAACGCTAAATTAATTAAATGTGAATCTGTTAGATTTATTTTTAGAAGTTTAACACTATTTTAGGTTTAACAAAACGTATGTAATACAATACGCAATCAACTCATATTCAATTAGTTAACGAGTACTTCATTGTTAATATATTATTCGTGTAATGCTTTTCTTAATGAACTGTGCATTTCATCGGAAAAAGTAGAATGTTACCTTATCTCTCTTTGTTTTTATTGCCTTTTTTTAGTTTAACAACTAACTTTGGGTAACAGATAAATTCATTTTAGGTTGTTTTATAAAACAGCTTTTGATATAAAAATAAGGATTTTAGTTTTTATTTCCCCCATAAAAACAGCCTTTGATGATGTGATACTTCATAAATTTAATTTTTGAAGATGTTTCGTTCCCTACAAGTTTTCTCCCCAAGTTTGGAAACTTTTGTTTTTAACCTTCTTTATTAATTTCGATGCTAATTATTTTGTATTAGGGTTTTAAGTTGTTTTAAAAAATGACTTTGTTGGTTAGTAAAAGGCTTTTATTTTATTCCTCCCCATAATAAAAAGACCCTTTGGATAACAGCACACTTCATAATTTTTTTTGGAAGCTGTCTTGTTTTGTGCAGGTTTTCTCCCCCAAGTTTGAAAACTCCTGTTTTTAACCTATTCGTTTAATTATAACTTTAAAAGTCGTTTATCATAAATGACTCTCTTATTGCTGAAGGATGCGTCTGGTTTTATTTTCAATTGACTCTCCTTTGGATGATGTGTACTTCATAAAAAGGTTTATGAAGATGATTTTTTTATACTTGTTTCCCCAACTCTCTCAATAGCCTGCTTAATATAACTTATGGAATAAAAATACTATTATTATGAAAAATACTATTTTTTACACGATTAAAAGTGTGCTGAAATATTGGTACACTTTTTCCTGCTATCTCAAAGCAGGTTTTTCGAGCTTTTTTTGGACGAATGCGTTCACTAAAAAGCTCGTTTTTTATGGAACGTTGCTGCTTTTAGGGTTAGGTTTTAGTTCCAATTCCTATGGGCAGTTTGTTGGGTCATCTGCTGTCAAGGCTGGCTTCGGTGTTGATGGCGATGCATATGCAAACCTTGTGCAATTTGGCAATCTGGATCCCCCACCCCCAATTCCTCACCCCCTCACTCCTCTTACAGGTACGGATGACTGGTTTAAGATAGTGGTTCCAACTCCTCCGCCAAGCCCATTTAATGGTTCCGGCTTAGGTGTTATTGAGCAAAGCCTTACCGGCGTGGTTGGTAATCCAACATTTGATATTGTTGCTGCAATTAATGCAAACAGCAATACTTCCTTTGTAAAAAGGCAGTCATTTCCTCCTCTTAGCTTTGTTCCTGGTCTTGATAAGGATAATAATATAGTTGACTATTTATGGATAGACGCAGTGTATGGCAGGGATGGAAATAGCGCCCAGGGGAATAAGGATTCCAGTATTTTTACCTCCACGGCAGACAAGAACTCTGACAACCCGAATACTTGGGTTCTTGGATCAGGAAGTGTTCCCCAAAAAGACGACATCATTGATGTGATGGCACATTTAAGAGGAGTAGGAGAACCAGATGAAGCCAAAGGCACACCTTTTTCAACACTTTGGGCCTTTGCTGCGGCCACGCTAAGGGAAACTTCTGGTAGCAAACATATTGATTTTGAATTCTTCCGAACCCTGGTGACCATCAATCAAGAAGGCACACAATTCGTGAATACGGGCACAAAAGACCCCATTACCGGACTTTATACTGAAGGAGGCCGTACGGCATTCACTTTTAATGATAATGGAACTGTTGACGTTCCAGGGTCCATAATTGTTTCGATTGATTATGAAAACGGGGGTACCAAAGCGGATGTGAGGATTAGGGTATGGATGGAAGAGTCCGTTTTTAATAGTGTTAATTCATTACCATTAGCTAGGCCTTTTAACGTAGTCCCTGGTACTTTTGTGAAAGGGGAAGGCAGTGGAAATTTTGGATATGGACGTATTGAAGCTAAGGATCAGGACACAAATATTTTTGGAAGGGTCAATGCAGAGGGAAGTACCCTTGCAACACCTTGGGGAACCTTGTTTGGTGAGAAAGCGACATTTTCTAATGAATATCAATCCTTTCAGCACGTAGAAATCGGTATTAATCTTTCCGCTTTTGGTTTGGATAAAAGAGGATCTGAAAATCCTTGTGAAAATATACTGGGTAGTTTATTGGTTAAGACCCGTAGTTCTGCCGGTGGACAGTCAGATTCTTTTACCAGCGAGCTGAAAGATTTTGCGGGACCGTTCCCGTTTGGGAATACTATTGCTCCACCAGGAATAACCCCGTTAGATCTTACTGTTTGTGCAAATTCCGACAACAATCAAACATTTGATTTTGATGATAGGATTATTGTTGTGGGTGATGGAACTATAACATTCTATGCAACAGAGGAAGATAGAGATGCGGGGACTAACGCGATTACTTCAGCATCTTCCCCTTCAAAAGATTTTTACCCTGTGCTAGCAGGTGTTACGAAAAAAATCTATGTTCGAGGTGGTACAACGAATGCTGCCTGTTTTAGTAAAGCTGAATTTACTATTACTGTGAATGCAGTACCAGGAGCCCCTACAGCAGGACCAAATTCCCGTTGTGGAACAGGTACAGTAAGTTTGACTGCTTCAGGTTGTACAGGTACACTTAATTGGTACGCTGCTGCAAGTGGAGGTTCATCTTTAGGTACAGGTTCACCATTCGTTACAGCTAGTATAAGCACTACAACTTCTTACTATGTTTCCTGTACCAGTGCTGCTGGTTGTGAGGGACCAAGAACAGAAGTGGTTGCTACTATTAATGCAATACCGGGTGCTCCTACAGCTGGACCAAACTCCCGTTGCGGAACAGGTACAGTAAGTTTGACTGCTTCAGGTTGTACAGGTACACTTAATTGGTACGCTGCTTCAAGTGGAGGTTCATCTTTAGGTACAGGTTCACCATTCGTTACAGCTAGTATAAGCACTACAACTTCTTACTATGTTTCCTGTACCAGTGCTGCTGGTTGTGAGGGACCAAGAACAGAAGTGGTTGCTACTATTAATGCAATACCGGGTGCTCCTACAGCTGGACCAAACTCCCGTTGCGGAACAGGTACAGTAAGTTTGACTGCTTCAGGTTGTACAGGTACACTTAATTGGTACGCTGCTTCAAGTGGAGGTTCATCTTTAGGTACAGGTTCACCATTCGTTACAGCTAGTATAAGCACTACAACTTCTTACTATGTTTCCTGTACCAGTGCTGCTGGTTGTGAGGGACCAAGAACAGAAGTGGTTGCTACTATTAATCCAGGACCGGGTGCTCCTACAGCTGGACCAAACTCCCGTTGCGGAACAGGTACAGTAAGTTTGACTGCTTCAGGTTGTACAGGTACACTTAATTGGTACGCTGCTGCAAGTGGAGGTTCATCTTTAGGTACAGGTTCACCATTCGTTACAGCTAGTATAAGCACTACAACTTCTTACTATGTTTCCTGTACCAGTGCTGCTGGTTGTGAGGGACCAAGAACAGAAGTGGTTGCTACTATTAATGCAATACCGGGTGCTCCTACAGCTGGACCAAACTCCCGTTGCGGAACAGGTACAGTAAGTTTGACTGCTTCAGGTTGTACAGGTACACTTAATTGGTACGCTGCTTCAAGTGGAGGTTCATCTTTAGGTACAGGTTCACCATTCGTTACAGCTAGTATAAGCACTACAACTTCTTACTATGTTTCCTGTACCAGTGCTGCTGGTTGTGAGGGACCAAGAACAGAAGTGGTTGCTACTATTAATGCAATACCGGGTGCTCCTACAGCTGGACCAAACTCCCGTTGCGGAACAGGTACAGTAAGTTTGACTGCTTCAGGTTGTACAGGTACACTTAATTGGTACGCTGCTTCAAGTGGAGGTTCATCTTTAGGTACAGGTTCACCATTCGTTACAGCTAGTATAAGCACTACAACTTCTTACTATGTTTCCTGTACCAGTGCTGCTGGTTGTGAGGGACCAAGAACAGAAGTGGTTGCTACTATTAATCCAGGACCGGGTGCTCCTACAGCTGGACCAAACTCCCGTTGCGGAACAGGTACAGTAAGTTTGACTGCTTCAGGTTGTACAGGTACACTTAATTGGTACGCTGCTGCAAGTGGAGGTTCATCTTTAGGTACAGGTTCACCATTCGTTACAGCTAGTATAAGCACTACAACTTCTTACTATGTTTCCTGTACCAGTGCTGCTGGTTGTGAGGGACCAAGAACAGAAGTGGTTGCTACTATTAATGCAATACCGGGTGCTCCTACAGCTGGACCAAACTCCCGTTGCGGAACAGGTACAGTAAGTTTGACTGCTTCAGGTTGTACAGGTACACTTAATTGGTACGCTGCTTCAAGTGGAGGTTCATCTTTAGGTACAGGTTCACCATTCGTTACAGCTAGTATAAGCACTACAACTTCTTACTATGTTTCCTGTACCAGTGCTGCTGGTTGTGAGGGACCAAGAACAGAAGTGGTTGCTACAGTAAATCCGAATCCAATTTTAATTGTTACAAACCCAGCATCAGTTTGTTCTCCATTGACAGTTGATTTAACTGCTGCATCAGTAACAGTAGGAAGTACATTGTATGGAGCAACCTTGACTTATTGGACTAATGCAAGTGCAACAGTAGAGTTGGCAAATCCAAATGCGGTATCAGTATCTGGAACATATTATATAAAAGCCACAACGACTGCAAGTTGTTACGATATCGAGGCCGTTTCTGTATTAATTGAAACTTGCGGAGGTCCTTTATGTACTTATACTCAAGGAGCTTATGGTAATTCCGGAGGTAAATATTGTGATGGCACAACAGGTGGAATTCCTACTGCTGATCTAATTACGCAGGCATTAACTAATGCCGGATATTCAATTAGAGTAGGTAAACCTGGTCATTCCGTTATCATGAATTTAGGGGATGAAAGTTGTATCATTGATGTATTGCCAGGTGGAGGTAAAGCCAAAGAGCTTGGTGTAGCAGATGATATTAACATTTGTGCATTGCCAAGTTCTTATTTGAAAAATGGTAAAATCAACAACGTACTTCTATCACAAACCATTGCTTTGGCATTAAATGTTAATATTACCAGTCCATCTGAATTAGGTGCATTTATATTACAAGCAGGTACTTTGGCAACAGCCAAACCGGTTGGTGGATGTGGTACTTCAGTTACAAAAGATGAGATATGTGGTTATTATGATGAAAACAATATTTGGATACCAACAGAAAATGAGTATACTCGTAGAACATTCAGTGCTGCTGTTATTGAGGCTATCAAAGGTGATAAAACTGTTGCCGGATTGTTAGATTTGGCAAACCGAGCTTTAGCTAATGTTGACGGAATTAAAAACTCTGAGGATGATGTATCATTATCTGAAATTGCAGGTGCCGTTGGTTCCATAAATGAAGTGTTTGACGAATGTGCTATATTCAAAGGTTGGATTGTTGAATGTCCTCCTAAACCAGGAAATTCTAGCACGACTTCAAAAATCGAACTTGCCGGCTTCACCGCCAGTCCAGTTCCTTTCGAAGATCAATTGACTATTAGATATGATTTTGATTATCAATCTGACGTTAAAATAGAAGTATTTAATGCACAAGGTATTTTAATACTTTCTAAAAACGATACTAATAGTTATTTGAATAAAGAAATCTCACTAAGCCTTAATGTAAATAGAGGTCAAGAGCAGGTTTTTATTGTGAAACTAACTACTGATAGAGGAAGCAGTACTAAAAAAGTAATGTCTTCTAAATAGTTTAACCGTTTAATTTAAAATGAAAAGCATCCGTTTTCGCGGATGCTTTTTTGCGTTTATCAATTTGATGTAATTTCTTCCGCCGCAGCGGATCGAAATGACAAAATGCTGTTGAATAACTCTGTGTAGATTCTTCTCCCCGCGTTTCGAGATCGGATTTGTAAAATAATGATTTTATTCAAAAACAAACTTTGGCACAGTTAATGGATAGTGTATAAAAAGATAACCTTTAAAAAATAAAATTATGAAAAAGATATTTACCCTTTTGGCCATTGCAGGACTGTTCAGTTTGCAAAGTTGTACTGTTGTTGATGATACAGTTTATGTAGATAACAACACCATTAGTGAAGTTTTTGAAGTGAATGCTTCTTTTAATTCAACTAATAATTACAGTAGGTTTATTCAGTTGAATCCTGCGATATTTCCTTCGGATGTAGTTTTAGTATATCGATTGTCTGGAGTGAGTCAAGGGAAGGACATCTGGAAATTATTACCGGAAACGTATTATTTTAATGATGGAACACGTGATTTTGGCTATAATTTTGATTATACTAGAACCGATGTAAGTGTTTTTATGGTAGGGAATGATTTACAATCCGTTTCCACAGATTTCAGGTTGAATCAGGTATTAAGAATAGTGATTGTTCCTGCGAGTTTTTCTACTTCAATAAACAAAAACAGTTTGGCTGATGTAATGGCTGCTTTAAAATTAGATGAAACTCAAATCCAAAAAATTGATTTTTAATTAATTAGATTCATAGCGCATAAAAAAAGGAAATCGAAAGATTTCCTTTTTTTATGCGCTATTGTTTTTTGGGTTAAGATACTTCTTCAGTTGTTTTCCCATTGTTCATTTTTAATGAAACCACAATTCCAGTTAGAAGAGCTACAGCTATAAAAGCTAAAGACGCCCATTCCGGGATCTCCATAAAATCGTGAAGCAGCATTTTTAAACCTACAAAGCTCAAAATGGCTATAAGACTAAATTCCAGATAATTGAATCTTTCTAACATATTAGCCAAGAAGAAATACATAGATCGCAAGCCAAGTATTGCAAAAATATTCGAACTGAATACTAGAAAAGGATCACTAGTTATGGCTAGAATAGCCGGTACACTGTCAATCGCAAAAACGACGTCCATAACTTCGATAACTATTAAGGCAACAAAAAGGGGAGTTGCCGCAGTAGTATGTCTTCGCTTAACGAAAAAATGTTCACCGTCGATATGACTTGTGATAGGAATAATCTTTCGTAACATTCTGTAAACTAATGAATTTTTAGGCTCGAATTTTTCTTCTCCGTCTACAAACAGCATTTTCATAGCGGTATATATTAAGAATGCACCTAATATATAGGTAGCCCAAATAAATTTGTGGATTAGAAGTACCCCAAAATAGATCATTAAACCCCTAAAAATAATCGCTCCTAAAATTCCCCAAAACAATACCCGATGCTGATATTTTTTTGGAATTTTGAAAGAAGAGAAGATAATGGCAATAACAAATATGTTGTCGATGCTTAGAGAAAGTTCAATTAGATATCCAGTAATATATTTAATTGCGGCAGCTCCAGGTTTTAAATTATCTGGATTAGAAATGTAATTGTTGAGGTATAACCAATAAATAACTCCGGAAAACAAGAAGGATAGTGTGACCCAGACAGCAGTCCACTTCGCTGCTTCCTTAGAGTTTATTATATGTGGTGTTTTATTGAAAACACCTAAATCTAATGCCAGAAATAATATAACAAGAGTTAAAAAAGAAAGCCATACAATCATAAAACAGGTTTTACACCACTTATGTTTATAAATTAGTCCGATTGTCAGTTCTAGGGCAGTCGAGAACCAATACAGTATCTCAACTGCACTCGATGTTAAGCTCATTAAGTTAAGTTGAATCACTCGTCACTTCGAGTGATTTCAAACATTAATGCGATAGCTTTAATGTTTGAAATTGTATCGAGAAGCCTTTAAAACAAAAGGGTTCTCGATACTTCGTGATAATTTTCTATCGCAAATTATTACTCAACTCGAACTGACGAACCCTTAACTTAATGACATTGCGCTCGAAAAGACAAAAAAACATTGGACTAAAGTATATTAACAAATGGTTTTATTTGAACAACAAATATACCTTTTGATTGTTTAATTTGATTGTTAATACATTATTTTTCACATAAAAAAAGTGCTTTCATTACAAAAGCACTTCTGGGTATTTTAAAGAATATAGAATTATACTAGCTCTTCTACTAAAGCAGAGTTAACGGTCTTAATAATTCTTGCGGCAATTTTATATGGATCACCGTTTGAAGCTGGTCTTCTGTCTTCAAGCCATCCTTTCCATCCTTTTTGAACAGTGATAATTGGTATTCTGATTGAAGCTCCTCTATCTGAAATTCCATAAGAGAAATCATGAATAGAAGCAGTTTCATGTTTACCGGTTAAACGAAGGTCGTTATATGCTCCGTAAACAGCAATATGTTCTTCAACTACTGGGCGGAAAGCCTCGCATATTGCTTCGTATGTTTCCTGAGAACCACAAGTTCTTAAAACTTCATTTGAGAAATTAGCATGCATTCCAGAACCATTCCAGTCTGTATCACCTAATGGTTTTGGATGGTATTCAATATAGTAACCGTATTTTTCAGTAAGTCGATCAAGTAAGTATCTAGCAATCCAGATTTCATCACCTGCAATTTTTGCTCCTTTTGCAAATAATTGGAATTCCCATTGTCCGCAAGCAACTTCTTGGTTAATACCTTCGAAATTAAGACCAGCAGCAATACATAAATCGGCATGTTCTTCAACAAATTTTCGTCCATGGGTATTTTTTCCTCCTACTGAACAGTAGTACATTCCTTGTGGTGCTGGATATCCACCTATAGGGAATCCTAATGGCAATAATGTTTTAGTATCCATAATGAAATACTCTTGCTCAAAACCAAACCAGAAATCTCCGTCATCATCAATAGTTGCTCTACCGTTAGATGCGTGTGGCGTACCATCAGCATACATAACTTCTGTCATAACTAAATATCCATTGATACGTGTTGGATCAGGGTAAATCGCAACAGGCACTAATAAACAGTCAGAAGCACCACCTTCTGCTTGTTTTGTAGACGAACCATCAAAAGACCAGTTTCCTATTTCTTCTAATGTTCCTTTGAAGTTTTCGTGCTCTTCCACTTTAGTTTTACTTCTAAGGTTTTGAGTTGGTTCGTATCCGTCTAACCAAATGTATTCTAGTTTTATTTTAGCCATGATAGTTTATATTATATCTGTAATTTTTCTTGGGTGCAAATATAAAATCTTTTTCTTAATGATTAAAAAATAGGGGGTAGTATTTATTGAAGTGTATTAATTTTTCTAATTTGAGTATTTTTACAGGGGTAAAATTATTAAAAAACAGTTTTAAGGGCGTTTTAAAATTAAATTCACAATGGTTAATTCTTAGTTTTTGGTTTTTATTTCTTATATTTGCCCACTATTTATTAACAAAATAAAATTTGTCTATATGTCAACATTACGTTTCCAAGCTTTGAGAGAAGCTTCTACAAGAAAACCAGTTCAATTTGAAGAATCAGGAAGAAAGTCTGCTATTTTCGGTTCAAATGTGTTTAATGATAAGGCAATGAAGCAGTATTTGACTTCGGATGCTTTTAAAGGAGTTCAAGGTGCTGTTCAGCACGGAACTAAAATAGATAGAAAATTAGCAGATTATATTGCTATGGGTATGAAAGAATGGGCACTTTCTAAGGGAGTAACTCATTATACACACTGGTTTCAACCGCTTACTGGTGCAACCGCTGAAAAACACGATGCTTTTTTTGAGACATCATATGATGGAAGCGATCCAGTTGAAAAATTTGGTGGAGCACAATTAGTGCAACAAGAACCGGATGCTTCTAGTTTTCCAAATGGAGGAATTAGAAATACATTCGAAGCAAGAGGATACACTGCTTGGGATCCAACGTCTCCAGCATTTATATATGGGACTACTTTATGTATTCCAACCGTTTTTATTTCTTACACAGGTGAGGCTTTAGATTATAAAACACCTCTTTTAAGAGCTTTAACCGTTATGGATGAAGCTGCTACTGATGTATGTAAATATTTTGACAAAAATGTAAAAAAAGTTACAGCTACCCTTGGATGGGAACAAGAATATTTCTTAATCGACAGATCATTAGCTGAATCTCGTCCTGATCTTATGATGACAGGAAGAACTTTGCTAGGACATACTTCTGCAAAAGGACAACAATTAGACGACCACTATTTTGGTTCTATCCCAACTCGTGCATTAGTTTATATGAGAGATTTAGAACAAGAATGTATGTTGTTAGGTATACCGGTTAAAACCCGTCATAATGAGGTGGCTCCAAACCAATTTGAGTTTGCACCAATTTTTGAAGAAACAAACCTTGCCGTTGATCACAACTGTCTATTAATGGATGTAATGCAAAAAGTGGCTGAACGTCATGATTTAAAAGTGTTATTACATGAGAAACCATTTAAAGGAGTTAACGGTTCAGGGAAACATAATAACTGGTCATTAGCGACAGATACAGGGGTAAATTTATTGAGTCCTAGTAAAACTCCTATGACTAATTTGCAATTTTTAACTTTCTTTATCAATACAATTAAAGCAGTTAATGATAACGAAACATTATTAAGAGCAGCGATTGCTACAGCAAGTAATGACCATAGATTAGGGGCTAATGAAGCGCCACCGGCAATTATTTCTGTATTTATTGGAGCTCAATTGACTAAAGTTTTAGAAGAGTTAGAAGGAGTGACTACTGGAAAATTATCTCCTGAAGAAAAAACAGATTTAAAACTAAATGTAGTTGGTAAGATTCCAGAAGTAATTTTGGACAACACGGATAGAAACAGAACGTCTCCTTTTGCCTTTACAGGAAATAAATTTGAGTTTAGAGCGGTAGGTTCTACGGCTAACTGTTCGAATGCAATGACTACTTTGAATACCATTGTTGCAAAACAATTGAAAGATTTCAAAAAAGAAGTGGATGCTTTGATCGAAACTAAAGACATGAAGAAAGATGATGCAATCTTTAATGTTTTAAGAGAGTATATCAAACATTCTAAAAAAATCCTTTTTGAAGGTGATGGATATAGTGAGGCTTGGGAAATTGAAGCTGGAAAAAGAGGTTTGAGTAACTTTAAAACTACACCAAAAGCATTAAAAGCAAGAGTTTCTAAACAGGCTTTGGATTTATTCTCTGAAATGGGGATTATGAACCATATTGAAATGGAAGCCCGTTACGAAATTGAATTGGAAGAGTACACTAAGAAAATCCAAATTGAAGGTAGAGTTTTAGGTGATATTTCAACAAATCACGTAATTCCTACAGCCATTCGTTACCAAAATACATTAATCGAAAATGTAAAAGGATTAAAAGATATTTTTGGTGCTGAATTTGAAACTATCGCTAAGGAGCAAATCATAATTATAAAAGACATTTCAAGACACATTGAAGGAATTAATTCTAAGGTACTTGAAATGACAAATGAAAGAAAGAAAGCAAATGTAATGACTGATGCACAAGAAATGGCTGAAGCTTACTGTGATAATGTTAAACCTTATTTTGATATTATCCGTGAGCACTGTGATAAACTGGAGCTTTTAGTTGATAATGAATTATGGACTTTGACTAAATACAGAGAGTTGTTGTTTACTAAATAACAACAATTCCATATACTATTTAACCCGATACATTTTTAATGTATCGGGTTTTTTTATACGATTTCATTTTTTTGTACGTTATTTACGATATATAATTTGGGTAACTATGAGAGTAAGGATTTGTTTAGTTTTTTTGTTTTTTAATTTGATTTCTGTTTCTGGACAAGAAAAACTAGAGCTGTTTTTTGATTTTAATAGAGACGTAATTAATGAAAAATCGAATTTAGATTTCAATAATTGGTTGGTAAAATCAAAGGATAAAGAGGTCTTGAAAATTTACGGGTACTGTGATAGTGTGGATACAAACTTATATAATAAGGAATTGTCATCCAGAAGAGCTAATAATGTGTTGTCACTTATCAGATTTAATAATGTCCAGTTAAGTAAAGATTTTGAAATCAATGGTTATGGGGAAGATTTCGAGCCTTCAAAAGTGTTAAGTGAGAATCGAAAAGTAGTAATCTATTATGTCGAAAAATTAAAAAGTAAAGATAATGAAACGAATGGGGTGAATGTTTTAATTGTACAAAAGAGACAAAAAGACAATCCATTAATCAGTTCATTAGATACAGAAAACAGTTTAAAGAATGAAATTAGTAAAGCCAAGGCTGGAGATCTTATCCGATTAGAAAATTTGAATTTTCATTTTAATTCTGAAAAAATAACCGAAAGATCAGAACCCATACTTTTAAATCTCCTAGGTATCCTTAAGTCAAACCCGAAGTTAAATATTGAAATTCACGGTCATATATGTTGCAATAATAATCCTAATGATGTTAAACTTTCCTATCGGAGATCCAAATTCGTATTTGATTATTTAATAAAAAACGGAATTGCTACAGCCAGATTAGGCCACAGAGGCTTTGGGAGTACAAGACCAATTTATGCATTGCCAGAAAAAAATGAAGAAGAGCGTTTGAAAAACCGAAGAGTTGAAATTAAAATCATGAAAAAATAAATTTTAATATGTTTTTTACGAGTCTTTGTTTTTCTTGTTAGGAGTCGTTGTTGTTTACTATTTTAAAGGAAGAGGATAATGACTTAGGTTGTTATCCTCTTGTTTTTATAATTTCAATTTTATTAAATGAAAGTATCGAAAATAATCAACTCATTTTCGCCACTAATTCCTTGAAAAGTTTATATGCCACCATAGCAGTCATATTGTTTATGTCTCGTGTTGGATTGTATTCCACAATATCCGCACCAACAATTTCTCCAGAAATCGATTGTATGATTTTTATCAATTCACGAGTTGACATTCCGCCTGGTTCATGATGAGAGATTCCTGGTGCAAAAGCAGGGTCAAGTACATCTAAATCCAATGAAATGTACAACGGGAATTGCAATTCTTTGATGAAGTCAAAATTGAAGTCTTTCATTTCGATGACTTTTACCCCAAAACGATTTGCTTGTTCTTTTTGATGGGTATTAAAAGTTCGAATACCTACTTGCGTCAGGGACTTTATAGTTCCCATTTCCATCAGTCGGGCAAAAGGGGAAGCGTGCGAATATAGATTGTCATCAAAATTATCATACAGATCTGCATGTGCATCAAAATGTAGAATATTTAAATCCTTGTGTTTTTCTGAAAAGGCCTCGATTATTGGAAACGAAACAGAGTGATCTCCTCCAAAACAGATTATTTTATCATCACTTAATAGTTCATCTTGTATTTTTTTCTTGATGGTTTTATAAACTGATTCAGGATTCATATTACTGAAAACAATGTCTCCTTTGTCTGAGTAACTTTTGTTGTTTGTAATTTCAGTCCCGTTCTCGGCAAATGAATTGGCTGAACCATCGCTGTCCATCAGTCGTATGCGAGGTGGAGCCATTGCAGGGCCTTTTAAAAAAGAGGAGTTTCCGTCAAATGGGATGCCTATTAGTTTTATCATAATTAAATGTGTTTATAGTTTGTGTCTATTTTGTTTTTGGAATATTATGATGAATCAATTCTAGCGAAATAACCTAATTCCTTATAAATATATTGTTTTTTATAAAACACTTGCGAAAACGCAATAGGCTAAACCCAAAAAATAATTATCTTTGCCGCACACAACACCAATAATTTCATGAGTTCAGATACTTCAAAAAGATACGCACTTAGAGGCGTTTCGGCATCCAAAGAAGATGTGCATAACGCCATAAAAAATATAGACAAAGGTTTGTTCCCTCAAGCTTTTTGTAAAATTGTCCCAGATTATTTAACCCAAGATGAAGACTATTGTCTTATTATGCATGCTGACGGAGCGGGTACTAAATCCTCTTTGGCATATATGTATTGGAAGGAAACCGGCGATATAACAGTTTGGAAAGGTATTGCTCAGGATGCGTTGATAATGAATATTGACGATTTATTGTGTGTAGGGGCAACTGATAATATTTTGCTTTCATCCACAATAGGAAGAAATAAAAACCTAATTACTGCCGATGTGATTTCAGCGATCATCAATGGTACTGAGGAATTGATAAAAGAGTTAGATTCATTTGGGGTAACAATTCATTCTACTGGTGGTGAAACTGCTGATGTAGGTGATATCGTTCGAACTATTATTGTGGATTCTACAGTAACTGCAAGAATGAAGCGTTCCAAAGTTATTGATAACGCAAACATCAAGGCTGGAGACGTTATTGTAGGATTGGCTTCTTTTGGTCAGGCTACATACGAGAAAAGCTATAATGGAGGAATGGGAAGTAACGGACTTACATCTGCTCGTCATGATGTATTCGCTAAATATTTGGCGACTAAATACCCAGAAAGTTTTGACGCTGCTGTTCCTGAGGATTTGATTTATTCAGGTCAGGTAAAATTAACTGATGCTGTGGAAAACAGCCCAATCGATGCGGGACAATTGGTTCTTTCACCAACTCGTACCTATGCGCCAATTATTAAGAAAATTTTAGACTCTTACGATGCTAATGAAATTCACGGAATGGTACACTGTAGTGGTGGAGCACAAACTAAGATTTTACATTTCGTAGAGAACTTACATATTATAAAAGACAATTTGTTTCCGGTACCTCCTTTGTTTCAATTGATACAAGAGCAGTCAAAAACAGATTGGAAAGAAATGTACCAAGTATTCAATTGTGGTCACCGTATGGAATTGTATGTTCCTGAAGCGGTTGCCCAGGATATAATTGCCATTTCAAAATCATTCAATGTCGATGCTCAAATCGTGGGTAGAGTTGAAGCTGCAGATGGTAAGAAACTGACTATCACTAGCGAATACGGAACTTTCGAATATTAATTATAGCTGCGTATCCTGTTGTTAGATATGTTTGACTAAAAAAAAACAAATTGTTATGTACGAATTACTTTTTTGGAAATATTTAGAAGGCGTTTATTTAAATCACCATGAGGTTTATGAAGCTTTGGAAGATCAAGCTGCTATAGACGGTTTAGAGGAGCTTCCTGTTCAGATCATCTTGAATAGAATCGCTTCAGTATTTTCTAAATGGGAAAAAGTAGATGATAACAGTTGGAAAAACAACAGTGGAGTAGGTGCTTTTCAAGTAAAGACTACCCCTCAAAGCATACAAATTGATTGTTATGGTACCGAAGGGAAGACAATGGATGCCTTGGTAAATATTATGGAGGAATTTAAATGTCCACTTTATGACCCACAGGTTCCGGAGCGATACGATGAAATGAACGAATAATTCGAATGTGTAAATTATTTGGGCGTTCCCCATTATAAAAAAAAAGAGACTATACCTATATATAAGGAATAGTCTCTTTTTTTTTATAATAGGTCGGGCTATCCGTTACAAGTCCTCGTCCCGCCAAAAAAAAGGCGGGACTGTGGGCTTTTCACTTCTATCCCTAACGCAATCTCGGAATCCAAACTTTGTTTTGAGGCATTATTTCTTATTCATTATATGAGTTATGATTTAAATCAACTACAATATTCTCAAATCTTCCGTTCTTCTGTAGGCTGGAATCTTTCTTTTTTAGTTTTAAATTTCAGCAAATCCCCATCAATCTTCACAAACCACTCTCGTAAATACTATCTTTCCTTCGGTAGTAATAAGAGAGAGGAAAAACTTTTGCTTTCAACAACCACGTTTTAAGCAATTTAAAATAAAAGAAAAAAAAACATCAAAAAAAAGCGTTTAAAAAGCTTGAATAACTGAAAAAAGGAGGTAGTTTTGCACCCGCAATAGCAAACAAGTTCATTAACAAATTGAGTAAGCGAAACACGGGAAACCGGGTTTAAAAAGAAAGAAAAAGAGAAACGAAAGTTTCTAAAAAAAAACTTTTCAAAACGCTTGCGAGATTAAAAAGAAGATAGTATCTTTGCACCCGCTTCGAGAAACACGCTAAGTGTTTTAAGAGGTTTAAAAACAAGAAGAACACGTTCCTAGACATATTGAATTGACAGCCGTTTTTGAGAGAGATTTCAAGAACACAAGAATAAAGAGTAATGAATCGAGAGATTTGAAAAAACCGATAGATCTTCAGTCAAACATAAATAGAATCAAAGCAATTTGATTCGCATAATATACGATGAAGAGTTTGATCCTGGCTCAGGATGAACGCTAGCGGCAGGCTTAACACATGCAAGTCGAGGGGTATAGGGAGCTTGCTTCCTAGAGACCGGCGCACGGGTGCGTAACGCGTATGCAATCTACCTTTTACAGAGGGATAGCCCAGAGAAATTTGGATTAATACCTCATAGTATTACGACCTGGCATCAGGATGTAATTAAAGTCACAACGGTAAAAGATGAGCATGCGTCCCATTAGTTAGTTGGTAAGGTAACGGCTTACCAAGACTACGATGGGTAGGGGTCCTGAGAGGGAGATCCCCCACACTGGTACTGAGACACGGACCAGACTCCTACGGGAGGCAGCAGTGAGGAATATTGGTCAATGGGCGCAAGCCTGAACCAGCCACCGCGTGCAGGATGACGGTCCTATGGATTGTAAACTGCTTTTATACAGGAAGAAACCCTCCGACGTGTCGGAGCTTGACGGTACTGTAAGAATAAGGATCGGCTAACTCCGTGCCAGCAGCCGCGGTAATACGGAGGATCCAAGCGTTATCCGGAATCATTGGGTTTAAAGGGTCCGTAGGCGGTCAGATAAGTCAGTGGTGAAAGCCCATCGCTCAACGGTGGAACGGCCATTGATACTGTCTGACTTGAATTATTAGGAAGTAACTAGAATATGTAGTGTAGCGGTGAAATGCTTAGAGATTACATGGAATACCAATTGCGAAGGCAGGTTACTACTAATTGATTGACGCTGATGGACGAAAGCGTGGGTAGCGAACAGGATTAGATACACTGGTAGTCCACGCCGTAAACGATGGATACTAGCTGTTGGGAGCAATCTCAGTGGCTAAGCGAAAGTGATAAGTATCCCACCTGGGGAGTACGAACGCAAGTTTGAAACTCAAAGGAATTGACGGGGGCCCGCACAAGCGGTGGAGCATGTGGTTTAATTCGATGATACGCGAGGAACCTTACCAAGGCTTAAATGTAGTTTGACCGGTTTGGAAACAGATCTTTCGCAAGACAAATTACAAGGTGCTGCATGGTTGTCGTCAGCTCGTGCCGTGAGGTGTCAGGTTAAGTCCTATAACGAGCGCAACCCCTGTTGTTAGTTGCCAGCGAGTCATGTCGGGAACTCTAACGAGACTGCCAGTGCAAACTGTGAGGAAGGTGGGGATGACGTCAAATCATCACGGCCCTTACGCCTTGGGCTACACACGTGCTACAATGGACGGTACAGAGAGCAGCCACTACGCAAGTAGGAGCGAATCTACAAAACCGTTCTCAGTTCGGATCGGAGTCTGCAACTCGACTCCGTGAAGCTGGAATCGCTAGTAATCGGATATCAGCCATGATCCGGTGAATACGTTCCCGGGCCTTGTACACACCGCCCGTCAAGCCGTGGAAGCTGGGGTGCCTGAAGTCGGTGACCGCAAGGAGCTGCCTAGGTAAAACTGGTAACTAGGGCTAAGTCGTAACAAGGTAGCCGTACCGGAAGGTGCGGCTGGAACACCTCCTTTCTAGAGCCTTAGTGTTAGTTGATTTATCAACACGCTAGGGAAAGAGACGAAAAGAGAAATTGGAAACAAAGATTAAAATTTATTACTCTTGCTGTTAGTTCAAATAATACAATTTAAGAATAAGAGTGTCTCGTAGCTCAGCTGGTTAGAGTACTACACTGATAATGTAGGGGTCGACAGTTCGAGTCTGTCCGAGACAACTATTTATACTTAAATAAAAGAAGAATCTAGAGTTAGCAATTCACAACTCATTTGGATGTAAAGTAAAGTTACTGAAAACTGAATACTGAACACTGCCAACTGTATTGGGGAATTAGCTCAGCTGGCTAGAGCACCTGCCTTGCACGCAGGGGGTCAACGGTTCGACTCCGTTATTCTCCACTATCTGAAGAAGATAGAATTTAGAGAAAAGAATATAGACTTAGTCTATTATCTATTTTCTTTGTTCTTTATTCTAAAGAAAAAGTTCATTGACATATTGAGATAAGAAAATAATAAAAAGTAGAAAGCAGATTTACTATTTATTTAGTAAATCGAAAAAAAACGGTCTTAATTGATTTTAAGATTGGTACAATAAGCAAAATAAGGGCGTATGGGGAATGCCTAGGCTCTCAGAGGCGATGAAGGGCGTGATAAGCTGCGAAAAGCTACGGGGACGAGCACACATCGATCGATCCGTAGATACCCGAATGGGGCAACCCACTATGTTGAAGACATAGTACACCGATAGGTGAGCAAACCCGCTGAACTGAAACATCTAAGTAGGCGGAGGAGAAGAAAACAAAAGTGATTCCGTAAGTAGTGGCGAGCGAACGCGGATTAGCCCAAACCAATGTTGTTACGGCAATGTTGGGGTTGTAGGACCACGTTATTTGTTGCGGATAGAATTAGAATCTACTGGAAAGTAGAGCCAAAGAAGGTGATAGCCCTGTATAAGTAATAGAAGATAACGATAGTGGTATCCTGAGTAGGGCGGGACACGAGAAATCCTGTCTGAATTTGGCGGGACCATCCGCTAAGGCTAAATACTCCTGAGAGACCGATAGTGAACCAGTACCGTGAGGGAAAGGTGAAAAGAACCGTGAATAACGGAGTGAAATAGATCCTGAAACCATACGCTTACAAGCGGTCGGAGCCCTTTCGTGGGGTGACGGCGTGCCTTTGCATAATGAGCCTACGAGTTAACGTTGCTGGCAAGGATAAGTGGTTAAGCCACGGATCCGTAGCGAAAGCGAGTCTGAATAGGGCGCTTTAGTCAGTAGTGTTAGACGCGAAACCGTGTGATCTACCCATGGGCAGGTTGAAGCTGTGGTAACACACAGTGGAGGACCGAACCGGTTGACGTTGAAAAGTCTTCGGATGACCTGTGGGTAGGGGTGAAAGGCCAATCAAACTCGGAAATAGCTCGTACTCCCCGAAATGCATTTAGGTGCAGCGTTATGCGTAAAGTTATATAGAGGTAGAGCTACTGATTGGATGCGGGGCTTCACCGCCTACCAATTCCTGACAAACTCCGAATGCTATATAATGTTTCATAACAGTGAGGGCTTGGGTGCTAAGGTCCAAGTCCGAGAGGAAAGAACCCAGACCATCAGCTAAGGTCCCCAAATATACGCTAAGTTGAAAGAACGAGGTTTGTCTGCATAGACAGCTAGGATGTTGGCTTGGAAGCAGCCATTCATTTAAAGAGTGCGTAACAGCTCACTAGTCGAGCGGACGGCGTGGATAATAATCGGGCATAAGCGTATTACCGAAGCTATGGATTTCATATTAAATTATGGAGTGGTAGGGGAGCATTCTCACAGGGTAGAAGGTGTATCGTAAGGTATGCTGGACTGGTGAGAAAAGAAAATGTAGGCATAAGTAACGATAATGCGGGCGAGAAACCCGCACACCGAAAGACTAAGGTTTCCACAGCTATGCTAATCAGCTGTGGGTTAGTCGGGACCTAAGGCGAACCCGAAAGGGACAGTCGATGGACAACGGGTTAATATTCCCGTACTACTTATTACTGTGATGGGGTGACGGAGTGATGAAAGCGCCGCGAACTGACGGAATAGTTCGTTGAAGTACCTACCTATAAGATCTGCAGGCAAATCCACAGATCTTGGGGAAATACGATAGTACTCGGAGTCTTCGGACAAAGAGATAGTGCGCCTAAGGGCTTCCAAGAAAAACCTCTAAACTTCAGGTAATGAGTACCCGTACCGCAAACCGACACAGGTAGTCGAGGAGAGAATCCTAAGGTGCTCGAGAGATTCATGGCTAAGGAATTAGGCAAAATAGACCCGTAACTTCGGGAGAAGGGTCGCCACGCTTTACGGCGTGGCCGCAGTGAAGAGGTCCAGGCGACTGTTTATCAAAACACAGGGCTCTGCAAAATCGTAAGATGAAGTATAGGGCCTGACACCTGCCCGGTGCTGGAAGGTTAAGTGGAGATGTTATCTTCGGAGAAGCATTGAAATGAAGCCCCAGTAAACGGCGGCCGTAACTATAACGGTCCTAAGGTAGCGAAATTCCTTGTCGGGTAAGTTCCGACCTGCACGAATGGTGTAACGATCTGGACACTGTCTCAGCCATGAGCTCGGTGAAATTGTAGTAACGGTGAAGATGCCGTTTACCCGCAGTGGGACGAAAAGACCCTGTGCACCTTTACTATAGCTTAGTATTGACCTTGGACAAATGATGTGTAGGATAGGTTGGAGACTGTGAAGTGGCGTCGCTAGGCGTTGTGGAGTCATTGTTGAAATACAACCCTTTGTTTGTCTGAGGCCTAACCCGCGAACGCGGGGGACATTGCTTGGTGGGTAGTTTGACTGGGGTGGTCGCCTCCAAAAGAGTAACGGAGGCTTCTAAAGGTTCCCTCAGTACGCTTGGTAACCGTGCGTAGAGTGCAATGGCATAAGGGAGCTTGACTGAGAGACATACAGGTCGATCAGGTACGAAAGTAGAGCATAGTGATCCGGTGGTTCCGCATGGAAGGGCCATCGCTCAAAGGATAAAAGGTACGCCGGGGATAACAGGCTGATCTCCCCCAAGAGCTCATATCGACGGGGGGGTTTGGCACCTCGATGTCGGCTCGTCACATCCAGGGCTGGAGAAGGTCCCAAGGGTTGGGCTGTTCGCCCATTAAAGTGGCACGCGAGCTGGGTTCAGAACGTCGTGAGACAGTTCGGTCTCTATCTACTGTGGGCGCAAGAAATTTGAGTGGATCTGATTCTAGTACGAGAGGACCGAATTGGACAAACCTCTGGTGTATCTGTTGTTCCGCCAGGAGCATCGCAGAGTAGCTACGTTTGGAAGGGATAAGCGCTGAAAGCATATAAGCGCGAAACCCACCACAAGATGAGATTTCTTTTAAGGGTCGTGGGAGATGACCACGTTGATAGGCTATAGATGTAAAGGCAGTAATGTCATAGTCGAGTAGTACTAATAACCCGTAAGCTTATGTACACTTTTCCTCCACGCTTCGGCGTGGAGGGAGAAACTTTCTAAAAAATACTTTTTTCTTTATCTCAGTATGTTAAGATATTTTGTAATTGATAGTTAACTTTAGTTAATTAATAATTATGATAATTGCCCAAAGCAATTATAACAACCTTAAGGTGGTTATTGCGGCGGGGCTCACCTCTTCCCATCCCGAACAGAGTAGTTAAGCCCGCCTGCGCAGATGGTACTGCAGTTATGTGGGAGAGTATGTCGTCGCCTTTCTTTTGAAAACCCTATCCAAACTGGATAGGGTTTTTTTTGTTTTTCATAGGATCGACGTGTTCGCCTAACGGCTCGGCTTGTCGTCTTTCTTTAATCTGGACTTGTTACAGATTCTAAAACCCGTTTCTTACGAAACGGGTTTTTTTGTGCCTATTTTTTTTGGAATTATTACAACATTTAGACTTGATTTAGTCTATCTTTTATCATTCGTTTTTGTCATCTCCCTTTTTAAAACCAATTAATTTTCTGTATTTTGATTCCGTTTCTTTTAATTCTTCCTCTAATTTTTTATATTCACTAATATCTCTTATAGTTACAACAGCAGCTACTACTTTCTCATTTTGATCAATTAATGGTCTACCACTTATAAGCACACGTTTTTTTTCTTTGGAAATTGGATTCCAAAGAACTACATCTATATCATTTGTTTCTTCACCTTCTAATGCACGTGCCATTGGTAAATGTTGAGAGGGAAAAATAGTTTTCTCATCTGGAAAATAAAGTTCAAATTGGTCTGTTAGATTTACAGGAATGCTATTATTTTCTTCAATCCCAAATATTTCATTCGCCATATAATTTGCCATTATGATTTGCTTATCAGAATTGGCTACAATTACACCTTCGCTTATATTATCTATTATTAAACGTAATTTTTCTTCGTTTTCATATAGGTCATTTATTATTTGCTTATTATCTGTTATATCTCTTAAGAAGCCTATGAAAAATATTTTTTCTCCCATTTTTACTGGAGAAACACTTATAGATACTGGAAATTCTACTCCTTTTTTATTTATAGCTTCCATTTCGGTAGATTTATTTATTATAGGACTTATACCTTCAGTCATATATTTTTTCATTTCTTTTTTGTGTGTTGCTCTGTATCGTGAAGGAATTATATATTCATATATTGGTTTACCAATTACTTCTGTATCCTTCCATCCAAATATTGATTCGGCTTTAGTATTCCATCTTAATATTTTACTTTGCGAATCTATTATGATAATTGGATCAGGTGCACCATCAAAAAAAGTTTGTAATTGTTGTTCATCTTCTTTAAGTTTTTGTGTGTAGTTTTTAAGTTTTTCATCATCAATTACTTTTTGGGTAATATCACGAGCTACTCCATACATTATTCCCGTTTTTATATCTACTGTTGTGTTCCAATTTAACCATATTTTAGAACCATCTTTACGACGTGAAAGATCTATCCAATTAACCATAGATTCGCCTTTTAATAACTTTGAAACAACATCTTTAGCTTGTTCTACGTTACCCGTTAATTCATAAAATGATAAGGCATCCATTTCTTTTTGGCTATATCCCATTGTTTTTGAAAATGCGGGGTTTACTTTAATAAAATGATCTTCTTTTCCTACTACAAGCATATCAAATGACATATTAAAAAACGTATTTGCCATTTTAAGAGACTTTTCATTTTCAACTAATTTTGTTACGTCACGTGCTACAGTATACATCATATCTGTTCTAACATCATAAGTGCTTGTCCAGTCTAACCATTTGTATGATCCGTCCTTACATCTAGCTCTGGCTCTATGGTTTAAAAGCGATACTCCTTTTTGTAATTTTTTAATAGCATCGACTGATGCTTTTATATCATCTGGATGTGTGAAAGATAAAAAAGTTTTATTATTCATATCTTTTTGTTCGTATCCAAGTGTTTTAGTGAAGGCAGGATTAACTTTGATGAAATAATCTCCTTTGCCAACTATTAGCATATCATAAGACATCATAAAAAAATTATCTGCAAATATTAAAGATTTTTCATTTTCTTTTGCTTCTGTTACATCTCTAGCTATTGCATATAATAAACCAGTTGCAAGATCAGTGGATGCAGACCATTCAAACCATTTAACTGAACCGTCTTTACAAATCCATCTATTTTCAAATTGACTTGTTAAAGCACCTGTTTTTAGTTTATCAATTTCCTTTTGTGTAATTAAGATATCTTCAGGTTCTACAAATGAAATAAATGGTTGGTTAAGCAATTCTTCAGAGCTATAACCAAGTAGTTTACTCATAGTTGGGTTTATTTTAATAAACTTATCATTTGAGGCAATAACCATTATGTCTAAGGACATATTAAAAAACTTGTCGGATGTTTTGAGTGAAATTTCTAATTTCTTTCTATCTGTAATATCGGTAGATATTCCACCAATAGCATATATTCTTCCATTCGAATCATACAAAGGAAATTTTACTGCGATATAGGTATGGTTTCCATCTGATAATTCAATAGTTTCTTCTGTTTTTAATTCTTTAAGTTGTTTTACTACTTCTAAATCTGAACTTCTATATACATCTGCGATTTTTTTAGGTAAAAAGTCGTGGTCTGTTTTTCCAATAATTTGTTCATTAGTAATTTTAAACAATGATTCACACTGCTTGTTTATTAATAGATACTCCCCGTTTATTTTTTTTACGAAAATCGGATTAGTTGTGTTGTCTATTATTGACTGTAAAAGTTGCTTGTTTTCTAAAAGTAAATTTTGGGATTGATTTTTAGCTTTTAATTGTGATTTAATGATAAAATACACAATTACCAACAGTATTATTGAGAGAATTAATAAGGAGAGTTCTATCCACTCTAATACAGAATCCATTGTTTTGTCCCTTTTAATGTCAAGTCTGGATATGAATATTAAGCCTGCAGCAATAACAACTAAAACATTAATTACAAAACCTAGGAATATTTTTTTTTCAAATGAAATTTTCATGTTCTTAGTGTATTAAAATTATACTGACATAAACTTAATTGGAAATTATAAAACGGCTAAATTTATATGAAAGTTAGTGATTATTATTTAATTTATTTGAATCGTTGTCCTAATCGGATGAATTTTGTATTAAGTGAAGTATTATAAATTTGGACTCTTTTTATTATTATATCAAACATAGTGGAGTTTGAGAAAAACTTTGCGAACTTTACACTCAAATAAAAGAACAGATGAAAATAAATTTAAAAAACGGAATCGATAAACTCCTTTTTGGTATGAAACAAAAGGATGTTACAGCTATTTATGGTAAACCAGATAGAAATTACAAAGATGAAGATGACAATGTGATTTTTGCGTATAATTCACTTAAAATTCGTTTGACTTTCTATAAAGAAGAAGAATTTAAATTGGGGTATATGGTTGCGTCGAGTTCAGATCTGGAACTCTCTGGCAATAAAATTATCGGTAGAAACATTAATGACGTCAAAAAAGAATTAACACAAAAGGGACTTACTAAATTCACCCAGGAAGAGTTTGACACTTTCGAGAACTATTTTAATGAAGATAATTGGATTATTCTTCAGACAGAATTTGACGAGGTCGTTAAGTTTGAAATTGGAGCAATTATTAATGATAAAGACGAATTTGATTGGAAATTTGGAAAGAAATAATTTAAATTTAAAAGGCTCAAAGAGGCACTTATATTTTTTCTAAATTAGTATTGATAAATCAAAAAAGGCACATAGAAAATTTACTATGTGCCTTTTTAATTTATTCATTTTAATTTAAAATTGTCTCAATTAGTTATTATTTAATTAACTTATTTATGGGTTGTAGTCTTATTTTCAAACATTTCTAATTCAAATATAAGTGTTGTGTTTGGAGGAATAACATCACCAGCACCTCTTTCACCATATGCTAGATTTGAAGGTATAAAAAGCACTACTTTGTCACCATAATTCATAAGACTTAAACCTTCTATGAATCCAGGAATCATACCTTCTTTTTTACCTGCTTCAAAGGGAAAAGGTTGATATCCATTATGAGCTGCTCTGTTGGCATCATATTTACCAAATTCTTTATTTACGTCTTCATAACTGCTGTCAAAAAGATTGCCGTCTTCAAAATAACCTGCATAATGAAATAGAAATGTCGAACCATCAACGGGTTTTACCCCAGTTCCTTTTTTTACAATCTTATATGTTAATCCGGTAGCTGTGGTGGTCGCACTCTCTTTGGTGCTTTTAAAGTAGGCTGCTTTTGAAGTTATTACACCTTCGTATTTTTCATTGTGTATTCTTTTGTTTTCTGCTTCAACGGCCTCTTGTTTCTTTTTGTTTTCCGCTTCTATTTCTGCTTGTCTCTTAGCATCTTCGGCTTTGTTCTCAAAATAAACGGAGAAAATTTTTGGAGCATTAAAAAGTTTTGCCAATTTTCCTTTTCTTGTAATTGAAATTTTTAGGATAACATCATCTTGAACAATGCTGTTTACAATTTTCATTCCTTCGGTTACTTCACCAAAAATAGTGTGTTTTCCATTTAACCAAGGTGTATCTTTATGGGTAATGAAAAACTGACTTCCATTTGTTGTTGGGCCGGAATTGGCCATAGCCAAAAGACCCGCTTTGTCAAATTTTACATCAGAAAATTCATCTTTGAAAGCATAACCTGGTCCTCCAGAACCATTTCCAGTAGGATCACCACCTTGAATCATAAAATTATTGATTACCCTGTGAAATTTTAAACCATCATAAAATGGTTTTCCTATTAGTTTTTCATCGGTTACAAAAGTATTTTTACCTTCGGCAAGTGAGATGAAATTTGCAACTGTAACGGGTGCTTTATTATAATCTAATTGTATTGTAATATCACCTTTGTTTGTCGTTATAGTTGCAAATATCCCTTCAATTACTACGGCTTTTTTTACTGAGGCTTTAGCAATTGTAGTTGGTTTTTTGTTTACAGGTGTTTTTTTAGAACTCTGAGCTTGAACGTTCAACATTCCTAAGAATACTAAAAAGAGAATTTTAAATTTCATGTTTTTTAATTTAAGGTCTTTTATATTTTATAAACTTATTGTGGCATTTCACCCATTAATTCGATTTCGAAAATAATATTTGCATTTGGCGGGATTGCATCACCTGCACCACCTGCTCCATAAGCTAAATGTGCTGGAATGAAAAGTATTGCTTTGTCACCAAAAGACAACTTTTCTAAACCTTCAATAAATCCAGGAATCATTCCGTCTTTACGCCCTGCTTGGAAAGGAATAGGTTGGTAACCATTCTGAGCCGCTCTATTTTGATCAAATTTACCAAAAGTTTGAGAAACACTTTCTATACTACTATCAAAAAGCTCTCCATCTTCAAGAAAACCTGCATAATGAATATAAAGATGAGTCCCGTTTGTTGGTTTTTTACCGCCGCTTTTTTTAGTAATAACATATTTAAGTCCTGTAGGTGTTGTAGTTGCTTTGCTTTTCAATGCATTAAAATAACTAACTTTCTCTTCACGAACTTCTTTGTATTTTTCGTTGTATTCTTTTTTGTTGAGTGCATCAAGAGCTTGTTTTTTCTTTTGATTTTCTGATTCAACAGAGAAATAATTATAAAAAGTTTTTACTGCATTGAATTTTTTTGCTGCTTCACCATTTCTAATTATAGTAACTTTATTGATGTAATCATTTTGTTCAATTAAGTTAACGACATCCATTCCTTTATCAACAACATGCCCAAAAACAGTATGTTTCCCGTCTAACCATGGAGTTGCAAGATGTGTTATGAAAAACTGACTACTATTTGTCATTGGTCCGTTATTGGCCATAGCCAAAACTCCTCCTTTGTCAAATAACAAATCGGAGAACTCATCTTTAAATTTGTATCCAGTATCTCCTGACCCCGTTCCTAAAGGATCACCAGTTTGTATCATAAAATCCTTTATTACCCTATGGAATTTTAAACCATCAAAAAAAGGTCTTCCTTTTAAGTTGTTATTGGTTACAAAATCATTTTTACCTTCGGCTAAAGTGATATAATTGGCAACTGTAATAGGTGCTTTTTTATAGTCTAATTTCACAATGATTTCTCCTTTGTTTGTATCAATTTTAGCATATAGTCCATCAGGAAGATTGCTATGGTCCTCTTTACAAGAGAATAATGTTGCGATAACAAGTAACAAGGATAGGATTCTTTTTTTCATGAGTAGTTAATATTTGTTTTTTTAAAGGAATATGGAATTGCTTCACCTGTTCACAAAAGCTAGGGTCGTATATCTTAATCCGTTTTTGAATTCCAATTTCGATATGCTTCTTTCATAAGTAAGTTGATTACTTACTCTTTTACGGTATCGATTGGTTTATTTTCGGTTTTAATTTGTTTTTTTACTGGAGCTGGAGATTGTGAATTGTCCTGAAGAATATCGTTATTTATAGTGCTTTCAGGTCCAGTTGTTTTTATAGTTTTTTTCTTTTTTACAGCAGTTTCAGGTTTGAAATCATGAAGCTTTACAGTACAAAGTAAAGGTTGGTTCATACCTATTTTTTTATTGTCACCATGATAACCATATGCCATATGTGATGGAAAAAGGAAATTCACTTTTTCGTTTTTACGCATTAGTTTTATACCGTCTCTTATTCCCATCATAATATCCTGTTTGTCAACAAAATATATTTGTGGCTTAAGTTCTAACTCTGTATAGATAATATTTCCATTAATGTCTTTAATTTCAAAATCAAAGAAAGCAACATCCCCTTTTTTAGGTGTTAGTGTGTCAAGTTCATTTCTGGTTTCATAAGAATACCAATATCCTTTTGCTGAAGTAAAGTACTCCGTTGTTGGATTGTTTTTGATTATTGTTTTGATTTGATCTTCCTCGCTTGCAACTAGTTTTTTATTTCGAATAACTGATTTCTTCATAAAACTACCTGAGCTTTGTGAAAGTGGTCTTCTAGCATCCTGATGTTGTTTACAACTGGATGCAATTAGCAATGAGCAAAAAGAAATAGCAATTAACTTGTTAATTTTCATGATATTTTAAATCGTTAGTTTTGATACTAAATTCTCAAACTTCTGAATTGTTTCTTCCATCGATAAGTCCGATTTTCCTCCAGCAGCATTAATATGTCCTCCTCCATTAAAATGGTCTCTAGCAAATTGATTGACATCAAACCCAGCTTGAGAGCGGAAAGAAATTTTGATAATTTTCTCGTCTTTATTTTCTATAAATATAGCAGTAAATATGATATCTTTTATGCTTAAACCATAATTAACGATGCCTTCAGTATCACCTTTAACATAATTAAAAGTATTCAGTTCTTCTTGTGTTAAAGTACTGTAAGAAGTTTTATGGCTTGCTAAAACTTTTAGGTTTTGAAGTGCTCTCCCTAATAATTGTAAACGGCTATAAGAGCTATTATCAAAAAGTAATGTTGGAATTTTTGTGTTTTCAACCCCTAAATCGATTAATTCAGCAATAATACGATGTGTGTTTCCAGTTGTTCCTGTATAACGAAACGAACCAGAATCTGTAAGTATTCCAGTGTAAATACAAGTTCCAATAGTAGCATCGATATCTTCTTTTTTATCCAAAAGAGAAATGAAGTTATAAAGCATCTCGCAGGTCGATCCAAAAGAGGTGTCCGAATAGGTATAAGTCGAATAATCATCCGGTTTTTGATGGTGATCAATCATTATAAATGGAGCTTTCATTTTTACTAGAACGTGTTCCATTTCTCCTACACGGTGCAAAGCATTGAAATCTAACGTAAAAATTAGATCAGACTCCTCAAGTATTTTAGTGCAGTTTTCTTTGTCTTTTTCGAATATTTTAACGGTTTCTGAACCAGGAAGCCAAGCCAGGAAATCAGGGAATTCGTTTGGAGCAATTACTGTAGGGAAATGATTGTTTTTTAATAAAAAATGATATAATCCTAGAGTAGAGCCCATAGCGTCGCCGTCAGGGCTACGGTGTGGAATGATTGCTATTTTTTTTGGCGTTGCTAATAACAACTGTATCGCTTGAATGTCTTGTATTTTCATAGTATGCGAAATTACATTTTTTAATGTAAAGATTAAAATCATTTAAAAATTTTCGCGTTATTATATCAAAAATTCTCCAGTTCTTTTCTTCTCATTTTTTGATACAAACGTGATTTTGCCCCTTTTACAATTTGAGCTTTGTAAATTCCCACTGATCCTGAAGTGAAATAAGCAATAAGGCAGGCGATACCAATATATAAACCACCTTGAATTCCAAAAAGCTCCATTCCCATTATCGTACAAGCTATAGGTGTATGTGTAGCACCAGAAAAAACAGCGACAAATCCCATTCCTGCTAATAGTGCAATAGGAAGTGGTATAAAAGGAGATAATGCACTACCTAATGTAGCACCCACGAAGAATAAAGGAGTCACTTCCCCACCTTTAAATCCTGCACCAAGAGTAAATCCTGTAAAGAGTATTTTGATTAGAAAGTCGTAAGCTGTATTTGGATTCGAAAAAGAGTCAACAATGACAGGTATTCCAAGTCCAATGTATTTTGTGGTGCCAATGAAGTAAACAGCTAAAGTAAGTATACAACCTCCAATAAAAGGACGTAATGGAGGATATTTTATGGTTTTCGAAAATAAATCAGTCCATAAATGTGTACTTCTAGAAAATAACATAGCTGCAAAACCAAATAAAGCGCTTGCGAAAATGACCCAAAAGAGAATTTGAAAGTTCAGTTCAGGCACAATAGGAATGGCGTAATGAGTATGTTCAACTTTCCAGAATTCAACTGTGTAATACGCTATGAAGGCCACTAAAAATGACAATATTGTGCTTTTGAAACTTACTTTGCTAAAATATAAAACCTCTAATGCAAATACGGCTCCAGCTAATGGAGTTCCAAAAACAGAAGCGAATCCTGCACTAATCCCTAAAATCAACAATGTCTTTCTGTCAGTAGCTTTGAGTTTAAAGAGGGCCGTAAATTGATCAGCTATTGCACCGCCCATTTGTACAGCAGTACCTTCACGTCCTGCTGAACCTCCAAATAAATGCGTTATTAATGTGCCAATAAGAACTAAAGGCACCATTTTTAGAGGAACTGTTTTTTGAGGGGTTTCATATTCTTCCAGCAATAGATTATTGCCTTTTACAACTGATGCTCCATAATAATGATATACAAGACCTATAAGCAAACCTCCAATTGGTAAAAACCAAATCAGCCAATTAGTATGTTCTCTATATTGAGTAACCCATTCTAAGGAAACTAAAAAAAAGGCAGATGCCGAGCCAGATAAAAAACCTATCAGGACACATATTAAGATCCATAAAAGAACAAGATGGGTGGTTTTTTTAAAATTCATTATTTTAATACGGTGCTATTCAGTACTTTTTTTGCTAAAGTATTACAATCCTTTATATTTTTAATGCATTTCAGTAACTACTGCGGTAAATTCTATTTCTACTAGGTATTCAGGAGCAATTAATTTGCTAATTTCATAAAAACCTGTTGCTGGCTTTATATCTTTAAAATAAGAGGAGTGCGCCAGGGCTACAGCTTCAAATGTAGTGATGTCTGTGGTAAAAATCCTTGTTCTTATTACATCTTTTATGTTGACATTTAGGTCTTCGAGCACTTTCTCTACTCTTTCAAGAATATTAAGCGTTTGAGCGTAAGCATCATTGGCTTTTATTTTTTCTCCGTCTACTATGGCAACTGTTCCGGATACTTCAATGTAATTTCCTATGCGTACCGCTCGACAATAGCCCATTTTATCTTCCCATAGGGAACCGGTCAATATGTTTTCTCTGTTCATTTTAATTGTTTTTCCAGCTTATATATTAATTAAGTCAGTCCGATTTTTAAAAATTGGTATGTTTTTTGCAATTTGTAAAAGCAGTGAAATGAAAAACCATTGATTTTTATATTTTTTTTAAAAACAATTTAGTATTAAACGCTTTTGAGGTGTCCTGTATTCTAAAAACGCATTAAAAAAAAATATAGTTATAATAGAAAGTTAAATAACATCATTTTTAACATTAAATGAAATCGGTTTTTTATTTTTAAAAAATATTAAATAATTCACAAGTAAATATTATCGTCATGATACGAATCCTTTTTTTTATTTTAATGGTTGGGATGTCCTTTAGTGGATATTCGCAAATTGAATCAAACACTAAGTTTAAATCTATACCTCCCAAGAATACAGATATTAAGCCTAAAAAGATAATTCCACCAGTTCCTGAAAAACCAGCAAAAGTTACTCCAAAAGCGACACCAAAAATTACTGAATATCCGGATTTAGATAAGCCAAAACCGGCTCCACTTTCAATGGTTCCAAAGGACGAATTTATCAATCCCGGAGATGCTGTAAAAGATAGATTAAATAAAAAGGAACCTTTTCCTGAAGGTGTTTTTTATAGAAGGAATCAAAATTTAGGAAGTTTTAAAACGAGTGCAGTTGTTTCAAAAGTGCTTTATCGTGATGCTGCCTATGTTGATGGAGATAAGATACGAGTCTATTTAAATGACAAGGTTATCCAATACGAAGTGTATTTAGACAGTAATTTCAAAGGATTTGAAATAGTGTTAGAAAAAGGGATTAATAAAATTGATTTCGAAGCTTTGAATCAAGGGGAATCTGGGCCTAATACTGCTGAATTTCAGGTTTATGACGATAAGGGAGTTGTGATTTCTGCGAGTCAATGGAATCTTGGGACCGGTTTTAAAGCGACTATTATTCTTATAAAGGAATAACAATGTTTGAAATCGTTTATTCATTATTCGAATAATAAAGGGACAATGTAATTTTAATGTCGAAAATAAATTCAATTTTTTTAAAATTCAATTTTTGAATTCCAAATTTAAAAAGTATTTTTGCGCATGCAACACAACGTACTTATTTTAGATTTCGGATCGCAATATACTCAACTTATTGCGCGTAGAGTTCGCGAATTAAATATATTCTGCGAAATTTTTCCATACAATCATTTTCCGAGTGATTTATCAAGTTATAAAGCCGTAATTCTTGGAGGAAGTCCATTTTCTGTTCGTGCAGAAGATGCTCCGCATCCAGATTTATCTCAAATTAGAGGAAAACTTCCTGTGCTTGCCGTATGTTACGGTGCGCAATATCTAGCACATTTTAGTGGTGGAGAAGTAGCTGCTTCAAATACAAGAGAATATGGTAGAGCTAATTTATCATATATTAAGGAAAACGAAGTTTTCTTTGATGGTATTTCTGAAAACAGCCAGGTTTGGATGAGTCATAGTGACAGTGTAAAAGCATTGCCAACTAATGGAGTGAAGCTTGCGAGTACACATGATGTGGAATTTGCAGCTTACAAAATTGAGGGTGAAACAACTTACGCTATTCAATATCATCCTGAAGTTTTTCACTCTACTGATGGATCGAAAATGTTAGAGAATTTCTTGGTTAAAATCGCCGAAGTTCCTCAAAATTTCACGCCAAATGCTTTTGTTGAAGAAATGGTTTCTGAATTAAAAGAGAAATTACAAGACGATAAAGTAGTTCTAGGACTTTCAGGAGGAGTAGATTCTACTGTAGCTGCGGTGTTATTGCATCAAGCGATTGGTAAAAATTTATACTGTGTTTTTGTAAATAATGGTTTGCTTCGTAAAAACGAATACCAGAGTGTATTAGATCAATACAAAGGAATGGGATTGAATGTTAAAGGAGTAGATGCGGGAGATCGTTTTCTATCTGAATTAGCAGGTGTAAGTGATCCAGAAACCAAACGTAAAATTATTGGTAGAGTTTTTATCGAAGTTTTTGATGACGAATCTCACCTTATTGAAGATGTGAAATGGTTAGCACAAGGAACAATATATCCTGATGTTATTGAATCGGTTTCTGTAAAAGGACCTTCAGCAACTATAAAGTCTCATCATAACGTAGGTGGTTTGCCTGATTATATGAAATTGAAAATTGTTGAACCTTTACGTATGCTTTTTAAAGATGAAGTACGTAGAGTGGGAGCATCATTAGGAATAGATCCAGAATTATTAGGAAGACATCCTTTCCCTGGGCCAGGATTGTCAATACGAATATTAGGAGATATAACTCCAGAGAAAGTAAGCATATTACAAGATGTAGATGCAGTATTTATTGATGGATTGAAATCTTGGGGATTATACGATAAAGTATGGCAAGCAGGAGCTATTTTACTTCCTGTAAATAGTGTAGGGGTAATGGGAGATGAGCGTACTTATGAAAAAGTAATTGCGCTTCGTGCTGTTGAATCTACTGATGGGATGACTGCTGACTGGGTTCACTTACCTTATGAGTTCTTAATGAAAGTATCTAATGATATTATCAATAAAGTAAAAGGAGTAAATCGTGTAGTTTATGATATTAGTTCTAAGCCACCAGCTACAATTGAGTGGGAATAGTGGTTTGATTTAGTGTTGTTTACACTTAAAACCATTGTTCTAAATTTTTCTATATAAACGGTATCAAATTAATTGGAATAAAATTTGATACCGTTTCATTGTTATTAATCGAATAATTTTTACATATATAAAGGATGAAGTATTTTTTTACAATTTGCATTGTTGGTTTATTGTCTACGTTTAGTGTATTTTCTCAAGGAAGGCACATTACTCATACAGTAGAAAAAGGTGAAACCATAAACCAGATAGCTCAAAAGTATAGCGTAACTCCTTATGATATTTATCAATTAAATCCGGATGCTCAAAGCGGTTTAAAACCGAATAGTGTATTGCTTATTCCAAAAAAGTCAACTAAGGAAATCACAAATGTGCAGGCCGAAAAAACATCTAATGAAAGAACGCATGAAGTAGTTGCTAAAGAAACTTTGTACGGAATCGAAAAAATGTATGGAGTTTCAGATGAAGATTTGAAAAAAGCCAACCCCAATATAGAACTTTATGGTTTGCAAATAGGTCAAATATTAACCATACCTTCTAAAAACAGTATAAAAAAAGCGACTCAGGTTCAAGATAAATTAATCTATCATGACGTACTTCCAAAAGAAACTAAATATTCTATTGCTAAGCAATATGGTATTACTATCGAAGAATTGGAAAAACGCAATCCTGAAATTGTAGCTAATTTGCCAATTGGATTTAAGTTGTTAATTAAAGGGAATGCTCCTAAAGTAGTTAAAGTTGCTGAAGTGGCTGAAGTAACTGAAGCTAAAAAAGAAATTCTTAAATCGAATCCAATAATTGCTCCTACAGTTATAGAGTATTTAAGCTACGAGGTGAAACCAAAAGAAACACTTTACAGTCTTTCAAAAATGTTTGAAATGACTCAGGAAGAATTAATCAGTCTTAATCCTGAATTAAAGAATGGAGTTGAGATTGGGATGCTATTAAAGGTTCCTTCGAAAACTTCAATTTTAAATGATTCCAAAAAAGAATATTCATCATTATCTAAGATCATAAGTGATGGCAAGCGTAAAAAAATGGCGTTGCTATTACCTTTTAATATTTCTAATATCGAAAGTGACACGGTAAATTCAACTAGTACTCGATTGAAAAAAGATAAGTTTTTGAATATGACCTTAGATTTTTATTCTGGAGTTTTGATGGCTATAGATTCTGCTAAAGTATTAGGTCTTCCTATCGACGTTAGTATTTTTGATTCACAAGAGACTAAAAACAATTCCAATATTGCTGCTATTGTACAAAAAAACAAATTACATACTTACAACGCTATTGTTGGGCCATTTTATCAAAGTAATGCCGAAACTATCGCTGTAATGCTTAAGGAGTATAATGTTCCAGTTATTTCTCCTTTGTCAAAAGATGTAGGGAATCCATACTCTAATTTATACCAAACTATTCCAACAAACGAAGCGGTGAAAAACACTATGTTCGAATATATGCGTGCAAACAATGGAAACATTATAGCGGTAGTCGATAAGAAAAAAGAATCCATTATTCAATATATTAAGGAATATCAAAAAGGAGTTCCCTTTGTTGCTTTTAATAGTAATGGAAGTGTGTCCGCAGATAATCTAAAAAGTTTATTGGTAAAAGATAAAATGAATTATGTTGTTATGGAAACAGGAAATACCTGGATGATAAAAACAACAATTGCATCTATGTTGAGTTCAATGACCGACTATCGTGTTCAGTTAGTAATTTTAGAAACTAACGAGACTTTAAATACGGATGAAATTAACTTTTTGAATCTTACCAAATTAAAATTAATGTATCCTTCTGTAACTCGCGAAAACGAATCTCCAGAAGCAGTTATTTTCGATAAGGAATATAAAAAGAATAATAATGTTTTTCCAAGTGCTTTTGCAACCAGAGGATTCGATGTGACTTTTGATACGATGATGCGATTAGTACAAAACACAAAATTTGAAGAAACGGTAAATTCTGTTGCAACGAAGCAGATTGACAGTAAATTTGAATATTATAAAAAAGAAGATGGAGGCTATACTAATAAAGGGGTCTTTATTTTGTATTACGATACCGACTTGATTATAAAAGAAGCAAAATAAAATAGTGTTCAGTTTTTAGTGGCGAGTGTTCAGCTTGAAACCTCTAACTTTTAACTTCAAACCCGTAACTTATAACTAAAAAGAAATGACTTCAAAAGTAACCTACATAGGTGAGTTAAGAACTTCATCAATACATTTGCAATCTGGAAACGAAATTATTTCAGATGCCCCAATAGATAATAACGGTAAAGGAGAAGCTTTTTCTCCAACAGATACTGTTGCAAATGCATTAGCAAGTTGTATGATGACTATTATGGGAATCAAAGCTCGTGATATGGAAGTGGATATGGCAGGTGCTACCGCTTCGGTTACTAAAATAATGAATGGGGAGCCGAGAAGAATTGGTGCTATAGAAATCACATTCGAAATGAATATTGAAGTTGATCAAAAAAACAAAGTCATTCTTGAAAGAGCCGCAATGACTTGTCCGGTTTTCTTGAGTTTGAATACTGATATTGAGAAACGCATCGTTTTTAATTGGAAATAACCAGAAATTAGAAAGACGATGACAAATATAAGTCAGCGGTCATCAAACGTATTTTTCAATTTATGGATTAAATGTTGAAATTTATGGATTAAATGTTAAATCTAAAACTTTAAACCTGAAACTTGGATAAAAATCAATTACAGTTAGTGAAGCTAGCTCATACAAAAATGCCTTTTGGAAAATATGAAGGCAAATTCCTTATAGATTTACCGGAATATTATGTTGTATGGTATCATAATAAAGGTTTCCCAAAAGGGGAATTAGGAGAGCAGTTGAAATTGATTTATGAGCTGAAACTAAATGGACTCGAAGAATTAATACGGAATATTAAAAAAAGATACCCAAAACCTCATTAGTTTTTAAATTAATGAGGTTTTAATTTAAAATTTGGTGCGTTAAACAATTGTCAATTTTCAAAATTATCTCTTTTCCAAATTAGCATATTCTCAATTTATAATCGTATTTTTGCCAAGTTTTTTACACAACTACAAAACAAACAACAATAGAATGAATCAAACGAAATATATTTTTGTTACCGGCGGTGTGACTTCTTCTTTAGGGAAAGGAATTATTGCAGCGTCTTTAGCAAAATTGTTACAAGCAAGAGGGTATAGAACAACTATACAAAAGTTCGACCCTTATTTAAATGTTGACCCAGGAACTTTAAATCCATATGAACACGGAGAGTGTTATGTGACTGATGATGGTGCCGAAACCGATTTAGATTTAGGTCACTATGAGCGTTTTTTAAACGTTCCTACTTCTCAAGCCAATAACGTTACTACAGGAAGAATATATCTTTCGGTTATTGAAAAAGAAAGAAGAGGAGAGTTTCTTGGAAAAACGGTTCAAGTTGTGCCACATATTACCAATGAAATTAAAGACAGAATGCAATTGCTTGGTAATTCAGGTGATTTTGATATTGTGATTACTGAAATAGGAGGAACTGTTGGAGATATTGAATCTTTGCCTTATATCGAATCTGTACGTCAATTAGTATGGGATTTAGGTGAAAGTAACGCTATTGTTATTCATTTAACTTTAGTGCCTTATTTAGCTGCAGCGGGTGAGTTGAAAACTAAACCTACTCAGCATTCAGTGAAAACTTTAATGGAAAGCGGAATTAAAGCTGATATTTTAGTTTGTAGAACTGAACATGAAATATCTGACGAAATTCGTAATAAATTAGCATTGTTTTGTAATGTAAAAAGAGAAGCTGTTATTCAATCTATTGATGCTGCTACTATTTATGAAGTGCCTAATTTAATGTTAGAAGAAGGTCTTGATGTAGTGGCGCTTAAAAAATTAGATTTGCCTAAAAAAGCGGCTCCAGATTTAAAAAACTGGAATACTTTTCTACGTCGAATTAAAAATCCTAAGCATACAATAAATATTGGATTGATTGGTAAATATGTAGAAATGCAAGATTGTTACAAATCAATTTTGGAATCTTTCATTCATGCAGGTGCTGCTAATGAAACAAAAGTAAATGTAATTTCTATTCATTCTGAGCATATTGATGCTGATAATATTGAAGAGAAATTAAAAGGTCTTGATGGTGTTCTTGTTGCGCCAGGTTTTGGTGAAAGAGGTATCGAAGGAAAAATTGCTGCTGTTCGTTACGCACGTGAGAATAAAGTTCCTTTCTTCGGAATTTGTTTGGGAATGCAAATGGCCGTTATCGAATATTCAAGAAATGTTCTAGGGTTTGCTGATGCAAATTCTACTGAAATGAATGAAAACACGAAACATCCAGTTGTTAACTTGATGGAAGAGCAAAAAACGATTACTGATAAAGGTGGGACAATGCGTCTTGGGGCTTGGAAATGTGATATCAAAGAAGATACTTTAGCATATAGTATTTATGGTAAAACTTCTATTTCTGAACGTCACCGTCACCGTTATGAGTATAACAATGAATATGCTAGTGCATTGGAAAATGCAGGATTAAAATCTTCAGGTGTAAATCCAGATACGGGTTTGGTAGAGATTGTAGAATTAGAAAACCATCCTTTTTTCATCGGGGTTCAATACCATCCTGAATATAAAAGTACAGTTGCAAACCCACATCCTTTATTCGTGAGTTTTGTTGCTGCTGCCGTAAAAGAAAAAAAGAAATAATATTTCTGTAATCCGTTTTTAGTTGTAGATTACAACAGTTAAAAACAAAATAATAATGCCCTGGTTTAACGTTTTTATAAAAACTTTAAATCTTAAACTTTGAACTAAAATTAGAATGGAACAAAAAAAATTAGACCTGAATTCGATTATAGGTTTTGTATTGATTTTTGGAATTTTGATATGGATTATGTATCAAAACCAACCTACAGAAGCTGACCTAGCTGCTGAAAAAGCTAAAAAAGAATTAGTAGTTAAAGAAGAAACTAAAGCCAAAGAAACAGTGGCGCAAGTTGTGGCTACTGATGCAGCTGTAACTACTGGAGATACTTTACAACTAGCTCAATTACAAAAATCACTTGGGAATTTTGCTTATTCAGCGACACTTCCTTCAGCAACAGCTGCTTTTACCACGATTGAAAATGAAATGGTAAAATTGAAAATTGCTAATAAAGGAGGATATATTGTTGAATTGGTTTTGAAAAACCATGAGAAATTTAAGAAAGGTTCTGGAGAATTAGTTGAATTGATAAAAGACAACAATGCCAATTTTAATATTCAATTACTAACTAGCGATAATCGTACATTAAACACAAAAGACCTGTTTTTTGAGCCAACACTAACTAAAAATGGTGCTGATCAAATTTTGTCAATGCGTTTGAAAGCGGGTGAAAATGAGTTTCTTGAATACAAATATGTATTGAAACCGAATGAGTATATGATTGATTTCGATATTCGCTCTCAAGGTTTAAATAAAGTATTGAACACTTCTAAATCATTGGACTTACAGTGGGATTTGAAAACGAATAGAAATGAGAAAAGTGTTTCTTATGAAAATCGTTATACTGAAGTTGCTTACCAATATGAAGAGGATAAACATAATTATGTAGGGCAAGGTGATGATAAAGAAGAAACTCCTGAAAAAGTAAGTTATATTGCTTTTAAGCAACATTTCTTTTCTTCTATATTATTGACTAATACGCCTTTTGAAACTTCAATGTTAAAGTCTTATAATTTAGTTAAAGACGATGAAGTTGATACAACTTATACAAAACAATTTAAAGCTACTATTCCATTAGCATTTACAAATGGAGAGTTAGATTATAAAATGAATTGGTACTTTGGACCATCAGATTATAAGACTTTAAAAAGCTATGATAAAAATTTAGAGAAAATAATTCCATTAGGTTGGGGAATTTTCGGATGGATTAACAAATTTGTGTTTATTCCATTATTCGGATTTTTAAGTTCTTACATTGCTTATGGTATTGCAATTATCATTTTTACTGTTTTGATAAAAATTGCCATGTCTCCTATTACATATAAATCATTCTTGTCACAGGCAAAAATGAAAGTATTGCGTCCTGAAATTACTGAGTTAGGTGAGAAGTACAAGAAAGATGCTATGAAAAAGCAGCAAGAAACGATGAAGTTATACAACAAGGCTGGGGTTAATCCTATGGCAGGTTGTATTCCTGCTCTGATTCAGCTTCCTTTTATGTATGCCTCATTTCAGTTTTTCCCTTCGGCTTTTATCTTAAGACAAAAAAGCTTCCTTTGGGCAGATGATTTATCTTCATTTGATGAAATTGCTAAATTGCCTTTCCATATTCCTATGTACGGTAGTCATATTAGTTTGTTCCCAATATTAGCTGCAGTCGCTATTTTCTTCTATATGAAAATGACTTCAGGGGATCAACAAATGGCAGCTCCGCAACAAGAAGGTATGCCTGATATGGCAAAAATGATGAAAATCATGATTTACGTTTCGCCATTGATGATGTTAATTTTCTTCAATAGTTATGGTGCAGGATTGAGTTTATATAACTTTATATCTAACTTAATTACTATCGGAATTATGTTTGTAATTAAGAATTATATTGTTGACAGTGATAAGATTCACGCTCAAATTCAGGAGAATAAATTGAAAGAGCCTAAAAAACAAGGTAAGTTTCAACAAAAACTTCAAGAAGTTATGGCGCAGCAAGAAGCTATAAAAGCAGAACAAAAAAAGAAATAATATTTAAAAAAAAAATCCCGATTTTCGGGATTTTTTTGGTTTTAGGCATAATTTGTGCGATTCTAATGCGTTACTAATAAAAAAATGAAATGAAAGTATTTTATAAGAGAGTCCTAGTTCTTTTTGCATTTTTAAATTTGTGGTCCCTTCATGCACAAACTAATTTTAATGCCCTTGATGAAAGCGGAAAAAAGCATGGGGTATGGAAAGGTGTTTTTGAAGAATCGAAAAGGCCCAGGTATGAAGGAACTTTTTCTCATGGTAAAGAAATTGGTTTGTTTAAATTTTTTGATGATACTAAAGCCGGTTCTGTTATAGCTACAAGAGAATTCAATGATAAAGACAATACTGCCTATACGATATTTTATGATCAGGCTAATAACAAAGTCAGTGAAGGGAAGATTGTAAATAAATTATTTGATGGGAAATGGATTTACTATCACCAAGCTTCAAAAAAGGTGATGACCTCTGAAAATTATAAAAACGGTAAGTTAGAAGGACTTCGTTCTGTGTATTTTCCTGATGGAAAAATTGCCGAAGAAATCAACTATAAAAATGACGTTAAAGAAGGTTTTTATAAAAAATATACTGCTGACGGAACTGTACTTGAAGAATCTAATTATAAAAATAATGAGTACAATGGCTTAGCTGTTTTTAAAGATCCTTCGGGGAATGTGGTTTCTCAAGGACAGTTTGTAAATGGAAAAAAAATGGGGATTTGGAAATTTTTCGAAAAAGGGAAACTTCTAAGGGAATTGAATATGAGTATTCCATCGAATGCCACAAAAAGTAAGAGCAATTAAGTGTTGCCCTTAATGGCATACTGTTATAAATCTTTGTAACTTTGCCCCTTATTAAAATATAATTAGATTAAAATGAAGCGTGTTGTAGTAGGACTTTCAGGTGGTGTTGATTCAAGTGTTGCAGCTTATTTATTGCAACAGCAAGGGTATGAAGTGATAGGTCTTTTTATGAAAAACTGGCATGATGATTCAGTTACTATTTCTAATGACTGTCCGTGGCTAGAAGATAGTAACGACGCCTTATTAGTTGCTGAAAAATTAGGGATTCCTTTTCAAACAGTGGATCTAAGTGAAGAATACAAAGAGAAGATCGTTGATTATATGTTCAACGAATATGAAAAAGGGAGAACTCCTAATCCTGATGTGCTTTGCAATCGCGAAATAAAATTTGACGTTTTTATGAAAATTGCTTTAAGTCTTGGTGCTGATTATGTGGCAACTGGGCATTATTGTAAAAAAAGTGAATTAGAAGTCAATGGTGAAACAGTATATCAATTGCTTGCCGGTGCCGATAATAATAAAGACCAGTCTTATTTTCTTTGTCAATTGTCACAAGAGCAATTGTCAAAATCCTTATTTCCTATTGGAGAGTTAACTAAGCCTGAAGTACGCGAAATTGCTGCCGAAATGGAATTGGTAACTGCTGAAAAGAAAGATTCTCAAGGATTGTGTTTTATTGGTAAAGTACGTTTGCCAGAATTTTTACAACAAAAATTACAAACAAAAGAAGGTTTGATTATACAAATCGATAAAAATAATGCGGTATATAATTCAGTGATTAATGAAGGATTATCTGCAGAAAATACTTTGGCTTTAGCCTCAAATAAAATTTTATACACACCAGACATGGGTAAGGTTGTAGGGAAACATCAAGGTGCTCATTATTTCACTATTGGACAACGAAAAGGATTGAATGTAGGAGGTACTACTGATCCCTTGTTTATAATTGCTACTGATGTAACCACTAATACTATTTATACTGGTTTAAGTAGTCAACATCCTGGTTTATTTAGAAAAGGACTTTTTATTGATAAAGCAGAAGTGCATTGGATTCGTACTGATATGGCTTTGGCCAATGGAGAACAAATGGAAGTTATGGCAAGAATTCGCTACAGACAGCCGTTACAAAAAGCGATATTGCACCAGTTCGAAAACGGAATGTATGTTTCTTTTGATGAACCACAATCTGCAATTACCGAAGGCCAATTTGTAGTCTGGCATATAGGGGATGAATTAGTTGGTTCGGGAGTAATATCTTAGATTAGTACTTTGGGTTTAAAAAGCTTGAAATTCAGGCTGTTTATTAAATTGGGAAATCTTCGGTTTTTAAAAGAATTTGTTTGATAGTATGAATTCTATTAAGCATCAAATAATGGTTAATTATGAAAAATTTTTACATTCTCATTTTTTTATTGCTAACTACAATAGCGTCTTCACAAGAAGATGCTTGGGTGTATTTTAATGCTAAACCTAATTCGCAATTTTACTTTGACTCTCCACTGCAAATGCTTTCTCAAAGGGCATTAGATAGAAGAACAAAACAAAATATAGCTATAGATTTCAAGGATGTTCCAGTTGAACCCACTTATATTAGTCAAGTTGAAGCTGTTTCTGGTATTAGCGTTATGGCCAAATCGAAATGGCTGAATGCCATCCACGTTAGAGGGACCCAAGCTGTGATAAATTCGTTAAAAACATTCTCTTTTGTTGCTAAAGTTGACTTTGCTAACAAGACTTTGAATACATCTGGTAAAATAGCCAAAACTTACAAAAACCAGGAACAAAATAAGACGGAGAAATCTAAAGTTGATTTTACTTACGGTACATCTGCAAACCAAATACAGATGTTAAATGGTCATTTATTACATCAGCAAAATTATACAGGCTCCGGAAAAATAATTGCTATTATGGATGGCGGATTTCCAGGAGTAAATACTGCTTTGCCCTTTCAAAGATTACGTGATAATAACCAAATTTTAGGAGGTTATGATTATGTAAATAGAAACAATAATTTTTATGTTGGTGATAATCACGGTACATTGGTTCTGTCATCAATAGGAGGATATAAAGAAAATGCATTGGTAGGGTCTGCGCCAGATGCATCATATTATTTATTTATAACTGAAGATGTGCGTAATGAAAATCCTGTAGAGGAATCTCTTTGGGTTGAAGCAGCTGAAAATGCTGATATGCTTGGAGTCGATATAATAAATACGTCATTAGGGTATTTTGAATTTGACAATCCGGCTTATAACCATACTTATAGTGAAATGAATGGCATTACTACATTTATGTCAAAAGGTGCCGAAATTGCTTTTAGTAGAGGAATAATTGTTGTTGCCGCAGCAGGTAACGAGGGAGCAACCAGTAATCCCCATATTGCAGTTCCAGCAGATGCCGTTTCTGTGATTGCCGTAGGTGCTGTTAATGCTACAAAAACAAAAACTTCTTTTAGTTCTATAGGGCCCTCTTATGATGGAAGGACAAAACCGGATGTTATGGCACAGGGGAAAGCAGCCGTTTTGTCGAATGAAGCAGGTACAATCATCACTGCAGACGGAACTTCTTTTTCAAGTCCGATAATGGCTGGTGTGATAGCTTGTTTATGGCAGGCATTCCCAACCAAAACAAATCAAGAAATCCGTCAATTAATTATTCAGTCAGGAGATAGATTTGTTTCACCTAATGATCAATACGGTTATGGTATTCCGAATTTTAGTTGGGCTTTATCGAATGGACTTTTTGTGGAGGATTTTTTAACTAATTATTTTACGGCTTATCCAAATCCAACTTCAAATTTTGTTACAGTCACTTTTCCCGAGAGTTTTAATAGAGGGAAAGTGGTTTTCTATTCTGTATTAGGGCAAAAAGTGTTAGAGAAAAACATCATTGGGCAAACAGACAATATCTCTTTAGAGTCGCTGAGCAAGGGGACTTATTTTTATCAAATAGAATCAGATGTTTTTTCTAAAAGCGGAAAAATAATAAAACAATAATATTCAAGCTATTAAATGAATAAAATCACAAGCCTTTTTAAGATTAAGTACCCAATTATTCAAGCAGGAATGATATGGGTAAGTGGACATAAATTAGCTTCTGCAGTAAGTAACGCGGGAGGATTAGGAATAATAGGAGCAGGATCGATGTACCCTGAGGTATTGAGAGAGCACATACAGAAATGTAAAAAGGAAACATCAAAACCTTTTGCAGTAAATGTACCAATGTTGTATCCTAATGTCGAAGAGATAATGAAAATTATTGTCGAGGAAGGAGTTAAAATCGTTTTTACATCGGCAGGAAATCCAAAAACGTGGACCTCTTATTTAAAAGAAAACGGGATAACGGTAGTACATGTAGTCAGCAGCTCTGTTTTTGCTTTAAAAGCGCAGGATGCAGGTGTTGATGCTGTTGTTGTTGAAGGTTTTGAAGCTGGAGGCCATAATGGAAGGGACGAAACAACTACACTGACACTTGTGCCAATGGTCAAAGAGAAAATAAAAATTCCTTTGATTGCAGCTGGAGGAATAGGAACGGGTCGCGGAATGCTTGCTGTAATGGTTTTAGGCGCAGATGGTGTACAGGTAGGAAGTAGGTTTGCCGCTTCAATAGAATCATCAGCTCACGCACATTTTAAGAAAACAATCATTGAGGTCAAAGAAGGGGATACACAGTTAACATTGAAAGAATTGGCACCTGTGCGATTGATAAAAAATAAATTCTATCAGGATGTTCAGGAATTATATGAAAAATGCCCTTCGAAAGAAGAGTTAACAGCATTATTAGGTAGAGCAAGAGCAAAACGCGGAATGTTTGAAGGTGATTTAGTGGAAGGGGAACTGGAAATAGGTCAGATAGCCGGATTGATTCACGAAATAAAATCAGCGGAAGATATTATTGTTGAAATGCTTACAGAATATGAATTAGCCAAAAAAGAAGTAACGGAATTCAATTTCTAAAAAGATAAAGAATGACTAAAGTAAAAGTATATGTAGTGCTGCTCTTTTTGGGTTTAGGTTTGCAGCAATCGTATAGCCAAAAATACAAATTCAAAACATCAGGTTTTAGTGTTTTGGAAAAAAACGAAAGAGGGAAATGGGGGAAGTGGTCTGACCTGAATTTAGTCAATTTAATGGTTTCATTGGATACTGATAAAAGCAGAATTGTTGTTTACTCTCAGATTATTCAACTATTTGAAATTATTGTTTATCAACCAACTGAGGAAAATGAAAACGACATTGTTTATTCCTTTACCTGTAAAGACAATAACGGGGAAGATTGCACCGTGTCTATTATTACAAGAAAAAAACAGGAAAACAGGAAACAGCTCTATATTAACTATGACAATAAGATTATTCTTTATAACATCTTTAATATGTAGTTATTAAACATAAAAAAGTCGCTCTAGAGCGACTTTTTTATGTTTAAAATGTTTTTGTTTTTTTGCGTGAGGGATGGAAATGTAAAGCCCACAGCCTGACGAAGGAAGAGCGCGGACTTGCAATGTACAGCCCGACCGTAGCTTTTGCGAAGGGCACGCCCAAATTTACTCTATGTCTTTTATAAAATCATCGTATTCAGAATAGAACTTCTCTAATGCGCTCATTTTTTCATTGTAAAAATCGAATATTTCGTCCCAGTAATTTCGATTGCTGACACTAACACCCAGTTTTTCAACCCAAATACGGCTAATGGTTTTTCCGTTTTCAAGAACGTGGTTTTGTTCGAAAACTAAATCAGTGATGAATTCCTCTGCTAAAATATTCTTTAAGGCTTCGAGTTTTTCAAAATACGCGTTTCGAATGTCATTATTGCGATGCTCAATGTCTATAAGAACCTGTGCTTTTTTATTGTCAACATAAAACTTGAAAGAGAAGTCTTTTATTTTTGTATCGTATAACACCCATTTTCTTGGGTATTTATCTGCGAATGTGACCCAGAATTCTCGCTTTAGTTTTTGAGTTTCTTCTTTGCTGTACATTTTGTTAGGTTGTATTTGATTCTGGAAAATTTGCTAACTGTTTTTTTCCAGCGTATATTTATAGTATAATTAGAATGCAAAAATAGACTTTGATTATGGATTTTCAATATTTTTTAGAATATGTTCCCAATTTAGCTGTGGCAAAACTTCCAGCTATAGAAGCTCATATGAAAATGGTGCCTTTTGAGCGCATTGAAAGTTTGAAAAAAGGGGGGGATGTAAAGATGAAACCAAGAATTGCTGCGGTAATGATGCTGCTTTATCCTAAAAATGGGATAACCCATTTGGTACTTATAGTTCGGAATTCCTATGAAGGAGTTCACTCGGCTCAAATTGCTTTTCCAGGCGGGAAATATGAGACAATAGATTCCGTTTTTTCAAATACCGCTTTGCGTGAAACTCATGAAGAAGTGGGGGTTCATCCTGATAATATGGAAATCATAAAGCCATTTACACCCATGTATATTCCGCCAAGTAATTTTGAAGTTCATCCTTTTTTAGGAATCTGTAAGGAAGAAGTTTGTTTTGTGCCAGATCCTACAGAAGTGTCTGCAATCATTGAATTACCGTTATCAGTTTTTTTAAGCGATCAAATAATTGTAAATGCTAATATGTCCACTTCATATGCCAAGGATGTAAATGTTCCGGCTTTTGAAATTGAAGGACATATTGTTTGGGGAGCTACCGCTATGATGTTAAGTGAATTGAAAGACGTTTTGAAGGATGTGTTTAGTTCGCAGAAATAAGTATTATTGATACTGTTATTTTCTTATTAAAATGTAACTGCGCTTTAATTCAGTGTGTTAGCGTTTTTAAGTGCTAAAAAATAAATTTCGTAAGTTTGCACACCAATTTTACAAACACTTATACTCATATTTATGGGATTATTTAAAAGAAATCCATTTGGTCATATACTCTTTTTAAAGAGATTGTTAATTCGGATTTTCGGAGCGGCTACTCATAGACGTTATAGAGGATTCAATGAATTACAGATTGAAGGATCGGAAATTATTAGAAATTTACCAGAGACTAACGTGCTTTTTATATCAAATCACCAGACTTATTTTGCTGATGTGGTGGCTATGTTTCATGTTTTCAACGCCAGTTTGAAAGGTAGGGAAAACAACATAAAAAACGTATTGTACTTATGGAATCCTAAGATGAACATTTATTACGTTGCAGCCAAAGAAACGATGAAAGCAGGTTTGTTGCCTCGTATTATGGCTTATGCAGGAGCAATATCAGTAGAACGCACATGGCGAGCTAAAGGTGTTGATGTAGCGGATAAAAAAGATGTGAATCCTAATGACACCGAGAATATAAAAATAGCTCTTAAAGACGGTTGGGTTATTACGTTTCCTCAAGGAACAACAAAGTCTTTTAAGCCAGTTAGAAAAGGAACTGCCCATATCATAAAAGAACACCGTCCTATAGTGGTGCCTATTGTGATTGATGGATTTAGACGTTCCTTCGACAAAAAAGGCCTCCGTATGAAGAAGAAAGGTATTCTTCAGTCTTTTATCATCAAGGAGCCTTTGGAAATTGATTATGACAACGATACTATTGATGAAATAGTAGAAAAGGTGGAGTTTGCAATTGAGCAACACGCTTCCTTTTTAAAAGTGATTCCAGTAGAGGACATTGAAGAACAGGAAAAATTAAACAAACTCCGTAAATGGGAGTATTAAGATAAAAAAAAGAGTTCGCCGTGGCGAACTCTTTTTTTTATAAATCTATTTTCTTTAATTCTTTATAATTGGCATACAGCCTGCGGAGCAGGATTCCGTAAAGCAATCTGTAAAACAACCAGAATGCCCCAACAAATGCAAGTGTGACTAATAATAATAATATACCTATAGTAATTGCCATTACTTTATCATTATGAACAATTTTGTCTCTTAAAACAGCTGTTTCAGGAGTTAAAGTAAATGCGATTACAAATCCAATAATTAAACTAATCAAAATCATTCCAAGGTTGTACCAAACATAACATTGTACCGTTTTTCGGGTTTTTAGTATGTCTTTCATCAACTGTTTTGTAGAAACGGTTGTCGTTATTTGGATATAATTTCTATAAAATAAATAGATAAAAATTAATATAACTCCATAATTAAAATAGGTTAATCCTTTTAAAAGAGGAATTAATTCATCCTGATGCATTTTTTTAAAATAGTCGTCAGTATTGAAAAATATACTAATCGATGTCCATAATAACACCTCTAAAATACTAATAATCAAAATCCACTTCACGATAGAAGACGACTTTTTATGGATCATTTTGTAGATCTCCGTTTCGCTTACCTGCTCAAAAGAATTCTCATTCTTTTTCCAGTCTTTTTTTAATAAATCCAGCTCTTTCATATTCCTTAAGGATTTAATATTTTTTTTAGTTTCCCTTTAATTCGGTTCATTTTTACTCTCGCATTTACTTCGCTTATACCTAAAGTTTCTGATATTTCATGGTAATCTTTATCTTCTAGATACATGAAAATTAATGCTTTCTCAATGTCATTTAATTGGTGTACTGCTTTGTACATCAGCTTTATCTGCTCCTCCTCTTCATAATTATAATCAATTTCTTTTGTGAAATGTTGCCTTGCTTCAAACTCTACAGTAGCCACTGACCGTTTGTTTTTTCTATATAAAGTAATGGCTGTATTCAATGCTACACGATAAGCCCAAGTGGAAAATTTGCTATCGCCTCTAAATTTTGGAAAAGCCTTCCATAACTGAATCGTAATTTCCTGAAACAAATCCTTATGTGAGTCATCGCAAGAAGTATATAATCTACAAATTTTGTGGATTATATTCTGATTTTCCTGCAATTGCTTTACAAAAGAATGTTCTAGATTTTCACTCATAATTCATTAGTGTAACATAAGTCGTTTTTGTTACAGTTTACTTTTTTTTTATTTAGGAGCATAACTTTTTAGATATATAAAAACGTCTAGTCCCGCTGTACATTTCAATCCACTCGCCGCGGCGAGTGGGATTTTCATTTCCATCGGGGCTATTTATTAAATTTAGTTTTCCAAAACCTGTTTCCAATACACTCTTTTGTACTTCCACACTTCCTTTGTATTCTTTACAACCATAAAATGAGTTAAACTTTAGTATATTTATATTTTACAACTTTGATCACAATCATCACACATATGAATATCCCAATTTCAACTTTACCCAGAATCGTAATTATAGGAGGAGGTTTTGCAGGAATCGCTATAGCTAAAGAACTAAGAAACCAAAAAGCGCAGGTTGTTCTTTTAGACAAACACAATTACCATACTTTTCAACCTTTATTGTATCAGGTGGCAACAGGCGGCCTCGAAGCGGGTTCTATTGCTTACCCTATTAGGAAAGTGATTCAGGAACACGATGATTTTTATTTTAGACTTACTTCTGTTCAGGAAATAGATACCAAAAATCAAAAAGTCATTGCCGAAATAGGTGAATTGAGTTATGATTATCTTGTTATTGCCACAGGGTCCAAAACAAATTATTTTGGGAACAAGGATATAAAACGCTTCAGTATGGCTATGAAAACCATACCCCAATCCCTCAATATACGAAGTCTGATTCTCGAAAATTTTGAACAGGCTGTACTCACAACGGATACAGCCGAGAAAGATAGCCTAATCAATTTTGTTCTTGTAGGTGCTGGTCCCACAGGTGTAGAGCTTGCGGGCGCTTTGGCCGAAATGAAAAAAGCCATCCTTCAAAAAGATTACCCCGATCTTGATATTGCCAAAATGGAAATCAATCTGATTCAAAGTGGGGACAGAATACTAAATACGATGAGTGAGAAATCGTCTTTGGCGGCCGAAAAATTTCTACTTAGCCTCGGTGTGAAAATCTGGAAAAATGTAAGGGTAACTAATTATGACGGACGAACCATAACCACAAATTCCGATTTGAGTTTTGAAACCGCAACCGTAATTTGGACCGCTGGAGTACAAGGAGCTCTAGTGGCAGGTTTAGATGCGGAATCTCTAGTTGAAAGAGTAGAACGCATCAGGGTAAATGAATTCAATCAGGTAAAAGGTTATGATAATATATTCGCAGTAGGTGATATTGCCTCAATGGAATCCGAAGAATATCCTCAGGGACACCCTATGATGGCACAACCTGCGATACAGCAAGGAAAATTATTGGGGAGTAACATTGTGAAATTAATCCAGAAAAAGGAAATGAAACCTTTTGAATACAATGACAAAGGATCTATGGCGACCATAGGACGTAACAAAGCGGTGGTTGATTTACCCCATTATCATTTCAGTGGTGTTTTTGCTTGGTTTGTCTGGATGTTCGTGCATTTGTTTTCATTGATTGGATTCAAAAACAAAGCCGTGGTTTTCCTGAATTGGGTGTACAACTACATCCGATTCGACCGTGAAGGAAGGTTAATCATCAGACCATACAAAAAGAAAAGTTTTACCGCTTTTACCAGCGATGAGATATAAAGATGAGATATAAAATAATTATGGGCTGGAGTATAGCTTAAATCAAAAATGACAACATGGAAATAGAACATATCTTTATTTTGCTAATAATTATTCTTTTAGTTTTAAACTTTAAAAGAATATTTTTCTATTTTAAAAATTATAATCATCAAAAAGAAATTGATTTTAAAAAAAGAACAAATTTAGAATTATGGAAATTGAGAAAAATATCAAGTGGAATTTTCATGTTTGGGTTAGAAAAATATTTTATAAATAATTCAGACTTTTATTTTGATGAAAAAAAGTTATACTTAATTAAAACTAACCAACCAGTAATAGAACATTCCATTTCTGATATTATAGAAGTTAGTAAAACTTTACTGAGTATAAATAAATGTAAAGTTTGGAAAATAATTATCAATGATTTAAATGAGCAAATAGTTTATAAGATTATAACAAATGATTCATTGTCGAACAATAATTTCAACTTGTTTTTAGATAAAGTGAATGAAAACAGTGATTCAATTGTTGATTCAAATTGGTTGTGGTAATTATAATAATTAAAAAAAAGATGCGGCAATATCTGTTTATATAGATGGCAGTATAAGTGATTTGTATCATAGATGCTCTAATGAATTCAATCATGGTTTTGCGCTTGAATTTATAATCAAAGTCACCCGGTTATAAGTAATGTGATTTTAAATGGAGCTAAATTTATAGTTTAGAACTCTTTTTCTTTATAGTAGTTCACCATCAAATTCACAAACTTACTGTAACTCTCCATACCATCTTTTTGTTGATTGATTTTTAAGAAATTATCGTAGATTAAATGAAAACCGGTTTCGATAGGGGATTGGTATTGTTTCCAGAAATCCTCACTTTCCTGATAGTTTTTTAGAATTCCGGGATGAACTGTTTCCAGTAATTGTTGGAAAACTTTTTCATCTCGTGCTCGCCAATTTCCTAAACAATAATGCAAAGCAAAACTATATCCCGAATACTGAAAATACGGATTATCGTTTTTTACTGATGCTAAAAAGCCTATAAAGTTGCATTCGCTCTCACTTGCAAATCCCATTTGATGCGCCATTTCGTGGCAACTGGTGGTTGGTGAGTTGTACATAGGCATCATATAGTTCACTTGTGCTTCATTGGTAAACGGATTCAAATAACCTCCAAAACCCATATAAGTCAAGGGTAAACTAATAATCGATTTTTTTGCGCTTAGTTTTTCGTAAGTAAAAAAAGAATAGTCGGTAGCTAGGTTTTTATACCCATTTAAATTCATTGTAAAGACCTGATTGTGGGAATAGGGAAGTGCGACTTTCAGGCTGTCATTTTTTGTGATTTGGCTATGAATAGCGTTTGTTTTTGCAATTAAATTTTTGGTAAAAACCAATAAATCAGCATCACTGTACTCTCTTTCAATCGCCATTTTTTCGAATAATGGTTGACGGTAATAATTCAACGCCCATAAAATATGAAACAAAAAATAGAATACCGATAAAAAGCTTAAAACCTGTAACGTATTATCTTTCCATTGCAGTTTCCAGGTTTTTCTCTTGTTCCAAAACCATCTTAGAACCATTACAATTACTATAGAATAAATGATGTCTCCTATAGAAAATGGGATTCTACCAAAAACAGTTCTTGAAAACAAAGCGATTTTTGGGTACAAACCAGTACTATAGTAATGTTCGATAAATTCAGGAAAAAAGGCAATGATTTGTAGTGCAGTAATTTGGAAAACAAGGAATATTGGAAGAATGTGTTTTGGTTTCAAGGCAATAATTTTTTTATAAATGTAAATATAATTACAATAGCATTTAGTGCCGAAAAAGAATTTAAACTTTGTAACTTTGATGCTATTAAATAATAAACTTCAAACACAAATAAATGAGTCAAGAAATAAGAAATTTAGAGCCCAAAGTACTTTGGAATAAATTTGCCGATTTGAACGAAGTTCCACGTCCATCTAAAAAAGAGGAGCGTGTAATCGAGTTTATGAAAGATTTCGGAAACAACCTAGGTTTAGAAACTTTTGAAGATGATATTCGTAATGTAATTATCCGTAAGCCAGCCACTCCAGGAATGGAAAACCGTAAAGCGATTGTTTTACAAGGACACTTGGATATGGTACATCAAAAAAATGCAGATACTGTATTTGATTTTGATACACAAGGAATTGATATGTATGTTGACGGGGACTGGGTTCGTGCAAGAGGAACTACTCTTGGTGCTGACAACGGTCTGGGTGTAGCTACTATTATGGCGATTTTAGAAAGTAAAGATATTCCTCATCCAGCTATTGAAGCTCTTTTTACAATTGACGAAGAAACTGGAATGACAGGGGCTTTGAATTTAAAAGGCGGAATTCTTCAAGGTCAGATTCTTTTGAATTTAGATACGGAAGAAGATGATGAAATTGACATTGGTTGTGCAGGTGGAATTGATGTAACTGCAGTTGCAGAATACGATGAAGAGGAGACTCCTGAAGGGTCTGTTGGGTATACGATTACTGTAAAAGGATTGAAAGGTGGACATTCAGGAATGGATATTCACAAAGGTCTAGGGAATGCCAATAAAATTATGAACCGTTTGTTATTTGATGGTTTTGATAATTTTGGTTTACAAATTTCCGAAATAAAAGGAGGAAGTCTTCGTAATGCCATTCCTAGAGAAAGTGAAGCTAAAGTTATTATCGCTGCCGTTTATGATGAAGCTTTTGTTTTTGACATGCAACAAATTGTAAACGAAATCAAAGCTGAATTTAAAACAACAGAGCCTAATCTAGAAGTTGTTTTTAACAAGATGGATGTAACTCCAGCTACAGTTATGCCTACGATTGCTCAGTTTTATTTTGTGAGAGCAATGTATACGGCTCATAACGGGGTATATAGAATGAGTGCTGATTTTGATGAATTAGTAGAAACATCTAATAATATTGCTAAAGTAGTTTTAGGTGAAGGAAAACTTTCTGTTCAGTGTTTAACACGTTCTTCTGTTGAGACTTCAAAATTTGATTTGGCTAACGCCTTGCGTTCTGCTTTTGAATTAATGGGTTGTGAAGTGGAATTTTCAGGATCTTATCCAGGATGGACACCAAATGCTGAATCTGAAATATTAGATGTATTGGTTCCTATTTACGAAAAGCAAAATGGCGAAAAACCAAAAGTGGTGGCTTGTCACGCTGGATTAGAATGTGGAATTCTTGGGACAAATTATCCTGATATGGATATGATTTCTTTTGGACCTACTATTCACGGTGCGCACTCTCCAGATGAAAGAGCAAGTATTTCTTCTTCACAAAAATATTGGAAATTTGTATTGGAGATTTTAGCTAATATTCCAATGAAATAGTATTAAGTGTTCATTATTCAAAAAAAAATAGTGTTCAGTAACTTACGAAACTGAACACTATAATTTGAATATTGAATACTAATTTTAGTCTCTTTTAGGACTGTTTTTCTTGTCTCTTTTCTCTTCTTTTTTCTCTTTAGCCGTTTTAAGGGGTTCTTTTTTGACGGTTTTTTTTGAGTCTTGACTTTTTGCCATGATATAAGTATTTAAATTGTGTTTTTATTTTATGATTTGAGTAAATGTATATATTATTTTGGTTTGTTTCGAAAATTATTTTAAAAAATCACCATCGATGATTAATAATTCGGTTCCGTTGCCCGAAATAGAACGATGTGAGCTTAAATTTTCGGAAACAACATAAGTCATTCCTTTAGAAAGTATAGTTTGTTCCCCATTCTCCATTTCGCTAATAAATCCCCCTTCCAGACAGTAGTGTACGATATGCCCTTTTTGACACCAATGATCTGCAATGTACTCTTTTGAATAAAATACTTTCCGAATACGTAATCCTCCTATTTGCATTGTTTGCCAATGCGATATTCCCGTTGTACCTTCGTGTGTTGTTTTTTCTATAATATCCCAGTTGATAGCTTGGAAAGGAATGATTGACATTTTTAGGATTGATTAAATTATTATAGAATTGGTTTTATATTCGTGTCTTAAAAAAAATGTCCCTAAATACAGAAGTAAATAGGGACATTTTTTTTTCTAAGATGTTATCTTTTTTTCAATATTTTATACTCCTCATAGCAGCCACTAATTGCATCCATGATTTGTAAATCATTTGCTGTTTTAATAAAGGATTCAGAGTAGTTACATCGCTGTAATATTTCAGCTATTTCGTTTTTGTCTACACCTAAAAGGATTGCTATGGTTTCTCTGTCAAATTTTGATTCCAAAACGTGACGTACGGTATCATCCTTTTTCATTTCTTTAAGCTTTTTGAGCTCTTTTGGTCTTCTTCCAAAAAAGTTGTAAAGCATATCGGCAGGGTTGAAAATAGATCCCAAGACTTTGCTGAAAGCATTTGGAGAATATTCACCAGCTTCATAACCGTGAGTTAATCCAGAAATGCTATAGCGATAGTTTTCCTTGGTTGGAATTGTTTTTGCATCTACTTCAAGGTATCCAGTTAGATTAAAAGGACGAATGACTACTTCTTCAAGTGCAATTGCTTTTTCAGTAAGATAGATCCTTGTTGTTTTGTTTTTTATCCAGTCGTTTGTGACTTTTACTCTAAGGGATTGAAATCCTAAAAGGGAAAGATGTAAGGTGTCGTTAGCTTGTACGCTTATTTCAAAGTAACCTTCAGTGTCCGTCTGGGCACCTCTTACTTTGTTGATGTTGATGATGTTGACACTTGCTAAAGGCAATTTAGTGTTGTCGTTGAGGATGAATCCTACTACTTTTAGGGAAGGTTCTGTGGTTTGTGCCAAAGCTGTTGCCGAAAGTATTATAAAAAAGAAGACTACAAAATATTTCATAAACTGGTTTAAAACTTTAAAAGTAATAAAACAGGATTAAATATTTTGTAGTCTCTTATATTATTATAAGAAAATTAACAATAGCTGTTAGTCTCTTCTTGGTCTTCTTGGTCTTGGAGCATCTCCAAAGCTTTCAGAACGTCTTGGCTCTCTATCAGATGAACCTTCAGTTCTAGGGCCGAAACCACCGCTACCTTCTCTTCTTGGTGCTGAGCTTCTAGAATCACTTCTTCCGCCAAAACCACCTTCTCTTGGAGCAGAACCTCTGTCGCTTCTAAAACCGCCAGAACCTTCTCTTCTTGGAGCAAAACTTCCTTCACGTCTTGGAGCAGAACTTCTTCCGCCACCAAAACCACCACCAGAACTTCTTCCGTTATGGTCACGTCTTCCGCCACCGTCATTTTTAGAAATTTCAACATTGATTCTACGTCCTTCTAATTGTACGTTGTTCAATACTTCCATTACTTTATCCGTGTGTTCTGGATCCGTGTTAAAGAAAGAGAAACCTTCTTTTACATCTACTTTGAAAACATCATCACGACCTAGGTCTAATGTTTCTTTCAAGTAGTCTTTCAATGACATCCAGTCAAAGTTATCTCTAGAACCAATGTTCACGAAATATCTTGTTGCGCCGCTGTTATTGTTTTCTCTTGGAGCACCATCTCTATCATCACGATCACGTCTTTCAGAGTTCGATTGGTTAGAGATATCTCTATTTTTCTTGTAGTAAGCAATGAAACGGTTGAATTCTACCGATACCATTTTCTTAATCAATTCTTCTTTTGAAAGACCTTCAAGAACATTGTTGATAGCTGGAAGATAGTTGTCAATTTCGTGATCAACTTCAGTATCTTTTATCTTGTTAGCTAAGTGTAATAATTGAATTTCGCAGATTTCAATTCCAGATGGGATTGTTTTTTCTTCGAATTTTTGTTTGATGATTCTTTCGATTGAAGAAATCTTACGCAATTCACTTTTAGTTACAATTACAATAGACGTACCTAATTTTCCAGCACGACCTGTACGACCTGAACGGTGATTGTACGTTTCGATTTCGTCAGGTAGTTGGTAATTTACTACGTGAGTAATATTGTCAACGTCAATTCCACGTGCAGCAACATCAGTAGCTACAAGCATTTGGATTTGTCTTCCTCTAAAAGATTTCATAACACCATCACGTTGCGCTTGAGATAAATCTCCGTGCAATGCAGCAGCGCTGTATCCATCTTCAATTAATTTTTCAGCAACAGCTTGTGTGTCTCTTTTAGTACGACAGAAAACTACTGAGAAAATGTCTGGATTAGCATCGGCTAAACGTTTCAAAGCTTCGTAACGGTCACGAGCATTTACTAAGTAAAATTCGTGAGAAACCGTTGCAGAACCTGAATTTTTAGCTCCTACAGTAATTTCAATAGGGTCAGTCATGAATTGTTTACCAATTCTAGCTACTTCTGCAGGCATTGTAGCCGAGAATAACCATGTGTTTTTTTCGTCTGGTGTAGTTGAAAGGATGTTTACGATATCTTCGTAGAATCCCATATTCAACATTTCGTCAGCCTCATCAAGAATACAATAGTTAATTTGAGAAATGTTAACCAATCCTCTATTAATCATGTCTTGCATTCTACCTGGAGTAGCCACAATAATTTGTGCTCCTCTTTTTATGTCTCTTGCTTGCTCAGTAATACTAGCTCCACCGTAAACTGCTACCACATTAATACCTTTTTCGTATTTAGAGTAGTTTTTAATTTCGTTGGTAATCTGTAAACAAAGTTCGCGTGTTGGAGATAAAATTAATGCTTGTGTGTTTCTGTTGTTGGCATCAATTTTTTGGATAACTGGAAAACCAAATGCTGCCGTTTTCCCTGTCCCTGTCTGAGCCAACGCAACCATATCTGTGTCTTTTTCCAATAATAGGGGAATCGCTTTCTCCTGTACTTCAGTCGGACTTTCAAATCCTAGATCTAAAATCGCCTTCAGTAACGATTCACTCAATCCTAATTGTTCAAATTTATTCATATGTATTTTTAAATAGGGTGCAAAATTACTGTTAATAATCCATATAAACTAATACTATGTTAAGTTTTAATCGTTTATTAATATTTGATAATCAGAAAGTTATGGTTTTAATTTTGCTTTTTCATTGTTTTTAATTTCATTTTGCTAGTAAATCACGACTTGAAAAAAGCAAAAATCAAATAAAAACATTTGTTTTTTATGTTTTTGTTTTTATTTTAAGAAGTTTATTAATTGTTTAGTTGCCTTTCCTCGATGACTTATAATTGATTTTTCTTCCATACTTAACTCGGCAAAAGTCTTAGAATGGCCCTCTAGTTTAAAAATAGGATCATACCCAAAACCCTGATTTCCAGTTTTTTCTGATGTTATTTGGCCTTTGGCAATTCCTGTAAAAAGTGTTTGTGTATTGTTTAGGTTTAAAGCAATGACAGTTTTGAATTGTGCATTTTTATTAGTTTTGCTTGATAATGCTTGTAAGAGCTTATTCATATTGTCTTCGGAACTTCTTTGTTCTCCGGCATAATGCGCCGAATCTACCCCTGGAGCTCCATTTAGTGCCTCTACCTCTAAGCCAGTATCGTCAGCAAAACAATCGTAACCATAGTTGGTTGTTACATAATTTGCTTTTAGTATTGCGTTACCTTCAATGGTGTCAGCAGTTTCTGGAATTTCTTCATGACAGCCTATTTCTTCAAGACTTAATATTTGAATGGTTTCAGGTAGTAATTGCTGAATTTCCTTGATTTTATTTTTATTGTTGGAAGCGAATACAAGTTGCATCTTTATAGATTTGAGATTGAATTTTCAAAGATACAATTTTTAAAATTCGGGATGCCTCCTGTAGGTTGGCCTTGTCTAATATGTAAAATTGATTTTTTTACAGAAATAATGTGAATTTGATAATTGAGGGAGTAGAACTAGTTAAAAACAGGTTAAATAACTGAAAAACAGTTATGTAGAACGGGTTTAGTCTTATCTTTGAGTATGGTTTTGATTAATTACTTGTTTTTGGCATTCTTCACATGAGATATGACAATTCAATAATCAGCTATACAAGTTAGAGTATAAGTTGATAATGGTAAATCAGAACTTACAACTGGAGGGCTTCAATAGCCCTCCTTTTTTTGTGTTTAACTTTTATTAATTTCCAATTAGGATTAATGTCGCTCAGAATTCTAGAAGGCACTTTTAAACAAATGATATTAAGCAAGTTAAATAACAGTTAAATAGTTGGTAATTAGTTATTTAACGTGTTATTATTTGTATCTTTGAGTATGGTTTTGATTAATTACTTGAATATGTCTATCTTACAATGAGATATGAAAATTCATAATCGGCTATATCAGTAACGGTATAAGTCAATATTGGTAAATCAGAACTTATAACTGGAGGGCTTCAAAAGCCCTCCTTTTTTGTATGTATATAATTCTATTTTTAATTTCGGGTAGTTGTTATGAATACTTCAATCTTACATAAACATGCTTAATCCCTTTCTTTTCTGAATCTCTTTCGTCAATTTCGAGAATGTCAGTAAGTGATTTTAACATAGGAGTAAGTTTATGGAAGCCATAATTTCTTGGGTCAAACTCTGGTTTTTTCTTAACTATCAGGTTTCCTACGTCTCCAAGGAAAGCCCAGCCGCTATCATCAGCAATATCGTCGATAGAGTCTTCTATTAGATCAATTGTAGGCTCGTCAATTTTGTTAAGCGGTTTTTGAGTTGTTTTTTCCGTTGTTCTTGAAGTACTTTTTTCAACTGTTTTTTTGGATTCAGTTCCAGTGTTTCTTTTTGGAGCTTTTTTACTGATTGCTCCATCCAGAACTTCAATGAATACGAATCTATCACAAGCGCTGATAAACGGTTTTGGGGTTTTTTGTTCTCCAATTCCAATCACTTTCATACCAGATTCTCTAAGTCGTATGGCTAAACGTGTAAAATCACTATCGCTTGAAACAATACAAAATCCGTCCAGTTTACCGGAGTACAATAGGTCCATTGCATCTATAATTAAGGCAGAATCAGAAGAATTCTTTCCAGATGTATAGCTGTATTGTTGAATAGGGGTGATGGCGTGTTCTAATAAAACACTTTTCCAACCTCCAGCATTTGGACGAGTCCAGTCGGCGTAAATACGTTTGGTAGTAGGAGTTCCGTACTTAGTGATTTCTTCCATCATTCCTTTTACATTACTATAAGGGACGTTGTCAGCATCTATAAGTACAGCTAGTTTTAATTCTTTAGTATCTTGTGACATATAAAGTTTTTCATTGAAATATTATTCAAAGGTACGAAGTTTATCCTATAAATATGTGTTTTTAGCCCTGATGGGAGTGTCATCCTCTTGTGCCGGGGTTCGGCACAAGAGATATAGCGGACAGCAGGAAATAGCTTTTTAAAAATAATTTTATTTAAAAGACTATAATAAACTTTAAATAATTATTTTTGCAACTTCTTAAAATTAAAATATTACTTCAATATATTATGGTAAAAGATTTATTCGAAAGAATTCAAAACAATAAAGGTCCTTTAGGAAAATGGGCTTCACAAGCTGAAGGTTATTTTGTTTTTCCAAAATTAGAAGGTGAATTAGGACCAAGAATGCAGTTTGAAGGGAAAGACATTTTGAACTGGAGTTTGAATGACTACTTAGGACTTGCAAATCATCCAGAAGTGCGTCAAGCAGATACAGATGCTGCAATTCAATATGGTGCAGCTTACCCAATGGGTGCTCGTATGATGAGTGGTCACACTAAATATCACGAACAATTAGAGGAAGAATTGGCTGCTTTTGTAATGAAAGAATCTGCTTATTTATTGAATTTTGGTTACCAAGGAATGGTATCTATTATAGATGCTTTAGTAACTAAAAACGATGTTATTGTTTATGATGTTGATGCACATGCTTGTATTATTGATGGTGTTCGTTTGCATATGGGAAAACGTTTTACATACCGTCATAATGACATCGAGAGTATGGAAAAAAACCTGCAACGTGCTACTAAATTAGCTACTGAAACAGGTGGAGGTATCTTGTTTATTACCGAAGGTGTTTTTGGAATGCGAGGACAACAAGGGAAGTTGAAAGAGATTGTTGCAATGAAGCAAAAATACAATTTCCGTTTACTTGTAGATGATGCACATGGTTTTGGAACACTTGGAAAAACAGGTGCTGGAGCAGGTGAGGAGCAAGGGGTTCAAGATGATATTGATGTTTACTTTTCTACTTTTGCTAAATCAATGGCTAACATTGGTGCTTTCGTAGCTGCGGATAAAGATATTATTGATTATTTAAAATACAATTTGCGCTCTCAAATGTTTGCAAAAGCATTACCAATGATTCAGACAATCGGTTCGTTGAAACGTTTGGAATTGTTGCGTAATCACCCAGAATTGAAAGACAAGTTGTGGGAGAACGTTAATGCTTTACAAAGCGGTTTAAGATCAAGAAATTTCAATATTGGAGACACAAATACATGTGTAACTCCTGTTTATCTTGAAGGAAGTGTGCCAGAAGCAATGGTTATGGTTAATGATTTAAGAGAAAATTATAGTATTTTCTTATCGATTGTTATCTATCCAGTGATTCCAAAAGGAATTATCTTGTTGAGAATGATCCCAACAACTTCTCATACTTTATCGGATATTGATGAAACTCTTGTTGCTTTTGAAGCGATACGTGAAAAATTAGAAAACGGTACTTATAAAGAAATAGCAGCTAGAACTACTGTAGATTTAGACGCATAATATTAAGATGTCAATGGTCAGTTTAAAGTGATCGTTAGAAATATAAAAAAAATCCATCAGCCGCGACTGATGGATTTTTTGTTTAAATTAAATCTGACCGTTTTCTGAATTCTGGCGTGTTTGTTTGTATTGCTCTGCAACTGATTTTTTTAAAAAACTGAACACTGAACACTGAACACTCTCTTTAAAGTTCCTTGCGAAATGTTTTTCTACGGCAATATATTTTTGGGTCAAAATTTTTCCATAATAAATGAATAGCAGTATTATCAGCTAGTTCCGGAGTTCTAATGCAGGTATCAATTCCTTTTTCGGTAAAAGTAGTGTGCATTTCTTTGAAAAGTATAGCGTGCACTCCCTTGTTTTGGTATTCTGGATGAACCCCAATTAAGTAGAAAGTCACTTCTTTACTGTTCTTTCTCGCATTTAATAAATGATAAAAACCAAAAGGGAAAAGTTTTCCTTTGGCTTTTTGTAAAGCTTTTGAAAAACTAGGCATAACAATGGCAAACGCTACCAGCCTTCCATCCTTGTCTTCTACGAACTTGATGTATTCTGGATTGATAAAGCTGATGTATTTTTTCTTGAAATATTCTTTTTGAGAATCAGAAATAGCTACAAATGAAGATAAACTAGCGTAAGAAGCATTAAATAAATCAAACATTTTGTCTACATAAGGCATAACATCCTTAGTCTTTTTAAAGTTTAAAGACTTAAGTTGGTATCTTCTTTTGATTAATTCCTGTGCTTTGTCAAAGAATTCTAATTTTACATTTTCGAATGGAAATTTGTTTTCTAGGTATTCTTTTTCAGGAACATAGCCTAATTTCTCAAAATGTGTAGCGTAATAAGGGTGATTGTACCAGGTAATCATCGTTCCTAATTGGTCAAAACCTTCAGTTAGCACGCCTACTTTGTCTAAATTTGAAAAACCCATTGGTCCTTCAACATGTTCCAGATTGTTTTTTTTACCCAATTCATACACTTTTTCAAGTAAAGCCTGAGTAACTTCAATGTCGTCTATGACATCAAACCATCCAAAACGCACTTTCTTTTTCTGTTGGTCGTTTACCTCGCTCCAGTTGATAATTGCCGCAATTCTACCTGCGATTTCATTCCCTTTATAGGCGATGTAAAAGTAAGCTTCGGCATTTTCGAATGCAGGATTTTTTGTTTTATCAAAAGATTCCAGTTCATCGGCAATAATGGGTGGTACCCAGAATTCGTTGTTTTTATATAGTGAAAAAGGGAATTTTATATATTCGGTTAATTCACTTTTCGTTTTTGCTTCTTTAATTGTAATCATTGTGTTTTTTACTTGTAATTGCTATCCTTTTTTAGTTTTCTTCGCTCTTCTCTTCGCTTTCTTGTCAGAATCTCCGGTATCAATGCTAGTTCTGACTTCTTTGTAATTAGCATCATATCGCCATGAGAATCCAACACCTCCATAAAGGATTGAAGGAGTGTCTTTTAAACTTGTGCTTATGGAAGCATCAATTTGCATGTCTTTGTTAATTAGATACGCTGCTCCACCACGAATAATGGCATCACTGTAAAAATCACTTTTGAATCCTTGGTTTTCAACAAATCCAGACCATTTATTGTTAAATCCTCTTGTCATAGTAAGAACGTAACCATAGCTTGGGAATTCAGTCGAGATATAATCAGCAATAATATTAGTTACAAAAACCCATCTTCCGTCACCCAAATGGTTTTGGGTAATCAACATCACTTTTGGGGAGATGCTTGCTTCTTTAGAAAAATGAAACGGATTGTCAGAAAAAGAAAAGTTTGCTCCTGCAAATACAGAAACTGCAGGTATTAATTGATGCCAATTGAATTTTTGATTGGCTTTCCAACTGTAGATATTTACTTTTTTCTCGTAATTTTTGAAAGGGTCATATATAAGGTACTTTGCTCCTAAAACGGTTTGTTTAAAATCGGCTCTGTTAAGTGAACTTAAGTTGGATGTATAAACTTGATTTTGATATTGTAAGTCGGCTATTAATTCCAGTTTTTCCATAAACAATCCCCATCTTAGGGTCATGTCAACCCCAAAACCATTTGTTTCATAATTTAATAAACTGTGTTTTTCCTTGATGCCGTAAATTCCCGTTTCTACCTGGAATACGGATTTTCCAACAGAAAATGCAGACATGGTTTCGCCTGGTCTATTCGAATTGATTTGATCAGTATGTTGTCCATAATGAAGACTTGGAATCATTAATATTGCAATTATAAGCGAAATTTTTATTTTGAACATATTTCTTTCCTTTTTGAGTTTAAAAATAATAAAGCTTTTCAAATGTACTATAATTTATCATTTATTTAAGAATGATATTTTAATTTTGCCTCGAAGTTTCGGCTTGGATTTGTTAATTTTGCATAAAAATATTTGATTATGCAAACTGCCTCTTTTTCGGGTTTTATGAAAACACTTTTTTATATTATATCATTCTATTATATTTTCAGGTTTCTGGCTAAATTGTTCCTGCCTTTAATAGTAAAGAAAGTAGTGGAAAAAGCAAGCACGAATTTTCAGCAACAGCAACAACAGCATACACAAGATACTTCATGGAAGAAATCAGTGAATAATGACGAGATTATTTATAATACTGCCAATTCCAAAAATCCTCGCGAAACCAAAAAAGTAGGGGATTACGTAGATTATGAAGAAATAGACTAAATTTGTCTCGAATAGCTTTCCTTTACCCTAACAAAAACCTCAGAAATTGAAAATAATAAATAAGTTTTATCCGCACGCCCTTGCCATTTTTGGTTTTGTACTCATTTCTCTAATTTATTTTTATCCTGTTTTACAAGGAAAGCAAATTTTTCAATCCGATATTGCCCAATACACCGGTATGGCAAAGGAACAAAACGATTTCAGAGCTTCGGATCATACAGAGCCCTACTGGACAAATAGTGCTTTTGGAGGAATGCCTACTTATCAATTAGGGGCAAAATACCCGCACGATTATATTGGGATGCTTGATGATGCTTTGCGTTTTTTACCACGCCCTGCTGATTATTTATTTTTATACTTCTTAGGTTTTTATGGTTTATTATTGGTATTGAAAATAGATCCATTGAAAGCTTTTTTTGGAGCATTAGCCTTTGGGTTTTCCACTTATTTGATAATTATACTTGGTGTAGGACATAATGCAAAGGCACACGCTATTGCTTATATGCCTCTTGTTATTGCAGGTGTTATTCTTGTTTTTCAAAAAAGATACATACTGGGAGGATTATTGACTCTATTTGCATCGGCATTAGAAATTAATGCTAATCACTTTCAAATGACTTACTACCTTCTTATCTTTTTATTGATATTGGCAGGTTATTTTATTTATTTGGAAATAAAAAACAAAGAATATAAATCACTCTTAAACACTTTTGGTGTTTTTGCAGTTGCCGGGATTTTTGCTATTGGTTCGAATGCTACTAATTTATTGGCCACAGCCGAATATACGGATTTTAGTACCCGTGGAAAAAACGAATTAAGTTATAATCCTGATGGTTCAAAGACTGTTGGAGACAACGCGTTATCTCGAGATTATATCACGGAATACAGTTATGGAGTTGCCGAAAGTTTCAATTTGATTGCGCCTAGAATTTTTGGGGGTTCTAATAATGAAGCATTGGGAACTGACAGTCAGATGTATGAGTTTATGATAGGTCAAGGCGTACCGGAAGGTCAGGCAAAGGATTTTGTATCAGGAATGCCTACTTATTGGGGAGATCAGCCTATTGTGGCTGCACCTGCTTATATAGGAGCGGTGGTTTTCTTTTTGGCAATTTTGGCTTTATTTATTGATGAAAGAAAGATTAAATATGTATTTCTTTCTGGAGCTACTGTAGCTTTGCTATTATCTTGGGGAAAAAATTTCCCGCTATTAACCGACTTTTTTATCGATTATATTCCGTTATACAATAAGTTTAGGGCGGTTTCCTCCATTCAGGTAATTTTAGAACTGTGTTTTCCTGTTCTTGCTATTATGGGATTGCAATCCTTTTTTAAATTGGAAAAGGAACATAGATGGAAAGCTTTGTGGCAATCAGGAGCTGTAGGACTGGGACTTATTTTAATTTTGTTTTTCTGTAAAGGAATGTTTAGTTTCTCTGGAGGTAGTGATGGCTACTATATTGAAAACTACGGCCCAGGTTTTGTAGACGCATTGAAAGTTGATAGAATGAGCTTGTATAGCGCTGATTTATTGCGTTCTGGATTCTTTATTTTTGTTGCTGCAGGTGTTTTATGGTTGTTTATAAATAATAAAATAGCGCAAAATACAGCCATCATTCTGGTAGGATTTTTAATGGTTTCTGATTTGTTTTTCGTAGATAAAAAATATGTATCCTCAAAGGATTTTGTTAGCGGAAGAGAAGTTGAAGTTCCATTTCAAGAAAAACCTGCTGACACTGAGATTCTAAAAGACACTTCACATTACCGTGTTTTTGAAGTAAGCGGAAACTTTTCAAGTGCAAGAACGTCTTATTTTCATCATTCAATAGGTGGTTATAGTGCGGTAAAACCAAGAAGAATACAGCAATTATTCGATTATCAGATTTCTAAAAACAATATGGAAATTTTGAATATGTTGAATGTAAAATATATTATTCAAACTGATAAAGAAGGTAAAGAATTTCCAACATTGAATCCTAAAGCGAATGGAAATGCCTGGTTTGTTACTGATATTAAATTGGTTAACAAAGTCAATAACGAAATGAAAACGCTGGATAATCTAGATACTAAAAGGGCGGCTGTTTTCAATATTCATTTATACGAATCTAAATTTAAGAATGTTCGTTTAAAAAGAAATTTAGATGCGTCAGGAACAATCAATTTAGATATTTACAAGCCTAATTATTTAAAATACACTGCAAAAACTAAAAATGAGGGATTGGCCGTTTTTTCTGAAATCTATTATGAAAATGGCTGGAATGCTTATATAGATGGTGAAAAAACAGATCATTTTCCTGTTGATTATGTATTAAGAGCTCTAGTTGTACCAGAAGGAGAACATACTATTGAATTCAAGTTTGAACCTCAAGTAGTAAAAACTGGAAGTACAATTGCACTTGTGAGCTCTATAGGGATGTTACTTTTATTAATAGGCGGAATTTATTTCGAAAGAAAAAAACAATAGTTATGAAACAAATATTTAGTCTAGAGTCATTTCAAAAAATATTTTTTTGGTTTTTTATGCTAGGATTTTTTCTAGGGGTACAGTTGTATTTGTATTTTGTTAGTTCTAAAGATTTTAATTTCATTTTAATTATACCTTTTTTTCCTCTATTGTTTTATATATCTAGGGGCTTGTATAAAAACGGAAAACTGTTCTTTATAGATTTAAAATCAATTAAAGAGCAAGCCTAAATTGGAATCAAAGAAACTTTTAATAATAACCTATTATTGGCCACCCGCAGGAGGTCCAGGAGTGCAGCGTTGGTTAAAATTCGTTAAATATTTACCGGATTTTGGGGTGCAACCCATTGTTTATATTCCGGAGAACCCAACGTATCCCATTGTGGATGAAAATTTGGTTAGGGAAGTTTCGGACAAGGCGATTATTTTGAAACGAAATATATTCGAACCGTATCAGTTGGCTTCGTTTTTTTCGAAAAACAAAACAAAAAAAATCAGTTCTGGTATTATCCCAAACCAAAGGAAACAATCTTTCTTAGACAAAACCTTTCTTTGGATTCGAGGCAATCTTTTTATTCCAGATGCACGGGTTTTTTGGGTGAAGCCTTCTGTTTCATACTTGGAGAAATACATTAAGGAAAATAATATTGACACTATAGTTACCTCAGGGCCACCACATAGTTTGCATCTTATAGGGTTGCAATTAAAACAAAAAACGAATGTGAAATGGTTTGCTGATTTTAGGGATCCTTGGACGACTATAGGCTATCATAAATCATTGCGTTTGTCTAATTATGCTGCCAAGAAGCATAAAAAATTAGAACATCAAGTTTTAAACGCTGCCGATACCATTATTGTCACTAGTAAAACAACAAAAACCGAATTCCAAGCCATTACAAGCAAGCCTATTGCTGTAATCACTAACGGCTATGATGTGGAAAATGTTGAAAAGCAAACGTTGGATTCCAAATTCAGTTTGGCGCACATTGGTTCGTTTCTATCGGAGAGAAATCCTAAAATCTTGTGGGAGAGTTTAGTGGAACTAATTAATGAAAATCCGGATTTTAAAAGTCATTTGGAAATTAAATTAATTGGTGCGGTAAGCCAAGAAGTATTAGAAACAATAGCAGGATTTGGGTTAAATTCTTTTCTGAATAATCTAGGTTATGTTTCCCATTCGGAAGCAATAGCTCATCAAAAAAAATCTCAGGTTTTGTTGCTTATCGAAATTGATTCTGAAGACACTAAAAGCATTATTCCGGGTAAATTATTCGAATATATGGTTTCTGAAAGACCAATTATTGCAATAGGTCCTAAAGATTCGGATTTCGCGGATATTATAATGCAAACGAATACGGGTGTGTTTTTTGATTATTCTGAAAAAGAAAAGCTAAAAGAAACTATTTTAGACTATTACAAACAATTTTCAGAAGGTAAGTTGAAGTCTAATGCCATTGGATTGCAAAAGTATTCTAGAAAAAACCTGACCGAGCAACTATCAAAACTTATAACATATAACTCATAATTCTATAATGGGAATAGTATTAAATCAGTCCTTAAAGAATACCATAATTACTTATTTTGGTTTTGGTATCGGAGCAATAAACACGCTTTATTTGTATCCAATATTCTTGGGGGCAACTTTTTATGCATTAACAAATTACGTGCTTTCTGCGGCTAATATCATTATGCCAATTTTAGCTTTTGGTATGCAAAACACATTAGTGAAGTATTATTCTCAATACAATACCGAAGAAGAACGGTCGCGTTTTCTTTCCTTTACTGTTTTATTCCCATTGCTTCTTTGTATTCCTGTGGGTTTGTTAGGATTATTTTTCTATAATGATATTACGACTTATTTGTCTAAGGTGAATCCTATTGTTAAGGATTACATCTGGTTGATTCCATTCATTGGTTTATGTATGGGGTATTTTGAAATATTTTATGCATGGGCACGAGTGCATATGCATTCTGTATTTGGGAATTTTATAAAAGAGGTTGGATTACGATTGTTCTCATTATTTGCGTTGATTGGAGTGTATTACGATTTGATAACAATTATTGAGTTCGTTTATGTTACGGCTGGGCTCTATTTTTTAGCTTTTATAGTTACTATGTTTTATGCTTTTTATCTAAAGAAACCTAAATTTCAATTTGCTATTCCTGAGAACACTAAGGACATCTTAGTTTATACTTTTTTTATTATTTTATCTGGAAGTGTAGCAACATTACTATTAGATTTAGATAAGATAATGTTGAATCAATATATCAAAATTGAAAATATTGCCTATTACTCTGTAGCAACCTATATCGCATCCGTAATTGCGGTTCCTAGTCGCGCAATGCATCAAATAACGTATCCTATTACTGCTAAGTTAATGCATGAGAATAAATATGTTGAGTTAAATGATTTATATAAAAAGACATCGATAAATCTTCAGGTAGTGGGTGGTTTTGTATTGTTGTGTATTTTGGTAAACATTAATCAACTGTATGTATTAGTTCCAGAAGAATATGGAGGTGGTGTTACAATTGTATTTATGATTGGTATTTCTAAATATTTCGATTTGGTTTTAGGGAATAATAATGCTATAATATTCAATTCTAAATATTATAGGATGGTCTTGTTTTTAGGACTTTTTCTTGTTTTTTTAACGGTAAGTTTAAACATGTTTTTTATTCCAAGATTTGGTATAACAGGAGCAGCTGTTGCAACTTTGCTTTCCATTACATTATACAGTCTGGCTAAATTATTATTTGTTGTAAAACGCATGCACTTGTATCCTTTTACAAAACAAACAATATATTCATTACTGATTACTATTTTATTGTTCCTTGCTTTTTACTTTTGGGAGTTTCCTTTTTATCCCATCATTGCAATTGGAATTAAGTCTGCAATTGTAGGCCTGATCTATCTTTATGTCAATTATAAGTTTGTTATTTCTGTCGAAATAAATCAAGTTGTAGATACTTTATTGAAAAAAATAAGGTAATTTTTTAGAGTTAAAAGGCATCTGAAAAATTGAATATGTTAATCACTAAAAGTGGGTATTGTGAAAGTGGAAAAGAACTTTTAAATTTGATTGTAGTTTTTATATATGAGGATCACATATAAAGACGCAGTCGTTTAAATGTTTATTATGAAAATGCATCAGATTAGAAATACCGAAAATTTACAAAAATTCACAAATATTCTAAACAGTAAAATCAATAATGGTTTTGTGATAATAGAAAAGAATGAAAAATTACCTTTTGCTGTTTTATCTAAGAAAGGGGTGAAAGTTAATCACAACATCAATTTTTTAATATCCTGCTTTACTTTAGGTTTATGGTCTATACCATGGATGTACACTAGTTTTGTTTCCTCTAAAGAGAAAAAAATATTAGTTGGTATCGATGAAGACGGAAATACTTTTGAAGACAAATGTTATAATTAATTTATATTGGCTTTGGTTTAGCTATTTATTAAAACATTTGCTAGCCGCAGGTAACTGAGTTTATAAAAATTCAGTTACCTGCGGCTTTTTTTTTTACTTGTATCTAGTACAGCAAAGCTAAATTTCTTATAGTTTGTCTTTTAAGTACTTTCCTGTTATAGAGGCTTTCTGTTTTACGATATCTTCGGGTGTTCCTACTGCTAATAGTTTTCCGCCATTTTCTCCTCCTTCAGGCCCCAAGTCGATTATCCAGTCGGCACATTTTATTAAATCGAGATTGTGTTCAATTACAATTATTGAATGGCCTTTTTCTATTAAGGCATCAAAAGAAGCCAGTAGTTTCTTGATGTCATGAAAATGCAATCCTGTTGTAGGTTCGTCAAACACAAAAAGCGCTTTTTCTTTTGTGGCCCCTTTTACAAGAAATGAAGCTAGTTTTATACGTTGAGCCTCACCACCTGAAAGAGTAGAAGAGGATTGCCCTAGTTGTACATAACCTAATCCTACATCTTGTAGCGGTTGTAGTTTTTGAGTAATTTTATTTTGATTGTTCGAAGAAAAGAAAGATACGGCATCATCGATAGTCAATGTAAGAATATCATGGATGTTCTTTCCTTCAAATGTTACTTCAAGAACTTCTTTTTTAAATCTTTTTCCGTTACAAGTTTCACAGGGCAATTGAACATCGGCCATAAAGACCATTTCAACATTAATCGAGCCTTCTCCTTTACAAGTTTCACAACGACCACCATCTACATTAAAAGAAAAATGTTTGGGCAAATAGCCTCTTATTTTAGATAGTTTTTCTTTGGCAAATAAATCCCTAATATCATCATAAGCCTTTATATATGTCACCGGGTTAGAACGGGAGCTTCTACCGATAGGATTTTGATCTACGTACTCAATATGCTTAATATGTGAAAACGAACCTGTAATATCGCTAAATTGACCTGCTTTTTCTCCTGCGTTGTCCAGTTTCTTTTGCATGGCTGGAAACAGAATCTTTTTAACCAGTGTGCTTTTTCCGCTACCGGAAACCCCTGTAATTACCGTTAGTACATCTAATGGGAATACTACATCAATATTTTGAAGATTGTTTTCTCTTGCTCCTTTTATTTCTATAAAGTTTTTAAAAGTTTTTCGTTTTTTAGGAACCTTAATTTCTAAGTCACCGTTGAGGTATTTAGCGGTCAACGAAGTTGATTTTAATATTTCTTCAAAAGTCCCTTGAGCCACTAATTCTCCTCCAAAAGTCCCCGCTTCGGGTCCTATATCAATAATCATATCAGCAGCTTTCATAATGTCTTCATCATGTTCAACCACAATAACCGTGTTGCCAAGGTCACGGAGTGACAGCAATACTTTTATAAGTCTTTCAGTGTCTTTTGGGTGTAAACCAATACTAGGCTCATCAAGAATATACATCGACCCCACTAAACTACTTCCTAAAGAAGTGGCTAGATTAATTCGCTGTGATTCTCCTCCAGACAATGTTGCTGAATTTCTATTTAATGTCAGATAATCCAATCCAACTTCGGTCAAGAAGCTTAGTCTATTGTTGATTTCTGTCAATAATCGTTTTGCTATTTGCTTTTCATATTCGTCAAGTTCAATTTCTTTAAAAAAAGAAACTAAATGTTTTATTGGTAAGTCAACTAAATCAGAAACTGTTTTGGAATTGATCTTTACATAGGAAGCCTCGATTCTTAAACGTTTTCCTTTACAGGAATCACATTTGGTTTTTCCTCTGTAACGGGAAAGCATTACCCTGTTTTGAATTTTATAATTTTTCTCTTCCAATTCCTTGAAAAAGTCATTCAATCCCTGAAAATAACTGTTTCCTTTCCATACCAGTTCTTTTTGTTCCTCGGTTAACTGAAAGAATGGTTTGTGGATTGGGAAATCAAATTTGTAGGCGTTATTTACTAATTCGTCTCTGAACCAACTCATACTTTCACCACGCCAAGGGAAAATGGCGTTTTCAAAGACTGATAAACTGGTATTTGGAACAACTAATTCTGAGTCAACACCTATTATGTTTCCGTATCCTTCACAAACAGGGCAGGCTCCATAAGGATTATTGAAACTGAATAAATGAACATTAGGCTCTAGAAAAGTAATTCCGTCCTGTTCAAAATTATTGGAATAAGAATGTTTTTTATCGGATTTCAGTTCTTGTAAATAGCAGATTCCTTTTCCTTCATAAAATGCAGTTTGTACCGCATCAGCAAGACGATTGTAGAATTCTTCTTCCTCTTTAACTACAATACGGTCAATGATTAGTAAAATATCTTTATTGTCTAATGAGTGCTGGTCAATTTCATCCAGACGAATCATCTGGCTATCCACTAGAATACGAGCAAAACCCTGTTGTAAGAGTGCTTTAAGTTTATCCTCTAAAGGTCTTCCTTCTTCGAGGTGAATAGGAGCCAGGAGTAGCCATTTACTGTCGGCTTCAAAGCTTTTTACATCATTAATTACATCCGTGACCGTGTTTTTTTTGACTTCTCTTCCTGAAATAGGCGAAAATGTTCTACCTACTCTGGCAAACAATAGTTTTATATAGTCGTAGATTTCAGTTGAAGTTCCTACTGTAGATCGCGCATTAGTTGTGTTTACTTTTTGCTCAATAGCAATTGCAGGAGCAATACCCTTAATGTATTCTACTTTTGGTTTGTCCAAACGGCCAAGAAATTGTCTTGCATAAGAGGATAAGCTTTCTACATAGCGTCTTTGTCCTTCGGCGTACAAAGTGTCAAAGGCCAGGCTGGATTTTCCTGACCCAGATAAACCAGTGATGACAACTAATTTGTTTCGAGGAATTGCAACATCTACATTTTTTAAATTATGTACTTGTGCACCTTTTATAATAATATTTTTCTTTGGGTCTAATTTGGAAAAGTCAATGGGCATAAAAACAATGGATTTCCACAAAAGTAATCAATTTTTGAGTGTTATTTGCTAATGATATAATTACAAATTTTTATTGTTAGGAGGCAAAATATAGCGAGGGATCAGTAGTCTAGTTAACAATATTCAGAGTGAAATGTTAATTATTCTTAATATTATTGGGTTATTTAAATAAATAATTGTTAAATTTGGTTATTAATTGAACCCAAAATTATTATAGCCTATAGTATAAAACTACTTTTTAGAAAAATTTTTCATTTTTTATTAAAAACTAAAAGGTATGACTATGGCTAATATTCAACTCCCCGACGCTTTATTGGTACAAAATTATGTTGCAGGCAATGAAAACGCATTGGAAACATTAATTAAAAGACACGAATCAAGAATTTACGGCTTTATATATTCTAAAATCTCAGATAGAGATATTTCTAACGATATTTTTCAGGACACTTTTATTAAGGTGATCAGGACATTAAAATCCAATTCCTATAATGAGGAAGGTAAATTTTTGCCTTGGGTTATGCGTATTTCACATAATTTAATAATTGATCATTTCAGAAAATGTAAAAAAATGCCCCTTTTTAGAGAGACTGAAGAATTTTCTATATTTTCTATAATGTCTGATGATTCTTTGACTATAGAGAATAAGTTAATTACGGAACAAGTTGAAAGTGATGTACGTCGATTGATAGAAGAACTTCCTGCTGATCAAAAAGAAGTTTTGATTATGAGAATGTACCAAGATATGAGTTTTAAAGAAATTTCTGAATGTACGGGTGTTAGTATCAATACGGCTTTAGGTAGAATGCGTTACGCTTTATTGAATTTAAGAAAAGTTATTGATAAACATCAAATAGTTTTAACCAATTAACAATATATCAATAAATTGCTCGTTGTAATAGAAACAAATAGATTTACAATATGGCAAAAATTTACTCTAGAAATTCATCGGCTCAAAAGTCAATGAAACCTGAAAAAGAAATTGTTTCTTTTTTATTGAATTATTCAAAAGCATTAAGAATGATTAAAACAAATAACAGATTTATTGAGATAATAATCAATTAAAATAAGACTGCTTTTTGGTGTGAATTATTTTTAAGCATATTAAAAAACGTTTATCATTAAACTTATAGTTAATGATAAACGTTTTTTTTATTTTTTAAGGTATTCGTTCAATACTGATTTTCTTCCTATAGTTTTTGTAATAATGTCTTTTTCTAAATCCCATCCTCGTGCAGGTGAGTATTCCCTTCCATACCAAATTATTTGCAGGTGTAAATCATTCCATATTTCCTCAGGAAAAATACGTTTGGCATCCTTTTCTGTTTGAACAACGTTTTTACCTGAAGTAAGGTTCCAACGGTACATCAAGCGGTGAATGTGAGTATCCACAGGAAACGCAGGTACTCCAAAAGCCTGGGACATAACTACGCTTGCCGTTTTATGACCTACGGCTGGTAATTCTTCTAAGTATTCAAAACTTTGTGGGACTTCGCCGCCATGTTTGTCTATTAAAATATGGGATAAGCCATGGATTCCTTTCGATTTCATTGGCGATAAGCCACAAGGACGTATGATTTCTTTAATCTCTTCTACTGACATTTTTATCATATCGTAGGGGTTATCCGCTTTTGCAAATAATAATGGTGTTATTTGATTTACTCTTACATCAGTACATTGAGCAGAAAGTAATACGGCAATCAACAAAGTGTATGGGTCTTTATGATTTAGCGGAATAGGTATTGTAGGGTATAATGTAGCTAGTGTGTCAATTACAAATTGAATTTTCATTTCCTTGTTCATGATGAAGCAGGCCTTTTTTATGTTGGAAACACGAAAGTACAACTTTTAATCTTTTCCTGATAATCAAGGAATACTTTGTAACTTTGATACTTTACAACTTTGAAATAATAAAAAATGATAACATTAAAAAAAGGAGATAAAGCCCCTCAATTTTCAGCTATAGATCAGGACGGAAAACTACATCAACTTGCAGATTATGCAGGAAAGAAATTAGTGGTTTTCTTTTATCCAAAAGCAAATACGCCAGGATGTACTGCTGAAGCTTGTGACTTAAGAGACAACTATGAACGTTTTCAAGCTAATAACTATGCTATTTTAGGTGTAAGTGCGGACGCTGCTAAAGCTCAAGCTAAATTTAAAGAAAAGTACGACTTCCCTTTTCCATTACTTGCTGATGAAGACAAGTCTGTAATTGAATCATTTGGCGTTTGGGGACCCAAAAAATTTATGGGAAGAGAATATGACGGTATTCACAGAACCACTTTTATAATTGATGAAAACGGAATTATAGAAGAAGTAATCGAAAAAGTAAAAACCAAAGAACATACTGCTCAGATATTGAAGTAACCTGAATTGAAAAGAGCCAAGGAAAAGACATTTACATTCTTTTTCTTGGCTCTTTTTATTACTTTTTATATGCTAATTAATTACTTTCTTTCAAAATTTTATTAGACTCATATCCAAAAAGATTATGTTCCTTAATTATTTCAGCAATACCAGAAGGAAGCATATGTTCCCATCCAGGTTTTCCATCACTAATCATTTTTAAGACTTCACGAGAGAATACTTCCAAAATATTTGGGTCATAGTTGTCAATATCAACTACTTTTCCGTTGAATTTAAAGAATTTATATAATTCTTTCATTCTTGGGTGTACTTTTAAATTACTCGAATTTACTAATTCCCCGTTGTCATCTAGCATTGGATATAAAAACACTTTCATGTCTCTAAAGAATAATTTACCAAAAGCTTCAAGGATTCCACCGCTTAAATGACGGTAATACTTTTCATCAAATATATCAATTAGGTTGTTTACGCCCATTGCTAATCCCATTCTTGCTTTGGTATAATTAGCGAAGTATTCCACAACTTTGTAATATTCCTGGAAATTCGATATCATTACTGTTTGCCCTAGAGAACAAAGTAATTCAGCACGATCCATAAAGTCACGTTCGTCGATTTCTCCATCAGAACGTAAATTTGAAAGCGTAATTTCAAAAACAACCAAGGTGTTTTCTTTTTCCACTTTATTTTCTTCGAGGAACATTTTCAATGACTTCTCATACATATCCATATTTACTTTCGTAACCGGACGGAAACTTCCTCTTAAAGCAAGAATGTTCTTTTTGTATAATATAGCAGCAGGAAGTATGTTTTTACCATCTGGATCAAACATAACGGCATCTGTCATTCCGTTTTTAACAAGTTGTAAACTCATCAAACGATTGTCTACATCAGCAAAACGAGGTCCAGAGAAATTTATGGTGTCTATTTCTAGTTGGTCTTTGTCTAAATGGTCATATAAATAACGTAATAAACGTTTAGGGTCATTGTATTTATAAAACGCACCGTAGATTAAGTTTACTCCAAGAATCCCAAGAGTCTCTTGTTGTAAACGAGCATCGGTTTCTTTGAAACGAATGTGTATAATTATTTCGTTGTATTCTTCATCTGGTTCGATTTGGTATCGAATTCCAACCCATCCATGCCCTTTAAATTGTTTAGCAAAATCAATTGTCGCAACGGTATTCGCATAACTAAAAAACATTTTATTTGGATGTTTTTCTCTGCTCAATCGTTCTTCAATTAACTGACCTTCCATAGTCAGCATTTTTTTAACACGACTTTCTGTTACATAACGGCCGTCTTCCTCGATACCATAAATGGCATCACTAAAATCTTTGTCATAAGCAGACATTGCCTTAGCTATAGTTCCTGAAGAACCTCCAGCTCTAAAAAAATGTCTTACAGTTTCTTGTCCAGCACCGATTTCAGCAAATGTTCCATAAATGTTTTCATTTAGATTGATACGAAGAGCTTTGTCTTTTATAGAAGGTATTTTTTCGATGACTTTGTCACCTTTTAGTTTTATTTCAGTATCCATTTTGTTTGTGTATGGCTAATATGATACAAAGTTAATGAAATTGGTTTCTAATGAAAGATAATTAATCCTATTTTTGTAAAAAAAAAACACACAATTGAAGATATATTTTTTAGGGACAGGAACGTCACAAGGAATTCCGGTTATAGGCAGTAATCATTCGGTTTGTAAAAGTACAGATCCTAAGGATAAAAGACTTCGAGTTTCGGTCTGGATTTCCTGGGATGATTCCTCTTATGTAATTGATTGCGGCCCTGATTTTAGACAACAAATGCTTACTTGCGAGTGTCAAAAATTAGACGGAATCCTTTTTACTCATGAACATTCAGATCATACTGCCGGAATTGATGACATTCGTCCATTTAATTTCAGGCAAGGGGAGATGCCAATGTATGCTCATTCAAGGGTTATTGAAAATCTAAAAAAACGTTTTGATTATGTTTTTGAAACTGAAAACAGATATCCCGGAGCTCCATCTGTAAAAATTATTGAAGTGAATAAGGATATTCCATTTTCTATTGGTAATAAAACGGCTATTCCAGTAAACGCGATGCATGGAGATCTGCAAGTTTTTGGATATCGTATTGATGATTTTGCTTATTTAACTGATGTGAAAACCATTGAAGAAAAGGAAATTTCAAAGCTGAAAAACCTAAAGGTTTTAGTTATAAATGCATTGCGTGAAGAACAGCACTTTTCGCATTTCAATTTGCAGGAAGCTTTGGATTTTATAGCCTTGGTCAAACCTGAAAAGGCTTATCTTACTCATATTAGTCATATATTTGGTTTCCATGAAGAGATACAAAAAAAGTTGCCTGAAAACGTATATCTTGCTTATGATAATTTAGAAATTAATATTTAAAAAATGAAAAGATCTTTAGTGCTTTACCTGTTTATTCTTGCTATTCTTACGAATGTATTTACTTATATGTTTTACAGCAAGGAAGTTGCATTTGAACAAAATAGATATAAAAAAACAACTACGAAATTAAAGGATAGTTTAAATTCAGTTACCACAAAACTCAATGAAGCCAACTATTTTTCATTAGAAAAAAATCAAAATGCACAAAATTATTTTGATTCGGGAAGTTCAGATAAAACGATTCAGTTTGATAAATTAATTCCCGCTGTAACCGAGAAATTGTTTGATTTAAATACAGACCCAAAAGGAAATCCATATGTAGGTCAAGACCAAATAGGAGTCAATAAATTTATAATCAACAAAGTGAAAGTGTTAAATCACAGATGGATTATTGCTGATTTTAGTGATGGTGATATTTGGGGAGAAGTACTACTGAAGTATTTTGTTAATGATGACGAGAGTTTTTCATTCGAAGTCAATCAGTCTTTATTATACCAAAAACATTAAAAAAAAAGGTTCCGAAATTTTCGGAACCTTTTTTTTATTCTAATAACCAATTCTTGAAATCATAGAAATTCTGTGGAGAAACGCCATGACCAATAGGGTATTCTTTGTATGTTGAGTTTATTTCTAAATTGTCTAAGAAAGGCTTTGTTTTTCTAGCCCAATCCACTGGAATTACTTGGTCAACCGTTCCGTGTGAATGGTATATTTTAAGTTTTGAAAAATCATTGGATTTGTAATTGTCCATTATGATTTCTTCATTTGCATAACCACTCAAAGCTACAACTTTACTAATCTTATCAGGATGTGAAAGTGCTATTGCATAACTTAAAATAGCACCTTGACTAAATCCTGTCAAAATAACTTGGGAAGAATCTATAGGGTATTTAACAATTAATTCATCAATGAACTTTACTATTAAATCTCTTGAAGATTTAGCTTGTTCATTGTCTGAAAATTTGTTTTGGTCTGCATCAAAATTAATGGCGTACCACGCATAACTACCATATTGCATATTATACGGAGCACGTGCTGAAATGATGTAATATTCTTCAGGAAGTTCAGCTGCAAATGAGAAAAGATCTTCTTCGTTGCTTCCGTATCCGTGAAGTAAAATTAAGAGCGGGTTTTTGTCTAGTATTATTTTAGGTTCTCTAACGAGATACTCAAGAGATAAATTCATTTTAATTATGTTATGTTTTTAAGCCATTTTTGAAAAAATGTTCCTAGTAAAGGAACTGGTTTTGTTTCACCTTTGATCGCATTAAATATGCCGTAAGACCATAAAGCAAATACGAAAACCCACATTGGTGCAGAAATCATTAAGCTATCAAAATTACTGATGATTAAACCCAGAGAGATAAAAGTCAGGGTTATTCCTAAACCTTGACGGATGTGAAAGGACGCAAAGCTGTTTTTGTCCTCCGCATTCATCGACATAGCAATAAATACGCCTATTCCTAATATATAACTAGTAATGGCAGCCGTTTTGCCTTTTTCTATCGTGTTGTTCATATTATTGTGCTACTATTAATTTTCCTTGATTTACAATTCCATATACTTTTCCTTTCATTTCCATCCCCAGGAAAGCCGAGTTTTTAGATCTCGATAAAATAGATGATTTGGTAAAGGTACTGTTTCCTTCAGGGTTGAATAAACTCATTGAAGCTTTTGCACCTTCGGTGATTGAATTACTTTCGATACCAAAAGTAGCTTTTCCTACTGTCAATTTTTCGATAATGGTTTCAAGAGGCAACACAGTCATCAAAGCGCCAAAAGCACTTTCTAAACCGATAGTTCCGTTTTTAGCCATATCAAACTCCATTTTCTTGTGCTCAATATCCATTGGGTTATGGTCAGATGTAATCATATCGATTGTTCCGTCCAATACTCCTTCGATTAATGCTTTCCTGTCGGTTTCTATTCTTAAAGGTGGTGATACTTTATACCTAGTGTCAAAACCTTCCAAGATTTCGTCAGTTAAAACTAAATGATGCACGGCAACACTACAGCTTACTTGCAAACCTTTGGCCTTAGCCTCTTTGATAAGCTGGACTGATTTAGCAGTTGAAATAGTTGGGATGTGTAATTTCCCTCCTGTATATTCTAGAATAAATAGGTTTCTTGCAATTTGTAATTCTTCAGCTAGTGTTGGAATCCCTTTTAATCCTAATCGAGTGGATACAATTCCTTCATTGACTACGCCGTTTCCTTTGATTTTTTCGTCTTGAGGAAATGCAATTACTAATCCGTCAAAATCCTGTACATATTGCAGGGCTATTTTAAGCATATTAGCATTGTCTTGGCTCTTGTTGTAATCCCCAAAAGCAACTGCTCCTGCATTTTTCATATCGAATAATTCTGCCATATCTTTTCCTTCGCTTCCTTTTGTTAAAGCGCCTATTGGGAAAAGAGATGTAGCAAAGCCATTGGCTTTATTTACAACAAAATTGATTTGAGATTGATTGTCAATTACTGGATAAGAATTTGGTTGTAGCGCTATGGCAGTAAAACCACTTTTGGCTGCAACTTCTAATCCATTAGAAATGGTTTCTCTTTCCTCAAAACCTGGTTCGCCAAGGGAAACACTGCTGTCAAACCATCCTTGAGAGACGTGAAGGTTTTCTAGTTTTATTTCTTGAGCATTTTCTTCGTTAGAAAGTGAAGTTCCTATTTGTTTAATAAATCCATCTACAATTAATATATCTGCCGTCTTTTGATGAAAAGGACTTTTTGGATCGATAATTTTTGCTTCTCGGATGATTATTTTCATATGGATTCTATTTGTTTTTTTATTGAATTTGGAAAACGCTTGATTGAAGCGCCATTATTTTACGAATCGTACAATTGCCATTTCGCTAACTAAAAATAACAGTGCAAAGATAACAAACCATTTCCAAATTTGATTGTCCGATCGACTGCTTTGTATACTGTCAAAAACAGCGGCTATGGATTCAATTGTTTTGTACTCAGAAAGTGCTTCTTCATTAGCTTTCTCTAAATTACTTTCTGTTCGACTATAATTAAAACTGATGTTTTCTAATCCTTCTTTTTGTTTGAAAACTCCAAAATTTCCTGCTTGTTCCGGTAAATCATTAAAAATCAATTTGACTTTATTATTCAGGATTTGTTGAACTGGAATGAATTGTTCTGCTGCGTCTCCAAACGTGTTTTTAACAGTCAGAATTTCGTCCTTGGATACAGAAGCTTCAATGAAATAAGGTCTATTGTTACCAATTGTCATAGCGTTTATCCCTATGTTCTGGTTGTTTAAAGCCATTTTGTAAAAAACAGGGACTATTAACGGCGACTGTTGGAAATTAGAATTTTGAGTGTTTAAAGGTGCCGAAAACACGTACACGGTCGAAATTGAATTTGGCAAGGAAGTCAAAAACATACTCTGATCGTCATTATACAATGCTGCGGGTCCGGAACTGGATATAGAAAACGAATTTTTTGTACTTGGATATTGAAAATTGTCAATTTTATTTTCGAAAACTGCATTGAATAGGGGATGGTTAAAATTGATTTTTGTAATCAGTTTTTCAGTTTTTTCGGTTTTTATGAAACGAAATTTTCCGAAATTTAACATTAACTGATTTAGATTTGTGGTTGCCGTTGATAACGATGGAATAACAACCAGATTCCCTCCTTTTTCCACAAATGATTTCAGTGTGGTTTGTAAGGCTTGAGGGATTTCGTCCAATTCATTCAGGATAATAAGTTGCTGATTTTCTATAATGCTGTAATCTAATGACCCTAAAGAAAAATTGTTGTAGTTGAATTCAGTATCAGTATAAATCCGACTTAAGAAATTACTTTTTTCTGCTTGACCTATGCTCATTACATTGATCTTTTTTATTTTCGAAATACTAAAATAATAATTATTGTCATAATATAAACCGTTATCTACGATAGAAACATAACCGTGAAATGCTTGTTTAGGAATCGTAAAAAGAATGTTTTTCTTCGAATTGTCAAACTTGACGATGGTTTTTGCAATAAGTTTGGTCTGATTGTAAAGAGCAACAGGAACAGGTATTAAATCTTCCCCATATCCAGATAATTTGATCCCTATTTCATAAAAATCAGCTAAGGTTTCATTAATATAAACGCTGTCTATCGATATGTTGTTTTTTTGCTCCGCTTTTGGGATTATGAATAAAGGCGAATCAGAAGTGTCGCTGTTTTTGAGATGTTTCTTTTCCAGTCCCATGGCATCCGTTATGACAATAATATCTTTTTTGAATGCTGATTTATGCGCTTTTACTTTAGCTAGCATTTGGTCCAACTGAAAGGGAATGGCACTGTGTTTTAGGTTTTGCAACTCACTTTGAATTGTTTTGATATCGGTGTTCCAATAATTTTCAGAATTAGTAAGCAAGGAGAAATTTACATTTTCGGGTGTGTTTTCAAGTAATTCTTGAACGGCTCGTTTTAGCAATTCCCCTTTTTTACCTTTGGCTTGCATACTAAATGAATTGTCTAGTATAATATACATTTCGTTAGTAGCATTAAGACTGTCTTCAGCCTTAAAAAAAGGTTGTGCAAATGCAATGATAAGACATATCAATAATAATAAACGAGAGGCGAGAAGCAGCCATTTTTTTATTCTGGAGCTTTTCCTGCTTTGAACAGAAAGTGCAGCCAAAAAACGGACATTGGTGAAGAATTCTTTTTTGAAACGGCGTAATTGAAATAAATGAACCAAAATTGGAATTAGAAGCAAGAAAAGGAAATAAAGAATTTCTGGGTGTTTGAATTGCATTCCGTTTTGTGTTTAGTTCCTATAATTGCACCCTAAAGTAGCTCTATGAATTATAATATTCAAATATAGTATTTAGATTTCAAATTTTAGATTGCTGCTTTCAGAAATTAATGGATTTGTTTTTAAATATGGATCTAGAAAGGAATAAACTACGTTCTTGCTGATTGATAAAATAAGAGTTGTATAAAAAAGACAACCCCGTTTACATACATAAACGGGGTTGCTTTTTTATAAAGAATAGTGTTTTTTAGTTTCAAACTATAAATACTATTTGTTCTTGTCTTTTCTTTTTTTATCTCTGGTTTTAAGCATGTTTCTGTTTACAGATCCGTGAGTTTTCTTTTTAGTAACACCAGGTCCACCTAAATTTACTTTTTTATTCTTTTTAGATTTTTCATGATAAGCACCATCACCTTCCAGTTTTTGTTTTTTCATCATAAACTTAATCGGTTGTCTGTCTTTTTCAGGTTCGATAAGTTTAGAAGAAATTTCTACAATTTCAGGGAAATTTTCGATTTTTAATTCCATATTCATCAATACTTCAACCTCTACTTTTGACTCTTCCTCTCTAGGAGTGATAAAGCTTATTGCGGTTCCTGTAGCATCAGCACGACCCGTTCTACCTATACGGTGCATGTACAATTCAGGTAGTTCCGGCATTTCAAAGTTGACAACATGGGTAATGTTTGAAATGTCCAAACCTCTCGCCATAATGTCAGTTGTAATAAGTCCTCTTAAGTTTCCTTCTTGAAAAGAAGCCATAGTACTCAAACGGTAATTTTGAGATTTATTAGAGTGAATAACTCCAAATTGTCCTTCAAATTCCTCTTCGATACGCACGTGAAGCATATCAGATATTTTCTTGTTATTCACAAAAACTAAAACACGACTCATGTCTTCGTTTTCTTGTAACAAGTGTTTTAATAAATTTACTTTAGTGTTAAAGTTGGGAACATTATAAGTAATTTGTTTAATGTTTTCCAATGGTGTTCCAGAAGCTGAAAGTGTAACTTCTTCAGGATAATCAAAATAATCATTCAAAATAGCATCTACTTCCTCAGTCATTGTAGCTGAGAACAGAATGTTTTGACGTTTTTTTGGCATCATTGCTAAAATAGCTGTCAATTGAGTACGGAAACCTAAATTCAACATTTCGTCAAACTCATCGATAACCAGTTTTTGCATTTCTTCAAATCGAATTACATTATCTAGAGTCAAATCCATAATTCTTCCTGGTGTTCCCACAAGAATGTCGGTACCTTGATACACATTTTTTTTCTGTGTATTAATGTTTACACCTCCAAAGATACCAATGGTTCTTACAGACATGTATTTTGTCAATTTTTCAACTTCTTCTACAACCTGAACCACTAATTCACGCGTAGGAACTAGGATAACAAGTTTAGGAGTATGTGTAGGTGTAAATTTATAAAGCTTTAATAAAGGCAATAAATAGGCAAAAGTTTTACCTGTTCCTGTTTGTGCAATTCCCATCATATCACGCCCAGACATAATCACAGAAAAAGATTTTTCCTGGATAGGAGTAGGTGTCACAAATCCCAATTCATCGATTGCTTTTTGTACTGATTTTGGAAGATTGAATTGCTCGAAAGTAGTCATAAAAATGTATATTTCGTGCAAAGATACGCTTTTTATCAGGATGCCAACATATTGCTATTATAGTTGTAAATTTAGAACGCAATTTTGAAGCTCTGAATGCCCTATTTAAAAGCATTTCTGTCAATATCGTATTTACCGTTATGTAGGTTTTCCTTTATTCGAAAAAAAACAAATACGGTTATTTAAATTTTAAATCCCAAGATAAAGAAACCGAGTAAATCCAAAAATAATTTCCGGGGTCAAAAATAATTTCTTGATGCGCTAAATCAAATTGTGCGCCCCAAGTATTTTTATTTTTATTAGTGGTAAAATAGTAACCAACATTAAAACGTTGTGACTGAAGATTAATAATTGGTGAATCAGAATCATTAAATTGAAACTGATTTATCTCAGGAGATGTTCCCATACTATAGGTGAATGAGATATAATTTTCGGCATTACTACGGTATTTTCGGTAATTTAAAGCAGCTGACGAACTGGTTCCCGCTTCTCCAGGAGTGAAATATGGGCGTAAAGACCAATAACTGTTTCCTGTATACCAACCAATAGCTCCTGTGTATATATTAGTGGTTGTGCTGTATTTTAAGGTCCTGAATCCTAATGATACCTCTAAACTATGAGGTAATGATTTATACAATTCAGCACCATATCTTACATCAGGAAAAAGAAAAGATTTTGACAATCCTAAATTTAAATAAGCATACAATCCATTTGCAATTCTTGGATATAGGTCAACTTCAAATTGACTTCCATTTTCATTAAATCGCCTGCTCAAATTTAGTTTAGCTATAATACTTCCATATTTAGTAATTCGGCTTAATTTAAGGGAATGGAATTGCATAGGATCAAAAACATCAGAATAGACATCAACTGCTGATCTAATTCCTACTGTATTTACTCTTAAAGTTTGGTTTAAACTTGATTTGTAATCCAAGGCTTTTTGGTCCTCTGGATTTTTGTCTAAAATGGATTCAATTGTACTTAATGCCTCTAAAGGATTATTAGTACTTTCTTGCGCACTGGCTTTTAGGTATAATAATTCAGGATCATTTGGAAAATGTTTCAAACTTTCGTTCGCCATTTCTAAAGCTTTAAACTTAAATTCTCCCCAGGATTCATTTTTTATTGCTGCTATCCAAGTTTCCTTGTTTTTAGGGTCTTTATCTAATATTGAAGCAAACTCTTTTCTTGCTTTTTTGTAATCTCCATCCCAAGAATAGGTAGTAGCCAAAAAGGAACGGATATCTGTGTAGTTAGGATATTTGGTTAATATATGCAACAAAGTATCCTGAGCTTGTTTCCGTTGTTGATTGAAGGCTAGTTTACGAGCAGTTTCAAATGAGGTATCTGGATTTCCGTTGTATATTGTTTCTTGTCCATTTATTTGCAGTACACTTAAAAATACCAGTAAAAAACTCAACTTGATGGTTGTTTTTATTTTCATTTTTTTAAGGTGTTTTTAAAAGTTAAGTATTTTTGGTTTTTTGGGTCTGTTTTCAATAGACTTTCAATTATTTTAAATGCGTTGGAAGGTTTGTTTATTCTTTGATAAGCTTCGGCCAATTTAAAATCAATTTCAGGATTTTTAACTTGATTCGTCGCAGCTTTTTGAGCAACCAGAATTCCTTTTTCATTTTGGTCAGACCACCAGTATAAATCCATTAAGGCTAGATAACTGTCAATATGAAATGGTGTTCTTTTAATAACACTCAATAATTCAGTCTCCGCTTTTTTATAATCACCTTCCCATCCCAAAGTTCGAGCTTTTAATATTCTGACATCTGAAAAATTAGGTAATTCATTCAAAATATAATCACATAGCAATCTCGAGTTTTTATACTCTTTCTTAAACGCTAAGTCTCGAGCTACTACAAACATCTGATCATAATTTAGCCCCTTTGCTAATTTATTAATTGTCGCAAGATCTTGTTTTGTAAATTGAGTTGCTGGTTGTGTATATATATTTAAAGATTTGGGAATTATTTTATTTTTTTGGGTTAAATAGGCATTCAGCATTTTTGCCTCTTTTAAGGTGTCAGAAATGGTTTTTAAAATTTCTTTTTCGTTGACTTTGTTAATTCCGAAATTTTCATTTATTTTAAATAATTCCCCGTCAGAATATAAATAGTCTTTATAGATGAAGTCATTAATACTTCCTTTATTTCGCATTAAAGGGATATTGTGAATGTTTCTAAATTCTTTTACAGTATCTAATCCTTGACTCATCCAGGTAGTTTTTTCCATTTTATTGAACTTATAGTTATTCATTAAAAAAGAGACCAAACTTGGAGCTACATCCCAATGGGAAGAAATGGATTTGAATTTTTCCGCTTTTTTCAACATCGGACTTGATATAATTAAAGGCACATGAAATCTACATAATTTGTTTCTTTGCGAAATAGGAATTAGTCTGTGATCACCTGTAATGATGAATATTGTGTTTTTATATTCGGGTCTTTTTGCATATTCCTTCATGAAGTTTTTAATAGAAGTATCAGCGTACAATAAACAGGCAAAAATGTCTTTGTATGCTATTATTTCAGATTTATTTAAATCAAGGGTTTTGTTAGTATTCATGATGCTGTCGACCTTTTTCAAATACACGTTTTTTGAAGGAAAGTCAAATGGTTCATGATTAGTAAGTGTCATTATAATATCTAAACGGGGCATTTTTTTACCATCTAGCTCTGACAAAGTCTTTTTGAAAATTTCAGCGTCAGGATATCCCCAAGAAAAGCCACCCGAGTTTTCTTTTGTTTTGGTATAGCCAGGGCCAAATTTATTCACATCAATAATGTTATCTATTTCATTGTATTCCAAGAAATTAATTTTTCTGTCAAAACTTGATTCATCGCCACTAAAATATGAAGTAGTATATCCATTTGATTTTAATATACTAATAAGAGAAATATGTGAAGGCAAAGGATTTTGTTCTAAAAAGCCATTCTCAGCATAAGGTAATGATCCTAATAGCGATGGCACAACGCCAAAAGTTCTTCCAGTATTACTTACGAAGTTTTCCCAGTACAATGATTCTGAAATTAAAGAATCTAAGAAAGGGGTAAACCCTCTGTATGCATTTTTATCTAAAAACTCAGCGCCCAAACCTTCAACAATAATCATTGCAATATTAGGTTTGTCTTCCTGAATATTAAAAAAAGGAGATAAGACATCCTCAGATTTTTCAAAAGGTTTTACTAAAGGATATTCTTTTTTATAAAAGATATTTTCAACGTTTGTTAAATTTTTATCATTCTGAAAACGCATAATATCACTTGCGAAGAAATACATCTTATTTTGATAATTTGTTCCTGAAGATTCTGAAAAACTTAGTTTTAAAATCACAAAAAACGGTATTAAAGAAAGCAAAGAGACTATAATAATTTTCTCTTTCCCGTATCTTTTTAAAGCTTCATTTATTCCTAAAAATAACATTGGAACTAAAATAAAAGGCAAGAAGTAAAGTACTGATAAGGATTCAGAGGCGGTAACTGTAGTATACATATCCGCCATTGAATAGCCTAGTATATCCGCACCTAGATTAATCAACGTGGTAAGACTGTATTTTACTAATGCAAATTGTCCAAGAACAACTAAAGTGAACACTATTTTTATTAGTATATCAGCCAGTCTTTTTTTATATAAACGGATTCCGAAATATAAAGGGAATAACAAAAGGCCAATTCCTATACCTGCAAGGAAATCATTGGTTAATTTATAAAATAAAGTGAAAGCAATATTTTGAATAACAATTCCATTGGACGAAATAATAAAAATCTCATATAAACTACTTAACCAAAACGTAATTACTAAAGATGCTGTAAAATAGGCATAACTATAGCTGCTATTTAATAAAGTCTTACTATTCATATTCGTGTAATAATTGTGTTTGTAGGTACTAAACCTAAGTTGTTTTAGTACCTGTCATTCCTTTTCGTGTCATCTCACCCCATTTTATTTTAGTATTAAAATAGTAATCAAAATTACCTTTAATAGCTGAATAAAGAATAAAAGGATGGCAGACAATAGGTTCCATTAAAGCAATTCCTATTAACTTAATGCCGATTCCTTTTTTCTTGTATTGGTGATAGGTAAGTTCTTCTGATATAATTGTAACTATGGAAAAAAAGACAGTAAATAGATAAGCTAATACAATAAATGTTAATGCATAATCCCATCTTACTTCTTTCATAATTATAAGAAATAAAAAGTAAAAAATTCCAATCACTTCAATTACCGGTGCTAATCTTTCATAGATTAACCAATAAGGATAACTTAAAACACCGAGTGATTTATAATTTGGATTAAAGGCAATTTTTCTATGTTTTCTTAATGTTTCGATTGTTCCTCTAGTCCATCTGTTTCTTTGAGAAATAAAGATTTTGTAATTATCTGGTGCTTCAGTCCAGCATAATGGATCAGGAATATAAGCCACCTTGTATTTTTCCTTTTTCTCTTCCATATAACGTCTCATTCTAACAATGATTTCCATATCCTCACCTACAGTTTTGGTGTCGTATCCACCAACTTCAATTGCTGTTTTTTTATCGAAAAGACCGAAAGCGCCTGAAATAACTAATAAACCGTTTAGCTTACTCCAAGCCATTCTTCCCAGTAAGAAAGCTCTTAGGTATTCTAAAATCTGACCTCTTTCAAGCATTTTTTTAGGTAAATTCACTTCAATTAATTTACCGTCCTTGATAACACATGAATTTGCGATTCTAATTACCCCTCCAGCAGCAATTACTTTATAATCAGTCGCTTCTAAAAAAGGTTTTATCATTTTTTGTAAAGCATCTTCCAGTAACAAACAATCGACGTCTATACAGGCGACATATTTGTTAGTACTGATATTTAGACCAGTATTTAAAGCGTCAGCCTTTCCTCCATTTTCTTTATCCACTACCATTAATTTTTCAAAAGCAGGATTTGTAGACTTAAATACACCCGCTCTAAGTGGTTTTGTTGGAATTTGATTATTGATAAGCATATCTACTTTAACTAAATCGTATGCTTTTATAAGTTTTTCTAAACTATCATCCTTACTTCCATCGTTTACTATAATTACGTCATAATTTACATAATGGCTAGACAATAGAGACCTTACGTTTTCAGTAATATTTAAACTTTCATTATATGCGGGTGCAATAATTGAAATAGATGGTGAGATTGTAGATGATAAAATCTCTGTATAATTTACAAAGCTGTTTTTTTTCATATACTCAACAGTTTCTATTGCAGAAATAATTGCTAATACTATATAAGATAGTATTGCAGAAAAGGCAAAACCAAAAAACAAATATTGTATTATTTCAATTATTAATTGGAAGGTGCTAGTATTCATAAGCTATGCAGTTTCAATGAATTTAACATTTTCATCTATTTTAGGATCCGTAGGCATCATTTTGAAAGTATTGAAATTGTCAAAATTAAGTTCTTTCAATATTTTTATTGCAGATATCCTTATCTCAAAATTATCCTTATTCAAATAATCCAAAATAAATGGAATATCACTAATGTCATTCATATTTTGTAGCATATTAAAAAAAGCTATTTGCTCTTCTAAACTCCTATTTGAAAATTCTTTTTTTATTATTGGAATAGCTTCTACAGCATTTAAATGAGCAAGGACATTAATTGCATCGACTCTTATAGATTTATTTTGATGATCTAATAATAGTAGGAGCTCGTCTTTAGCCTCAAACTGATTGTAAATTTTAGCTAATTTTAATGTAAAAACTACTACCGAATCATTAGATGATTTAAGCCAATCATTAATATTAGGGATATGTTGATTATCAAATTTCTGAAGTATTTCTAATAATTGAATTTGATCCCATTCCGTTAAATGAGATTTCAAAACATTTAGAAAGTCAAGTCCTTTAAAATAAAATAAATTCACCAAATACATTTGGACTTCTTTACGAACTTCTCTTTTAGGGTGGTTAACGTGATGTGTAACAGCATCGTATGATTCTTTTATTTGAAATTGTGTAAGTTCTCGTATACTTTTTGCAATTATATCCCAGCTTTTGCTTTTCAGTTTACCTGTAGGGTAATTAACAAGTTCAGTTTGATAATAGAGATTTTGTATAGAATCTGCCATTTCCCCAGAAATATCATTTTTTAATTTCAGTAATGTAGCGATTATTATTTTCCTTTTTAATCCACTATTGGAGTGTTTTTTAAAGTAATTAATAATATTTTGTTGCTCAATACTTATTTCTTCCTCTTCGTTTCCTGAATACAAATAAGTAATTAATTCCGACTCATATTTTTTTTGATAAGTTTTTTGGATTCTTTCTTTAGATCTTAATCGATTTCTCAAATATTTAAGATAAATAATTAAAAAAGTTATTATCAAAATAAAGACTCCACTTAAAATCCAAGCCCAATAGATAATTGGCGGATACTGAGTGATAAATTCAATGATGTATTGATATGATTCCATTATATTTTTTTTAAGTAGGATCTTAAAATCTAACGCAACAATCTTTTTATTCTAATTACTAATTCATTAGGACTAAATGGTTTACTCATAAAATCAGTGGCTCCTAGATTAAATGCGTTTATCACCATTTCTTCTTGACCAGCTGATGAGAAAACAATAATAGGAGTTTGCTCTACTAATTTATTTCTTACATGACTAATTACTTCTAATCCGCTAATAAATGGCATCATTACATCGGTTAGAATCAACTGAGGCTTATGTTGTTCTATTAAATTAACAGCCTCTTTACCATCATATGCTATAAAAAGCTGGTACCCTTCTTTTTCCAATCTAAATTTCAATAATAAAGAAAGGATTGAATTGTCTTCCGCTAAAATAATTTTTTTAGAATCAGTCATCTTTTTATAATTTTAGAGCTTAATAATTCTTATTCCAAATTTTATTTAAAATCAAACATTTTTTAACTCTGTCGTTATTGTTTATTAATAATGATTGAGTTTAGATACATTTAAAATTAACTAAAAAATCTGACAAATATTACGTTAAAAATAATTTTATTATTATGCTCTTAGTTTTTGTATGAATAATCAAAAGCTCTAATAAAGACGAATAATAGAATTACATTACTCTAAATTAGTATAAATAACCGATAAAGCACTAAAAAAACACGATAAACTACACAAATACACTTGTGTGTAGGAAAAAAATTATAAAAAAATATTTATTTTTCAATTATGCCTGTTTGATAAAACGATGATATTTTTTGTTTGATTTATTGCTTTATCAAAAACTTTCAAATACACCTAATCCAAAAAGTGCAAAATCATACTTAACAGGGTCATTTTTATCTAGTTGTCTTAAGTTTTTGTCAAGTTCAGAAAGTGCTTTGCTATCATTTTGTTTTCGAATAAGCAGTCCAAGTTTACGAGCTACATTTCCTGAATGCACATCTAATGGGCAGGATAAAGAAGCGGGTGAAATGCTTTTCCAAATTCCTAAATCTACTCCTTTGTTATCCTGACGGCACATCCATCTTAGGTACATGTTGATCCTCTTTGCTGCGGATCCATTTAAAGGGTCTGAAATATGTTTTTGAGTGCGATAAGAATGCGGAATTTCAAAAAATATTTTTTTAAATTCAGAGATGCTTTTTTGCATCGAATGTGATTCTTGGTTTTTTAGAAAAACGGCTTCCATACCGTTATGGTTTTGGTAAATGTGTTGTAGGCTTCTGATAAAACTTGCGAAATCCTGACCGTTAAAGGTTCTGTGAACAAAGGATTCCAATCGCTCCAAATCGGATTCAGTATGCGACATCACAAAATCATATGGAGCATTACCCATTAGATCCATCATTTTGTGTGCGTTTTTGATAATCATTTTGCGATTACCCCAAGCAATAGTGGCACTCAAAAAACCGGCTATCTCCACATCTTCTTTTAGGGAAAATAAATGCGGAATTTGTACAGGGTCACTTTCAATGAAATCAAGTGTATTGTATTGTATTACTTTTGAGTCGAGGAAATCTTTGAGTTCGGAATGGTTCATTTTCATATGGGAAAAGGGAAAATTGTAAAGAGCTAAAGTGAGTTGCTAATTTAATTCAGTACTAACCCACTGCAGCGGTCTACTTAAATACTGACCACTGATCACTGTTTTACTGACCACTAATTTGTCCATCAACCATAACCAGTTTTCTGTCAGCCATGTTGGCTAATTCTTCATTATGGGTTACGATTACAAATGTTTGTCCTAATTCATCACGCAATTTAAAAAATAATTGATGTAAGTTTTCTGCTGATTGTGTGTCTAAATTTCCTGATGGTTCATCGGCAAAAATGATTGCGGGTTTATTAATTAAAGCTCTTGCAACTGCAACACGTTGTTGCTCACCTCCTGAAAGTTCATTTGGTTTATGGTTAATTCTATGAGAAAGTCCTAGGTAATCCAGTAATTTCTTTGCCTCAGTTTCAGTTTCTTGTTTGGATTTGTTAGCAATATATGCTGGAATGCAAACATTTTCTAAGGCGGTGAATTCAGGTAGTAACTGATGAAACTGAAAGATGAAACCCAAATTGAGGTTTCTAAACTTAGACAATGTCTTGTCATTCATATTTAGAATATCCTCTCCATTAATAACTAGAGATTTCTCAATTTGATTGTTGCTTTTTTGTTCTTCGACAAAAAGACTGGGTTTGTCTAAAGTTCCTAATATCTGTAATAGTGTCGTTTTCCCTGCACCTGAAGCCCCTACAATGGAAACAATTTCGCCTTTTTGTATATGAAGATCAACCCCTTTTAAAACGTGAAGTTTGTCATAGTATTTATGGATGTTTTTTGCGTGTATCATAGATTCAATCAGTTTTCACAAAGAAACAAAGTTTTGAGGACTATTAAATAAATAAGACTAGAATTTTAATCTTTCAAATAATAAACTTTCGTTAATAGGATACTGCAATGCGTAAATTATAAATAAATTTGGAGTTAACTCAATTTTTGTCAATTAGACTATCTGAAAAGGGAATGTATAAACTTCTTAGAATTCTTTTAGAAAAGCATCGTGATGAAGCCTAATATTGTTTCTTTACTCCTTCAAATTAGACAAAAAGTATTTATTTTTCGAATAATTAACGAACCAATATAAAAATGGAATTAGAAGAAGGAATGGAAGTTGCAACCCTAGCAGGAGGTTGTTTTTGGTGTACTGAAGCCGTATTCTTAGAATTAAAAGGAGTAAAAAGTGTTATTTCTGGTTATATTGGTGGGAATACATTGAATCCAACATACAAAGACATATGTAATGGAGATACTGGACATGCGGAAGCAATACAGATAGAGTTTGATCCTGAAATTATAAGTTTTGGGGAATTACTTGAAATATTTTTCGCAACGCATGACCCCACTACTTTGAATCGTCAAGGCAATGATCTTGGTACTCAATACCGTAGCGAAATATTTTATCATAATGAAAACCAAAAAAATGTTTCTGAGCAATATATAAATCTGTTGACTAAGGAAAACACTTTTAGTAACCCCATTGTAACTAAAATTTCTCCAGCAACAGTATTTTATGAGGCTGAGGATTATCATCAAAATTATTACAATCAAAATTCATCTCAGGGGTATTGCTCTTTTATGATTACTCCAAAAATTGAAAAACTAAAAAAAGTCTATAAAGACAAGCTCAAAAATTAAAGTGAATAAAAATCGTGATTTATTTAAAATATATACACTTAAAAAATAATGACAGAAGAGTTTCAAATTGAAAGCAATAAAAAAAAGAATTTAATTCTAGGAGTTGTATTTGATGCGATAGGGATGTTATCATTTACGGTTCCTGTGGTTGGTGAATTTTCGGATGTAATCTGGGCACCTATAGGAGCTTATTTGGTGACTAGGATGTATAAAGGGACTGTAGGTAGAGTAGGAGGAACGATAGCTTTTCTGGAAGAAATTATTCCATTTACGGATGTTATTCCAACGTTCACCTTAATCTGGATCTATACTTATTTAATAAAAAAAGAGCCTAAGAAATAAATTTATTTTTTGAACAAAAAACCTAAACCCATTCGTTTAAGCATTTTTTTTTCGAAACCCCAAAAGAATTTAAATTGACCGAAAAGAAAACCTATTAATACAAGAAGGACTTGGTAAAGAGGGAAAATCAAGATTAGGCGAATAGGGGTAAACCAAAGGCCTAAATCTTCTTTTGAAATGCCTAACCAATAACAAAAAGGTTTTGACAGCCAAGCAGATGCTGATCCCGTGATTGCAAAAACGATAAATATGATTGTGAGTTGAAAATTGGATTCTATTCCCCAACGTTTTTTTAGTTCCTTCATTTAATTTGTAATGATTACAAATATACTAACATTATCTTATAGGAACGTAACCAAAAAGTTTTTGTTTGAAGGTGTTTTGAAAATATATCATATAGTTGTATATCAAATAATTCACCTCATATCCATAGTCTACAAAAGAATCATAATTGATTGTCATTTCATATAGGCTAGAATTGTATAACTGAGGCTGTAAAACACGCCTGTTCCATTCGCTTACCCACACTCGGTTTTTATTTTCCAGATAGCTTTGTGTGTGATACCCTCGTGGATACGACCTTGAACTAAGCCAAGTGCTAAAACCGGGATCGATAATGATGACTTCGTATTCAAGTTCGTCATTGGCAATTCTAATCGTATCGTTTTGAATGGTAGTTGGTTTTTCGGAATTGGAAACAATAGATTTTGAATTAGTACAACTAAAAAAAACACCTATGAGTAGTAGAAGTATGAAAGCACTATTTTTCATGACGTAAAAATTAATATTAAAGTTACAAAATTAAAGTGCTTGTATAGTGTGTTTTAATAAAAAAAATCACCTCGAGTCGAGATGATTTTCTTTAATATTGTATTGAAATTATTTTCCAAAAAGGTTTCCAAGCATACCTCCAAGGCCACCACTTTTATTTTTCACAGCTGACAGAGCATCGTTTATATCTACTTTACCATCGGCATTTTGATCTAAACCAAATTGCCCACCATATTTAGAAATCGCTTCCATAATCCCAGCATTTTGGCCACTATTACCTGAAATTGCACCTACTAAATCTGATATTTCAAAACTTGAATCATTTGGATCTTTTGCTTTTCCTACTAGAGAACCAAGAATTTGAGGAATTAATTTCCCCGCTATTCCTTCGGAATCGTCACTATTCAACCCGAATTTTTCACCCAAGTTACCACTTAACTGCTGGGTAAGTTGCTGTACAACAGGATTAGAATTATTTTGAGAATTATTCGCTTGGAACAATTCTGCCAATTGTTCTGCTCCTCCTTCTGAAACTATTTTTTGTAATCCAGAAAATATAGAGTTACTGGCTTCATTTATTACGGCCTCATTCTTTTCGTTCGGAACAGTATTGTTATTTACAACTGCATCTACTCCAAACTGTTGTGCTAATTGTGTCAATTGATCAAACATGTTTTTTTGAATTAGATTAGAAATTAAACTTTATAAAAAAAATGATTCATTAAACTGAATTAATGAATCACCTCTTCGTTTTTATAAAGGTATGAAAATTAGCCTATTAGTCCAATTATTTGTTGCGCTAATTCGGTTCCAATCCTGTCTTGTGCTTCTAAAGTTGCAGCTCCAATATGAGGTGTCAATGAAATTTTGGGGTTCATAAGGATGATAATTTCTGGTGTTGGTTCTTTCTCATAAACGTCTAATCCAGCAAATAAAACTTTTCCATCATCCAGTGCTTTTACTAATGCAACTTCATCAATCACACCACCTCGAGCACAATTTACGATCCCAACACCATCTTTCATCAAGTTAAATTCATTCTCACCTATTAGATAATTTTCCTGATCAGGAATATGTACTGTTATGAAATCAGATTCTTTTAGCAATGACTCCAGAGACTGAGAAATAAGTGTTGTCGTAATTGATTGACCGTCAAAAAAGGAAACTGTTACAGCCACTTTTTCGATTAAAGGATCAGTTACAATAACTTTCATCCCTAATCCATGAGCAATTTTTGCCGTTGCTTGACCAATGCGTCCTATTCCTATTATCCCCAGTGTTTTGCCACGCAATTCAATACCGTTTGAATAGGCTTTTTTCAAACTTTCAAAACTAGTGTCTCCTTCAAGAGGCATATTTCTATTGGAATCGTGTAGAAAACGAACACCCGAAAATAAGTGGGCAAACACCAGTTCAGCAACTGATTCTGATGATGCGTCAGGCGTATTTATAACGTGTATTCCTTTGCTTTTTGCATAGTCAACATCAATATTATCCATTCCTACACCACCACGTCCAATGATTTTTAGACCTGGGCAAGCATCAATCATAGCGGCGCGTACTTTAGTTGCACTTCGCACTAAAATAACGCTGATGTCGTTTTTATTTACAAAATTGGCCACTTGTTCTTGTGCTACTTTTGTAGTGATGACTTCAAAACCTGCTTTTTCTAATGCTAGAATTCCGCTTTTAGAAATTCCGTCATTGGCTAATACCTTCATTGTTTTATATTTTAAGATTGAAAATTTAAAGATTTAAAGATTCAGACTGTTTATTTATTGCAGTGATTGATTGTAATTGAGTTTTGAAAACCTTAAATCATTCAATATTTTAATTGTTAAATTGCTTTTTCTAAAGCTTGCATTACATCGACTAAGACCTGAACGCTTTCTAGAGGAAGTGCATTATACATCGATGCTCTAAAGCCGCCTACTGAACGATGTCCTGGTAATCCAGAGATTCCTGCCTCTTTTAACATTGCGTTAAAAGTATCAGTGTGTTGTAGATCATTCAATAAGAAAGTGGCATTCATATTCGAACGGTCTTCAACAGCCGCTGCTCCTTTGAATAATGGATTTCTATCTATTTCAGTATAAAGTAAAGTCGCTTTTGCATCGTTTATTTTTTCGATAGCAGCAATTCCGCCCAGTTTTTTCAACCACTTCAACGTCAGTAATGATGCATATATAGGGAAAACAGGAGGCGTATTGTACATACTTTCTGCTTTAATATGTTTAGTGTAGTCTAACATACTTGGAATGTTTCTTCCGGTTTTGCCAAGAATTTCATCTTTTATAACAACCAATGTTGCTCCAGCCGGACCCATATTTTTTTGTGCTCCAGCATAAATCAAATCAAATTTTGAAAAATCCATTTGACGTGAAAAAATATCCGAACTCATATCACACACAAGAGGTATATCAAGCGTTGGGAATTCCTTTATTTGTGTACCAAAAATGGTATTGTTACTCGTACAGTGAAAATAATCAGCATCAGCAGGAACAGTATAGCCTTTAGGGATATAGTTATAGTTTTCTTCTTTAGAAGAAGCGACAACAACCGTTTCTCCAAAATATTTGGCCTCTTTTATCGCTCCGTTTGCCCAAGTTCCAGTATCTAAATAAGCCGCTTTTCCGCCTTCTTTCATTAAATTATAAGGCACCATCAAAAATTCTAAGCTTGCACCTCCTCCAAGAAAAATGGCGCTATATCCTTTGCCTTCAAGACCCAATAATTCAATTACAAGTGATCTTGCTTCTTCCATTACAGCAACAAAATCTTTGCTTCTGTGCGAAATTTCTAAAAGGGACAAACCGGAATCGTTGAAATTTAAAATAGCCTGAGCTGATTTTTCAAAAACTTCTTGAGGTAAAATGCATGGTCCAGCGCTGTAGTTGTGTTTTTTCATGAGTAGTTACTATTTTTATATTGGATCAAATTACTTCCCTTAGTATTCAAATTTCGTTAATAGAAGCCTAATAACAGTTAATTTATTCGAAATAATTAATTGAATTGTATTTATATTTTCAACAAAAACGATATCGTATCTATGTTATCAGCATAATCCCATAAATTGGGTTTTTGTGTTTCTCCAAAAGGGATACTGTTTTCGATTAATGCATTACTAACGATGCACTGAATTTGGTCTTTATCTGTTTGCAAGCGTTGCTCTATTTCGTTGAGGTTTTCATAAGTTTCATAAAAAACACTCGAAATAGGGGAGGCGTAGCTTTTATCTTCTTTTAAAGTCAAGAATCCATTGTCTCTTAACTTGAAATTACTCATTAAAAATACTGCTTTATTATAATCGTAATTATTAGCGTATTTCTCGTAATGAATCACATCTTGGTATTCGAAAATAGCTTCAAAAAAGACTTCAAATGAGTAGCCCTTTGGGACAAAAAGCTTAGATACATTACGGCATCCTAAACCAAAATACCTAAATATGTCTTCTCCCAGAGCAATTATCTGTTCTTTAGATTCATTGCCGTTTAAAACAGCAACTGAGTTTCTGTTTTTTCTAATAATCGAAGGTTTGTCTTTGAAATAGTATTCAAAATAGCGAGCCGTATTATTGCTTCCTGTTGCAATAACGGCATCAAAATTTTCTAATTTACCTTCTACAAACGTAATTTTGTCAGCAAATTTAGGCTCTATTGAAATAAGGTATTTAGCTAAAAACGGAAGTAGATGTTGGTCATTAGAGGAAGTTTTAACCAGAACATTATGCCCTGAAATTAAAACCGATAAAAAATCGTGAAACCCAACAAGTGGAATATTTCCAGCCAATATCAAAGCGATATTTTTAGATTCAACTATATCAATTGTATAGGCGGAAAGCCATTGATTTAAATTTTCTTCAGTAAGTGCTTTAGCCCAAGATTGAATAGAAAAATAAACTTGTTCCGGAGTATACCAACCGTTATGGGATTGTGATAATTTTATTAATTTGTTAAATTCATAAAAAAACATATTATTATGTAGTACATTTTCGTTTCTAACGGTTTCATTACTATTGAATTGATTTAAAAAGTGACCTAATTCAATGAAAATGTTTTTTTTAACTTCTAATGTCATAATGTTTGTTTATGAATTGTTTTGATTGTAATTTTGCACAAAAATAAGCATAATTAAGTCGAAAGTCAAAAGTCATCAAGTCAAAAGATTTTAATGTCTTTTTTACTCCTACACTTAAGGCTTTAAGACCGTTCAAATTTAAGACTATAAACATGGCAATAATAATAACAGACGAATGTATCAACTGTGGTGCATGTGAACCAGAATGTCCAAATACAGCAATATATGAAGGCGCTGACGATTGGAGATATAAAGACGGAACAAAACTAAGTGGGAAGGTAATTTTGCCTGATGGAACTGAAGTTGATGCTGAAGATGCTCAAACACCTATTTCTGACGATATATATTACATCGTTCCAGGAAAGTGTACGGAATGTAAAGGATTTCATGATGAACCTCAATGTGCTGCCGTATGTCCAGTGGATTGTTGTATTCCAGATGATAGTCATGTTGAGAGCGAAGAAACGTTATTGAACAGACAGGCTTTTTTACATAACGAATAGTTTAGTACGCATATATAAAAAAAATCCTGAGTTATTATACACTCAGGATTTTTTTTTTTTGGATATTGTGTACTTAATCTTTTATAATCACATAAGTTGTTTTAGATACTTCATCTGTTTGGTCATCGTAAGTTTCGATTACTAAATTACCATTATCATCAAAATACCCAAAAGAAAGAATGTTATTGGATTTTATGATATAATTATTTCTGGATGTTTTTCTTAGTATTGCTGATTTATCACCATTTAGGAAGTACATATTGTATCCTTTATCATCTAAGACGACCTGATATTTTTTATCGTTATTAATATAATAAGCAGAGTGATCCACATCTATAAGTCTAGTTTGCCCGTTATCAGTAATTTTAGTGATTTCTGTAACTTGAACAGGGGTATCCTTGACGTCCTTATTCAGAATTGTAGATTCGGCATCTTTAAGTTCGATTTTTTGAATTTCCTGAATTTCTTGGGTTTTAACTATTTTTTTCTCCCCTTCAGAATCTTTGATTGTTGTTGTTGTGGTTTTTACTTCAGTTTTAACGTTCTTGTTTTGTGATTGAATATTAAAAGAGAATAAAAAAACGGCGATTCCTAATACTATATTTTTCATATTATTTAATTTTAAAGATTGATATTAAACAAATTTACAACTATTTGATTGTTAATTAATTGTGGAATTATTAAATAATATTGTATTATTCACAGATTTATAGGTTACAATGTTTTTTGTTTTTGGGGTTTCTTTTTTGCAACTATAACATAGGTGTCAAAAGCATACGTTTTTCTGTCAATGGTTTTTATGATTTCGAAACCATTTAAAAATAAAAAAAGTTGCATTTCGTTTAGGGTAAAAACTCTTACCGTAGAGAAGTCTTCGGCTTTTATCTTTTTTTCGCCATTCTTTAAAGTGTAATATTGAGCGGTCCATTCAAGCATAAAATTATCTAATGTGGTTGTTTCCCAATGACTTTCTCTTAAATAATTGATTCCCTCGTGTTGGGCTTGATGGGTGATTACTTGATTTTCTATTATAAAGGGAATAAATCTATTGGCATCTATAAAATCAAATATCAATACGCCATCGATTGAAAGATTGTTGTAAACTGTATCGAAACATTCATTCACATCCTCATTTGATATTAAATAACTACTGGAGCGCCCCGTGATAATAATAGCATCTACCGGCTTTTTAAGCTGAAATTCCCGCATATCTCCATGGATGAAATTGGAGGTTTTGTTTCGCTTTTTAGCAATGTTTATCATGCTTAGACTATAGTCTAAGCCAGTATATTCCAGATTTGTTTTTCCAAAGCGTTTGGCTAAATTTCCAGTTCCACTACCTATTTCAAGTAGCGTTTTGCAATTGTTTTCCTGGATAAGTCCGTTGTAGAACTCAAATTCTTCATCATAATCAATAAAAGTCTGGTACATAGCATCATAAATAGCAGCCATTTTACCATCATATAGAGTTGCCATATTAAACTGATTTAAGGTTGGAATTTAGTTATTTCTTAGAACCTATTCTTTTTTTTAACCAATTGAAATAATTGGACTTATAAATTTAGGTAAAAATAAGGTATAAAAAAAGCGGCTATCTTTCGATAGCCGCTTTTAAAAATTATTCGATAATCGAATTAGAATTTATAGTTCAATGATAAGTTGAACATAGTTCCTAATTGGCTAAAGTGATACCCATCATAAGTCATTTGAGAATAACGTTGGTTGAAAGTAATCAAGTTAGATTGATTTTTAACTTGTGCAGGATCATTTAAGATTGCTGTACCAGCAGCATTTTCAGCTTTGAATTTCCATTCAGGTAGTACATTCAACAAGTTGTTTACATTTAAAGCTAAAGTTAATTTTTCAGTAGCTGAGAAAGTAACTCCTAAATCGGTAACAATCTTTGGCGTGAATTCTGTTCTTAAGTTAGAATCTAAACCTGCTTGTTTGAAAGTAGATTTTCCAAAGTAAGTATTGTTAAGAGAGAAACCTAATTTTCCAACTTCGTAATTAGCTCCTAAGATCCATTTTGTTTCTGGTCTAGAAGTAAACATTAAAGCATCAAGTGTTTCGCTAAAGTTGTTACTTTTTACAGGAGAGATTCTTTCATTTTGGAAAGTTACGTTTCCAGATAAATTGAATCCAAGTTTTCCAGTTCCTAATTCAATGTTATTGTAATTAGCAACTACATCTAAACCTGAAGTTCTTGAATCAAAAGAGTTTTCAAACCAAGCAACATCTCCAAAAGTTGTTGAAACAATGTCTCCTAAGATGATTCTGTCTTCTACCTTAATGTTGTAATAATCTAAAGTGAAATTAAAGTTTCTTGAAGGTTTTACTCCAACACCTACAGTAATATTTGTAGATTTTTCAGCATCTAATTTAGGCACGCCTAATAAACGAGCTTGAGGAGAAACGTTGTTTACAATTCCACTAACTTGTACTCCTTGTCCTGGAACAAAAGAATATTGTGATTTTTGAGTATAGATTTGGTGTAATGTAGGAGCTCTAAATCCAGTAGAAACAGATCCTCTTAATGTTACTTTATCCTCTGCAAATTTATATCTTGAGCTTAATTTCCAAACAGTTGCTCCACCAAAATCGCTATAATCTTCGTAACGAACCGTTCCGTTAATTAAGAAATCTTCAGTTACATCATAAGCAAGGTCAAAATAAGCCCCTAAGTTATAACGATTCCATTTACCTGAATTTTCAGGTCGGTTACCAGCAAATGAATCTGCTCCAATACCATCCCAAGATGCTTTGTCTCCTTCTGTTACTCCGAAAGTCTCTGTTCTAATCTCAGATCCAAAACCAATACTAATTTTGTCTGAAAGTACTTTAGAGATATCTAAGTTTCCTACAACATGGTTGAAAGATGTTCCTCCTGGTTTGAATGAAATAGGGCTGTTTTCTAAGTAGATATTAGCTCCGTTTGAATCAGTTCCTGAAGTTCTGTTATGAGAATTTTCAACTGAGTAAGTTTGTGTGTTTCCACCAACAGTAATACTAGCGTCAGTATTCCAATCATTCTTAACCGATTTGTAACCTAAAGTAGCGTTATAGTCATTCAAGTCTCCAATGAATGTTGGAACATATCCATTATAAGAAGGATTAGCTGAGTTACCATTTCCGAAGAAATCATTTAAGTAAGGAAAGTCAGATAATGATCTCCAGTATGGAGTTCTGTAGTTAGCAAATGAGTTTACCTTTTTGTAAACATATGCAGCATTGTAGTATAATTGTGTTTCTTCAGATAATCCAAATCCACCATTTACTAAAAATTTAGCAGCAGCAGTTTCAGGTGATCCATTGATGTTTCCTGCATCTGGCATCTTAGCTAGAAAAGCTTGTACGTCAGATAAAGAAGCACCAAAATCAGCAGCTTCTCCAGCAGCATCAACTGTACCAGGTCTATTTGCAAGATTTACTTTAGAAAAATCTACAGTATAGTTTACAAAACCTTTATCTCCTACAGTAGATCCATTGTTTAAACTTACTCCAAGCATTTCTCCATCACCTTCAGAAGTCATTCCACTTCTTACAGTTACAGATCCACCAGTTGTGTTCTTTTTTAAGATAATATTCATTACCCCAGCAATAGCATCAGATCCGTATTGAGCCGAAGCACCATCACGAAGAATCTCTACTCTTTCGATTGCGTCAGTTGGAATTGCAGAAATGTCAGAACCTGTTTCACCACGTCCTGGAGACGTTTGAACATAAAGTAAAGAACTTAAGTTTTTACGTTTTCCGTTGATTAATATTAAAGTTCTACTTGGTCCCATGTTTCTGATTTCGTAAGGGTCAAGTAATGAAGTCGCGTCATTTACCGGAGTCTGAACCGTGTTAAATGATGGAATTTTGTACTGTAATGCCTTGTCAAATGTAGCTTGACCAGTAGATGTTAAGTCTTTAGAAGAAATTACATCAATAGGTAATGCAGTAGTAGTGTTACTTCTTGGAGCAGTTCTTGTTCCTGTAATAACAATTTCATCTAATGCTTGTCCACCTTCTTCAGATAAAACAACATCTATTTTTGAACTAGAAGCTGCTTTTTCTACTTTATTAAATCCGATGTAGCTAAAGATTAATGTAGCTCCATCTTTTACTTTTATTCTATAGGCTCCGTCTATATCTGTAGAAACACCATTGTTTGTTCCTTTTTCTACAATGTTTACGCCTGGAAGAGCTTGTCCCGATTTGTCTTTTACTACACCCGAAACGTCTTTTTGAGCAAAAAGAAAGCTTACGTTAAGTAAAAAAAATAATAATGTGAGTTTTTTCATAATTAATTTGAGTTTGTTAATTTTTGGTTAGTTAATCAGGAGCAATATAGTAATTTTTTAACTTATAATTAACTAAATGCAGAAATTTTTTTAGAAACAAAGACAATAAACAGTAATGCCTGATTCTTTTTTATACCTAGTCTGACAGGTTAATTTAGTATATTAATATTCCTGAAATTTTAAAAATAATAATTGCGCTATTTGAGATTAATAAAATTGGTTGTCACGATTTTCTCTTCATAATTGATAATTTAAATGGTTTTTAATTTTTTGGCTTTAAAAATGAATATAACTTAAATAAAGAAATATAATAGCAAACATAACTTAAATATCTATATAAAAAAGTGAATTAAGTAAAAATATGATTAAATGGTAAATTTATATTATTTAATGAATAATTATCGGATAATAAGGAAATACTTTATTGATTTGGTTAATTGTAATTAAAAGAAAAAAAATATCAGTAGCATATTGAAGTTGCTTGTTAGTCAACGAATCAATAATATTTTTTAATCACAGGTTTAGTTCGCAAAAGGGATACTGAAAATTTGCTGAATGATTGCATTATATCTTATATTTGCAAACTTTAAAACAGGAATTATTAAAAACAGCTAGTGGAAAACGCTATCTGTAAACATAAATATCATGAAAGCAGGAATTGTAGGATTACCAAATGTTGGAAAATCAACATTATTCAATTGTTTATCGAATGCAAAAGCGCAAAGTGCTAACTTTCCTTTTTGTACTATTGAACCTAATATAGGAGTTGTAAACGTTCCTGATCCAAGAATTGAAAAATTAGAGGAATTAGTAAAACCGGAGCGTGTTCAAATGGCTACAGTAGATATCGTTGATATTGCTGGTTTAGTTAAAGGAGCGAGTAAAGGGGAAGGTTTAGGGAATCAATTTCTTGGAAACATTAGAGAGTGTAATGCAATTATTCATGTATTGCGTTGTTTTGATAATGATAACATTATACACGTTGATGGTAATGTGAATCCTATTCGTGATAAAGAGACTATTGATATCGAATTGCAGTTAAAAGATTTAGAAACAGTAGAAAAACGTCTTGAAAAAGTAAATCGTGCCGCTAAAACTGGAAACAAAGAGGCGCAAACTGAAAAAGCGCTTTTGGACCGAATTAGAGAAACGCTACTGCAAGCTAAATCAGCAAGAACTATCACTCCTCAAGGAAATGAAGAAGAAGTGTTGATGGAAAGTTTTCAATTGATTACTGCAAAACCAGTTTTGTATGTATGTAATGTAGATGAAAACTCAGCTGTTAACGGAAACAAATATGTAGATCTAGTTCGTGAATTAGTAAAAGACGAAGATGCAGAGGTAATTATACTTTCTGTTGGTGCTGAAGCTGATATTACCGAGTTAGAAAGCTATGAAGAGCGTCAAGTTTTTCTTGAAGATATGGGATTAACTGAGCCAGGTGCTTCTGTTTTAATTCGTGCTGCATACAAATTGTTGAAGCAACAAACCTATTTCACTGCAGGTGTTAAGGAAGTTCGTGCTTGGACAATCGACGTTGGTTCTACTGCGCCACAAGCTGCAGGAGTAATTCATACTGATTTTGAAAAAGGATTCATTCGTGCTGAAGTAATTTCATACGAAGACTACGTTGCATACGGTTCTGAGGCAAAAGCTAAAGAAGCTGGTAAATTTAAAGTGGAAGGAAAAGAATATATTGTTAAAGATGGTGATGTTATGCATTTCCGATTTAACGTGTAATTTTTATTTGAAGAAAATAGAATAAAGAAAATAGAGAATAGACGAAACCTGCAAGAGTAATTTTTGCAGGTTTTTTTTTTTTTTTTGACCTAATCCAGCTTTCCGCTGCAAGATTTTGCCGTCTTGCCTTTTTTTCTAAGTCAATAAAGGAGCTTCTCCCGAAGTGTCGGGAGTCGCTCTTTTTTGTCAAGAAAAAAGCAGTCAATCCTGTCAAAATGCTTTTCGTTTCCATCTGGGGTAAAGAAAAAAGAAAAGAGAGAATAGAAAGATTTTTAAAAATCAGCGAATCAGAGGTAAATAAAAAAAATCAGTGTAAATCTGCTTAATCTGTCTAGTCTGCGTTCCATTTTTTGTTTAATATTTTTAATCCGTGGGCTAATTTCATTACTTTTATAAAAAAACAAGCACTATGAAAATTATAGCCTTTGGCGGAAGCCCAAGTAAAAACTCAATAAATAAAAAATTAGCCACTTACGCAGCTTCTTTGTTTGATAATGCAGAAGTTGAAGTTTTGGATTTAAATGATTTCCAAATGCCTTTATTCACTGTCGATATCGAGGAGGAAATCGGACAGCATGAATTAGCCAAAGCATTTTTGGCTAAAATGGAAAGCGCTGATATTCTGGTGGTTTCTCTTGCTGAAAATAATGGGAATTATTCTGCTGCTTTTAAAAATGTTTTTGACTGGTGCACCCGGATTACAGGGAAAGTTTTTAATGAAAAACCGATGTTGCTTATGGCTACTTCGCCAGGAGGAAGGGGAGGTGCAACCGTACTTGAAATAGCTAAAAACGCTTTTCCTCGTTTTGGAGCCAACATAAAAGGAGTCTTTTCTTTACCTAATTTTAATGACAATTTCGATATTGAAAAAACTAAAATTTCAAACACCGAACTAGATAATCAGCTAAAAGAAGTAATTAAAGGTTTTTAGATTTAAAGGAAATGTCTCAAAGAAATTGACTCAAACGCAAAGTAACAAAGTTGGGTGTACTATCGATTAGTTCACTTTGTAATCCTTTGAGACTTTGAGGCTCTGTGTCTTTGTTTCTGTCAAAAAAAATGTCAATATCATTCTTAATAACTTTGACTCTTTCCTCTTTTAAAATATATTGAGAAGTCCTATATTAGCACAAAATCGTTAAATTTCCAAAATGTCAGATCAAAATCAATATACTGAAGATAATATTCGGTCTCTCGACTGGAAAGAACACATCCGTATGCGTCCCGGTATGTATATTGGGAAGTTGGGAGATGGTTCATCGCCAGATGATGGTATCTATATTTTATTAAAAGAAGTACTTGACAACTGTATCGATGAGTTCGTTATGGGTGCAGGTAAAACGATCGAAGTTACCATTAAAGACAAAACAGTTAATGTTCGCGATTACGGTCGTGGTATTCCGCTTGGAAAAGTGATTGATGTGGTTTCTAAAATGAATACTGGTGGTAAATACGATTCACTGGCTTTCAAGAAATCAGTAGGTTTGAACGGTGTAGGAACAAAAGCTGTAAATGCTTTATCTAATTATTTTCGTGTAGAATCCGTTCGTGATGAGAAACAAAAAGCGGCTGAATTTTCAGCAGGAAATTTAGTTCTTGAAGAAGATGTAATTGACACAACCAAACGAAAAGGAACCAAAGTAACTTTTATACCAGATGAAGCGATATTTAAAAATTACAAATTCCGTTATGAGTATGTGATTAAAATGTTGAAGAATTATTGTTACCTAAATAATGGGTTAACCATAATATTCAATGGCGAAAAATATTTTTCTGAAAATGGATTGAAAGATTTGTTGGAAGAAACCATTAACGCTGAAGATTTAGAATATCCTATTATCCACTTGAAAGGGGAGGATATCGAAATTGCCTTAACGCACAGTAAAACACAATATAGCGAAGAATACCATTCTTTTGTAAATGGCCAAAACACGACGCAAGGAGGAACGCATTTAGCGGCCTACCGTGAAGCGATTGTGAAAACCATTCGGGAGTTTTATAATAAAAGTTTTGATGCTTCAGATGTTCGAAAATCGATTGTTACGGCAGTTAGTATCAAAGTAATGGAGCCTGTTTTTGAATCGCAAACAAAAACAAAATTAGGTTCTACTGATATGGGTTCTGAACCTGGAATGCCTTCAGTACGTACTTTTGTGAATGATTTTGTGAAAACGAAGTTGGATAATTTTTTACACAAAAACACAACAACTGCTGATGCATTATTACGTAAAATTCTTCAGGCTGAAAGAGAGCGTAAAGAATTGTCAGGAATTAGAAAATTAGCCACTGACCGTGCTAAAAAAGCTAATTTGCACAACAAAAAATTAAGGGATTGTCGTGCGCATCTTCCGGACACTAAGAATCCAAGGAATCTAGAAAGCACCCTTTTTATTACGGAGGGAGATTCGGCTTCTGGATCGATTACTAAATCGCGAGACGTAAATACTCAGGCCGTTTTTAGTTTGCGTGGAAAGCCTTTGAACTCATATGGAATGAGCAAGAAAATTGTTTATGAAAATGAAGAGTTCAATTTATTGCAATCCGCATTGGATATCGAAGATGGATTAGAAAAATTACGTTACAATAATATTGTAATCGCCACCGATGCCGATGTCGATGGAATGCACATTCGATTATTATTGATTACTTTTTTTCTGCAATTTTTCCCTGAATTAATAAAAGAAGGGCATTTGTATATTTTGCAAACCCCTCTTTTTAGAGTTCGAAATAAAAAAGAAACTATTTATTGTTACACGGATGAAGAGAGAAGAGCAGCGATTGAAAAATTAAAACCAAAACCGGAAATCACCCGATTTAAAGGATTGGGAGAAATTTCGCCTGATGAGTTTCAGTTTTTCATTGGTGAAGACATCCGTTTGGATCCTGTTATGATGGATAAAAACACTTCGGTAGAGCAATTGCTATCCTTTTATATGGGTAAAAACACACCAGACCGTCAAGAGTTTATCATTAAAAACTTGAAGGTAGAGCTCGATGTGATTGAAGCGGTATAATATCAAAAAAAAAACGGATTATGATTTCTAAAAAACATTTTGTCTACATTGTTATTGTGGTTTTGTCAACTTTTTTAATTACCCTTTTCATCAAAAAAAATAACGATCATATAGAATGCAAGACTGTTGTAAAAAAGACTTTAAGTACGGAAGGAATCGAAGTAGTTACAAAAGAGCATAAGTGCAAAGAAAAGTATTCTTTTTAATTGCCGAAAAAAATTGTAATTATTTACTATTCAATAGAGTATATTTAATGAAAGACGAGGAAGAAGAAAATACAATTTCAGAGGATAATTTTATAGGTTAAAATCAAGAAGAAAAGGTGTTTTATGAAATAATTGAAGTAGATACCAAGAATTTTAAAAGTAGAAATCGATGTGATTGAAGCGGTATAATTATGTAAACGTTTGAAAATAAATAGCAGTGTCAGAAAGCCTTCAAAATAAAGTTTTGTTATCTCAAGTGGTTGCGCTGTGGCAAAATGCACGCCAGCAGGTTTTTCGAACCATAAACTCAACGATGACGTATACTTATTTTGAAATAGGTAGAATGATTGTTGAAGAAGAGCAAAACGGAAACGAGAGAGCTGCATACGGGAAACAAATCTTGAAAGGACTTTCTGCAGATTTAACAAAAGAGTTTGGGAAGGGCTTCTCAATGAGGAATTTAGAACAAATAAGAAAATTTTATAAAATCTATTCGATTTCGTCGACAGTGTCTACAATTTTGCAAAATCAAATTCCGCAGACAGTGTCTGCGGAATTGAAAGATCAGATTCCGCAGTCACTGACTGCGGAATTCAATACTTTTGATTTTGAGTCGTTTAGGTCTTTTTTTAGACTTACTTGGTCACATTATACTTTTTTAATGAGAATCGACAATGAAAAAGAAAGACGCTTTTACGAAATAGAATCGGAGAAATACAACTGGAGTGTGAGAGAGTTAAAACGTCAGTATGATTCGGCACTTTATACAAGATTGGCTTTAAGTCGCGATAAGGAGGGTGTTTTGAAATTATCAGAAAAAGGGCAAATAATTGAAAACCCCAAAGACATAATCAAAGACCCATACATATTGGAATTTTTGGGATTACCTGAATTAAATCAATATTCTGAATCTGATTTGGAAGAAGAAATAATCAATAAGTTAGAACATTTTTTGTTAGAACTTGGGCACGGATTTACGTTTGTAGCCAGACAAGACCGAATTACATTTGATGATAAACATTTTAGAATAGATTTGGTTTTCTATAATCGAGTATTAAGGTGTTTTGTACTGATCGATTTGAAAATTGGTGAATTGAAGCACCAAGATTTGGGGCAAATGCAAATGTATGTGAACTATTATGATAGAGAAAAACGTTTGGAAGGCGAAAATAAAACTATTGGAATTGTCCTTTGTCAAAACAAAAGCGATTTGGTGGTTGAATATACTTTGCCAGAGAATAACGAACAAATTTTTGCCAGTAAATACAAAACCGTTTTGCCTAGCAAGGAAGATTTAATAAAATTAATTTCGTAATCACTATATGAAAGACGAGGAAGAAGAAAATACAATTCCAGATAATGAAGATATAAATTCAGAGGATAATTCTATTGATGAAAATCAAGAAGAAAAGGAATCTGATGAAATAATTGAAGTGGATGCCAAGAATTTTGAAGGACAGCATTTTTACGATATTCAAGAAGACGGTAACGATACCATAACCAAAGTTACGGGAATGTATAAGGACTGGTTTTTGGACTATGCGTCTTATGTTATTCTTGAACGTGCGGTGCCTGCGATTGAAGATGGTTTTAAACCGGTTCAGCGTCGTATAATGCACTCGCTTAAAGAGTTGGATGACGGGCGTTACAACAAGGTAGCTAATGTTGTGGGTCACACGATGCAGTATCACCCTCACGGAGATGCGAGTATTGGTGACGCTATGGTGCAAATAGGTCAAAAAGAATTGTTGATTGACTGTCAGGGAAACTGGGGTAATATCCTTACTGGGGATAGTGCGGCAGCTTCCCGTTACATTGAAGCGCGTTTGTCAAAGTTTGCTTTGGAGGTGTTATACAGTCCTAAAATTACGGATTGGGGAATGTCCTATGACGGAAGACGAGCGGAGCCTAATAATTTACCGGTAAAATTTCCATTACTACTCGCTTCAGGGGCTGAGGGAATTGCTGTAGGTCTTTCGACCAAAGTGTTGCCACATAACTTTAATGAGTTAATTGATGCTTCGATCAAAATATTAAAAGGAAAGCCGTTTACGCTTTATCCTGATTTTATGACACAAGGTATAGCAGATATATCTAATTATAATGATGGACTGCGTGGCGGACGTGTTCGTGTTCGTGCCAAAATTTCCCAGCTGGATAAAAACACTTTGGTGATTACCCAAATTCCGTTTTCGACTAATACTACAACACTTATTGATAGTATTTTGAAAGCGAATGATAAAGGGAAAATCAAAATCAAAAAGATAGAAGACAATACCGCAGCCGATGTTGAGATTTTAATTCATTTGTTTCCGGGAGTTTCTCCTGATAAAACCATTGATGCCTTATTTGCTTTCACGGCTTGTGAAACTTCGGTAGCGCCATTAGGTTGTGTTATTGAAGACAATAAACCGTTGTTTATAGGTGTTTCGGCAATGTTGAAAATTTCAACAAACAGAACGGTACAATTGTTAAAAAGCGAATTGGAGATTCAATTAAGCGAGCTGGAAGAACAATGGCATTTTCTGTCTTTGGAACGTATTTTTATCGAAAACAAAATCTATCGTGACATTGAGGAGCAAACCACCAGAGAAGATGTTATTCAGGCAGTAGATGATGGTTTAAAGCCACACATTAAACATTTAAAACGTGCTGTAACCGAAGACGATATTCTTCGTTTGTTGGATATTCGAATTATGCGTATTTCTAAATTTGACAGTAACAAAGCGCAAGATAAAATTGAAGCTTTAGAAGGAAATATTGAACAGGTTAAACACGATTTGGAGCACCTTATTGATTTTGCCATTGCCTATTTTGTTAAGCTAAAAGAGAAATACGGTAAAGGAAGAGAACGCCAAACGGAGCTTCGTATTTTTGACGATATCGAAGCGACCAAAGTGGTGTTGAGAAACACTAAATTGTATGTAAACAAAGAAGAAGGATTTGTGGGTACGAGTTTGAAAAAAGACGAGTATGTTACGGATTGTTCGGATATTGATGATGTGATTGTTTTTCTTCGTGACGGGAATATGATGGTGACTAAAGTGGATGCCAAAACTTTTGTGGGTAAAGATATTATTCATATTGCCATTTTTGACAAAAGCGACAAACGTACTATTTACAACGTGATTTACCGAGATGGAAAATCAGGGCCTTCTTATATAAAAAGATTCAATGTTTCTGGTGTTACCAGAGATAAATTATATGATTTGACTAATGGTACCAAAGGATCTCAGATTCTTTATTTTACTTGTAATCCAAACGGGGAAGCCGAAGTAATTACCATTATCCTGCGTCAGGTAGGAACTATCAAGAAATTAAAATTCGATGTTGATTTTGCTAGCCTAGCCATTAAAGGCCGTGCTTCCAAAGGAAATTTGGTGTCCAAATATCCTATTAAGAAAATCGAAATTAAGGAAAAAGGTATTTCTACTTTGTTACCAAGAAAAGTATGGTTTGACGATACGGTTCAAAGGCTGAATGTAGATGGTAGAGGAGAGTTGTTAGGTGAATTTAGGCCGAGTGATAAAATTCTAATTATTCTGCAATCCGGAAAATTGAAAGTGGTGACTCCTGAATTATCTACTCATTTTGAGGAAGACATGATTGTATTGGAGAAATGGATTCCTAAAAAACCTATTTCTGCTATTTACTTTGATGGTGAAAAAGAACGCTATTACTTAAAGCGTTTCTTAGTGGAAACTGAAAATAAAGAAGAGAGCTTCATTACGGAACATCCAAATTCACAATTGGAAATTATTTCGACTGATTATCGCCCTGTGGCCGAATTGATTTTTCCAAAAATTAAAGGAGTCCAAAAAGAAAGCGTTACGATTGATATCGAGTCGTTTATTGCCGTGAAAGGTTTTAAGGCGTTAGGTAACCAGTTAACAACTGATAAATTGAAGCAAGTGAATGTTCTTGAATCCTTACACTATGAGGTTCCAGAGGAGATTGTTCCAGAACGCAGTCAAGATACTGAGGAGGATTTATCTGATGTGCATCTTGATGAAGATGGACAGGTTAACTTGTTTTAAAACATAAAAAAAGCTCCATTTGGAGCTTTTTTTTTAAGTTTTGTAATGTCATTTTATTTCTTTTTCTTCGAAGCTTTCATATTCAACACTTCTACAAAAAGGGAGAAGGAAATAGCAAAATATAAGTACCCTTTTGGAACTGGCGTTACATGGCTTCCAAAGATTAGGGCATTAGATAAATGCGCACTTTCAGTAAGTAGCATCATTCCAATTAATATCAAAAAGGATAAACCTAAAATCTGAATCGATGGGTGTTTATTTACAAAAGAACCTACAGGAACTGCAAATTGCATCATTATTAAAACCGAAATTACTACAGCTGTAACCATAATATACAAGGCTCCCTCAACTCCATTAGTCATCCCGACAGCAGTAAGAATACTATCAAAAGAGAAAACCAAATCAATCATTATGATTTGCAATAAAACGTTTTGAAATGATTTTGTCGCCGCTTTCCCAAGCTCTTTTTCTTCAAGTCCTTTTTCATCTACTTTTTCACGAATTTCATTCGTGCTTTTGTAAATTAAAAATAAACCACCTCCAAGTAAAATAAGACTTTGTCCTGTTATTCCGGCTGAGAACCAACTTAAGTCAACTGTAAACCAAGGTTCTTTCATTTGGGTTAATAAGTTGATTCCAAACAAAAGGGCAATTCTCATAAACATAGCTAAAAACATACCGATTTTAGTGGCCTTTTTTCGGCTTTCAGCAGGAAGTTTTCCAGTAGCGATTGAGATGAAAATGATATTGTCAATTCCTAGGATAATCTCTAGAAATGTTAATGTTAATAGGGCAATCCAAGCATCCGGATTTAAAAATACTTCCATTTTATTTAAGTTATGAATTATGAATTATGAGCTATGAGTTTCCTGAATACTGCTGCTGACCACTGATTACTGCCACCTGAACACTATTATTCCGAGATCTTTGTGACGGTTCCTTTTTGTTTTTGATCAGTACCTACTATTCCAAATTCAAAGGTATACGAATTTCCTGAAGTTGTCAAAATTTTCATTCCGATAGCTTTTTCTTCCGCGCTGTTTTTTGGGTGTAATTTTTTTAAAATGTATTCGCAATCATTTACCCATCTGATGGTAGCTGTATCGGTTTTACCTTCAAAAGTTTCTATTTCGATGCTGTCATTTCGCTCAAATACAGTTGTTTTTTTAACTCCGTCAACTTCATATTCAAAACTAAATTTTCCGGTTCTAAAATCTTTGCAATTGCGTTCTACATTATAACAGGAGAACATCAAAAAGAGTAAGGGAATCAAGAGCAATTTTTTCATTTCTAAGTTTTTGTTTTTACGTTGGATTTTTTTAATATTCAGCAACAGCTTTTATTTTTTATTTAGCCTTTTTAATTCGGCATCAGTAAAGTGTTTTATTTCTTTTTCTTTAGCAAATTTATCAGCATTATAACTCGTTGATTTGTTTTTGGGAATGGAAAGGCTTTCCCAACTGCCATTTTTTAATTGTTTGGCATAAAGTACAATTTGACCAATATGATAGGGATAATGGGCCAATTGTCTGTTTATTGCATCCATTGCTGTTTGTCCCTCATTTCGGATGTATATAATTTGTAAAAGCTGTTCGGGAAGCAGGGAATCGATTGCTTGAAAAAAGCAATCCCAGCCCGTATTCCATGTTGCTAATACTTCCTCTTTGGTTTGTGGTTCATTTTCAAATTCCATATCCCTTTCTCTCCATTCTTTTTCACCATCTGTAGTCAAAAAGTCAGTCCATCGAGATAACATATTCCCTGAAAGGTGTTTTACAATTGTTGCAATACTGTTGGAATCTTCATTTGTCGCAATAAAAAGTTGGTTCGTTTCCAATTGCTCCATTGCTTTTTCGCCAATTGTCTTGTAATAATGCATTTGCTTTTTTACGCTAGCAAGGTAGTGTTGATTGATATCCATTTTTACTGAATTTTGATGTCGTATTTGTCTAAAAGCCCTGGAATACCTTGAGTGGAAAACTTAGCTTTTTTCATTGGGTTAAACTCGGGATCAATTTTATAATTGTATGCGGTTAGGAAGTTAACTTCCTTTAGTTGGGTATCATTAAATATAGCGCCGTCTAAATTGCAGTTGTCAAAAACTGAATTTGATAAAATGCAACCAATAAAAGTCACTTCTTTCAGCGAACTATTTAGGAACTTTGTTTTGGGCATTTTCTTGTTGGCAAAAGAAGAGTAATCCAAAACACAATCTTGGAAATTCACGTTAAATAAAAAATCAGTGCAATTTTGAAAATGAATTCCCAGCAATTTGCAATTTGTGAAACTAACCGTTTTTAAGCTTGTGCCTACGAGTTGCATCATAGAAAGGTTACAGTCAATGAACTCGCAATCCATAAAAGTATTGTTAGAGAAATTACTATTTGAGAAATCACAATTTTTAAAAGTACAATCTTCAAATTCTCGATTGCTAACTCTCTTGTTGATGAAGTTTACCTTTTCAAATGTTTTTTGAATGTGAATTAATTCTTCCATTAGTCGTTAAATATACCTTTCATAATTGTTTTTAATCCTATATACATCAATGCCATTGCCGATATACATGCAATAATTCCAACTCCTAAAACCAAGTAATGCCAAACATTTTGTTGGTTCATAAACGCATTATAAATCAGTGTTGGGCCTATGAACAACAAGGGCAAAGAGCCTGTTAGATATCTAATTCCTTTGGATAATAAGTCTTTATTTATTGGCATTATTTTTTTGTTTTTTAAACACAAAGTTCACAATCCCGATAACTATCGGGATTCGCAAAGTTCACAAAGAATAAATTGTTTTTTTAGGTTTAAATACTTTAAAAATATTCTAAGTTGTTTACAATCTTAGTTTATTATTTTCATATTACTGAATGCACGTCCCTAATTAAAGTTGACCGATTTCTATTAATTTCTCATTGTCAAAAATAGTAATAATAGGCTTAGAAAAAAGAGGATTATTGAACCAATTATTTTCAAAATCAACAGGACTTAATTTCCCTATGTTGTTATGAGGTCTCTTATTATTATAATGTTCAACTGCTCTATCTACATCCTTTTTTAATTGTTCAAATGTTTTAGGTTTCCAGTGGTCTATATACTCTTCTTTTATTGTTCTGTTAATCCTTTCTGCATAAGCATTGTCTTGTCCTGACAATGCCATGCTGATTTCGCATCCACTCCCTTTGAGAAGAGCTATATATTCATTGTAAATATACTGACTACCTCTATCAGAGTGGTGTATCATTGGAGCTTCATTGTTTTCTAATGCCATTTGCATTGCGCTTAAATTAGCAGTAGCTCTCATGTGATTAGATAGTTGATGTCCAACGATTTTCTTTGTATAAACATCTATTATAAAAACTGCGTAATAAAATCTTTCTCCAACATAAATATAAGTTATATCTGATTGCCATATCGTTGACGGAGCATAAACAGACATTGACTTTATTAGATTCGGAAAATAAACTTTCACAGAAAACGTTGTTCTCCTGTAATTTTTATGTCTTTTTATCCTGAACCCTAAATCCATAAACGTATCGATAAATCTATCTCTTCCTATGAAATTAGGACGCAAAGCATAATACATTTTCTCAACCCCACAACCAGGGTGTTCTTTCCTTAGTTCCTCTGCTTCTATAATCAGACATTCTATATTTCTTTCAAAAGCAATCTGTCTTTTTGAATACTGATTAACTGCTTGCTTGCTTATTTTAAGTGTTTCATAAAGCTGATTTAAAGAAAAACTTACTACTTTCTGGTTCTCAACGAACCAGCTGATTGTGGGGTGTTGAAGTTTTTTTTTATGTCGATATTAAGCTCATCTTTAGCTATATCGATCATCTTTTCGAGATAATCAATTTTTATTTGCTTCTGACCAACCGCTTGCTCAAGTTCTTTTATCTTGAGTTCTAACTGTTTTAGCTTATCAATGTTACTATCTTTCATTTCTACAACTCTAATTCCTTTTTCATTAAAAGTAGAAAATTTATAAATCCAATTGTAGATTGTAACGTTATTTACTCCGTAAAGTCGTTCTAATTGCAGAACACTATACTTCCCGCATTCGTAAAAACTTACGATTTCTTTTTTAAACTCTTCCGAATAAACCCGGAGTTTCCTAATTTCTTTTAAATTTGCATTCATATAACTTGACTTTTGTGGTCAACCTATATCAGGGAAGTACAAAGTACAGAACACTGAACACTGAACACTGCTTACTGTTTACTGCTTACTATTAAAAGAGTCAACGGCCTTTCTCACACTTCCGTGTTTTTCTAACAAAGCAGCCGCTTCTTCATAACTAACGGGAATTTCTCCCATAATCATTTTTACACCGCGATCCACGAGTTTAGTGTTGCTTAATTGCATATCGACCATTTTGTTTCCTTTAACTTTTCCAAGTTGGATCATCGTGGCTGTTGAAATCATATTAAGCACTAATTTTTGTGCTGTTCCAGCTTTCATTCTAGAGCTTCCGGTTACAAATTCTGGTCCTACAACCACATCGATAGGAAATTGTGCTGTTTGTGAAAGTGGACTAGCCGCATTGCAAGAAATACTTCCCGTGATAATGTTATTTTCGTTACAAGATTGCAATCCGCCAATGACGTAGGGAGTTGTTCCTGAAGCGGCAATACCTATTACCACATCGTTCTCATTTATGTTATATTCCAATAAATCTTTCCAAGCTTGGGTTGCATTGTCCTCGGCATTTTCTACTGCTCTACGTATTGCCATATCACCACCGGCTATGATTCCGTTTACTAAATCGAATGGCACGCCAAAAGTAGGTGGACATTCAGAGGCATCCACGATTCCTAATCTACCTGAAGTTCCTGCTCCTATATAGAAAAGTCTTCCGCCTAGTTTCATTTTAGCAACGATTTGGGACACTACAATTTCTATTTGTGGCAATGCTTTTTCAACAGCATAAGGAACGGTTTTGTCTTCTTGATTGATATTAGATAACAATTCTTGAACGGACATCTTTTCCAGATGTTCGTATTTTGAGGATTGCTCGGTAGTTTTTGTGAAAGTCATTTCTTTTTGAGGTTCAAAGTTGCAAAGATTCAAAGGTACTACCTTTTTGAAAAGTATAATAAATTTTGTGGTTTTGATTTACGGTAGATTGATGGAACGCAGATAAAACAGATTCGCTTGCTCGAAAACGCGGATAAAAGCGCAAAGAAATCCAATTTTGTAGAATCAGTAGCCTCTATCTTGTCTTTCCGACGAAGGAGGAATGGCATATAGAATTTCGACTATAAGGTTTATGAGTATTTGTTTTTTTGCCGTTAGCTGAGTCATTGCGAGGAACGAAGCAATCTCATCTAGTATTTCGACAATGTAGTTTACAGGTTGAAGGAAGTTATTATTTAAATAAACCGCAGTAAAAGACGCTGCGATTTATTTATTTAAGTTAATAGACGTCTCAGACGAGCGCCAGATAGGTGTCTACATTCTTTGTAGGCACGGATTGCAAATCCGCTTATCCTTTAGATTCGCAAAGTAGTTTTTTTATTTTGAATAAATAATTTTTATGGTTTCATCGTTAATCGCATCACTCCAATTTAAGCTTGGTTGAAGACTTTTAATTGCTTCAACATCTCGTTTGAAATTATTATTAAGTTGAACTGGATGAATATTACTTTGCATACTTTCATCAAATTGGATGTTTCCTAAATATTTTATTTCACCTTTTTTTAGATTAAATGGTAAGTTGAATCCATTTATTGAAGTGTCTCTGGTTGAATATCCATAATTAGTAAAAAGTCGCAAAAAAGGAATTTCGTAATTTCCAGCTTTGCGTTCCAATACAAATAAATACGTTTTTCCATTTTCTAATTGTCCATCGTGTTTCATTTTGATAATTTGTTGAGGAACAAATCGAATTTGAGTAGAATTTTTTTCTGCTATTTTTTTATCAGAATTTGTATTTGATATTTGAACAAAATATCCGTTAAATTTAGCTTTCTCGTTTGGAAATGTGATAGATCCAAAAATCAGTCCATTTTCTGAAGTGTTTTTGTCGAATTGAATCGGTTCATACGGAATAGAAGTTACAACACCACAACTATTGAAAATGGAAATTGTTGCAATTATTATTAAGGTTAATTTGCAGATTTTTTTTAATTTTTTAGTCATTTGTTTTATCTTAGTTTATTTGTTTTCGTTTGCTTGGAAATAACGCGCAACTAGTATATAGGTCTGATAAAATCAGACTTATCACCCCAAAATTAGGTAGATTGGCCTGACATACGCCACGCATTATTTGTTTTCAAAAGTAGTTAATTTTTTACTTTTTACTTTAGAGATTGTGAATTTTTTCTGAGGATAATTTTATGGGAGATAATTCAGTTTGACTATATGAATTGGTACTTGTACAGCGTGAGGGATAGCAGTGAAAATCCCACGCCTTTTTGCGTGGATTGAAGCGAATAGCCCGACCCGACCCCGATAGCTATCGGGGTTACGGAGGGGCACGCCCAAATTATAGAATTATAAAAAGTAAGCCAATATAATTCCCAGAATAATCATGGAAACTTTGGCGATATTGAATTTATGTCCTTCACTACTTTCAAAAATGATAGTCGATGAAATGTGGAATAATATCCCAATAACAACGGCTGTTATTTGGGTTGTGAACTGGTTTAAAACAGGTAAATAATCGGAAACGAAAGTTCCTAACGGCGTCATAATGGCAAAGGTGATCATAAAGGCAAAAATGGCTTTTTTGTTCAGATGCGAATTGATGAAAAAGGTTGTTAGAATTATGGCAATAGGCAAGTGATGAATGGATATACCAATTGCTAAGTTGTTATGATGGTTCCCCACAGGAAATCCTTCCATAAATGCGTGGATACAAAGACTGATAAATAGGAGCCATGGGATTTGGTTCATATTTGCATGTCCGTGTACGTGTCCATGTTCAGCTCCTTTGGAGAAAAACTCCAATATGATTTGGAATAAAATACCCAACATTATAAAAATCCCTATGTTGCTGTCGTGACTTTCGTACACATCAGGTAACAGGTGCATCACAGTTAGTGAAAGCAAAAAAGAACCACTAAAAGCCAGTAATAACTTAAGATTGGTTTTGTTTTTTGGCTTTAATACCAGTGCGATGCCATAACCGATTAATACAGAAAGTAAGGGTAAAAGATAATTCATTATTTGAAAATCATAATTAATCGTTCGCTTTCATTCTTGTAGAATTTTTTTAGCTTATAGTCTCCAAAAATATCCAAAAGATAAATTCCGGCTTCTTCCATTAAAGCTTCAAAATCCTGAAGGGTTAAGGCTTTTACTTTTTCAGTGAAATGAAATTGCTGTCCTTTGTCTTCAAAATCTATTTCTTTATAAATATGTCCGTCCTTTAAATACCTTTTTAGATGAAAATCAATTCCGTCCACGGTTTTTGTTTCTTCGGGAACCAAAGTGTTAAGTACTTGGGTCACATTCATAAAGTCAATCACGGCAAACCCATATTCAGAAAGACTTTCTTTTATGGATATTAAAGTGGTTAAATTGTCCTCGTCGTTTTCGAAATATCCAAAACTGGTAAACAAATTGAAAATGGCGTCATACTTCTCTTCGAATGGCTCACGCATATCGTGCACTTTAAAATGCAAAGAACTGTTAGCGTTTTTATTTGCCTCGGCGATACTGTTTTCTGACAAATCAGCACCAAGAACATCAAACCCTAATTGATTAAGATAAATAGAATGACGGCCTTTACCACAAGCTAAGTCAAGTACTTTTGCTTTTTCAGGCAGATTAAGATAATGAGTAATATTATCCATAAAAACCTGTGCTTCTCTATAATTTCTTTCTTTATAAAGGATGTGATAATAGGGAGTATCAAACCAAGAACTAAACCAAGTTTCAGCTGGTTGTTCGTTGTTTATTTCGTTTGGTTTTTGTTCTTCAGACATTTATTCTTTTTCAATTAATTCAAGTCCGGCAAATTTAGTGTATTTTTGCTGAAAAATAACGAATCTGTATAGATACACTGTGATTCTCTTTGAGAATTGTGTGATTTTTATAAGAGGTTAAATATGAAACAGAAAAAGGTCTGTTTTAATTATACACAAAAATGGAAGATAATTTTAAGATGGTTGCCAAAACCTTTTTTGGTTTTGAAGAAATATTAGCTAAAGAATTAATTAAGCTAGGCGCACAAGACGTGGAGCAGGGTGTAAGAATGGTAAGCTTTAAAGGAGATAAGGGATTTATGTACAAAGCCAATTTGTCTTTGCGTACAGCCCTAAAAATCTTAAAGCCTATTTATTTTTTTAAGGCTAACAACGAACAAGCTTTATATAAAGGAGTAGCTGGTGTAAACTGGTCAAAATATATTAATGCGAACCAAACTTTTGTAATTGACGCAACAGTTCACTCGGATAATTTCAATCACTCGGAATTTGTTTCCCAGAAATGTAAGGATGCGATTGTGGATCAATTTAGAGAACGAACAGGACAACGTCCAAGTATTGATAAAATACATCCTGATTTAAGAATCAACATTCATATCGACAGAGACCAAGTTTCAGTAGCGTTAGACACTTCTGGAAATTCATTGCACCAACGTGGGTATAGAACAGCAACTAATATTGCTCCTATAAACGAAGTTCTGGCTGCCGGAGTTTTATTACTATCGGGTTGGGACGGAGAGACTGATTTTATTGATCCTATGTGTGGTTCAGGTACTTTACTTGCCGAAGCGGCTATGATTGCTTGTAACATTCCAGCAAACATTAACCGTAAGGAATTTGCTTTCGAAAAATGGCGCGACTGGGATAATGAATTGTTTGACAGCATCACAGACAGCTTGTTGAAAAGAGTTCGTGAATTTCACCATACCATTAAAGGGTATGACAAAGCACCATCAGCGGTTCAAAAGGCCAAAGACAATATCAAGAATGCAAATCTAGAAGAGTACATCACTATCGAAGAGCAAAACTTCTTTGATACGGAGAAAACTACCGAAGGGAAATTACATATGGTTTTCAATCCGCCTTATGATGAGCGTTTGGATATTCATATGGAAGAGTTCTACAAGAGCATTGGAGATACGCTTAAGAAAAATTACCCAGGAACGAATGCTTGGTTTATCACGGGTAATCTTGACGCCTTGAAATTTGTGGGGTTAAAACCATCTAGAAAAATCAAACTTTTTAATGCTAGTATCGAATCCCGTTTGGTGAAATACGAAATGTATGAAGGAAGTAAGAGAACGAAGTTTCAAGTTGTTGAAGGGGATAGTGAGTAGTATTCAGTGGTCAGTAATCAGTGGTCAGTGGTCAGTATTCAGTGGTTAGTGTTCAGTAATCAGTGCTCAGTATTCAGTAATCAGTGCTCAGTGATCAGTAATCAGTAAACAGTGTTTAGTATAATTAGAACTTATAATTCATAACTTATAATTCATAACTCATAATTTATAATTCATAATTCATAATTTTTTTTCGATGACAAAATTACAAGTAAGAGCATTTCTATACCAATTAGGGTGTTTTGCCATATTATTTATATCAGCGCGCTTTTTAGTGGAACGTTATACGAATTTGACTGGTATATGGATTCCTGCAACAGCATTTGTTGTTGGGACACTTTTATCACCAAAGTTTAAAGCAATGAAAACCAATGACGGAGAGAAGTTGTTTATGAAATGGATTTTCACTAAAGATGTGAAAGAAATAGGATAATTTACAACAACTCTATAATAAAAAAACGAGCCAATTATATATGTATAATTGGCTCGTTTTCTTTTATATCTATCCTGTTAAAGGATTTATTTTTTAGTTGTCACAACTTTTTTGGCAACGACCTTCTTTTTATAAAGTGGGATGAAATAAGAAACGGTATAGTTGATTCCTACTCCAAAACTACCGTCATAAGTTCTGTTGAAACCCGGAATGTAAAGGTTATCGAAGTTATCTGGTTTTTTGTTTGTAATCAAGGTATTTAATCGAAGGCTGAATCCCATAAATACGTTGTCAAACACTTTTGCTTTTACACCTGCTACCACTTCAATCCAGCTAGCGGTAAGGCCGTCGAATTTTTGAGAAGTTGCAATTGCGGGTACTTGTCCAAAATAAGGGTTGGCATTGTATATTTTATAATTGTTCAGTTCTTGACTGAAGGTGCTTACTCCATAACGCATTCCTATAGAGATAATATTCTCCATATCCAGCCAGTTTTCATACGCATTGTAGTCAAAACCAACTTTTAGGTACGAACCTTTGGTTGTGAAATTCAATCGGTCGTCGTCAGTGGTTTTGTTTTCATTACCAATTTCGGCTGCCAGATAATATTTTTTGTTCAGTCTAAAATCTCCTGCGAGTTCCAGTCCCTTATAATCTTTGTCATAGAATGCTTTTGTCAGTTTGAATAAATCAATCCCAACACGCAGTCCATAACGGTCTTTTTTTACGGGAATGGTATCTGTTTTTTTAACAACCTCTTTATTTGGGATAATGGTAACAGGAGGTCCTGGAAGGATTCCCTCGGTTTGTGTGCTGGTTTGTTTTGCCGGTTCCACTTTTTTTGTCGTTTCTTGAGCTTGTGACAAAAAGAAAGACGTTAAGAGACAAATACTAAAAAAATATTTCAATGTGTGTTTCATTTTCGTTATTTAAAGTACTGTTTTTAACGGCTATGTGCTGAATCCATTTTTGGTCCAGAACTGCTGCATCGGTATGTGTAAATGGATTTTGGGGATTTAAAATAAAATTAGTTTTAAAACCGCAAGCTCTGGAAACGAAGAGATTTTGTCTGGTGTAATTAAACTTCAGAATATCTTCGTTTACCAATGCTGTATTAGGATTCCCCGAATTCAGAATAAAACGAAAGCTTGTCGCATCGGCATCTGTTTTTAGGGGAATTGAAACTTTACTTCCATTAATTAGAGTGCTACTATTAAAAACAATTCCTTCAGTCTTTCCTTCTCCAATAATTTTTAAATCCGTCACATTTTTTAATGTGGTGGAATTTACGGAATCATAAAATGAAATCACTAATCGAGGAGTAGTAATGGTATTAGCATCACAAATATCATCTTTCTCACAACTGGAGAAAGTGAAGGCAATGGCTAATAACAACAAAAATGTTTTTTTCATATAATATATATTTAGTGTTCAGTAATCAGTGCTCCGAGTTCAGTCCTAATAGTTCTGAATACTGCTACTGCAAACTGAGCACTATTTTCTTCATAAAAATAGTTTACTCTAATTTTTAAAAACAACAGGTTTTCAATTTCAATGGCAAAAACCAATGTCAATAACTGTGTCAATGTCAATGTCAAAAATCAATGTCAATAACAATGGCGAAAATCAATATCAATGGCAATGACAATAGCAATGACAAAAAGCAATAATTTAACAACTGCGACTGAACACTGAATACTGACCACTGATTACTCGATACTGATCACTGAAAACTATTTTCTTCTTTCCAAAAGAACTACATTCTCTACGTGATGCGTTTGCGGAAACATATCCACTGGGCGCACACGAGTTACTTTGTATTTTTCGTCCATTAAAGCTAAATCACGAGCTTGTGTAGCTGAGTTACAACTTACATAAACCACTTTTTCAGGAGCAATTTTCATAATTTGTTCGATTACATCCTTATGCATTCCGTCTCTTGGTGGATCAGTAATAATCACATCAGGATGACCGTGTTGCGCTATGAAATCGTCGTTAAAGACCACTTTCATATCTCCTACAAAGAACTCACAGTTTGTGATTTCGTTGCGTACCGCATTCGCTTTAGCGTCTTTAATCGCATCTGGAACACTTTCGACACCTATTACTTTCTTTGCTTTTTTAGAAACAAACTGAGCAATAGTACCCGTTCCAGTATATAAATCATAAACGATTTCGTTTCCTGTCAATCCAGCAAAGTCACGAGTGATTTTATATAACTCATAGGCTTGGTCTGAATTGGTTTGGTAGAAAGACTTAGCGTTAATGCTAAATTTCAATCCTTCCATTTCTTCCAGGATGTAATCACGACCTTTGTATAGTTTGATGTCAGTATCGTAAAGCGTATCGTTTGCCTTACTGTTTACCACATATTGTAAAGAAGTAATTTGTGGAAACTTCTCATATAAATGGTCTAAGATTAATTCTCTGTTGGCTTTATCGTTTTCAAAAAACTGAATCAAAACCATAATCTCACCAGTTGAAGAGGTACGCAACATTAAAGTACGTAGCAATCCTTCGTGCGCTCTCGGGTTAAAGAAAGTTAGACCATTTGCATTAGCAAAATCTCTCACTTCGTTTCTAATCGCGTTAGATGGATCTTCTTGTAAGTGACATTTATTGATGTCCAGGATTTTGTCCCACATTTTCGGAATATGGAATCCTAGGGCATTTCTATTTCCTAAATCTTCGGTGCTGCTAATTTCAGCTTCGGTCAACCAACGGCTGTTCGAAAACGAAAATTCCATTTTGTTTCTATAAAAGAACTTTTTCTCTGATCCTAAGATAGGTTCAAATTCAGGAAGCTCTACTTTCCCTATGCGTTGCAAGTGATTCAACACCTCATTTTGCTTGTAATACAGCTGTTGGCTGTACTTCATATTTTGCCATTTACAACCTCCACAAACACCAAAGTGCTCGCAAACAGGTTCTATACGATGTTCAGAAAACTCGTGAAAATGAACCGCTTTCCCTTCGTAATAGGCCTTGCGCTTCTTAAAAGTCTGCACGTCAACCACATCACCCGGAACCACATTTGGGATAAACACTACCTTACCATCGGGCGCTTTTGCTACCGATACGCCTTTTGCACCTGCATCAAGGACTTTTATTTGATGAAAGACAACCTTGTCTGTATTTTTCTTAGCCATGGCGCAAAAATAAGCGTTTGTAAACTTTTATAAATTCAAATTGCGAAATATTTTCAAAAAAGAGTGTTTTTTATTTGAGCCTATTCCCGCTTTTCGCTGCAAACCCGCCATTCTACAAGCAAGAACACTACGCCTGTAAAGGAGCTTCCGCTGGTCGCTCTTTACCGGCAAGAGTTCTAAAGCTGGTAGTACCGCGGTTTTTACGCTATAATCGGGGGCAGGGGAGTTGAAGTTGTAAATTAGTATAGTTCTAAAATTGGTCTTTACGCTTCATCATTTCGTAATTTAAAATCGTGAGAAAATAAAAAATAAAATCGGCGCAAATTTTTCCTGCAATTACTCCTGTTAATGCATTTCCGGTTAAAATGGGCAACCAATACATACAAAACGGACGAACCAATGAAATATCGAGAAGAGCGGGATAACCAAATTCCAGCAACAAGTTTCTAACAATCAAGAGCACATCTTTAAAAGAAGTGCGTTGCTGCAGTATTTTATTCTTTTTGCGCCGTTGCAGGAAAACCATAATAAGTATAACACCATAAAAAGCAAAGTACTCCGCAAACGTAATTAGGTAAGCCGTCGTCAAGCCATCAAAAAACCTACTGAATTGCGAACCCAGCAAAGCCGCGCTGCTAGCGGCCAACTCGGCATATTTATAGCGATCAAACCATTCTTTAAACTGTACTTTAGAAAGCATAGAAGTTTTTTACTTATTGGTAAAGAAAAGCAAAAGTAAAAAAAAACACAATCTAAATTAATCTATCGCTACAGATTGAAAGGATTCAAAAGAATTTAATCTGTGCTTCTCTTTTTAATCTCTGATAAAAAACATTTTTAATTTGCAGCTTTAAACTGTTTCATTTCTTGCAACGGTTCGATGGCATTGTAATCTTTCCAAATTTTTGGATCGTAGGATTTGATATTTATATATTTAAAATTTTCTTCCTTGATTTTTTCTATGGCGGCAACGTTCGTTTCAGTACGGGACATATTTAAAAACTCTGTTTTATTGCGAGTATTGGCTTCAATTTTAAAATCAATTGCCAATACGTCTTTTTCACCGTTAGTTAATTCTATAAGCTTCAACGGGCGATTGAGATAAAAGTAATTTCCACTTTCTGTAGCGGCATACTGCATATAGTAGCTATCCTCTTCGGCTCTTTTTTTGTAAATTATGGTTCCTTTGCTAACATTTTCGGATACTTTAATTCCTAACAGAAACTTCATATTGAAATTATGCACCTTTTCTCCTTCGTCTAGGACATAATCAGTTCTCAGGACAGCATAATCGTTTTCAGAAATATACAGTTTACCCACATACATGGCTTTGCTTTTTCGAGGTTTAAAAGAGAGGATATAGGCAAATTCATTTTGATCAGTGTAGGTTGTGCCTTCAAAAGTGTAGTCGTATAGATCCGGTTTTTGTATAAAATCGAATCGCTTATCGCTTAAAAAATTATTTTCATGCATAAAGCTTTTAAGCTTGCTTTTTGTAGCAGTTAACGGGCTGTTTATTTCTATGTCAATACCTTTGTTTTTCTTTTTATTGAAGTCTTTACGTAACGAAATCGTATCTCTTGATCCAAAAAGCCCACTTTTTGCGCGGTAATATTTAGTGGAGTCTAAGTGTTGTAACATCATATTCATAGCTGTTTTTTCTAAATCGTCTAGGGACGTAGACTCTCCTTCCTTTTTTAAGACAGTAGCTTTTAAAACAGCTAGTTTTGAGGTAAACACAAACTTATCAGCTTTTTTGGTTTTAACCGAATAGTAATTACAAAGAATATCCGTAAATGATAACGGCGGATGCGATATTAATTTTTTAGAAAAACCCTGCAAGTCATTGTTGACTTTTGATAAGGCTTGCTTGCTAAAACCAGTTGATTTGTTAATCTCCACATCGATTATCGAAGGATTAAAATAATTAGAGGTTCTGTAAAAGAACATTTCTTTTGACCCTTTTTCGCCAGTGGTATAATTACGGCTCAAGTTGGCTTTTACATTAGCCATAATCTCATAAGGATTTGGTTTTATGTTTGATACGACAACATCATTCAGTTCGTAAATTCCGGGTAAAAGCTTAATCGTAAAATCCAGTTTTTTCAATTCCCCAACGGTCAGTTGCTGATTAACAAAACCCAAATAGGAAACAGTAAGGAATGTTTCGTCTTTACTATTGTTTTCCGAAAGTGAAAAATAACCTTCGCCATTTGAAACCAAGTTTTCCGACTCGTTCACCCTAATATTTGCATACGGAATACTTTCTCCAGTTGTGGAATCAATGATTTTTCCTTTTATGTTTTGGGCATTTCCTATTTGGAAGAAAAAAAGAATAAAATATATATTTATCAGGGTTTGTCTCATTTTTGTAAAGTGCTTTAAAGATGTAAGCTTTAACTAAATTATATCAATTATCTGTTTTTTTGATATTTATCAGTAGCAAATTGACACTATTAAAACTATAGCTGCAATACCCACTTTTAGTGATTTATAAAATTTTAACTTTTTGGGATGTATAACCTTTAAGCAATCGAAAACACTAGATAAATCAACTTGTTTTTAATTTAGATAAACTAAATTGTAAAACAACCATATTTCTAAATATATTTACCGTTCTATAATTAGCTGTTATTTACATGAAAAAACTATTATTTATTGCGCTTTTAGTGTTTACTACGAGTGTGTTTGCCCAAGACAAGAGTCAAGGTACTACTAGTGAAAACTACACCAAGAAAGAAGTACAAATTAAAATGCGTGATGGCGCAACTTTATTTACTGCCATTTATGCACCCAAAGACCGTTCTAAAAAATACCCTATCATTATGCAACGCACGCCCTACAGCTGTGCGCCTTATGGAGAAACCGAATTTAAAAAGAGTATTGGTCCAAGTGATACGATGATGAAAGAAGGTTATATAGTCGTGTATCAAGACGTTCGTGGGCGCTATATGAGTGATGGTTTGTATGACAATATGCGAGCTTTTATCCCTAATAAAAAAGTAAAAACCCAAGTGGACGAAGCTTCCGATACGTATGATACGATTGACTGGCTTGTTAAAAACGTGGAGAACAATAACGGGAATGTGGGTGTATGGGGTATTTCGTATCCTGGATTTTATTCTACTTATTCTTTGTTAAGCAACCATCCTGCTTTGAAAGCAGTTTCGCCTCAGGCTTGTATTGCTGATTTCTTTTTTGATGATTTTCATCATAATGGCGCTTATTTATTGAGCTACTGGAAAGCGACACCTTTATTTGGTATCCAAAAAGCGGAAAAAACCGACAAAGGTTGGTTTAAATTTCCTGATTTAGGAACTAAAGATGATTACCAGTTTTTTCTAGATGCAGGGCCTTTGTCTAATTTGGATAAATTTTATGGGAAAGACAATGAATTTTGGCAACAGCTAAAAGACCATTCAAGTTATGATGATTTCTGGCAAAAACGCGGAATTCTACAACACTTAAAAGATATTAAACCTGCAGTAATGACAGTAGGAGGTTGGTTTGATGCCGAGGATTTATATGGTCCTTTAAACACGTACCAAGCCATTGAAAAAAGCAGTAAGAACTACAATACAATTGTTATGGGACCTTGGAGTCACGGCGATTGGGCTAAGAACTCGGCTAGTGCTGTGATTGGAAATATAAAGTTTGGCGATAGTATTTCTGGGTTTTACCAAAAAAATATCGAAGCCAAGTTCTTCCGTCATTTCTTGAAAGACAATGGAAAAGGGGAAAACAAATTACCGGAAGCCTATGTCTTTGACACTGGTTCTAAAGACTGGAAAACGTATGACGTTTGGCCACCAAAAAACATAGTAAAAGAAAGCTTTTATTTGGCTTCAGACAAATTAACGACTGCTGTGCAAACGAATGTTGGTTTTGAGGAATTCATTAGCGATCCAAAAAAACCAGTTTCTTTTACTGAAGATATCAACCAAAAAGGGATTACTCCTAGAAAATACATGACAGATGACCAACGTTTTGCAGCAAGACGTCCTGATGTTCTAGTTTTTGAAACGGACGTATTGACTGATGACACTACATTGGCAGGAGATATTTTGGCGCAATTGCAAGTTTCCACTTCTGGAACAGATGCGGACTGGATTGTAAAAGTTATTGATGTATTCCCAAATGACGAACCAGAAACGCCTGAAGTTGCTCCTTATTTAAAAATGAGCAATTACCATATGATGGTGCGTAGTGAGGTGATGAGAGGTCGTTTTAGAAATAGTTTTATAAACCCGGAACCTTTTGTGGCAAATGAGAAAACAGCCGTAAATATCAAATTGCAAGATGTGATGCATACCTTCAAGAAAGGGCATAAAATCCAAATCCAAGTTCAAAGTACCTGGTTTCCTTTGATTGATTTGAATCCGCAAACGTATGTGGACAATATCTTTTATGCAAAACCGGAAGATTTTAAAAAGCAAACACATCGTGTGTATTCAGATTCTAAAATACTTTTTACTGTTTTGAAATAAATTCTGTTATTTACGAGGTTCAATTGTCCTTAGCTTCCGTAATCGAGCGTCAAATGTTTGAAGAATACGTAAAAAGAAAAGCTGTTTGAGCGCAGCGAGTTCTTTTCTTTTAGTATTTAAGAACTAATTTGACCGATGAGGGAGTGTAGACTTGATTTTTTTGTTTCTTTTTTGATCAAGCAAAAAAGAAAATTAGTAAAACATAATTTTATAATTTCAAAAAAACTTAATTGGTAGTGTACCTGCTTCTCGATAAAATCTCGCCCCCCAAAAGCGGAATCACTCGAACTGACGAAAAATCATCATCTCGTTGAGTTGGCTCATAAAGTAAATGATTAATGTGAAAACAAGAATCCAATCCTAGAAATAGTGATTGGGTTTTTGTTATATAGGAATTTGTGGTTATTGTGTAGCGAGAGCATTTTGTATCGCTTTCTCTATCAAAGGCGCCATTATTTCATAACCAGCTTTGTTAGGATGCACGCCATCTTTAGAATAGGCTAGGGGCAGTCCTTTTTTATCATCAGTCATTGCCGTGTGATAATCGACAAATGTAATTTCATTGGCAGTAGCATAACTACTTAGAAGAGTATTCAACTCAATAATGGTATTTGCAGGTTCTTGATTGGGTTGCCATATAAAATCATTAGCTGGTAAAATCGAGCAGAGAATGACTTTTATGTGATGGGCTTTCGCCAAATCCACCATCGAGAAAAGGTTATCTGTTATCATTTCTAATGTTGAAGGTCCCGTATTACCGGCGATATCATTGACACCTGCTAAAATAACAACGAGACTAGGTTTTAATGCAATGACATCGGCTCTAAAACGCAGTAATAGTTGCGGACTTGTTTGGCCGCTGATTCCTCTATTAATATAATGATGATTTTCAAAATACTCTGGTGCTTCACGGCTCCAAAACTCGGTTATAGAATCTCCCAGAAATACTACTCGCTTATCATTAAGCACCGAGTTTTGAAAAATCGAATTGGCTTTTTGGTATTTGTTTAGATTGGGCCAGTCTTGTACTTTGTTTCGTTTTTCCATAAAAGATTTTGAAATGGACTGGGTTATTTTAGAAAAAATCCTAGTCACTAACAATAGATGTTCCGAAGCAAATCTAGCTAAAATAATTTCGGATTAATTCTATAAAGCACAGTATTTTTAATTTGTATTTATATTCAAACAGATAATTAGAATTCCACCGTTAACAAATAGTTTACCATATGAGAAATATAAGGACATATAAGTTATTGATTTTTAAGCCTCGCTTAAATCCTCTTATATTTCTTAAATGGTTAAAAATTAATGCTGTTTATTTCAGTATATAGCCATAATTTCAAAGTCATTTTCGAATGAACCAATTCTTTGTGTCTATAATTGGTTTTCGATATATAATTTGTTGCACGTCACTTCGAGGTGTGATTTTTTCATAAAAAAGTAATATTAAATGACATTTGAGGTTTAAAGTTGAATTCGATTACAAACTAAAATGCTGTTGTTTAAGAGGTTCAGTTGTCCTTAGCTTCCGCAGTCGAGCGTCAAATGTTTGAAGAATACGTAAAAAGAAAAGCTGTTTGAGCGCAGCGAGTTCTTTTCTTTTAGTATTCGAGAACTAATTTGACCGACGAGGGAGTGTAGACTTGATTTTTTTGTTTCTTTTTTGATCAAGCAAAAAAGAAAATTAGTAAAACATAATTTTTTATTTTCAACAAAACGTCATTGGTAGTGTACCTGCTTCTCGATACATTTCAAAATAAAAAATTTTGAAATACTCGAAGTGACGAAATGAAAAAATGTATCGAGAACCGTTTTTAATTCTAAATTTTCTTGTTCTCGATACAATCCCTCCCAAAATCGGGATCACTCGAACTGACGAAAATCATCATTAAAAACCAATTTCCCCTAACGGCTAAGATTTCTATTCTTCAAAATTATCTTTCCAGTCTTTTGAAACAATAGCCGAAACCTTATTGTCTTTATCCATAGTCACTCTCAGTTCTTTATTAGCCACTTTCTTTGAATAATCAGCTTTAAATCTATAAATGATGGATTGACCATCCTCATTTGGGATGACTTCTATTAGTCGGAGATCGATGAAGGTACCGTAGTTTTGACGGAATTTCGCACAAGTTTTACTAAGGCGGCTAAGCGTGGTGTTTGCAATGACTTTGTCTGTAGCTTCGTCTCGGGTAAATTGTTTGAATGTTGAGGTATTGCATGTCAATAACACTCTTTTACCTAAATTATAGGCTTTGGCCTTTAGCGCTTCATTGGCTTCTGCTTTTATCAGTAGCTCGGCCATATTTTCTCTTTCAATTTTTTCTTTTGCTTTTTTGGATTTACATGCTATTAGAGAAAGTAGGCAGAGTAGTAGAATTAACTTTTTCATTTCGGTTTCAATTTCTGTATAAACGGAAAATAAGGGTGTAAAGTATAAAACCAGCCTTCTTATTCCTGTTTTTTATGAGAATGACGAGCTTTAAAGCGGTTTCGTATACTATTGTATATGTGATAGATGTGTTTTTAATTAACTGTGTATCAAGTATTTGTTTTTTATTTTAATTCACATTTTGATCTGTGAACTCATAAATGAAATTAACGCTTTTATGTTTGTATGAATTTTACGTTTTTATTTGATGACACGAATGTCATTCGAAGTTTTTTTTAACACTTTCATCGGAAATATGATAAATGTATTAACGATGTAATTGTTAATTATATAAATTAGTATTCAAATGTATGAATATTACGCAGTTGCGATTTTTTTTTGTTGCGTAAATATGAATTTGGCTGTAATTCCATTATATATTTTAACATAAAATCAATAATAGAACTCCCCACTCTATAGATTTTATTTTTTCAGTTTGTTATATCGTGTTCGTTATTTTATAAATTTTTATTCGATAAATATGAAAACATTTCTACTTACCCCCAGATTTTTTACCCTTGTTTTTTTAATTAGTAATTTATTTTTTGCCTCCGGGGCTTTTGGGCAGGCGACTGTCACTACGGATAAGGCAGATTATGCCCCAGGTGAAATTGTTACAATTTCGGGTACTGGATGGTATCCTAATGAAATGGTGTCTTTTACTTTAAAAGAAATTCCATCTATTGATGAAGCTCTTTTGAATTTTACCGTTCAGGCAGATTCAAACGGTTCGTTAGTTTACAATCAATTTATGACACAACAACGTCATTTAGGTATCGCATTTTTAATGAGTGCTATAGGGAATTCTTCTGGTCTTACAGCAGAAAACCATTTTACGGACGCAACCTTTACAGTTAAAAATGGAGGTAATTGGAATTCAACACCTAATGTCTGGAACGAAAGCGGATTTCCTGGTGCAGGGGATTTCGTAACAGTAAACGATAAAAAAGCGGTTACATTAAATGCTAATGCGAGTGCTAATACTATAAATATTGCTGCAGTCCAAAGCGGAAGTGGTACTTCAAAAATTGAAGTTATACCAAACACATGTATTATATGGCCCAAATTTTATCTAAAAATACATAGCTATATCCACAGATACTCATTACCTCTTTTTTGCTTGTAGCTTTTACGACATTAGTAATGAAATCTTCTACATCTTCCAATGAATTATAAAATTTATTAGAAAATTCTCGTTTGTATTTTGCCCACATTTTTTCAGCGGGATTAAGTTCTGGACTATATGGTGGTAGAAAAACCAAAACAATATTTTCAGGAATGATTAATTTTTTTGCCTTATGAAACCTTCCATTATCCAGCACCATTATTTTGAGTTCTTTCGGATTTTCCTTTGAGAAATTATCTAAAAAAACTTGAAAATTATCAGCGTTGCAATGTGGGAGTATTAATTGAAAATGGTCTCCAGTTATGGGCGAAAAAGCTCCAGAAAGCCAAGTTGATTTAAAAACTTGTTGGAAAGCACAAATCGGCTTAACACTAATAGCAGTAACTGATTTTCCGTTTCGAGTGAACAAACCAAAACGCGATTCATCTTGAAAATACAAGTTTACAGAGTCAAAATCACCCACCGTATTTAGTGCTATTTCTTGACAGATTCGTCCGAAGTCTTTTTAAAAGAGATTCCCTGATCTTCGTCTTTTTGGCGTGACTTTTGCGGGCTACTTTTACACTTGATTTAAAATTCCTGATGCAATAATAAAGCAACGTATTGTAATTGAAAGTCTTCCCTGATTCTTTTTCAATCCAATCTTTAAGCTCAACATAGCCTTGAAGTCCATTTTGAGGGTCGTTGAGTTTTGTTTCCAACATATTGTGTTCAATAGCATTAAAAGCCGACGGCTTAAAACCTGTTTTTTGATGCTTCATCAAACCCTCAATTCCAGAATTAAGGTATAATGTCCTCCAATTCTGAACGCTATTAGGGTCAACCACAGCTAATTTAGCAACCTCACGTTTAGAAATCCCTACTTTTTCGTTTTGCTTCAAAATCAGCAGAACTCTCAAACGTTGACCAATAAACGGAATAGATTGTTTGAGCAGATTTTTTATTTCTTTTTCGGTTTCCTTAATTACCAAAATTTTTGCATGCGCCATGATTACTTTTATAATATAGTCCAAATATAACATAAAAAAACCAATTATCAAAATTGGTATATATTATATTTTCGTTTGGTATTAAACAATATACTTTAACTGTTGGAAACAATTTAAATTTGACTTCTAGTGATGCAGATAATAAAATTGCAGAAATATCAGTAGATGATAGCGGTACAATTATAACAAATAATTTAAATTTAAGTACAGGAACAAATGGTACTACACATTTAAATTTAAGTGGCGTTAATAGTAGACTTACTGTTTCTGGTGCAATTAATATAACTGGTACTAAAAACACCAATACGTTTTCAACAACTAGTATAGTTGAATACAACGGAGCTACTCAAAACGTGGTTAAATTCAATTCTATTTATGCTAATGTAGCTTTAAGTGGTTCGGGTGTTAAAACATTTGCAGCTACTCTTGCTATAAATGGTAGACTTACTATTAATAGTGGTGTAAAAGCAAAATTAAATGCTTTTAGTTCTACTGCAAATACATTAACATTAGGAGGAGTGAGTATGCCAGCCGGTACATATGGGGGTACAGATTCTGGCGCTACTAATATAATCACTGATTATTTTGAAGCGGGTCTTGGAATTTTGACCGTGGCTAATGGTCCGGCTAAAGTAAACCAGACAATAACGTTTACTAACCCAGGAACAAAGACTTATGGTGATGCTCCATTTAGCGTTTCCGCTACTGCGACGTCAGGCTTAGCTATTAGTTTCAGTATAGTTAGCGGTCCTGCCACAATCTCTGGGAATACAATAACAATTACCGGAGCTGGAAGTGTGGTAGTAAGAGCTGCACAGTCAGGTAATGCAAGTTATAACGCAGCGCCAAATGTAGATCAGAGTTTTACTGTAAATAAAGCTACACCAACGATAAGTGTAACAGGAACCCAAACTTTTACTTATAACGGTTTAGCTCAAGGACCTGCAACGATTTCCTATAATGGGGATGGTAGCACTTCATTATTATATACAAATACAAACGGAACTGCCTATTCATCTGCTACTGCGCCTACAAATGCTGGTAGCTATCAGGTTGTAGCTAGTGCAACTGCAGGTGTTAATTATAATGTTGCTGTTACTAGTGCACATACATTTACAATTAGTAAAGCAGCAACTGAAACAGTTGTTACTATCAATGATGCTCCGTTCACATACACAGGTTCGGTTATTGAGCCAGCAACAGTAAGTTTAACAGGTGCTAATTTGAGTTTAACTCCAACAGCATCTTATTTAAATAACGTTGCTGCAGGTGTTAATACTGCTTCAGCAAGTTATACTTATGCTGAAAGTGCTAACCATTTAGGAAGTACACAAACTGTGATCTTTACAATCGGAAAAGCTACTGCTACTTTAACATTAACAAACTTAACAGGTCATACATATGATGCTACTTCAAAATCAGCTACGGCTTCTATAACTCCATCAGGAGTAACAGGAATAACTGTAACAGGTTCAGGAACAGATGCAGGAAGTTATCCGGTATCCGCTTCATTAACCAATGCTAACTATCAGGCTGAAGCAGTAACTGGTTCAATAGAAATCGGAAAAGCTACTGCTACTATAGCAATCGTTGATTACTCAGCGGATTATGACACTTTTACTCATACAGCAAGTGGAACAGCTACAGGTGTTAACAGTACTGATTTATCGTCAGGTTTAAGTTTTGCAACTTCTCACACGAATGTACCTGGAGGTTCTACCAACTGGTCATTTGCAGGAGGGACAAACTATAATAATGCTAATGGTACAGCTAATGTAACTATTGGTAAGGCTACTGCTACTTTGGTATTAGGAAACTTAACAGGTCATACATATGATGCTACTTCAAAATCAGCTACGGCTTCTATAACTCCAGTGGGAGTAACAGGCGTAACTGTAAGTGGTTCAGGAATGAATGCAGGAGATTATCCAGCATCAGCGTCTTTAGACAATGCTAACTACACAGCTACGACAGTAAACGGTTCATTAGAAATTGGAAAAGCTACTGCTACTATAGCAATCGTTGATTACTCAGCGGATTATGACACTTTTGCTCATACAGCAAGTGGAACAGCTACAGGTGTTAACAGTACTGATTTATCGTCAGGTTTAAGTTTTACAACTTCTCACACGAATGTACCTGGAGGTTCTACCAACTGGTCATTTGCAGGAGGGACAAACTATAATAATGCTAATGGTACAGCTAATGTAACTATTGGTAAGGCTACTGCTACTTTGGTATTAGGAAACTTAACAGGTCATACATATGATGCTACTTCAAAATCAGCTACGGCTTCTATAACTCCAGTGGGAGTAACAGGAGTGACTGTAACAGGATCTGGAACAGATGCAGGAGATTATCCAGCATCAGCGTCTTTAGACAATGCTAACTACACAGCTACGACAGTAAACGGTTCAATAGAAATTGGAAAAGCTACTGCTACTATAGCAATCGTTGATTACTCAGCGGATTATGACACTTTTGCTCATACAGCAAGTGGAACAGCTACAGGTGTTAACAGTACTGATTTATCGTCAGGTTTAAGTTTTGCAACTTCTCACACGAATGTACCTGGAGGTTCTACCAACTGGTCATTTGCAGGAGGGACAAACTATAATAATGCTAATGGTACAGCTAATGTAACTATTGGTAAGGCTACTGCTACTTTGGTATTAGGAAACTTAACAGGTCATACATATGATGCTACTTCAAAATCAGCTACGGCTTCTATAACTCCAGTGGGAGTAACAGGAGTGACTGTAACAGGATCTGGAACAGATGCAGGAGATTATCCAGCATCAGCGTCTTTAGACAATGCTAACTACACAGCTACGACAGTAAACGGTTCATTAGAAATTGGAAAAGCTACTGCTACTATAGCAATCGTTGATTACTCAGCGGATTATGACACTTTTGCTCATACAGCAAGTGGAACAGCTACAGGTGTTAACAGTACTGATTTATCGTCAGGTTTAAGTTTTGCAACTTCTCACACGAATGTACCTGGAGGTTCTACCAACTGGTCATTTGCAGGAGGGACAAACTATAATAATGCTAATGGTACAGCTAATGTAACTATTGGTAAGGCTACTGCTACTTTGGTATTAGGAAACTTAACAGGTCATACATATGATGCTACTTCAAAATCAGCTACGGCTTCTATAACTCCAGTGGGAGTAACAGGAGTGACTGTAACAGGATCTGGAACAGATGCAGGAGATTATCCAGCATCAGCGTCTTTAGACAATGCTAACTACACAGCTACGACAGTAAACGGTTCATTAGAAATTGGAAAAGCTACTGCTACTATAGCAATCGTTGATTACTCAGCGGATTATGACACTTTTGCTCATACAGCAAGTGGAACAGCTACAGGTGTTAACAGTACTGATTTATCGTCAGGTTTAAGTTTTGCAACTTCTCACACGAATGTACCTGGAGGTTCTACCAACTGGTCATTTGCAGGAGGGACAAACTATAATAATGCTAATGGTACAGCTAATGTAACTATTGGTAAGGCTACTGCTACTTTGGTATTAGGAAACTTAACAGGTCATACATATGATGCTACTTCAAAATCAGCTACGGCTTCTATAACTCCAGTGGGAGTAACAGGCGTAACTGTAAGTGGTTCAGGAATGAATGCAGGAGATTATCCAGCATCAGCGTCTTTAGACAATGCTAACTACACAGCTACGACAGTAAACGGTTCATTAGAAATTGGAAAAGCTACTGCTACTATAGCAATCGTTGATTACTCAGCGGATTATGACACTTTTGCTCATACAGCAAGTGGAACAGCTACAGGTGTTAACAGTACTGATTTATCGTCAGGTTTAAGTTTTACAACTTCTCACACGAATGTACCTGGAGGTTCTACCAGCTGGTCATTTGCAGGAGGGACAAACTACAATAATGCTTTAGGAACTGCAGCAATCGTAATCGGTAAAAAAGACATTACAGGTAGTTTCTCTGCAGAAAACAAAATGTATGATGCAACAACTAATGCAGTAGTTACAACAAATAGTCGTGCATTAGTAGGAGTTATTGGAGCAGACGTTGTTTCATTAGAAGGTGGTACAGCAACTTTTAACAACAAACATGTTGGTGATGGTAAAGCAGTAGCTTTAGAAGGTGCAACAATAACGGGTGCACAAGCAGCAAACTATAACTTAACTTCTGTCGCTACTACAACTTCAGTAATAAGTGTAAGACTAATTAGTATAACAGCTCAGCAAGATACTAAGGTATACGATGGAACAACTAGTTCTTCAGTTTTACCTTTAAGAGATGCATTACAAGGAGTAGGAACAAGTGCAGATACATATAGTAATATTGCTTCTCAAACAACTGACAACAAGCACGTTGGAACATCTAAAGAGTTAAGTGCAAATGTTGCTACTATCAACGATGGTAATAATGGTTACAACTATTCGATTACTTATGTTACCAATAATACAGGTGTAATTACGAAGAAAAATGTTAGGGTTACTGCATTAGCTTATTCAAAAGTATATGACGGTAATATGATTTCTTCTAGAAAACCAGCATGTGATCCATTGGCCCCAGGTGATGTAGAAACAACGGTCATAAAACAAGATTATATGGATGCCTTAGTTGGTACGGGTAAAGTTTTAGTACCTAGTGGTTTAGTGATCAACGATGGAAATAATATGGGTGGTAATTATACTATTGAGTATATTACTAAGCTAGAAGGAACAATTACTCCAGCTTCTACTACTACAACACTTATTACAAGTGCTGCAAGTGTTAGATTTATGGACATGTTTACCATGACAGCTCGTGTTGTACCTAACCATACTGCTACCGCTTTAACAGGTGCTGTTAAGTTTACAATCGGTTCATTTGAAATTACAGCTACTGCACACCCTGTGCCAGGTGCTACAGATGGTATGCTAGAAGCAACGGTAATAACACAATTGCCATCAACCATTGGTGTTGGAGATTATATTGTTGGAGCTGTTTTCACTAGTACAAACGAAAATTATTCAGGAAGTACGAGTGCAACTAAACCTTTGACAGTACTTCAGAAAAATGTTGATCCAATTGATGCAGATGGTTTCTATACAGGTCAAGTTTTTGCTTGGACTACAAGTGTTACTTCTAATTCAGGAACAGTTATGCTGGCTGCTGCGATTAAAGACAACAATGTTCCTGGTGGAGATGTACGTGGTGCGAGAATAACATTTGCTTATGTAAATGGGATGTCAATAACTCCAATACCTGGAGCTCAAAACTTACCAGTAGGTTTAATCGATATTAACGATGGGTCTATAGGTGTGGCAAGTGCCATAGTACAAATGAGTATTGGAAATGCTGATGCCAATGAATTTAGAATTGCAGTAATTGTAAGTGGAGGATATAAAAATGATCCTTATGCTGCAAGATCTCAAACACAAGTATCTATTTCAAGACCATTACCTGGCGGATTTATTATGGGTGCTGGAAATGTAAGAAATGCAGATATAAACGTAACTACAGGTGCAGGACCAACTGCTTCAACTTCTTATGCTACATCAGGTTTGATTAAAGGTGAAGCAAATACATTAACACGCTTCTCTTTTGATGTTAAGTATAATAAATCTTTAAAAAACCCTCAAGGGAAGGCCAAAATTTATTTTACAAGTAATTATAATAGATTTGGAATACTTGATGGTGAGAATCATTATTATGAAATTGCGAGTAATGCTATTGCAGGCTTGAATCTTCAAAATGTAAACGCAACGTTTACAAGTAAGGCCAATTTAAATGAGATCCTTAAAGATGGAACTAGTGTTGCTATTGAGGGTGGTGCATCATTTGAATTAAAAATGAGAGATGGTGGTATAACTACATCAAGTCCAATTGATGAAATAGGAATCACTTTGTATCGTAAAGCTGGAGGAATTTGGTACTCAAATAGTTTCAACGCAACAAATGCTACAACTGTAAATAAATTAATTTTTAATGGTGAAATTAATGTTGTTGGTGGTGGTGGTTCATTAGTAGCTAAACAAGCTACAGTGAAAAATGAAACTATAAAAGAGCCATTGGCTGTAGTAGCTTCAGAAATCAAAGTAATAGCCTACCCAAATCCATCTTTCAATCAATTTACATTAGCTATAGAAGGAGGAAGCGGTGAGAAAGTAGAAGTACAGGTTTACGACTTACTAGGTAGATTAGTGAAACACATTGAAAAAAGTAATGATCAAGCTATCCAGTTTGGTGAAGATTTGCAATCAGGAACGTATATAACTATTATTAGTCAAGGAACGAACCGCAAAACAGTTCGATTAATTAAACAGTAATAGATTTAAATAACCCTAAAGCAAAAGCCAGTTCGATTCAATTCGAACTGGCTTTTTTTGGTTTTATGACTTTTAGTGAATAAAATTTTTTAATCAAACAAATCCGAGGATAAATAACGATCTCCTCGATCACAAATTATGGCAACCACAACCCCTGATTCCAATTCATTGGCCACTTTTATAGCTGTAGCAACGGCACCGCCGCTGCTCATTCCTGCAAAAATCCCTTCCTCGAGTGCCAATCTCTTTGTCATATCTCGAGCTTCCTGTTCGCTTACTTCCATAATGCGATCCACTTTTGAGGGATTAAAAATTTTAGGCAGGTATTCCTGGGGCCATTTTCTAATTCCTGGAATTTGGGAGCCATCTGCCGGTTGTGCACCTATGATTTGAATGTTAGGATTTTGTTCTTTCAAGTAAGTTGATGTCCCCATAATTGTTCCTGTAGTCCCCATAGCCGAGACAAAATGTGTAACAGTTCCTTGGGTGTCATTCCATATCTCTGGCCCTGTAGTTTTATAATGTGCTTTCCAGTTGTCGTCATTGGCAAACTGATTTAACATAAAATAACCACCTTCGGCTACTTTTTTGTCGGCATAATCTCTGGATCCAATAATCCCTTCGCTTGCTGGAGTTAAAATAACCGTTGCCCCATAAGCACGCATTGTCTGGGTGCGCTCTTTGGTCGAGTTTTCAGGTAGTACAAGTTCTATTTCTAGATTTAATAACTGGGCAATCATAGCCAGTGCAATTCCGGTGTTACCACTGGTGGCTTCGATGAGCTTATCTCCTTTTTTAATATCCCCTCTTTCTAAGGCGGAAACAATCATATTATAAGCTGCTCTGTCTTTTACACTACCTCCAGGATTGTTGCCTTCGAGTTTCAATAAAAGTTTTACGTTTTTGTTTTCTATTAAATTGGTAGTTTCCACTAATGGTGTATTTCCAATTAGTTTTAATAATTTTTGAGGATTCATATTATCGGATCTCTTTAATTTTTACTTCAGTTGTTGTGGTATTTAATACCATTGATTTAGCAGGAATGGATTTGGTAACCCAAGCATTTCCACCAATTACACTATTTTTTCCTATTACGGTTTCTCCTCCCAGAATAGTTGCATTGGCATAAATGCAAACGTTTTTCTCCACGGTAGGGTGTCTTTTAGTGTTTTTCATATCCTTGTTCACACTCAACGCTCCTAGAGTTACCCCTTGATAAATTTTCACGTTTTTTTCGATAATCGTAGTTTCACCTATTACGATTCCTGTTGCATGATCAATAAAGAAAGGAGAAGCTATGGTTGCTCCTGCATGAATGTCGGTTCCGGTTATGCGATGGGCATATTCACTCATTAATCTGGAGAACAATAATAGATCCAATAGATATAATTCGTGGCTTAAACGGTAAATGGCAATAGCATAAAATCCGGGGTAGGCTAGATAGACCTCTTCAATACTGTTAGAAGCAGGATCGTTTTCCAGGATGTATTGCGCATCTTGATTTAACTGCTCTAATACTGATGGCAATTTTGCCAAATATTGATCCCAAATAGAATCGCAAATTCCTTTTGGTTTTTTGCAGGCGATTACTGAGATTTCTTTAAATTGTCTCTCCAGTTCATCGATGCTTTCGCTAAGAGGAGCATTCGAATCAAAAAGTGTAAAGAATAATTTTTCAGCAAAAGCTTCTGTTTTTGTTTTGATTCCATAATTAATGGAAAAATGGCTCTTTAAGGAGCTAATATTTTTGATAATCAGATCTTTCATCTCGATTATAGGATTGAATTAGTAAATGAAAAGAATAAATGTAGGTTGTTTTTTAGAGACAGCAACAACACTTGTACAAAGAAATTTGTAGAATGTAGTGGGGTAATAGGTGTTTGTTGTCTGTTGACATAAAAATAGGTGTTCCAATAAAAAACAGCCACAAAGATATTGAACTATTTTGAGCTAACGTCAAGATAATTGAATGTCTTCTAATAGAATAGTGTATTTTTTTAAAATCAATGCAAATCAAGGGTTGAAAGCCTGTATTTAGTGCCGATAGGCACATTCGAACCCTTGATTCGTATAATCGAACTTTTTTAAAGGTATTTGGCATTCCTTTTTCCATTGGATTGAAAAGCAAAGTAACATAAACTATCCAGCAAGAATTAAATCAAATAAACCCAAAGCTTTAGAATAGTTTGTTACAAATGGAATCGCATGTACTAACATCTTTACATAAAAGATATTAGCTAGACAAAATAGGGGTAAAGCTTTATTCCTTTTAATAAATTTAGATCAAACTAATACCTCGGAGGATTTAACTTCGGTAAAATATTTTTGCATATGCAATAACAAACTTTCCTTGTTTACTGGTTTTGAGAGGTAATCATTGCATCCTGAATCGATTGTTCTTTTCTTATCTTTAGAAAACGCATAGGCGGTTTGTGCGATAATAATAACTTCGGTATTAAATTCACGTATTTTTAATGTGGTTTGAAGACCGTTCATTTCTGGCATTTGCATATCCATTAAAATTAAATCAATATCTGGATGTGATTTACATATTTCAATTGCTTCAGCGCCATTGCGAGCTCTTATGATTTCTTTGCAGAATTTTTTTGTTGTTAGTGTAAGTAGTTTTGCTGAAATTTCATCGTCTTCCGCAATTAGAATTTTTAATTTTTTAATTTTAGTGCTGTTTTTTGATGACAAAACTGAAATTATTTCTTTTTCTATATTGATCTCATTACCGTTGTGGGGAAGTGTAAAGAAAAAAGTACTTCCTATTCCTATTGTACTTTTAACATTCATTTTTCCTCCTAACATTTCTGCAAATGATTTTGAAATCGAGAGACCTAAACCAGCTCCTTCATGATTTCGAGTATAAGATTCTGATACCTGCCTGAACCTGTCAAAAATAAGGCTTTGATGATTTTCGTCTATTCCTGAGCCAGTATCTTTTACATAAAATTCTAATTCAAATGGTTCAAACAAGTATTCTGACATACCGGTTGTGTTTTGTTTTACGGCTTTTATTTGAAAACCTATTTCAATAGTTCCTGATTGGGTGAATTTTATTGCGTTTTTAACTAGATTAGTCAATATGGCATATACTTTCTCTTTATCTGTTTTGACAATAATTTCTTTTAAAGGGTATGGGTTGATATACGTAAGTTGGATTCCATTATTTTCTGCCTCAGGTTTAAAGAAACGATAGATATGATTCAATATGTGGTTTATATTGGTTTCTGCAATACTAACTTTCATCAATCCTGATTCAATTTTGGATACATCAATAATATCATTAATGATGTTAAGCATTCGGACGCCACTTTTTTCGATGATTTCGATATATTCTGATTTCTCTTCATTGGATAGATTTACTTCTTTTAGTAATTCAGCAAAACCAAGAATTCCATTCATTGGAGTTCTTATCTCATGACTCATGTTAGTTAAAAAGGCTGATTTTAATCGGTCACTTTCTTCTGCTTTCTCTTTAGCAATTATCAGTTCAGCTTCAACTTTTTTCTGTTCAGTAATGTCTTGAACGGTTCCGATCATTTTTAAAGGATTATTCAATTCGTTAAATAAAATTTCTCCTAAAACATGAACCCATCGTTCCTCTTTGTTTGCTTTGCATAAAATTTTAAATTCTTTGTTGAAATTAGATTTTTTTGAAAGTACATCATTTATAAAATGATCTTGAATCAATTCTTTGTAATCTGGATGAATTACACTAGTCCAACTAAGAGTTGAAATTGTATCAAAGGAATCTAGTCCTAAAATGCTATCTAATATGTTTGAACTCGACCAACTACCATCTTGAATATTCAAAACATAAGTTCCAAGTCGGGCAATAATTTGCGTTTCTTTTAAAAACAGTTCGCTTCTTCTAAGTTTTTCTTCTGCTAACTTACGTTCAGTGATGTTTCGAGTATGAGCGAGATGTACCACTTTACCGTGGTATAACATGGGTACCGCATTAGTTTCTAACCAGAGTCTCCTGCCTTTGAGACCAAGTATTTCAAATTCTCTTCGCATCGATTCCCCTGCCAGTATCCGTTTGTGCATCTTGGCAAAAGTTCTACGGTATTCTGGGGCAATGACATCGGTAACTGTGTTGCCAAGAACCTGTTCTAATGAATCGGCCTGAATCATTGCAAGTCCGGCTGGGTTCATCATTACTAATTTCCCGTTTTCGTCCACTATTTTGATGCATTCCGGCTCAGTTTCTATGATGGTTCTTAGGCGGTATTCGCTTTCAATGAGTTTTTCCTTGGCTTGTTCCCGGTCAGTGATATCTCTTAAAGCGCCATCAATATGACTAGGGTTTCCTGACGCGTCTAGAATTAATTTTGCATTAATGGAAGCATATTTAATAATGCCTGATTTCATTTTTAACTTTAACTCATAATCCCTCAATTCTCCTTCTTTCAAAATCAAATTAATCATTTTAAAACGGTCTCGTGGATTTTCATAAAAATCAACCACTTTAAACTGCATTAATTCTTCTTTGTTGAGATTAGTAAATTGTTTTATGGACGGACTTACTTCTAAGAAATTACCTTCTAAATCGGTTCGATAAAAAACATCTTGTACATTATCAAAAAGACTGCGGTATTTTATTTCGCTTTCTCGTAGTTTGTTTTCCATCTCTTTTCTTGTGGAAAGATCTTTTTTTAGTTTAATGTTATTCGATTTTATTCGAATTAAAAAGAAAAATGCTGTGAGAAAAAGAATTACGATTGTGATGGATTCAATTACGTTATAAAATAAAATGGCATTCCAGATTTTAGGGTCATAATCAATAACTAATACTGTTGCAGTTTGTAAAGTATTGAGTTCTTTAATGGGAACCACTACGCTAAGGCTTTTCCATTGTCTTGCTATAATGGGATTTGATACTAATTCTTTTGAGGATTTGAAAAGTTGATTGTGTGTGAAAGGAGTACCGTCCTTAGTTTTATTAGAAGCAATTAGCGTTTCGGGACTGCCTTTATGAATTGAATAAATCGAAGCTGATTTTAAATTGTTGTTTGAGTCTACAATATCGTTTAACGTGTTTGTTAAAATTGTCTTTTCAGCAGTATTCGTTTTGGCATTTTTTATATTATCCTTTGACAAACCTATTTCTATACTGCGCGTTATTTGAATGAATTCATCTGATTGAATTCTAAAATTTATCGATAAGGTATAATAAATATATAAGGCACCAAGAATAACAAAAAAGAATAAAGAAATTTTTTGGAAACCTGTTTTTTTAAGAAGTTTACTTTTTAATTTCATACGTCCGCCTATTTATTGATTAATTACAACTCAATTTTTCTATTGCTATAAGTTTCGAAACTCTTTAAATAAAAAATGCTTAAAAGTATAAAAGGTAGTCTTTCTGTGTTTTTACGACACAATTAAAATAAGGGAAATTAAAATTTTAAAAAACGATGTAGTCAAATATACACAATTCTAACTAAATTCAGATAATTCTTATGTGAATTTTGTAAGTGGTTATTATTTTTTAAATTTCATTCTAAAACAAATGCATTCTTATGTTATAATTCTAAAGAGCAATGTAAATAATTGTTTTTTAGAATTATAGCTTTTTGTTTTTTTGTAAATTATAGTTAAAATTATAGTTTATAAAGGTTTAAATTAGTAGGAATGAAGTAAATTTGAGTAAATATAAAATAGAATATTATGAAAAGAAATGCAACAGCAATTTGGAAAGGATCTCTTAAAGAAGGTGGAGGGAAAATCACATCACAAAGCAAAACATTGGATAACACACAATATTCCTTTAAATCACGTTTTGAGGAAGGGGTGGGGACAAATCCTGAAGAGCTTATTGCCGCAGCTCATTCTGGATGTTTCTCGATGCAGCTTTCTGCTTTTATTGGTGAAGAAGGTTTTGAGGTAGAAAGTATCGAAACCCGCTGTGATGTAAATTTAGTTGACGGGAATATAATAGGCTCCCATCTATCCGTAAAAGCAAAGGTGAACGGAATTTCAGATATTGCTTTTCAAGAGTTAGTTACTAAAGCCGAGAAAAACTGCCCCGTGTCTAAAGTTCTAAAAGCCGAAATAAGTTCGACGGCAGTTTTGATATAATTTCAGGGTTTAAGCTAAATAGGACTCGTTTTACAAACAAAACGAGTCAAACCTATGTCTTGTTGTCTCATTTAAAAATAAATGCTTTAAACAGCGCTTAAAAAAAGCAAATTATGAAGTCTGCTAAAAATTTCACCAGTGATTTATCAGAAAAGGAATTTCCTGAGGTCGAAAAAATATCTGCCAAGATTATTAGAAAACCTATTCTGGAATTAATGAAACATGATTATCCAAAATCAAAGGAGATAAATTTTTTATCGATCAATGAGCTTAATTTATACAAGGAGAAATACATTGCAAACTATTTAACAAATGAAATTGGGGTGCTATCAGAGATTGAAGATAAGGTACTAAGGGATCTAGATAAAGAAGATGCTTCTGTGATCCAAATCGAGGATGAAACGGGGAGTAGGACTTTTGGTCAGTTTGTGGCTGATAAAGTTGCTGATTTTGGCGGGAGCTGGAAATTCATAATCTTATTTGGGGTTTTTATAATTCTCTGGATCTTGGCTAATATACTTATACTGTACAATAAGGGATTTGATCCCTATCCGTTTATTTTATTGAATTTGATTTTATCTTGCCTTGCGGCACTTCAAGCTCCAGTAATTATGATGAGCCAAAACCGCCAAGAGGAAAAAGATCGAGAAAGAGCAAGAAAGGATTATATGATAAATTTAAAGTCGGAACTTGAGATTAGAATGCTTCATGAGAAGCTGGATCATTTAGTAAAACATCAACAAGAAGAATTGATAGAAATTCAAAAAATTCAAATTGAAATGATGAATGATATTTTGACTCGAATAAAAAAGTAAAACTCATTTTACAAAGTCCATTTTTTTGTAAAAAAAAACAAAGTCATTTAATAGTGTTTATAAACATATCCTAAAATCATAATTAGGACATTTAGGAAAGTCACCCAAAGAAATATTTTTTTCGAAAAAACACTTTTCGAAAAAAAATGAAACCCAAGTATTCCAAAAAATAACAGGCTGGAATAGATGGCTGGATACATCTGAAAAGCGGCCGAAAATTCTCCTCTCAAAAGAAGCAAAAAAGCCCTTTGAAAACCACATCCCAAACACTCCATTCCGAAGAGCGTTTTACTCAAGCAAGGCAACATAAATTTTTCTAAATTCAATGGATTTGTTTTTTACAAATTTACAAAAAAATACAGCATTCCTTTTTATTAAAATAGGGGACTGTTTTTATTTCATTACTTTTGGAATCTGATATTTAAGAATATGAAAAAAATAATATTTCCAATTATGTTAATTGCGATAGGAGTGGCTTTCTATGAGCAAGTAAGTAACGATAAAAATGTATATGTAATGGTAATTGCAATCGTCGTTTTCATGTATGGAATGATGCGATTGAGTGCAAAGACGCCAAGTAAAAACCAAGAAAAAGATAACGAAGATGTTTAGTAAAGGAGATAAAGTGTCTGTGCTTGATGAAGCTATAAATGGAGTTGTACTCGCAGTCAAAGACAAGGAAATTAGTATTGAAACAGAGGATGGTTTCGTGATGACATTTTTTGTCAATGAGCTTATTAAAATACAGGAAACCAGTAACTTAATGAATTCTATTAGAAGCATTAATATAAGCGAGGCCGCGAAGGAGAAAGAGATTCCAAAACCGAGAAGTTTTGTTAAAGAACGCAAAGATAAGAACGAAATTTCGGCTCCTGAATTTGATTTGCATATTGAAAAATTAGTAAAAAATAAACACGGACTTTCTAATTATGATATATTAACAATACAGACGGATACTGCAAAACGACACATTGAATTTGCCATTCGCAATCGCATTCCAAAAATTGTTTTTATACATGGTGTTGGCGAAGGCGTGCTTAAAGCCGAACTTGATTTTTTATTAGGACGCTATGATAATATTGCTTTTCAGGAAGGAAATTATCAAAGATATGGTCAAGGTGCAACGGAGGTTTTTATAAAGCAAAATAGTAAATAGGCTTTAGTTTTGGTCCAAAAAAAGTCCCGTTTTACAGCTGTAAAACGGGACTTTTTTTTGGAATTATTTAGGTGTTTTTTGAGTGCTTTTCTCTTTAGATTTGAGTCTTTATTTTGACTCAAAATAAACGATTAAATGGTCGTTAAAAGGTCTCCGTAAACAAAGTTATCTCCTAGTAAAAAGGTACTGTTCCCCTTCTTGAAAGTTACCTTTTTAAGAACGATTGTGTGTTTAAAACTATTTGGTCCATTAGTTGTAGTAGTTACTTCTATGATCCCACTTACGTTTGAAATTCCAGTTGCTGCATTCCATTCTTGACTAATTGAAGGGGTGGTAGGAACTGTAGTATTACAGAAATAAGTACCAGTCAAAAGACCTGAAAATAAACGGTATGTAAGGATGTTTTTAGTAGTTCCAATAGTTCCAATTCGTGGAGTGTTTAATGGTGTAACTACGTCTGAGATTAGGGTTTTGTCTATGTCTAATGTTAGTGATTCACTACTTGTATAGTTGTAAATAATATTAGAATTACTGCAAATTTCAACCGTTTTGTCAAACAAAAAAGGCAAGGTTACTGCTGTTGTTACATAGTCTCCAAAAGGGAATGTTTCGTAAAATTGAGTACCAATGCTTTTGTTGAAAGTGATGTTGTTAAAAAAGATATTGTGGTTGTATCCTGTAATTCGGCTGCTGTTTTCAGTAGTGTTAACTGTCTTAATTGCCGTAGTTTTTATGTTTATTTTTCCGTTACTAGCGATCCATTGGTCAGTAACTATTGGAGTTGCCGCAGGTATGGTTTCGCATATATTCGCTGCGGAAACAGTACCGTTATAAAAGCGATAATACACCCTATTACTGCTATTAATGTCTATAATTGTATTGGTTAGACTTATGTCATTTGCAAAGGATGTACTTGGGATTTCAAGAAGTAAAGCTTCTCTTTCTTTTAGTTTGTAGATAATGTTATTTGTACTGCAGCTTTGTGTAATAGCTTCTTCAAAACTTATATCTTCCTGTATTAAATCACCGTCATCACAACTGTTTAGTAACAACGCAATTGCCAGTATGCTTACAACTCTTTTCATTTCTATTTTTATTTGAAACAAAAATAGAATTTTTAATCTGTTCTAGATACATGCCTTAACAAAAATGCTCAAATTAACCTCCTTTTTAGTTTTATGTCTTTAGTTTTTTTTTAAAAGAAGTGATTATTGTTTGATTATATTATTGCTGATTATGAATAATTTTGAAGCGAATAGAAATCATTATCTTTGTGTTTTTCTAGTAATAGTTGCTATTCTTTTTGTAATTATAAAATTAGAATTGTTTAATCATAAAGTATTGTATTTCAGACGAAAGTTAAAAATTTATAAATGAAAAAAGTATATCTCGATAATGCCTCAACTACCCAGATTCGCCCAGAAGTAATTCAGGAAATGACTAAAGTGATGACTGAGGATTTTGGTAATCCATCATCAACACACGGTTTTGGCCGAAATGCCAAGAGTGTTTTGGAACTTTCCAGAAAAACAATTGCTAAAAATTTAAACGCTTCGGCACAAGAAATTATATTTACTTCTTGTGGTACAGAGGCTAATAACTGGATTCTTCGTTCAGCTGTTAAAGATTTAAAGGTTGAGCGAATAATCACAAGTAAGATTGAGCATCATGCGGTTTTGTATACTGCTCAAGCCCTACAAAAGGAATTTGATATTCAGCTGGATTATGTGGCTATAAAACCAAATGGTGAAATCGATATTACGGACTTGGTTGAATTACTTTCACAAGGGCATAAGACTTTAGTGAGCTTAATGCATGTGAATAACGAGATAGGAACCGTTTTAGACTTAGAAAGAGTAGGGGTTATCTGTAAGGAGCATAATGCATTGTTTCATTCGGATACGGTTCAATCTATAGGGAAAACGGAGCTTGATTTGCAAAAGTTGAACGTTGATTTTATAGTTGCTAGTGCACATAAATTTCACGGGCCTAAAGGTATTGGATTTGCTTTTGTTCGAAAAAATTCCGGATTACAACCTCTTTTCTTTGGTGGAGAACAGGAAAAAGGAATGCGTGCAGGTACTGAAGCGGTACATCAAATTGCTGGAATAGCAAAAGCTTTGGAGTTTTCGTATGCTAATTTAAATGCTGAAAGAAATCATATTTCCGAATTGAGACGTTATTTGATAGAAACTCTTGAGGTTGAGTTTCCGGCCTTTTCCATCAATGGTGTTTCAGATGGTTTTTATAATATGGTCAATGTTTTACTTCCCTTTTCGGACGAGAAAACGGCTATGATTTTATTTCATTTAGATATGAAAGGAATTGCGGTTTCACGCGGAAGCGCCTGTCAAAGTGGGAGTATAAAGGCATCTCACGTACTTGCGGAAATGCTTTCAATGGAAGATTTGAAAAAACCAAGTTTACGTATTTCTTTTAGTCATTACAACTCAAAGGAAGATGTTGATTTGCTTATAAACGCTTTAAAAAGTATATAAAACTAAAAAAATCCGCTAAGGCGGATTTTTTATTGAAAATATGTTTTTGAAATGTAAACTATTGGACTTCCTCCTCTAATTCTCTTTTTCTTCTTCTTTCTTGTAATATTGAATCCCTTTTTTTAGCTGTTACCATTAATCCTATCATCATAATAAATGCGGTCAATAAAATGACTTGTATAATCAATGATTTATTTACTAATAATACCATGTTTTCTGGGGTTATAGAAAGAAATAACAAGATGGTAATTAATCCTCTAGGCGCTACAAACAGCAAAGGAGACATTGGCATTTTAGATAGTTTTAATTGAATTAATCGTAAAACAAAAATCAGGAATACTATCCCAATGGACCAAACTAATGTATCCGTATTGATGATTTCAGCCGTTTCGATCAAATAACCAAAAAGAAGAAAGAATAAGGCTCTAACTAAAAATGTTGCTTCAACTATAAGTTCTTTAAATTTTGAAACTTCCTTATTCAATAAGTCAAGACGAAAGCTTTCAAACCATTTTAAATGCTTTAACTCGTCCAAATTACCAATAGATAATCCAAATACTAAAATAAAAATAAGCGCAGGTAAGTGGTATATTTTTGAAACTTCATAGATCAAGATTATAAGTAGAACAATTGGAACAAATTTAATGTGATGATCAATTTTATTCAATAGAAATGAAAGTAATATAGTGGCCACGAATGAGATAACGATGATAATTAGGATATCTAAACAGAAATACCCAAAAGTATCTAGCCCAAAACTGCTGTTAAAAGCAATAAAGTTGAAGAAGACTACCCCAAAAATATCAGATAAACTACTCTCGTAAATAATGAATTCTTTTTGCCCTGAAGTTAGGTTTCTTACACTTGGTATGGCGATAGCACTGCTTATTACACAAAAAGGAATAGCATTTGTCAAGCTGTCTTTAAAAGAATATCCACCATAATACTGCAACAGAAAAGCCAAAGAAAAAGCCAATACTATCAATGGGAGAAAGGCTCCCAGAGAAGATTTTTTTATCAAATCAATTTTAGACTTATTGAGTTCCAGTTCTAGCGAACCTTCTAGAACAATCAAGATAAGTCCAATTGTTCCTAAAACCGGTAGTGTTGATGTAAGGTCTGGGAGATTAATATCAAAAAAAATGGTTGCTTGTCTAACAAACCAACCCAATAGAAGTAATAATATTACTGAAGGAATTTTTGTCCTTGAAGCGGTAAGGTCAAATAAGTAAGCGACCAGCAGCAAAATACAAAAAGAAATTATGATCGTCATAGGGTTATAAATTGGTATTTTTAAATTGTTATTTTGTTTGTAATCGGTATTAAACTGATACAAAGGGCGATGTAAGATAGTGCTTTAGGTTGTTTAACACAAAGATTTGTAGTTTTAAAAAACAAAAGGACTTTTCGTTTTTTTGTAAACGGCTGTAAACTAGTCTGCTGTTTTTTTCTGTTCCTTTAATTTCTTTTTTTCTAGTTTTCTAAAATACCCTCTAAATAAAAAATTATGTTTTAATGCCTCCAGATTTTCGTTTAATCGTTTGCTGGCTTCATTGACATTAGTCATTGTCGAGTCTATTTTTTTAACCAGTTTAGGGTCATTCGAAAGATAGTTTAAAGCTCCTTTACCTTCTTTAGCGTTTATAATAGTCTTGTTAAGGTTGGCTACCACCTTATTTATTTCGGTGCTTGACTTGTTTAAATTACCTACTATATTTTTAATTTTATTGGCTACAGCCGTATCTTTTAAAACGCCAATTATATTATCTTTTTTATCCAATGAGCTAATGAGTTGGTTTAATTTTGTTAAGGATTCAGAGGAATTTTTACTTGTTGTTTTTAAATAAGACATAGTTTGTTTTAAGTCTTTCGCTATGAGGGTATCATTTAATAATACACCCACAGTTCCCTTTCCTTTAATAATTTCATCAGTAATTGTGAGTAAATTTCCTGTAAGAAGTGCTGCGTTTTGATTGGTCACGCTCAATGTGTTTAAAAGATCATCTGTTCGAATGCGATTTAAAGAACGAATTTGATCTCCAGGATTAACTGCAGGCATTGTGCCTTCTCCTGGGACAATATTTATAACCATACTTCCTACTAGACCATCAGAACCAATAGTAGCAATTGCATCTTTTTTTATATGTTTAAAAATAGATTTGTCAATAATCATATCCACTATAATGGTGGTGTCATTAACCATATCGATTCCTTGAACAGTTCCAACTTTTATTCCTGAATAGCGTACATTATTCCCTAATTGTAATCCATTTACATTGTTGAAAACGGTTTCTAAATGACTGGTTTTACCAAACATTTGTTGTTTGTTACCAATGAAATAAATGGCTAAAATAAATAGCAATAAACCTATAATTACAAAAAGGCCAAGTCGTATTTTTTGCGATGTCGTTTTTTCCATATCTATACTTATTTAAAAAAAGCTTGAACCTTTGGGTCCGTTGAAATTGATAGTTCTTGGTAAGTTCCCTCAGCATAATTGATTCCGTCAACTAATAATATCATTCTATTCGAAATCGCTCTGGCACAATCCACATCATGTGTAATGATAAGAGCGGAAGTATTGTATTTTTTTTGGATAGAAGTCATAAGCTGTATAATTTCCTTAGCTGTTATGGGATCTAGCCCTGTAGTGGGTTCGTCATAAAGAATAATCTTGGGCTGAAGGATTAATGTCCTTGCCAAGGCAACTCGGCGTTTCATCCCGCCTGATAATTCTACAGGCATTAAATTGATTGTATGTGCCAGACCAACGTTTTCTAATGCTTCTAACACTAATGGTGTAGTGTCTTTTAAAACACCAAATTTTTTAGTGTGGCGTCTTAATGGGAATTCAAGATTTTCTCTTACAGTCATCGAATCATAAAGGGCACTACCTTGAAAAAGAAACCCAATTTCTGTTCGAAGTTCATCTAAAGAAGAGCGATCTAATTCACCAATATTCTCACCCATTACCTCAATTGTTCCACTATCTGGAGCTTCAAGCCCTATTAAGCATTTTATCATTACTGACTTTCCTGAACCTGATTTCCCCATAATAACCAGGTTTTCCCCTTCATTCAAAACCATATTAAATCCATTAAGCACATGGTTGTCTCCATAACTTTTTTTTAAGTCACTGATTGCTATAATTGGTCGCTTATTTAGAGAAGGTTCATTCATAATTAGTTATAAATCATAAAAAATATCAGTTACAAAGACGGCTACAAAATCTATAATAAACAGGAGCATTGAAGTAAAAACCACTGCGGTATTTGCCGCAAGTCCCACGCCAGCTGTCCCTTTTTTACAATAATACCCTTTAAAACAACCAACTAATCCGATGGCAAATCCAAAAAAGAAAGTTTTAATGGTTGCAGGTATTAAATCACTAAATTCCAAGGCGTCAAAAACTTTATTGTAATACAACAAAAAAGAAACATCCCCTTTTATGTTTTCAACCAAAAACGAACCGTAAATAGCAATCGCATCGCCAAAAAAAACCAAAACGGGAAGCATAAAAGTTGTGGCTAATATTCTGGTAACAACTAGGTATTTAAACGGATTTGTCCCTGAAACTTCCATAGCATCAATTTGTTCTGTAACACGCATCGAACCTAATTCAGCGCCAATTCCTGACCCAATACGTCCAGCACAGATCAAAGCGGTAATAATTGGACCTATTTCTCGAATAATCGAAATACTTACCATTGAGGCCATCCAGGAAACTGCGCCAAATTCTTGAAGTGTAGGTCGGGATTGCAAGGTGAAAACTAATCCAATTATAAAACCCGTTACCGAAACAAGAAGTAGAGAACGGTTTCCCATATTATAACATTGCCTAAGGAATTCTTTAAATTCCATAGGGCGTTTAAAAACCTCTTTAAAAAAGCGACCGGCAAAATAGGTGAGTTCGCCAATTTCAATTAAAAATAATTTTAATGCTTCGATTATTTTAAAAATACTATTCATTAAGTAGCTATGAATTAATTTTTAACAAGAATAGGTTACTCAAATATACGATTATTATGCTGGTTTTCAGAGTTTTTAGGTGTGGTTTGTCGGTTTTACAGTTAATTAGTTGAAGTATTAGAGGGTATGATTCCTTTAGGATTATTATAGTTATTACTTTCAAATCTTTTAATAAACATCAAATTAAAAGTAAATCACTGATGTCAATCCTGTTGCTTTCATGTGGAATGGTATTGCAGGTAATTATTTCTTTGGCACCTGAATTTAATATTTCTTGATATGCATTTCCAGCAAAAACGGCATGAACTCCTATGCATATTGGTGGTTTCATTCCTGCAGTTTTTAGACGTTTAATGGTTTCAATCATTGTTCTTCCCGTAGAGATTATATCATCTACTAGAACTGGTGTAAAGTCCTTGTATTTTTCTATTAAAGGGACTGAAATTTCCACGTCTCGATCTCCATGTCTTACTTTAGTTAGTATTATATAAGGGGCATTTGCATTTTTAGCAACTTCAGAAACCCATTGTTCACTTTCACTATCCGGACCTATTAAAATAGGGTTTTCAATAGTGTATTTTACCCATGAAGAAATATGGTTTGCGGCATGTTCAACTCTCGATGGGATGGTGTATATTTCTGATAGAGAACTTCTTCTATGTAAATGAGGGTCTATAGTTATTAAAGTATCTGCCATACTTGAAATAATATGGGCAAAGTATGTTGAAGTTACCGCTTCCCCAGGTTGAAATACAGTGTCCTGCCGCATATATGAAAGGTAAGGCGCAATAAGAGTAACGGTTTTAGCGCCTAATTCTTTTGCTGTTTTTGCCATAAAATACAAAGGGAGTAATTTTGAATCCGGATTATGAAGTGTACACACCAGGATTACTTTTTTATCTTTTACATCAGATAAGATGCGAACATAGGTTTCCCCGTCCGGGAATGCTCTTATTTCTATGAAGCCTTTCTCGGCTTTTTCTTTATGAATAAGTATTTCCGTAAGTATTTCATTTCCAGGTAAAGCAAAAACGATTTTTTTCATAAGATTTTATTGAATTAAAATAATATCTGGTTCTGATTTCAAATACTCCATCGCGTAATTCAGCTCCCCTTTTGTTTCGGAATATATGCAAAACAAAGCATCTCCTTTGTTCACTTTTGTTTTCAAAGGGGTCAGCAATAAAACCCCCGCAGTCAAATCATGCGGAGCACCTGCAAGTTTTGCTATTTTAGCGAGCCTACGATTATCAATTTCAGTAACAACGCCAGATTTATGCGCCTGAATATCTATTTTATGAATAGCCAATTTGGGTTCTCTAAATCCACCTTGTGCTTTACAAATGGCAATAAATTTTTCATAAGCCTTTCCGGAAGAAAGTATTTGTTCGGCCCTAATAATGCCGTTTTTATTTTTTGATTTCTCGGCTAAATCGATAATGCTTCCTGCAATAAGTAGTGCCCTGTCTCGTAAATCCTGTGGCGCATTTTTTTCGTTTCGTAAAACACTTAATACGTCCATTGCTTCGAGTGAAGGCCCAATACCTCTGCCTACAGGTTGCGAACCATCTGTGAAAAGCACCTCTACTTTTAGACCGATTGCTTTTCCAACTACCTTGAAATAATATTTTAGTTTTTCGGCATCTTCTTCTGTTCTAACTTTTGCGGTTTTTCCAATAGGAATGTCAATAACCACATGTGTCGAACCTGCAGCTGATTTTTTTGATAATACCGAGGCAATCATCTGTCCTTCTCCATCAATATCCAGTGCTCTTTCCACACGAATTAAAATATCATCTGCCGGACTCAGTTTTATGGAACCGCCCCAGACAAAACAGCCGTTTTCTTTTTCAACGACTTTTTGGATTTGTTTCATATCAAGATTTACATCTGTCATAGTTTCTAGAGTGTCTGCAGTACCAGCTGGCGAAGTTATGGCCCTGGAAGAAGTCTTAGGTATGATAAGTCCGGCTTCAGCCACAATCGCCACTACAATAGGAGTAGTCCGGTTTCCGGGAAGCCCACCCACACAGTGTTTGTCCACCACAATTTTACTATCCCATGAAAGTTTTTGTCCTGAATTAACCATGGCTTCAGTAAGCCCAATGATTTCGTGAATATCGAGATTATCACCGGCACATGCAGTAATGAAAGCAGCAATTTCAATGTTGGAGTAATGACCTTTTACAATATCGTTTATAATATTTTCAAAATCGACTTTGTTTAACTTTTTACCATACATTTTTGAGCGAACACTTCCCATAGAAACAACGGGTTGTACGTGCGAAAAGCTGATTTCATCACCTTCTTTTGCTCTTAAACTTTCCCATGCGTATTTAGAAAGTCCGGCTTTCCCCGGTTTCAAAATCCCATCTGTAATCGTGTTTAATGTGGCTATAATTGATTTTCCTTTTACGGTAACTAATATCCTGTTATGGGCTTCAAACCCTTCTGATATACAAATGTGGCAGTCCCTTCGCATGAAAACAACATGTTCCATTTGGGTGTCAATTCCAAGGTGGACAAGATTTAATGTATTAAAGTTTGAGGCCATAAGTTGTATGATTTCGAATGAAAAACTTAGAAATAAAATAAAAACCTTCTTTTACAACTAGTATTTAAAAGAAGGTTGTAATAACTGAAGTGTAATACTCCTTTTTTATTAATTTTCATAAAGTCGCAATCTGTTTCTGACCAAAATTAATTCGGTTTGCAGAGCGTCTATTTTCTGTAACAGGTTTAAGACCACGTCAATTCCTTCTATATTAACATCTAATTCATGGTGCATGCGAATTATCTTTTCAATCTCATAAATAGAATCCTGATGTATATATTGGTTTTGCTCAATAGTTTGTATTTCGATTAACCCCATTTCGTTCAAATGAATAAAGAAAGCTAGTTCCACTTTATAATGGGAGCAAAGAGTAGGGATTAGTATGAAGTTTTCTGTGTTCATAATGTTCTTAACTTAGAAAGTTCAGTAATTAATTCTTTTTCTTTTTCTGTTAGATTTGTGGGTATATCAATTTGATAGTCTATATATAAATCTCCAAATGCACCTTCCTTTTTATAAACTGGAAACCCTTTTCCTTTCAATTTCACTTTAGTGCCATTTTGTGTTCCAGGTATAACTTTGAGTTTTACTTTACCGTCAAATGTGTCAACAGTTATTTCTCCACCTAATAAAGCTTTGTATAAATCGAGATTTACAGTAGAGTATAAATTGCTTTTGTCCCTTTTAAAATTAGAATGGTTATCAATGGAGAATGTAATGAATAAATCTCCTTTTGGTCCACCACTAACACCGTCACCACCGTGTCCTGGAATTTTAATTTGCTGACCGTTTTCTACACCTGCCGGAATGCTTAGTCTTATGTTTTTACCGTTTATTGTAAGTGTTCGTTTATGAGTTGTATAAACGTCTTTTAGATCAAGATGAAGTTCAGCATTAAAATCTTGGCCTTTATATTGGGCACTGCGTCCACTTCTTCCTCCTGAAGTTCTTCCTCCAAACATAGATTCAAAAAAATCTGAAAAGTCTCCACCTCCTGAAAAATCTTGATACCCGCCTTGTTGGCTTTCTCTTTGGCGTTGTTGCTGCTGATTGGCTTTTTCATATTGCTCTGAATGTTGCCAGTTTTCTCCATATTGATCGTATTTTTTACGATTTTCAGGATTACTTAAAACCTCATTAGCCTCATTGATTTCCTTAAATTTTTTCTCAGCTTCTTTATCATTAGGATTCAGATCGGGATGGTGTTTTCGGGCAAGTTTTCGGTACGCTTTTTTAATCTCAGCCGGAGTTGCACTTTTATTTATTTCTAATATTTTGTAATAGTCTATAAAAGCCATTGAATGAATGTTTTCTGATTAGTGTCTAAATAAACAGTTATGTAGTTTAAAGTATCAAAAATAAGTTATGTTTAAGATTCAATGAATGAGTTTTAAACTGAAAGTAACTACTCTCAAATTTAATCAATTTTTGGCTGATAATTTGGAATAAAACGTTTTATTTCAAAGGTTTACAGCGTTAATTCAGGTGTTTTTTTTCTAATAGATGCTTTTGAATCTTTTATAAGGAAAATAGGTAATCAAATTAAGTATAAGTCTTGCTACCCAATAAGACATAAAATTTAAAAAATCCGAATAAAATGTTTTTCTTTTTTTTAGTGATTCGATTGAAACTTGTTGACATTGACTTATGATATCATTTAGATGCAATAAGTAGGTGCTTGAAAATGATGTGGATTTAATTTCAGCATTCATTTCGATACTTCCAAAAGAACTTAGATTATTCAGATTAAAGGAACCAATTGTGGTCCAATTTCCATCTACCACGGCTGCTTTGCCGTGAAGAACGGTTTTATTCCATTCGTATAATTCCACTTTATTATGTAGCAGCATAGAATAAATATGGTAAGTTGCCCTTCTTGAAAGTGGAACATCTGATTTTCCTGAAAGAATCAATATTATTCTAACATTATTGTTAGCTGCTGTTCTTAATGCTCTTTTGAGTCTTCCGCCGGGGAAAAAATAGCTTCCCACAATGATTATTTCTTTTTTTGCATTTATAAAGGATTTTAAATACGCTTTATATATTTCGTTTTTTCTTTTCAACCAGTCATTTTGAATAATACTTACAACGGTATCTTTCCGGGTGTTAATAACGGATTCTATTTTTCTATGATAAATATTTCTATTTTTATAATAAAGGTTTCTACACAACAATTGAATTGCTTTTCCTATTATGGAATCATTAATTTGAATTGAATAATCCAGCCATGGTTCCGTAGTTGTTGAACCAAAGTATTTATTGGAAATGTTTATTCCTCCTATTAACACGATACTGGCATCAGAAACAACTACTTTATGATGTAATCTTCTCCCGATATAAAATGAATTTGTCGAAAAAAAAGGGGAAAAGTGACGTATCTTAATTCCAATTTCGGTAAGTTTTATTATAACGGATTTCGGAAAAGAAAAGGACCCAAATCCATCTATTAAAATGTATATTTTCACTTCACGATTCGCTGCTTTTATTAGCAGATCTATTATTTGTTTACCAATGTCATCATTTTCAAAAATATAGAATTGTAAATGAATCTCATATTTAGTATTCTCGATAATAGTTTCTAATCGGGAGAAATAGTCTTTTCCACTTTCAACTAATTCAACGCTTTCTGGAATACTCCCTGGATAGTTGCTAATTGACATGGGCGTTTTTTGTTTTTACCTCTTTGATTAAAAGAAATTCTAAAAGATTCTCCGTGTCAAGCGTTCCCACAAGTTTGTTGTTTTCTAAGACTAGTAATAGGTTGGATTTATTGTGATATACAAGCTCAAAGATATTCTCTAAATGGGTGTCAACATCGAGATATATTAAATTCCTGTTCATAACTGTATGAATGGCCGTATTTTCTCCATCATTAGAAAGGGCCAATATTATCTGGTCTCTATTTAGTGTACCTACTGGTTCATTATTCTCGGTTATCAAAAAAGTTTTAGACTGACTGTCAAGTAATAATTCAACTGCTTTTTTTATGGTGTCAGAAGCTTCAATTGTAAAATACTGCTTCATAAGTACATCTCTAACGGTAAATCCTTTGAGTCTAAATTTCGATTCGGTATATTCCGTTTCCATTTGGGCTCCCATAATGACAAATATTCCTATAAATATCAGAAAAGGATTGGAAAAAAAACCTAAAAAAATAAACCCCATAGCTAAAAGTTGCCCAATTCTAGCTGCGATTTTTGTTGCCACATGCCTTTCTAATTTGAATGCCAAAATCGCTCTTAATATTCTTCCTCCATCCATTGGGAAAGCCGGAATTAAATTAAAAACCGCTAATACGATGTTTACAATAAAGAAATTAAGAAAAAAATTATCAGCATTTACGCCCCCGGCTAATTCCTTCATTAAAATTTCAGGATTTTCAGGAATCGAAATAAAAAGGCCTGTTATAATAGCCAATCCAATATTTACTAATGGTCCAGCAAATGCAACAACTAGTTCTTCCGCAGGTTTCTCAGGGATGCGCTCTAATCTAGCCACTCCTCCTATGGGTAATAGTGTAATATCTTTGGTTTTTATACCATAATTTTTAGCCGCTAGTGCATGTCCCAATTCATGTAAAAAAACAGTAACAAAAATGGATAATATAAAAAATACGGACCAAGCTATTTGTAGCGCATTATATCCCGTTTTATAATTGATGTATATTATAAATACAATAATTAAGGAGAATGTCCAGTGTATAAAAACTCCAATACCAGCTATTTTTCCGAGTTTGAAAGATCCTTTCATTTTTTGAATTTTTTTTTATTATTATTATTATTAAGTATAATGAAATTGCGAACAAAGGCGCAAATAATTAAAAAATAATATATTGTAGTCCGAGTAAGAAGAAATTGGATGAAAGTAACGTTACACTAAATTACAATAATTTTCTTGAAGAATTGGAGAAATCTAGGATGAAGATGAAATTTACCTTCTTCATATTCAGGTCATTGACTAAAGAACTGTTGCGGCTTAATTAGCTGTCCAATATTTGTCAATACTATAAATAAAAGCCTATGACAAGCGCAAGAGTCAACAGAAAATAAAAAGTTGATACGATTACACAAATTCGCAATGTTTAATATATGGGAATCTGTAAAAAAGGGCCTAAATAAATCTTATGAACCAGGGAATCAGAAATAAAATAAATCATTTTAAACCAATGTATGTACGCTATTAAAGTGATATCATTTTTTTAATTTTCTTTTCAGGATTCTTTTCTTTACTGCAAAGTAAATGCTGATGAAATAAGCAGAAGAAAACACAGCCACTGTCGTGACGTCAACAAAACTTTCCAGCAGATTAATCCCCGTTATTTTTAAAAGCAGAAAATGGATATAAGAATTGCTTTCATCATTATAACCCAGAAGTTGGCGTACTTTCCAATGCCAATCCGTAAACGGGCAATAACCTATCCCGTACCAAATTCCCAATACAACCCAGGAAAAGGCAGTAAGGGACAGTGTGATTAAGTTTACAAACCTCCATCGTGGAATGACCCATCCGAACACGTTGAACAAGACGAGAACAGTATGAAACAGGAAGAAAAAATAATCAATGAGATGAAGCATAAGTTTACTCATAAAATCAAGTAAATGAAATATTTATTTAAACTAGATTGCAAATGTTTTTAGTTTTCCAATCAATCACGATTATCTGAACCTTAAATATTTACAATATTCTAATTATGTTATGAACGTCTTCTTTATGTGCCAATGCTGTTCCTTCTCCCATTGTAGCTGCTACACCGCAAGCCACGCCCCATTTTAGCATAATTTCAGGCGAATAATTATTTAGTATCGAATAAATTAGTCCCGCCACCATACTATCACCCGCACCAATAGTACTGTTAACCGATACTGAAGGGGTTGATTGATAAAACACACCTTCCTTGGATGCTATAAAAGCACCTCTGGCACCTAGTGAAACAACCACATATTTTGCCTTTTCGGATTGTATCAGTTCTAAAGCAAACTCTTCCTGTTCTGAACTGGATAAAAAATCCTTACCTGCAAGTAGCGCTAACTCCCGTTGATTGGGTTTCATTAGATAGACTTTTTCTTTGAGCGTTTCCTTCAAGGCGGGACCGGATGTGTCCAATACTATTTTTAGGTTTTTATGCGAGAACTTCCGAATTAATTTAGCGAAATAATCTGCTGGCATTTCTTCGGCCAGACCACCACTTAAAACCAAAATATCATTAGGTTCAAGAATTTTTTCTATAGTATTTTCGATTTCAGCGATTTCATCTTTAGTTAAAGTATTTCCGGGCATCCCGAAACGGTACTGCTGTTTGGTTTGTGTATCAACAACGGCTAGATTCTCCCTTGTCCAAGCCTTAATGGGAATGGACTGCGGTTTAATATTCTCTTTTAGGAGTAATTCGTTTAAAAGCGCTCCGCAATTACCTGCAAAAGGGAATACACAATTAGTGGTTACATCTAATCGATTCAGTACTCTTGAAATGTTAATTCCTCCACCTCCAGGATTGTACTTAATGGAATGACATTTTAGCTTTTGCTCTGGGATAATGCCATCCACTTTTGCACTTTTATCTAAGGCAGGATTCAAGGTTAAGGTTACTATATTCATATTGTTAGCTTTTTTTATTTTTATTTTCATTGCCATTGAAATTGTTTTTCTTTTTAAGTCTGTATATCCATTTTTCGATTTCTACCGCCCAGAACACAATGCTTGATACTAATAACGTTATTGTAAGTTCGTAAATTGTGAGCGGCTGTGTTTTGAAAACCGAATTAAAAAAAGGAGTATAGATTAGCATCATCTGCAAGGCTATGGTTAATGCTAATGCACCCAAAAGGGGTTTGTTTGACAGGATTCCAATTTTAAATAAAGATTCCTTATCAGAGCGAATGGCTAATATATGTCCCATTTGACTGAAACACAGAACAGTGAAAGCCATTGTTTGCCAGTGAGAAATTCCGCTTCCAATAGCCCAAGCTTGCATTCCCAGAGTTACTGAGCCCATTAAAAAACCAACCCACAATATGTGCAATGCCATCCTTCCAGCAAAAATATTCTGCTTGGGATTTCTTGGAGGTCGTTCCATAATATCAGCTTCTGAAGGTTCTGATGCAAGTGCTAATCCCGGTAAACCATCAGTAACAAGATTTATCCAAAGTATATGTACCGCTAGCAGAGGTATTGGCAAACCAAAAAAGGGAGCCAGAAAAATGGCCCATATTTCACCACTATTGCTGGTCATAGTGTATTTGATAAATTTCAAAATATTGTCAAATATCCTTCGGCCGTGTTTTACTGCAATTACTATAGTGGCAAAATTATCGTCCAATAAAATCATATGAGCCGCTTCTTTAGCCACTTCAGTTCCGTTAATTCCCATAGCAATCCCAATATCTGCATTTTTTAGTGCAGGCGCGTCATTTACACCATCACCTGTCATTGCCACAAATTGCCCCTTGGCTTGCAATGCCTTGACAATTTTTAATTTTTGTTCAGGATTTACACGAGCATATACCCGAATTTTTTCGACACTGTTTTCAAACTGCTTTTCCGATAGAGTTTCAAGTACTGAACCTTCCAGCACCAAATCTTCTTCGGAAGTAATTATTCCCAGCTGCTTTGCAATGTTTATTGCAGTGAGTCGGTGGTCGCCAGTAATCATAATAGGTATAATCCCCGCTTGTTTGCATTCGGAAACCGCTTTTTTTGCTTCTTCTCTTGGTGGATCGAGCATAGCTGTAAACCCTATAAAACGTAATGAAGATTCAATTGTTTCTGCATTTATGGTTTTGGGCAGGGCTTCTATTTCTTTTATGGCGTATCCAATGATGCGATAGCCTTTCTCGGCCATTTCATTTATTTTTACTTCTAATTCAGGAATTAGCGATTTTTGATTTTCGTCTAACTTTGCCCATAGCATATCTACAGCACCTTTAGTAATAACCACAATTCCTGTTTCCGTTTGGTGTACGGTAGTCATACACTTCCTTGAAGAATCAAACGGTAGTTCAGCAACCCTTGGGAGTTTTTTTTCTAATTCGAATTTTTCAATATTCTTATTAAAAGCATATTCTGCTAATGCCGTTTCGGTCGAGTCTCCAATCCATTTCCCATTAGTTTCTTTGGCAACATCATTATTCAAAGCCATAGCTATAAGAAGTGGACTCGTTTGAAAAAGAGCAGATGTGGTTTTGACATTGGGAGTTTCATAAATTTCCTGAACACTCATTTTATTTAGTGTAAGTGTTCCGGTTTTATCAGAGCAGATATAGGTAACCGATCCAAGGGTTTCAACAGCGGGTAATTTTCGAATAAGTGCATTGCTTTTGGCTAATCGTTTAGCACCAAAGGCTAGAGCCACAGTAACAAGAGCGGGTAATGCTTCGGGGATGGCGGCAACAGCAAGAGAAATGGAAGTTAGCAACATCGTCAACACTGCTTCACCACGCAAGCGACCAATAACAAAAATCACAATGCAGATAATCAGAATCACAATTGAAAGTCTTTTTCCAAAAGCGCTTAATCGTTTTTGTAAAGGCGTGGCTGTTTCCTCGATTTGAATCATTTTTGCAATTCGTCCCAGCTCGGTATTCATTCCTGTCGCTATTACATAAGCGGCTCCACGTCCGTTTGTGATAAATGTTCCCTTGAATCCCATATTGTTGCGGTCGCCAAGAGAGTATGTTCCTTCGGGTAGTTTAGCACTATTTTTTTCTGTATTGTGGGATTCACCGGTAAGTGTAGATTCATCCACTTTTATCTGGTGTGTTTCAAAAAAACGAACATCAGCAGGAATCCTATTTCCGGCCTCGAGTAAAACCACGTCACCAGGCACCAAATCAAAAGCAGGTATTTCAAAAGTATTTCCTTCCCGAATTACTCTTGCATTGCTAGGTGTCATATCTTTTAATGCTTCCATCGCTTTTTCAGCTCTGAATTCTTGTATAAAACCTATGATTGCATTGACGAGAATAATGGCAAGAATGATTATGGTATCTACCAAATCGCCAATGAACCCCGAAATAATTGCAACCGCAATTAGTATAAGAATCATAAAATCGGTGAGTTGATGCAGCAGCATCCGTAAAACGGTTTTCTTCTTTTTGTCCTCAATCTGATTTCCCCCGTACTCAATAAGACGCTCCGAAGCGATAGAAGTCGCAATACCTGATGGTGTTGTGTTCAACAATCGCGATATATCAGAAAGTGGAAGCAAGTGCCAATTCATTTGAGTTCATTTAAATGATGAATACTCTGTTTTTTTTGAGGTTGTGACTTAAAAAAGGTAAAATAGTTTTACTTTTATTAATTTAAAATATTAATGTAATTTACGGATTTTATAATTCATTGATTACCAATTGTTTTAGTATTACAATTCTACTATCAAATATAACTAATTTACCAATGATATCTATGATGATGTATTTGCTATATTCAGTAATTATCCCGAAATTTACTCAAGTAATTTTTTAGTTTTTGGAGAATTCTTAGCTTTTGGTCTTATGTGAAATTTATTGAGAGCTGGGTTTTTCATTGGAAATTTAAAATTACAAACCTTTTTTGAACGACTTCTAATTATTTAAATTTAATTATGAAAACCATCATCCTTTCTATTGTTCTTTTAGCGCTTGCCATAGCTGGGATTGCCATTAAACTACTAGTGAAAAAAAACGGCAAATTTTCTGGTACCTGTAGTAGCAATAACCCTTTAATACAAAGTGATGGCGGAACGTGTGGTATTTGTGGAGCAAAGCCAGAGGAGAAATGCAAATCTTAGTTCAATTCCCTTATCGAATTTTTTAAACTTTCTGATGCGTATGTTTTCCAAATTCCTTTATCATCATAAATAAAATAGACTTCCAGTTTCAATTCTTTGTTTGCTTCTAAAAATTGTATTGAATTATTCAATCCCATCACCATAAAGGCAGTGGCATAAGCATCAGCTGTAATGCCGTCGTCAGCAATCACAGTAGCGCTTAGTAAATTTTGTTTGGCGGGGTAGCCCGTTTTTGGATTGATGATATGGGAATATTTTTGGCCATTCTCCTCATAAAATTTACGGTAATTCCCAGATGTAGCCAGCGCTTTATCGTTTAATTCTATTACAGCCTCAAGTTCCCTTTCTGAGGTTTCTTTTTCATCAGGTTTATCTATACCAACTTTCCAATTCTCATTTTCTTTTTTTCCTTTAGCTTTCAGTTCTCCTCCCAGTTCAACTAAGTAATTATTTATTCCTTTGCTTTCAAGATAATTGGCAATAACATCAACTGAATATCCTTGGGCAATGGCATTAAAATCAATTTTGATCTCCGGTTTTGCCTTTATAATTTTGTTGCCCTCCAATCTTACCATTTTGTAACCTACAAAATGGAGTAGGCTGTCAATTTTTTTGCTGTCAATAGTTGCTTTTTTGGCAAAGCCAAATCCCCAGGAATTTACTAATGGACCAACCGTTACATCAAAAATGCCATCTGTTTTCTGGGAGACTTCGATTGATTTATTAAAAACTTCAATAAAATAGGGGTCAACCAAAACACTGTTGTCGTTATTATTTATTCTGGAAATAAGTGAACCAGGAACCCAGGTAGACATTGAGGCGTCAATGTCTTTTAACAGTGAATCAATGGCGGTTTTGTGATTGATTCCATCATCTGATAAATAGGAAATATGGTAGGTAGTGCCTTGTGCATTACCTTCAACTTTGATTAAATTTTTCTTTTTCGGGTTACAGCCAGAAAAAAGAATAAGGGATGCAAGTATAGGGAAAAGGAATTTCTTCATAAATGTTTTTTATTAGCTACCAAAATCATCAAAAGCAATATTCTCAGGAGGAACACCAAGTTCGTCAAGCATTTTAAAAACCGCAGCATTCATCATAGGTGGTCCGCAAATATAATATTCTACATCTTCTGGCGCATCGTGATGTTTTAAATAATTTTCTAATAACACATTATGAATGAAACCCGTATAGCCTGTCCAATTGTCTTCTGGCATTGGTTCTGAGAGCGCAATGTTGTATTGAAAATTGGGAAATTCTTTTTCGATATCCCGGAAATGATCGGTATAAAAAACTTCCCTTGATGATCTTCCACCGTACCAGAAAGAAACTTTTCTATCCCTTTCTTTTTGGGTATGAAAAATATGAAATAAATGAGAACGCAAGGGAGCCATTCCAGCACCACCACCAATATATATCATTTCTCTATCTGTTGGTTTTATATGGAAATCACCAAAAGGACCTGCAATATTTACTTTGTCACCAGGTTTTAGGGCAAATACATAGGAAGAACAAATACCCGGATTTAGATCCATAAACCCACCTGTTTTTCTGTCAAATGGGGGAGTGGCAAGACGTATATTCAGCATAATGATGTTTCCTTCTGCTGGATGATTAGCCATTGAATAAGCACGGAAAATGGGCTCTGGATTTTTCATTTTCAGGTCCCAGATTTTGAATTTATCGTAATCTCCCTGAAAGCGATCATCAATTTTATAGAGATCTTTTTTGAAATCTATTTCAGTCGCCGGAACATCGATTTGGATATAACAACCCGACTCAAATTCAAGGAATTCACCTTCGGGTAATTTTACGACCAGTTCTTTAATATAGGTAGCCACATTATTATTTGAAATAACTTCACATTCCCATTTTTTAATTCCCATTATTTTTTGAGGAATTATGATTTCCATATCCTGTTTTACTTTTACTTGGCAACCCAAACGCCAGTTTGATTGCTGTTGTTTACGGGTGAAATAGGGCGTTTCAGTGGGTAATATTTCTCCGCCTCCTGATATTACTTGGCATTTGCACATAGCACAGGTTCCACCTCCACCGCAGGCCGAGGGTAAAAATATTTTTTTATTGGACAAAGTGCTTAGCAGTGTTGAGCCGGCTTCTGTTTCAAGTACTTCCTTTTCGTTAATAGTTATTTTAACTGATCCGGAAGGAGTAAGTTTTGATTTTGCATACAGAATAATATATACCAATACCAAATTGAATATTAGAAAAACAACTACGCTGCTTATAACTGTTGTACTATCAAAAGCTAAAATTATCATTTTCTTATTTGATTAAAAATTTATAATGCAATCCCCATAAAACTCATAAATGCAATGGCCATTAATCCAGTTAAGATAAAAGTAATTCCCAAACCTCTTAAAGGTGCAGGAATATTAGAATACCGTAATTTTTCTCGAATGGCAGATAATGCTACTATTGCTAAAAACCAACCCACGCCAGAACCCAATCCAAAAACAGTAGCCTCTCCTAATGTTGCGTATTCCCTTTCCTGCATAAATAACGCGCCTCCCAGAATCGAGCAGTTTACCGCAATAAGTGGTAAAAATATACCTAAGGAAGTGTATAATGCAGGGGCATATTTTTCAACAATCATTTCCACTAATTGAACTATGGAAGCAATAGTCGCAATAAACATAATGAAACTTAAAAAGCTGAGGTCTACTGTTGCAAAATCGGGTGATAACCAACTTAAAGCACCAGCTTTTAACACATATTTTTCCAGCATATAACAAGCCGGTACTGAAACCAGTAAAACAAATATCACTGCAAGACCTAATCCTATGGCGCTTTTAACGGTTTTGGATATAGCCAAGTAAGAACACATACCCAGGAAATAGGCAAATATCATATTTTCGATGAAAATGGCTTTTATAAAAATATTTATATGCTCCATAGAAAAAATGTTTAAAAAACGTTGTTTTTATTTGTTGTCGTTTTAATTATTTAGACTCTATTAATTTTTTGTTTCCACTTCGTTGTACCCAAATGATAATCCCAACAATGATTAATGCCATAGGGGGCATAATGACAAGGCTGTTATTAAAATAACCCAACTTATATATCGATTCCGGTATTATTCGAAAACCCATCAACTCTCCGGAGCCAAATAGTTCCCTTATCATAGAAACTATAACTAATATTAATCCATAACCAAATCCGTTACCGATACCGTCTAAAAACGAAGGCCAAGGTTTATTAGCCATTGCAAAGGCTTCTAATCGGCCCATAATGATGCAATTGGTAATAATCAGACCCACAAAAACCGATAACTGTTTGCTAACGTCAAAAACAAAGGCTTTTAAAAACTGATCGACCAAAATAACCATTGCAGCAACAACAGTTAACTGAACTATAATGCGTATTCGGGTTGGAATAATGTTTCGAATAAATGAAATAATAACATTCGAAAAAGCACATACGACTATAACCGCAACGGCCATAACAATTGAGGGTTTCATTTTTACGGTTACTGCTAATGCCGAACAAATGCCTAAAACTTGTACCGTGATAGGGTTATTGTCGTTTAATGGATCATACAAAAGCCGTTTATTTTTTGGAGAAAATAAAGCTTCTTTCGGTTCTTTCGGTTTTGCAGGAACTGCTATTGTTTCTGTGCTCATACGCTGCTATTTAAGTTTATAAATGCTATGGCCTTCTACTTTTAAAATAAGGGATATAATTGTTAAGCGTTCTTTTAAACATTTCGGTAACGCCTTTGCTGGTAATTGTAGCTCCGGAAACGGCATCCACACCATGCATATCATTAGGAGATGCACCGCCTTTTATTACGGTTACCGAAACAAAATTTCCCGATTCATCAAATATTTTTTTTCCAATGAACTGCTGCTGAAATTTTTCTGTTTCAATTTCGGCGCCTAGTCCAGGCGTTTCGCTTTTGTGTCCAAAACTAGCACCGTATATAGTGTTCATATCGGCTTCCAAGGAAATATATCCCCATATTGGTCCCCATAATCCTTTTCCACGTACTGGAATGATATAAAAAGAGTTTCCGTCTTTATTGCAAATAAAAAGCGGGAATAACTGCTCATCAGCTTTTCCAGTTTTTATTTTGTCGAGTTCTTTTTTGAGGTCTATGTCAAACGCCGCAATTTTGCCTGTTACTTCTACACCTTTATTGTTTAAAACAATTTGGTTGGTTATATATTGGTTAAAAAAACGCTCGGTCTCAGCGGTTTCTGCATTTACAGAAACACTGGTTAAAATATTTTTCATTTTTTCTATCCTACTATTTTTTGCCTGATATGGAGCAAGGCTAATGGCAGTTACTGATAACAGTATTGCAATAACCACCACCATACCGGAGGAAAAAAGGAACGTAGCTTTGTTACTGTCTTTATCCATTTTGATTTTGTATCGGTTTTACCCTTTTTAATCTTCGGTTAATATTAGCTGCAACTACATAATGATCTATAAGAGGCGCCATTACATTCATAAATAAAATGGCTAACATCATCCCCTCGGGATAGGCTGGGTTAAAAACGCGGAACAGAATGGCCAACATTCCTATTAAAAAACCATAAATGTATTTTCCGTTATTAGTTTGTGCAGCACTCACTGGATCAGTGGCCATAAAAACGGCACCAAAAGCAAATCCGCCCAAAACTAAATGATGTAGAGGTGCTATTTGCATTAACGTATTCAATCCAAACCAATTAAAAATAAGTGCCATTAAAAAACCACCCACAAATACGGATGACATAATGCGCCAGCTACCAATACCTGTGTATAACAAAATGGCTGCGCCTATTAAACAGGCAATAGTAGATGTTTCACCTACGGAACCAGGAATAGCGCCTATAAAGGCTTCCATTACACTAGGGATTTTATCAGCAAGACCGGCAGCAGCATCTCCTAAAGGAGTTGCACCGCTATAAGCATCAACAACTGCCTGCCCTTTAACTGTACTGGTATTTATCCATACTTCATTACCGGACATTTTACTTGGATAAGCAAAGAATAGAAATGCTCTGGCCGTCAATGCAGGATTTAAAATATTCATACCCGTACCACCAAACACTTCTTTTCCGATGATTACCGCAAAAATTGTTGAAACGGCTACCATCCATAACGGCACATCGATAGGCATTATCAACGGAATCAACATACCTGAAACTAAAAAGCCTTCGTTAATGGTGTGTTTCCGTATGATGGCAAAAATAAATTCTGTTGATAATCCAGCGCCATAAGAAACTAAAACTAATGGTACTACTTTAATGGAACCAAAAACAAAATTATCCAGTAAGGAAGAGTCCATTATCCCCAAAGCTTGATAATGCTGGTAGCCCACATTCCACATTCCAAATAAAAGGCAGGGAATTAAAGAAAGCACCACTAATATCATTGTTCGTTTTAAATCTATGGCATCACGTACATGAGCTCCTTTGCTTGCTGTAGTATGGTCAGGAACAAATAGAAATGTTTCGATTGCATCGAATGCCGGAAATAATTTTTCCAGTTTTCCCCCTTTTTTAAAGGAGGGTTTTATTTTGTTCAGTAATTTTCTAAGTGGCTTCAAATTCTAATGTTATTTGATTAAAAAATTAGATTCTTACTTGTTTATAATGAGATCAGATCCATTATAATTAGCATTTTAATAATTCAGCTTTCAGTATTATTTATTTTATTATAAATAGAGTAAATACTTTTAACAGAATTCCTTACGGACGATATCAAGTCCATGGCGTATGATGTCCTGTGACTTTATCTTTGATGTACAGACAAATTCACAAAGAGCAAAATCTTCTTCCACCACTTCATAAATACCTAGTTTTTCCATCATATCTATATCCTCAATCAATATTGATTTTAAAAGATGTACAGGGTAAATGTCCATAGGAAAAACTTTTTCATATTCACCGGTTATTACAAAAGGGCGTTCTTCTCCGTGTAAGTTGGTGTTCAGATCGTGTTTTTTATTAGGCGAAAGCCAAGAAAAAAAAGTGCGGGAAATGCTGAACTTGTTAAATCCAGGTTTCAGCCAGCCCATAAATTCAAATTCATTTCCTTCAGGGATAACCGTTATTTGCGAATCATAAAATCCTAAATAACCGTCAGCAGGAATTTGGTTACCAGATAAAATAGAGCCACTGATGATTCTATTCTCTCCTTTTTTTAATCCACCGTCAGCAATACTATTTTTTATGGAGGTACCTACTATGGTTTTATAATATTTGGGGGCATTAATTTGTGATCCCGTTAAAGCCACCACCCTTGTAGCATCAAATTTCCCTTCCTTAAATAATTTCCCAATTATCAGGACATCCTGTGGATTGATGTACCACACGGCTTCTCCTTTGTTAACTGGGTCAATATGGTGTATTTGAACACCCACATTGCCAGCGGGATGAGGGCCGGATATTTTGTTGAGTTGTACTCCCTTGGCATTTGCAAAAATGGAGGCAGGAGTAGGGTCATCCCTTACATTCAAATGTATTTTACCATCGGTTAATTTTTTTAATGCATCCAGCCCAGTTTGAAAATGGGTATCTGAATCTGACATAATAAAATTAGTATCGGGTGCCAATGGATTGCTATCAAATGCTGAAATAAAAATTGATTTTGGAATTTCACAAGGATTGGCAATAATGCCATAAGGACGCTGACGGATAAATGGCCAAACGCCACTTTTTAATAACAATTCAACAATTTCTTCCCTGTTGAGGTCATTGGGATTTGATTTATGAAAAGGGAAGTATTTAATTTCCCTATCTGCCAGAATTTTTATTTCTAGTATTACTCTTTTTTCTCCGCGAAGAATTTCTACCACTTCTCCACTTACTGGGGAGCATAATGTAACGGCTTCATTATTTTTATTGTAAAACAATGGAGTGCCCGCTAATACAGTGTCTCCTTTTTTAATAAGTAATTTTGGTGTAAGTCCAATAAAGTCAAGTGGTTTAATGGCAAATATCTCAGCTATAGGCATATCCAAAACAGACTTAGTGGCCTCTCCTGTCAATTTGATATTCAATCCCCGTTTAATTTTAATATATTCACACATACATTAACTTTATTTTGTTGGGTATTAATTATAATTTTCTGGTAATTGAACGAAGGGTTTCGTTCACTCAATAAACGCAAGCGTTTTGTTCTATACTATTCAATTTAAGTAACTTGAAAGAACTAATCTAGTGATTTTACCTTGAATAAGCAACAAAATTTTTAATTTTAGTAAAAAAAGAATTACATATAGCTGCTAAACCTGACCATATATCTAGACAGTATTTTAAACGCTTACATTGTTTAGTAGGCAATTAGATTTTGTTTAGTAATCTAATCAAAAACGATTTTATTTGATGAAAATGTTAAGTATTCCTTTACGGGAGTACTTGTTTAATTAATCTCGTTTTCAGAAATAGCATTATATGCCCAAGAATTTAAATTCGCAATAGTGGTTTTAGCAATTGCCTGCAAAGCTTCATTAGTTAAAAAAGCCTGATGACCTGTAATTAATACATTAGGATGGGAGCGAAGTATAGTATAAAGATGATCTTCTATTTTATGATGTGAGTGGTTTATGAAAAAAATATGTTTCTCTTTTTCATAAACATCTAAGCCAGCCGCAGCAATTGTTTTGTTTTCTATCATTTCAATTAGGTCTTCGGTATTTACGAGGCTACCTCGAGCGGTATTAATAAAAAACACTCCTTTTTTCATCAGGGAGAAAGTACTTCTGTTAAACATATATTTCGTGGCGTTATTAAGAGGGCAGTGAACTGAAACCACATCTGAATTTTTGCATACTTCTTCCAATGTTTTGTATTGGATATTGGTTTCTTGTATCAGCTCTTTATTTTCTATAGGGTCACTGGCCAAAAGGGTACACCCAAAACCATGCATTATTTTAGCAAATGCAGACCCAATTTTACCGGTACCAATAATCCCGATTGTTTTTCCATTTAAATCAAAACCCACTAAGTTGTCTAGACGGTAATCGCCAATTTGCATTATTTTTTGACCCAATATCAGTTTTCTATTCAAAGCTAAAAGTAATGCAACAGCGTGCTCAGCTACGGAATAGGGGGAGTATGCGGGAACATTTGCGACTTTAATTCCTAAAGAGCGAGCTTTTTTTAGATCTATATGATCGTGACCTACTGAACGTAAGGCAATGTACATCACGCCAAAAGAATATAACTTCTCGAGTACTGTTTCATTAGCCTGGTCCGAAGTGAAAAGAGAAACTGCATCAAACCCTTTGGAAAGATTTACGGTTTCTTCATTCAATTGTTTTTCAGTATAAACTAATTCAAGTTTGCCGTGAATCGCTTCTTCAAAAAAGGGTTTGTCAAAACCATAAGTGCTGTATATCAATATTTTCATAATATAGTTTTTATCGGTTATAAAAAGTCTGCTTTTCTTTATTTGAATTTTTTTTCCGCCTCCAAAATATTTTCAATCCCTTTAATCAATGCATCGGGATTAAACGAAATGCTGTTAATTCCTTCATTCACTAAAAACTGTGCAAATTCAGGAATATCACTTGGCGCCTGGCCGCATAATCCCACTTTAATATTATTGCGTTTTGCTGCTTGAATGGTATTACGGATTAATATTTTAACTGCTTGGTTTTCCTCGCTAAAGAGATAACTTATTAATGCTGAGTCTCTGTCTAGTCCAAGAGTGAGCTGTGTCAAATCATTAGAACCAATTGAAAATCCGTCAAATAAATTTGCGAATTCATCAGCAAGTAATACGTTACTTGGGAGTTCTATCATCACGTATATTTCTAAATCGTTTTCCCTTTGAATTAAACCGTTTTTTGCCATTTCGGAAATTACTTTTTCTCCTTCTTCGATCGTTCTACAAAAAGGAATCATCAATTTTACGTTTTGTAACCCCATTTCATTTCGTACTTTCTTCATTGCTTCACATTCTAAAGCAAAGCCTTTTCGATAAAAATCACTATAATAACGAGAAGCTCCCCGAAAACCTAGCATCGGATTTTCTTCATCTGGTTCGAAATATTTTCCCCCGATGAGGTTTGCGTATTCATTGCTTTTAAAATCACTCATTCTCACAATAACCTCTTTAGGGTAGAATGCCGCTGCCACTATGGACACTGCCTCGGCGAGTTTGTCAACAAAATATTTTTTCCCGTCTGAATACTCTTCAGTCAGCACACGTATTTCGGCAATGATTTTGTCATCGGTTATTTTTTCGGGTTCGCATAAAGCGAGCGGATGGATTTTGATACTATTCGAAATGGCAAATTCCATTCGCATTAATCCCACTCCTTGATTGGGGAAATTGCTCAGTTCGAAAGCTCTTTCAGGATCAGCAAGAATAAACATAGGTGCCGTTTCCGGCATAGCTAATTGGCTAAAATCTTGTTCTGTTATGTCCCATTTAAGTTGGCCATCATATATATATCCAGTTTTTCCTTCGGCGCAGGAAACGGTGATTTGTTGTCCGTTTTTAATGAGTTGAGTTGCATCTCCACACCCTACCACGGCAACAGTACCTAATTCTCTGGCTACAATTGCAGCATGACTCGTACGTCCCCCTTTGTTTGTAATAATGGCTGCGGCTTTTTTTAGTACAGGATCCCAATCCGGATTCGTCAAGTCAGTAACCAGGATTTCCCCTTCAAGTAGCTGGTTTCCTTCTTGAGGGTTGTTAAGTATACGGGCTTTTCCAGTTGTGATTTTATCGCCAAGTGCAATTCCCTGAGTGATTAATGGTCCTTTTTGGAGCAGACTGTAAATTTCCAGAATCTGTTTTTTTTCTTTCGCGTGAACTGTTTCTGGACGAGCTTGAACGATGTAGAGTTGGTTGTTTAAACCATCTTTTGCCCATTCGATGTCCATAGGTTTGTTATAGTGTTTTTCAATACCATAACACCACTGTGAAAGCTGAATAACTTCTTTGTCGGTTAGTGAAAATTGTTTTTGTTTTTCAGCCGAAGTTGGGAAATTAATAATGGTATGTTTTGCTGAGGTATCCTCCGATTTTTCCGAGTAGATCATTGTGAATTCTTTCCTGCCACACTGTTTTCTTATGATAGGATTGAAGTTTTTATTTTGTAAAGTGGGTTTGAAAACCGTCCATTCATCAGGAGTAATATTTCCTTGAACAATATTTTCTCCTAATCCCCAACTGCTGTTGATGATGATTGTGTTTTCAAAACCCGTGTCTGGATCGATTGTAAAAGCCACACCCGATGCTGCTTTATCACTTCGAACCATTTGTTGTATCCCTACAGAAATGGCAATGTCCATTTTTACAAAACCCATATCGTGTCGGTACTTGATAGCGCGATCCGTAAATAATGAGGCGTAACAACGCAAAATGGCATCTTCTAATTGATTAATCCCGCTAATATTTAAAAAGGATTCCATTCTTCCGGCAAAACTGGCGGAGGGTAAATCCTCGGCAGTGGCACTGCTACGAACAGCTACACTAAGGTTGTCTATTCCGCTTTGTGTGCAAAGGTTTTTATAAGCGGTTTTAATTTCTTTTTTTATATCGTCGGAGAAATTCGAATTTAAGATTGTTTTTCGGGCTTTTGTTCCAATGTCTGATAGATTTGAATAGTTTTCAGTTTCCAGTGAATCTAATAATTCCTTTAAAACAGCTTCCAGATTATTTTCTTTTCGAAATAAACGATAGGCATCGGCGGTCAAAGCAAAGCCATTGGGAACGTTTATACTTATATGATTCAATTCATTATACATTTCGCCCAAAGAAGCATTTTTACCGCCCACTTTTTCAATGTCGGTAATACTAATTTTTTCGAAAAACAGAATGTATTTTGAATTTTTCATAATTATTAAAGTACTATAATTAGTTCAGGATATAATTCAATTCAAACTGGGGTAACTTTTTTATAATCAGGATTGATTAGTATAAGTTATTCAAAAACGGACAATTGTACAAAGAGGAAAGTAGGTATTCCTAATTATTGATAGTATTAGTGTAAATTTAATCATTTTATATTTTTTTAGAATATAAAAAGCAATATATTTTTGATTTTTATAGTTGTAATCACTTCTTATTTAGTCGTTTATGGTGTTGAAGTGTAGCGGGTAATAGAAATGTTATTATACTTTTCATTTACTAATAAATTATCTATGAGTTTTTTTAATATCTTGAAAACTCAATATTAGAGAATTAATCAGTTTTTTTATTTAATTTAGGTTCTAGAAAATATAAATTATATAATTTTGTCCTGAAATTTTTAGTGTATATGTTTAAATTTTTGTATCCTTATAATTATTAAAAAAACAAACTTATTAAGATGAATAAACCTCCAGTACCATTAAACGAATTTGATAGACTAAAGGCGTTGGATAGTTTTTCTATTATGGATAGTTTACCTGAAAAGGAGTATGATTCTATTACACAATTAGCATCTTATATTTGTGAAACACCTATTGCTCTGGTAAGCTTATTGGATGAAAATAGACAATGGTTTAAATCCAGTGTTGGTCTTGGAGCTAAAGAAACGTCAAGGGATATTTCGTTTTGCCAATATACCATTATGGGGGATGAAATTTTTGAAGTTAATAATGCTTTAGAAAATGAAATATTCGTTAAAAATCCATTAGTAACTGGAAATCCAAATATCCGGTTTTATGCGGGGGCCCCATTAAATGATTCAAATGGTTTTAATTTAGGGTCATTATGTGTAATCGATACAGAGTCTAGAACTTTATCTGAGGAACAAAAAAAGGCACTAAAAATATTAGCTGATCAAGTAGTTTCTTTATTGCAATTAAGAAAAAAAAACACAGCATTAATTAATACCCAAAAAGAGTTTCAAAGCTTCATTGAACTTTCAAAAGATTTAGTTTGTATAGCAAATGTTGACGGGTTATTTCTCAAAGTGAATCCTGCTTTTGAGACAGTATTAGGCTATGATAAAAAGGAGTTAGAAGGAAATCCATTTATAGGTTTTGTTCATAACGATGATTTAGAGAAAACGTATAAAGAGGTTGAAAAACTATCTAAAGGACATAAAACAATAAGTTTTGAAAATAGATACCGCTGTAAAAACGGAAAATATGTTCAATTAAGTTGGAATACTTCTCCAGACCCTGAAACTGGAAATTTGTATTGTATCGCTAGAGACATTACATTCGAAAAACAACAACAAAACGAACTTTTAGACATTACTACTGATTTAACGGCAATATTAAATTCTACTGATTTTTCAATTATTGCAACAGATTTGGATGGAACAATTAAACAATTCAATAAAGGAGCTGAAGTCTTGCTGGGCTATAAAGCGGATGAATTAATAGGAAAGACATCTCCTGCAATTCTTCATAAAATAGATGAGGTTGTCAAACGATCAGAGGAATTGACAATAGAACTTGGTGAAAAAGTAGAACCTGGATTTGATGTTTTTGTTATTAAAGCAAGGAAATCTTATGTGTCAGAGACTTATGAGTGGACCTATGTGAGAAAGGACGGTAGTACTTTTCCAGTATTATTATCAGTTACTGCGATTAAAAATCAATTAGGGGAGATTACCGGATATTTAGGGATAGCTAAGGATATATCTAAAGAAAAAGAATTTGAACTTAATTTAATTAATAGTAAAAAATTAATTGAAGAGTCTCAAAGAATTGCTAAAATAGGGAGTTGGAAATTTGACTTAATTACTAAAAACTTAATTTGGTCAGATGGACATTATCGTATTTTTGAATTGGAGCAAACGCCAACTGAAAAACTTAATGAAGCTTATAGAAGTAGGATTCATCCAGATGATTTAATTGCTTTAGACGAATTAAGTGATAAGGTGATGCAAACGGGAGATGATTTTAAAATCAAATACAGAGTTGTTTTTCCTGATAAAAGAATAAAACACATCATCGAGATAGGGCAGCCTTTTAGAAATGAATTTAATGAAGTCATTGGAATTCAAGGTACAGTTCAAGATATTACTTTAATCACACTTGCTGAGCAAAAAATTGAAGCAAATATTAGAGAAATTGAACATATTAAAGCAGCTTTAGATGAATCAGCAATTGTGGCCGTTACAAATCAAAAAGGGATTATAACCTATGTAAATGACAAGTTTTGTGATATTTCAAAATACAGTAGTGAAGAACTTATAGGTAATGACCATCGTATTGTAAATTCAGGATATCATTCTAAAGCGTTTATTAAAAATATTTGGGTAACGATTTCAAATGGGGAAATATGGAAAGGAGAAATAAAAAATAAGGCAAAAGACGGTTCTTTTTATTGGGTAAATACTACTATAGTTCCCTTTATAGATGAAAACGGAAAACCATACCAGTATATTGCTATTCGTAATAATATCACTGAACAAAAAGAAGCACAGAAGAATTTAAAAGTAGCCTTGTTAAATCTCGAAAAGAATAACAAAGAACTTGATCAATTTGCATATGTTGTTTCGCATGATCTTAAAGCACCTTTAAGAGCAATTAATAATCTAGCGGAATGGATTGTTGAAGATATGCCTGAAATGCCTGAAGAAGTAAAGTATAATTTAGGCTTATTGCGTGGTAGAATTTTAAGAATGGAGAATTTAATTAACGGTGTGTTAGATTATTCAAGAATAGGAAGAACCAAAATAAAAAAAGAGTCTACTGATTTAAAAGTAATGTTAGACCAAATAGTTGAAACTATTGTGCCTAATAAGGAATTTGAGGTTTCTATAGATGAAAATATGCCAACTATTATGGGACCTAAAATTTTACTAAATCAAGTTTTTAGTAACATAATAAGTAATTCCGTGAAGTATAATGACAAACCTATTGGAATAATAAGCTGTAAGTATAAAGAATTACCTGATTTTCATCAATTTACTTTGACTGATAACGGACCTGGAATTCCTAATGAATATCATAAAAAAGTATTTCAGGTATTTCAAACAATTGAAGCTCGTGACGTAAAAGAAAGTACAGGAATAGGATTATCCATAGTAAAGAAAATAATTGAGGAACAAGGAGGAGAGATCTTCATAGAATCCGAAGAAAATATAAACACAAGTTTTATTTTTACTTTGCCTAAATAAAAAGATATGGAAGAACCGGATACAAAATGTCAAGCCAAGTTAGAATCACTAAAAAAGGAGTTTGAGGATTTTATTTATATTATTTCGCATGATATGAAAACGCCTATGAGAGCAATCTCAAATATTTCCAACTGGATAGAAGAGGATTTAGGCGCAACGATTAATCCATCGATTAAAGAGAATTTTAATTTATTAAAAAACAGGGTGCAACGTCTTGAAAATATGATGAATGCAATGCTTGAACTTTCCAGAGTTGAAAGATATGATATGGATTTTATTGAAGTAAATATTCCTAAATTAATTGATGAAATTATTTTTATAACTAAAGATAAATTAAATACTGAATTCCATATTTCTTTACATTTGAAAAATGAAAATTTCATCACCTATATAAAGAAATTAGAAAAAGTGCTATTAAGTGTAATCGATAACTCAGTTCGATTTAACAATAATATAAAAAAGAATGTTTATATTGAGGTCGTTGAAACTGATATTAACTATGAATTTGAAATCAAAGATGATGGATTAGGGGTAGAAGAAGCGGTAAAAGATAAAATTTTTGATATTTTTTATACCGTACATTCAAAAGATGTGTTAGACACAACAGGATCGGGATTAGCGATTTCTGATAAAATATTAAAATTCGTTGGAGGAAATATTGAATACAAAAAAAATCCATCAGGTGGCTCCATTTTTAAAATGATATGGCCAAAAAACATTGAAATAAAAAAATAAGATTATGACACAGAAATTGGTAAATATTTTATTAGTCGAAGATGATGAAGTCGATGTAATGAATGTGAAAAGGGCTTTTGCTAAAAACAATATAAAAAACGAACTTTTTGTTGCAGGAAATGGAGTTGAAGCACTTGAGATGTTGAATTCTTCTATTGTGCCATTGCCTAAAATAATTATTTTGGATATTAATATGCCCAAAATGAACGGTATCGAATTCCTTAAAATTATGAGAGAAGATGATAGATTTAAAAACATCTCTGTTTTTGTAATGACAACATCAAACGAAGATAGTGACAAAATAAATGCTTATAATTTGAATGTAGCTGGATACATATTAAAACCTTTGTCCTTTGAAAAATTTCTTTCTTCTGTTGCCACTTTGAAGAACTTTTGGCAATTATGCGAACTGTAATTTTTTAATTCTAAGACAACTATGTTAAGTACTAATGTGTTACTTGTTGATAACTGTAAAACAGATATTGATAAAATTAAAAAAGCTTTTTCAGAAAACTGTATTCATTTTAATTTGAATATTTCCGAAAATGTAAGTGAGGCTTGGTTGCTTCTCCAAGGTAAAAGTAAATTATCCCCAACACCAAAAATTATGTTAATCGATATTAACGAACAAGGTATTGATGGATTGGATTTAATTCGAAAAATAAGGAAAAACCCTTTTCTTAAATCAATTTTAATATATGTCATTACAAGTACTGATAACGATATTAATAAAATAGCTGCATTTGATTTAAATGTAGCGGGATATCTACACAAACCAGATGATGAAGAAAAATGGGATGCCTTTTTTTCAATACTTAATGATTATTGGAGTATTATTAAATATTCAAATTAAAATAAAATAGGATGACTAAAGCTTTGAAAATATTAATTATAGATGATGATAATGTAGATTCAATTACGATTATTCGTTCCATATCTCAATCTGGAATAATTGCAAAAGTTGAAAGTGTTTTCTCGGGAAAAGAAGGTCTGGAAAAAGCAGAGTCATTTCAATACGATTTGATATTTTTGGATTATATGATGCCTGATTATGATGGGATTAGTTTTTTAAAAAAATTAAGGGAATTAGGCAATGAAACCCCAGTTATATTTGTCACGTCTCAAGGTGATGAAAAGATTGCAAGTCAAGCTATACTTGAGGGCGCCTCAGATTATATTCCTAAAACATTACTTACTCCTGATGGGGTTTCCCAGAGCATAAGAAATACTATTAAACTTCACGAAAGCTATAAACTGCGTAAAAATGCTGAATTAGAACTAAATATTAATGTCAAAAGATTAGCTGAAGCCCAACAACTTGCTAAAATCGGGAGTTGGGAAATTAATTTATTTAATAATAATGTTTATTTCTCACAGGAACTATTCGAAATCTTTGAATTAGATAAAAAAAGCATTCCCTCAATCGAGCTGTTAAAATCTAGTATGACATCTACAGATGACAGAAAGCAGTTTGATAATAAACTTGAAGAAGTAAAGAGCACAATAAAAAATGTAATTCTTAGTCATAATATTAAAGCACATAAAGGAACTCATAAACACATTACTGAATATATTAAATGTCTGTTTGATGAAAACGGAAAACCATTAAAAGTTTTAGGTACGGTTCAAGACATAAGCGAACAAAAACAGAATGAAGAAGAACTAGTTAAAGCTAAAAACATCGCTGAAGAATCAGTAAGGGTAAAAGAGCAATTTCTAACTAATATGAGTCATGAAATTCGGACTCCAATGAATGGAATCATTGGATTTACAAAAATTCTTGAAGATACTAAACTTGATAATGATCAAAGACAAAGTGTAGAAGCCATAAAAACTGCGGGTAATAATTTAATGATTATCATTAATGATATTCTTGATTTTTCTAAAATTGAAGCTAATAAAATGACATTTGAAGCTGTTGACTTCTCTTTGTCTAAATTAGTAAACTCAGTAATAGAATTGTTGTCCCCTGTCTCGAATGATAAAAAAATAAAATTAATTAGCCATATAAATCCTCAAATAGAGGATGTAATAATAGGCGACCCTACAAGATTATCTCAAATTTTAATAAATCTAGTCGGTAATGCCATAAAATTCACTGATAAAGGATATGTAGAGCTTATAGTCGACTCTGAAAATGCTCCAGATATAGAAACTAGTATTCGTTTTACAGTAGTAGATACAGGAATAGGAATCGAGCAGAAAAAGATAGATTTAATATTTGAAAGCTTTAATCAGGCTTCAAACGAAACTTCAAGAAAATTTGGAGGAACGGGATTAGGGCTTACCATTACCCGTAGATTAATTGAATTGCAAGGAGGAACGATTACAGTAAAAAGCGAAATTTCAAAAGGGAGTGAATTTTCATTTGCAATTCAATATAAAAAGGGACAAAAAAACATAATTGAATCTTCAAATAATGATAATAAACCACTGTCTTCCGAGTTTTTAAAAGACATAAAAATTTTATTAGTGGAAGATAATATGTTAAACCAATTATTAGCTGTAAAAGTATTCCAAAAATGGAATAAAGAAATTGATATTGCTGATAATGGATTAATCGCTATTGACAAAATCAACAGCAATAATTATGATATTATTTTGATGGATGTTCAAATGCCGGAAATGGACGGGAATGAATTAACTAGTTACATTCGTTCTAATATGGGTATGAAAGCTAATGTACCTATCATAGCTTTAACTGCTCATGCGACTGTAGGCGAGGAAATGAGATGTCTAAATAACGGGATGAATGATTATTTATCTAAACCTTTTGATTTTAAAGTATTATTAGAAAAATTAAGGAAAAGTTTATCAAATTCCGGTAAAATAAAAGAGGCTAAAAATAAACTAGGTGAATCTACTAAAATAATAGATTTTAAATATTTAAATGAATTTGCCGATGGAGATATTGATTTTATTCAAAATATGGTTGCCTTGTTTATTCAAAACACTCCTAAGACTTTAGATAAAATAATTGAATCTAATATTAAAGATGATTTAAATGAATTAAAAAATGAAGTTCATAAATTAAAATCCTCCGTTAGTTTATTAGGAATAGAAAAGGCAATGAATTATATTGAAGTAATTGAAAATGAATTAGTAGAAAATCCATTGAGTGATAAAAGAAAAAAAGCAGTTGATAATTTAAAAATTATTTGCAATAAAGCTATCGAATTTTTAAAAACGGAGAAGGATTTAATTCTAAAATAGTGTTTTATAATACAACAATTTTCTTTTAATTAGTATTTGATTTTGTTTGTATTCTTAATTATAAGCATACTTATTTATATAAAAGTTTAAAATGAAAATAGTAATAGCCGAAGACGAGGAAATGTTGCTAAAGGCAATGGAATTTAAACTGTTAAAAGAAGGTTTTGAAGTAATAGCCTGTTCTAATGGGGAAGAAGCTATGGAACAAATTGTATCCCAAAACCCGGATATCATTATTACAGATATTATGATGCCTATTGTTAACGGTTTAGAAATTGTTAAGAAAGTAAAAATGGAATTAAAACTTACTATTCCTATAATTATTCTTTCATCAGTAGGATTTGAAAACACCGTAGAGGAGGCTTTTGCCTTAGGTGTGGATGATTTTATTACAAAACCATTTAACCCTTCTGAATTGATAATTAGAGTTAAACGTCAATTATTAAGAGTAAAAAAACAATAAGAGTATAAAATTGGGCCACTAAAATGACCTTCTGAGTTGTACTTATTATTATGTATTTATGCGAATCAAGGATTGAAAGCCTGTATTTTGTGCCGTTAGGCACTTAATATTGGTAGTAATTAGGTTCAAAATTTATTAGCGTGCCGTAGGTACGCAATACCTATCGTTTTGTTGCGTACCTACGGCACGCTAAATTCGTTTCAATTCATATTTTCTACCAATATTTAGTGCCGCTAGGCACATTCGAACCCTTGATTCGCATTATTTAATAATAAGTACAATTTTATTATTTTTCGAATACTATTGCATCAACTTTGGCTCCAAAATCCAGTAAAAGTGCAGATATGCTTTTTACAAATTCTGGAGGTCCACAGATGTAAAAATGCTGACTGAAATCGGAAATATTTTCAATAAGATATTTGCGATCAATTCTCTTCCCTATAAACCCCATTACATTTTCCCGGGTATATAATTTTACAAAATCATCTTTTAGCATTTCCTGTAATTCCGCTTCCATAATGACATCTTCGGATGTTTTATTGGAATAGATAAGTCGGTTACCTTTAAGCTGATTCTTTTTATGTAAATCCCTGAATATGGAAATAAAAGGTGTGATTCCAGCTCCTCCCGCTATAAAAACACCGGGGCCTTTATATTGAATTGCTCCCCAGACATCTTGAAGAATTAATTCAGCTCCCGCATTAACTTTGCCTAGTTCATTTGTAACTCCTTGATGTTCATTGTAAATTTTAATCATGAATTCGAGGTAATTCTCTTCTCTTAAACTAGTAAAAGTAAATGGTCTCGATTCCTCTTTCCATTCGGGTAGATTAATGGAAATTTTAGTTGCCTGACCAGGAATAAAGTCATATCCATCGGGCTTTTCAACTACAAAACGTTTTACATCGTGGGTAATGTATTGGGCTTGTAACACTCTAACGTTATAACTGTTCATATTGATTGATTTAAAAAGTTTATGTTTTAAATGGGAGTACATGATTTTCGTTATACGGCAAAAGTCCGGTAGGGTACGAAAGCTTAAATTTACAAAAAAAAACACACAAATTTGTAGTTTTACCGATGTATGTTGTTGTTTGTGAGTTTGTTAATTTTTAAAGAGGATAGGGATAAAAAGTAAATATCGGGCCAAATTTGAGCGATTTTACATTTCTATTTTCACATCGGCTAAAAAAGATTTACATTTGCAATTCTTGTAAAAATGAGATTTTATCTTTTTTCTTCAAGTCGGCAAGCCTTTATTTAGGCATTTTGCAAACGAATCACCCCAATTTTTTATTGGTTTATTATCCATTTCGGAATCATCATTTTTTCCGGTTACTTATTATTTTACAAATCTTTACAGAAAAGAATGAAACAGTATTTCAATTTATTCGACTTTAAACAAAAAGTCAACTACAAAACCGAAGTTTTAGCAGGATTAACCGTGGCTATGACAATGATCCCCGAATCGCTTTCTTTTGCTATTCTAGCTGGATTTCCTCCTTTGGTTGGTTTGTATGCTGCATTTATAATGGGATTAGTTACTGCTATATTTGGCGGAAGACCAGGAATGGTTTCCGGTGGAGCAGGAGCAACGGTAATTGTTTTAATTGCCCTAATGAAATCACATGGCTTAGATTATGTTTTTGCGGCTGTTGCTTTGGCAGGAGTATTGCAAATTATGGTTGGCTTATTCAAGCTTGGTAAATTCATACGTTTAGTGCCTCAGCCCGTAATGTTCGGGTTTGTGAATGGATTGGCGATAATTATTTTTATGTCACAAATAGAGCAGTTCAAAACATTAGTGAATGGGGAGAGCGTATGGCTATCTGGTAATCCATTGTATATTATGGTGGGATTGGTAGCTTTGACTATTGCTATTGTGATGTTATTCCCAAAAATAACTAAAGCAATACCGGCTTCATTAGTGGCTATAATTGTGGTTTTTGGGTTAGTATTGGGCCTTGGCATAGACACTAAAACAGTAAGTGATATTGCATCGATAAGTGGTGGTTTTCCTCCTTTTCACGTTCCAGATATCGCATTAAATATTGAAACGCTAACACTGATTTTTCCTTATGCCTTGATTATGGCTTCAGTAGGTTTAACCGAAGGCTTGTTGACTTTAAATTTAGTTGATGAAATGACGGGGACTAAAGGGAGCGGAAATAGAGAATGCATCGCTCAGGGAAGTGCCAATATATTAAATGGTTTTTTCTTTGGTATGGGTGGCTGTCCTATGATTGCCCAAACATTAGTTAACCTTTCAGCAGGTTCAAGAGCCCGTTTGTCAGGTATAGTTGCTTCTCTGGCAATTCTGGGTATCATTTTATTTGGAGCGCCCGTAATTGAACAATTGCCTATTGCGGCTTTAGTGGGGGTAATGATTATGGTGGCTATTGGAACATTTGAATGGGTTAGTTTTCGAATAATAAACAAAATGCCAAAACACGATATTTTCGTTTTACTATTAGTTGCTTTAATTACGGTTTTACTTCATAATTTGGCTTTAGCCGTATTAATTGGGGTAATTATTTCAGCTTTAGTATTTGCTTGGGAAAGTGCCAAACGTATTCGCGCTAGAAAATTTATAGATGATAAAGGGGTAAAACACTATGAAATTTACGGTCCGCTTTTCTTTGGTTCAACTGCTGCATTTTCTGAAAAATTTGATGTTTCGAATGATCCATTGGAAGTGATAATTGATTTTAAAGAAAGTAAAATTTCGGATATGAGTGCGATTGACGCCGTGAATAAAATAACGGAACGCTATGCTAAAGTGGGTAAAAAAATCCACTTGCGCCATTTGAGTGCTGATTGTCGTCAGTTATTAAAAAATGCTGATGATGTTATTGAAATTAACATAATTGAAGATCCAACCTATAAAGTAGCTGTAGATTAGTTGCATTTTATTCTGGAAATAGATATTAAAAAGCCGTTGTAGTTATTTCTACAACGGCTTTTTATTGTTTCGAATAAAACGAAATGTAACGTTATTTGGGTGGTTTTATGTGATGTTTAAGAGGGCTTTTGTTTTGGAACAATTCAAAACCTTGTTGCCACCATTTTTTCATTTGATCTGCATCAAAAATATAGGGATGTACTGTTAGTATTTGATCGATATAATAAAAATGAATAGCAACATGTTTGTTAGCGGCTTCCAGACGGGCAATTATTAAATCATCTTTTACAATTTGGTTTAGCATAAAGTCAAAAGAACGGAGTAATACCTCCATGGCATTATGAAGGGGCGGATTGTCGTAAACCCGTTTTTCAAGTCTTAAAACAATTACATCAATAGCGGTAGCCCCTTTTTTTATGGCCTCCTGTACTGGGATTAAGTTCCCAAAACCCCCATCGCCATATTCCTCCCCATTTTTAGATAATAGACTCATTAAAGGAACTAGATTAGCCGAAGCCCATATCCAATCACAAAAATCATCATAGTTATAATCGTTAGATGATTTATGTTCTACAATCTGTTTGGTGAAATTAGCAACAGTAACGACTACTTCTTTATTTAAAACTTTCAACTTTTCGAAATCAGATTCCGTGAAGTTATTCCGAATCAAGTTTCTTAAATTGTCACTATTTCCAAAAGTTTTTCGGTTTTTTATGAATTGAGTTATCATCCCGAAATGATTTATTTTAGTCTTTAGGATTCCGTTTTTCTTTTTAACAATAAATGGGGAAACCGAAAAAACATCTTCCTGACGGATAGTAGTGTATATTTTTTTTATTCGATCAAGATCACCTATTGCCAGGAAAGGAACCAATAAGCTACCCGTTGAAGTACCTATGTAAATGGAATACTCTTTTTTACATTGATTGATAAGATATTCCGAAATACCTCCTGCAAATGCGCCTTTACTGCCTCCTCCTGAAATGACTAATGCATTCATAGAAAATAGAATCAAATTAAAAACAGGTATATTGAATCTACCAAAGCGAGTGTTCGATAGTGGATCCGTGCATAACAGTAAGCTTAACTGTTGCAGCCCATTCCATCATAGAATTAAAATCTAGCCAACTTTCCTGTGCTTGTTTCCAGTGGTCTTCTAATCCTTCCGGATTTTTATAAACCTCATAAAGAGTGAACGTTGTGTTGCCTGTGGTGGTAGACGATGGATCTAATGGATTAGAATGTTCTGGTCCTTTGGCAACATTATAACGCATTAAAGCAAGCTCACCGTTTCTAGCGTGGGTTTTTTTCATCCATTTAGCATGGCTTGCAAAAATTCTATCTCCTTCTGCAATTGCATCTGGTCCTGCAGTGAACATCATCGTGATCATTGTGTTTCCTTTTTGTGACATGTTGTTTGTTTTTAGATGAAACAATACCGGCTAGTGTGTTTTATTTACTGTACCGGATGAACTATCAAATATACAAAATAATTTACATTTTTTGAAGGATATGTGCTGATAATGAGCAGTGTAGATTTTAAGTGTTTGTGTTTGTTCTAATCGAAATAATTATAGGGAAGTTTGAAGTTTAAAGATGAAAATTTTTCAAAAATGTATGATTTTATTTTCCTTTCATCATTTGTTCTCCTTCATTATTGGAGTTGGGTTGGCCATAATGAGAGACTGAAACAATAGCAGAACCATCCTGATTTATTGTTAACTTAAAAAAGTAATCATATTCCTGATCCGTAATACGATCAATAGGCTTTTTTCCTCCTAGAGCTTCAATCATTTCTAATACAGTATTGGAATGCCCTATTATCAACACATTTTTACCTTGGTTGTCTTTTAAGATTGTATTTGCATTGTTTTTTAACTGCTGAGGATCATAAAAAAGTATTGTTTTATGTTGTCTAATAGCCGTAGGAGTTGCAGTCAGTTTTGTACGGTTGTAATTAGTAGAGTAGATGTTTTGTAGTTTTACTTTTTTTAGTTTTTTAGCTAATACTTTTGCTCTAGACTGTCCTGTTTCAGATAAAAGGGGATCTTTATTACCTGGGTCAGTAGTGATTTTTTCTGCATGACGTACAAGATAAATGGTTGTTGGATTTCCTGTTTGTGCCGAAATTTTGAAAGCGAATAATAGTACTATTAATAATATTTTTTTCATCTGTCTTCTATTTTATTTACCGTGTTGAGAAATTTCTTTAGGGAATTTATCCGCTATTAAGTTTAGGTTTATATTGTGTTCAAGATAAGCTTTTAATCCGTCCAATACAGTCGTGAAACCAGCTGTAGAATCTTTAATGGCTGCTATTAAAGCATCATTTTCTAGTTGGGGACCATAATGTTTGATTGTTACATAAGTTGTTCCGTCACTTAAAGAATTAAAATTAAAATCGACAGAAGTACTTGGGTTTCCCCAATCAATAACAATTTTCTTGTTTGGTATAATTTCTTTGACAAATACAGTAGCCGAAACGGAATACATTTCCCATTCCCAAGTTAGGGTTTTACCCACTTCTAATTTTGAGCTCCCTTTAGTAAACCAAAAATTTGATGTAATTGCGGGGTCAATAAAGGCTTCGAAAACAACATCTACTGTTTTCCTAATTAGCATTTGTGTTTCGGAATACGAGGTGTTTGTATGATTCATAATCCCTTTCTATATTGTTTTTTGGTTTTGTAATTGGCTTGTCAAGGAGTCACAATATTACAAATTATTTTAATTAATTTCCTTTAATTATTTATAGATTAGTTTGACGTAATTGTATTTCAGTATGATTACTCTTTATTAAGTTTTAAATAGTGTTTGCTATTTTTGAAATTAATTGATAGTATTCAAATGGCGTGCGAGATGGACTCCCATAGAAAAACAAGCTTGAAGTAAATATCCACCCGTGGGTGCGTCCCAGTCCAGCATTTCTCCTATACAGTATTGATTTTCTATTTTTTTTAATTGGAAATTTTTATCCACAGTATTTAGTCGTATTCCTCCTGTTGTAGATATGGCATCATTCAATGGGGCCTTACCCGTGATTTCAATAGGCAGTCTTTTAATGTTTTGTACAAGCAGATCCCGATTCAAAAATATTTCTTTCGAAAGCTGGGTTTTTAAAAGATCGATTTGTGCCGTGCTTAATTTAAGCTCTTTTCGTAGTATTTCAGTTGGTTTTTTTGAGCTAGACTTTTTAAACTTATCTCTTAAAAGTTCTAGTGATACTGTAGGTTTTAAATCTAAAAATATAGTAGCCTTTTGAAAGCTGTTAAGTTCTTCGCGAATTTGGGGACTAAGGGCATAAATTGCATTTCCTTCAATACCAAAACCTGTAATTACCACTTCCCCTTTTTGACTCTTATTCAAACAGCTAATAGCTATGTTTTTAAGAGGGCTGCCTTCGTGTTCAGCAATAAAACTTTTCGGCCAGTTAATTTGATAAGCACAATTAGAGACTTGAAACGGAGTGACAGCTATTTCTTTTGTTTTGAATAAGTCAATCCAAGTGCCATCAGATCCTGTTACTTTCCAGCTGCCACCGCCCAAGGCAAAAACGGTGTAATCAGATAGGATTTCAATTTCTGTATTGAAAACAGGGTCTTGATTTTCATTCCATCCAGTCCAGTTGTGTTCGTATTGAATTTTAACCTCTTGCTTTTCGAGAACCTTTAGAATGGCTTTAAGTACCGCTATGGGTTTAATTCCGCTTTCAGGATACATACGATTACTACTGCCTATGAAAGTGGGAATGCCAATGGTATTGATCCAATTGATAAAATCATTGTTGCCAAAATCGAGGAGTGCTTCTTCTAGAAAATCAGTAGGGGTGTAGCGTTCAATAAATTGGTCAATTGGTTCGGAATGGGTTAAATTGAATCCCCCTTTTCCTGCCACAAGAAATTTTCTTCCCAAGGTTTTATTTTTCTCGAAGATGGTGACATTAAATTTTGTACCATCCAGGAATGCGGCGAGTAAAAGTGCCGCAGGTCCTCCCCCTATAATTGAAACTGTTTTCTTCACTTAGCAAAAATACTGTTTGTTTAAGAATTAATACTGAAAGAGAACTTTTTAATTATATAAAGGATTATTCCCTAATCAAAATACTATAAATTCATATCCTTATTTTCAATATCAGAACTTGGTGAATCCGTAGGTTTTGGTAAAGGCGCATTTATATTATTATGCTCTACATTTTTTATTTGTTTCAGCAGTTCTACACAATTATCTATAATTTCCTTTGTGGTGCGGTTTATGTATTCACTTTTTTTAAATTGCAATACATTTTTGTCCATATCTTCGGCCGTCCAGCCACGACTCCAACCCAAAAAACTAAACGGCGGAAAAGTAAAACCTAGGTCGGTAAAGAAATACATCATTTGTCCTGCGACTTGTTGAATGTTATCCTGTCCGCCGGTTATAATAAAAGAGGCCAGTTTGTTTTTCACCAAAATTCTATTGTTGATTGTAATTTGGTTTTGCACACAATTTAACCTTTCGGCCATTTTATAATACAATGCAGAAGCATTTCCCCACCGGATGGGAGTTGCTACAATTACAATGTCAGCCCAAAGAATCATACTTTCATACACTTCGGTCATACCATCATTTGGATTCATTTCAGTAATGCTGCAAGGCCAAGTACAAGCGTGACTGTGTTGCGAATAATAGCCCTCACAATTACGGAATTCCAGTTCCCGTAGTTTTACTATTTTGGTAGCCGCGCCATATTTTTCTTTTGCATAATCCAATGATTTTTCTAATGCATTTTCAGAAGTTGAAAAACGCGGTAATTTGGCCGACATATTAGTGGTACTGATCCCTAAAATGTTCAGGCTGTTCTCGGATGTTTGGTATTTTAATTTTATTAAATCATCCAGTAAAGGATTGTCGTGAAATGCTTTGTGTGCCTTTACGATGGGTTCTTCGCTCACCATTATATTTTCACCCTCTATCTTTAGGTCATAAACAGCTTGCTGATCTTTATAACCTGGAGGGGAACTTCCTGTTTCAATGTTATATTCCCATCCGTGCCAGGGACAGGTTACATACAATCCATCATACTTGGTACATACGGCACCCAGTCCTAATGGACCCGATCTGTGTAAGCAGGCATTGGCCATAGCCGACATTTTTCCGTTGTAATGAAAAAGGGCCACTTTCCTATTGCCAAAACTTACTGTTTTTTGTGAATTGTTTGGCAACTCGTCTTTGGTACAAGCTATTAAGTAATTCATATTTTAAAGTATTAATCGTTTTATGTTTTTGGTGTTGATGTAAAAAATCTGCCAATTTTCATACTTATATAGGGAACCTTTTATTGCAATGGGTTCTGCAACAAAATCAAGTATTTCTTTGTTTATTTTTTCTCCATTCTCACCCAGTAAAACAGCGTATTTTTTCACCCCGTTTTGGTTATAGGCTATCATAGGCATTATACCGCCACTAATGCAACGTATGGCACAGCTGCGGTGGGGTTTTCCTTCGCCAGGATTCATAACTCCCAGATAACATTTTGGGTCGATAATTTCTCCTGTAATAATTTGTTCTCCCAGTAATACGGGATGGCTTATAATTTCAGACACAGTATTTTTGGTAGGTAATAATGAAGCCAGTTCTTCACTCAGCTCCATTGCATTAACACCGTCTCTGGTTATGATAGTTCCTCTAATTGTTGCTGTACAATTCGGTTTTTTATTGCACCAACTGGCAATTAGAGTTTCTGCACCAAATTTCGAGGCATTAACCAGTGGCAGTACTTCTAATTTTGGATTTCCAAAATCATCTTTTCCTTTCACGAAAATAATATGGGGAAATGGAAGGTTGCTTATCGTACCCGTGTATTGGGCAACTTCGTTGTATTTATACTCCGAATTAGCAATTCTTTTTTGTGAAAAGCTGAATGTAATAAGAAACAATAAGCTTATGGAAATGGCAGGAAATAAAAATCGTTTTAAAGTTTTTATCGAATCTCTATTTAAGTTTCCTAACCAGCCAATATAAAAATTGTCTTCGTTTGTGAACTTTGGTGTTTCCGTAAATTGGAGCGGTTCTATAAAAGTACCCTCGACTAATGCTTGTGGCAAAACGAAAATTTTATTGCCAACTAATTTTAATTGATAAGTAGCGATTTTTTCGGTAAATGGGGCAGGAGCTTGTCCATTGTGAGCATGGTATTGATACCCGTGCCAGGGACAAGTAATGCATCCATCTATTATCTTGCCTTCGCCTAACGGACCGTTTTGATGTTTACATTCATTATGCACGGCACTTAACTTTCCATCATATTTAAAAACAGCAATACGTTCCTTGTTCACATTCACCATTTTTGCCTTGTTGTTTTCTATTTCATCTGTTTTGCACACATATTGCCAACCATTTTCCATAATTGGTTTTTGTTTGTCAAATTTATAAGAAAGATATCCTGCCCAAATATGCACAATAGAAAGGAAAACTAATCCACACCAGATAAACCCATACACCAATAGGTTGTTTTCTAACTGCAAAACACCTAAAACTATATGTAGAATAATTAAAAAATAAGCCGCATAAACTAACATGTGCAAGGTTTTCCACACTTTTGGTTTTAGTGCCGCCAACCAAAAATCATGACTAGTGAATGCCATTACCATTAGAATAAGATAAGCTGCAAAGCCAAGCGTTTGAAAAGGAAAAAAGAGAAATGAATTATAGTGGGTGTTGCTCGTAAACAAGGATAGTAAAGGGTTGGTGTTTCCATTGGCATGAAACCAGAAAACACTCAAAATAGCGTGTACGCTAACCACTAAAAATGTACTTACACCTAGATGACGCCTGTTGTAAAGCAAGGGTAAAAAAGCAGGATTGATTCGGCAAAGCGGTCCAATGCTCAAAATCATATGTAATAATACAATGCCCAGTAAACCAAAAGAACGAATAACAACCGTGACGACGTTCGCATTAGGGAATAATAACAAGTTAGCTGTAGATGAAATAAATAGAAACAACACGATAAAAGCCCATAGCACAATATCATATTTTTTTTTACTTTTATTCCACATGATTGCTTTGTATCCCATAATCCTATTTTAGTTAAACTGATTGATAGTTACACTTCCAGAATAAGCTATTACTATTGTCACTATAAGAATAATGCCAATTACAATCCACATATAAAAATGATATTTTCGTAAGGAGCGGGTCATAGGTGAGTAATGTTTTTTTTAGTTATTAATAAAGGCCATAATAATACACTGCCACCAAAAATCAGTAATTTAAACAACAAAGAAGTATGCAGTGCCAACTCATCAATTTTCTTTATTTTATAAAAAACAAAATAGAGAGCAAAGAAGAGACCAATGAACAAATAGACGTATAAAAAGTAAATGAGTATCATTTCACATTTATAATTAATAGTTACGGTTAGTTTTAGGTGCTCGTGAATTTAGAGTTTTTGTGGAATTGAAAAGAAATAATGTTGCAACGTATTGCTAGTCAATTATATCAAATATACAAAACAAACTTTAATTAAATGTTATAAACTGAATTTCGTGAGATAAGGCTTTGAATGCAGATAAGGTTTTTTAGGAGCACAAAAATTGCCAAAAAGAGAAAAAAAACGATTCAATTCTTTCACTGAGAATTCATCTGCTTTTTTATTTTGTCCAAGGGCCATTCTTGGTAATATTGACAAAGGATTTACCGTTAAAACGAAAAAGTCCTGATACACCACCAAACCACATTCTCCCTTCTTGATCTTCTAAAACACTCAATATTCCGGGATTGTTAAGACCCTCTTTTTTATTAAAATTAGTAAATGATTTTCCATCAAAGCGGTACACGCCAAAACGTTTTCCTGTCACCCAAATGTTGTTTGATTTATCTTGATATACATCCCATATTTCTTTACCGGAAAGGACTTCTTGTCCACTAAAAGGAGTAAATGATTTTCCGTCAAAACGACAAAGTCCATTATGGGTTGTGCCAAACCACATATTCCCATTCGAATCTTCAATAATGCGATTCACATTGTTGTTACACAATCCCTCTTTCTCTGAGATATTTGACAACTTTTTTCCATTATAAACATATGCTCCACCGTTGGTTCCAAACCACATTCTTCCTTGACTATCTTCTATAATACAATGAACTATCTTAGCACTTGTAATGCCTCTTGTCATATCTGGTTTAGCCTCTGGTATAGCAAAAGGTTTAAATTCATTTCCATTATAATAACAAGCTCCTTGTAAAGTACCTATCCATACTATTCCATTACGGTCTACTGCAATACTCCAAACATCATTATTTATCAAGCCATCCTTTTCATAATAGTTTGTAATAGCTTTTCCATCATATTTACTGACACCTCCTGTATGTCCAAACCAAATATTGCCATATTTATCCTCCGCAATATCTTTTATTGTTACCCCTTTACCTATTTGATTTTTAATTTCGTCAATTTTATCTAGTGTGACACCATTGTAACGGTATGCGCCACTTTCGCAACCAAACCAAAGATTCCCCTTTTTGTCTTGAATTACTTTACGTACGACTCTATTAAATTGTTCATCATTAATTGAATAGAGAAACGGTGCACTAAAATTTTGGTTATTTTGTTGAACTGTTTTTCCAATTGAATCTGTTTTTGATATAATAGTAGTATCCTGTTGTCTATTTATTTTATTTTGACCATTACACGAAAGGATGAAAACTGAAAAAAGTAGCCATAAATAGTTCAATGTATTAACTTGATGAAGTTTTCTTTCTATTCTTTCTTTCATATTTTTTAATGTTATGATTTTTGAAATCGGGTTTGTTCTTTCATTAATTAGGTTAGTCAATTTCGCCTTTAAATTGATGTTTCAAAATGAACTTATTAGTACAATAAAATTCATCAGCTTGGGAATATCAATAATTATGGCATAATATTAAAATACACGATTACATCTTCATTCGAAACTACGTTTCATTTCCCGGTTAGATTCTGGGAATAGAGCTTTCCAGAAAACAATATTATAAGTAATAAATCTTCCTCATTAAATCCGGTTTAAAGCAAAATAGCTTATTTTAATTAAGTACTAAAATAAGCTATTTTATATAAAGTCCACCCAATTGTTTTATTTCGAATAAGCACCTGAAGAATAGGTCAATTCATAACTATGCGTGTAGATTTCGAAAACAATTCCAAAAGGGTCTTCGACATAACACATTTTGAAAGGCTTGTCATTCGGGTAGTATTCTCTAATAGGCATTCTTTGCTTTCCTCCATAAGATACAATTTTATCTATTAAGGCTTCAATATTTGGATCTTGGACACAAAAATGAAAAAGACCTGTGTTGAAAGGATTAAATTCAGGTGCTTCTTTAACTCCGTTTGGAAAAGAAAATAATTCAATCCCAATTCCATCCGATGTTGAGAGATGAGCAATTTCAAATTCTTCCCATTCTTCCCCAAAAACGTCAATACACATTTGCCCAATGGCGGTTTCTTTTTCTTTTTTTACTTTAGAAGGTTCCATAATTACATACCATCCCATTACTTCTGAATAGAATTTTACGGCTTCTTTTATATTTGGAACCGTAAGGCCAATATGCGAAAATGATTTTGGATAATTTGTATTTGTAGTCATAAGTAATAATTTAGATTGCGAAATTAATCTATATTTGCCTTTTAAGCAATAACTTACTAAAAAGCAATATAGTTACCTAAACGAGTAAAATAATGATTATCAATACAATAAAATTATAATTTTGACTAAAGATAATAGTTGCCCTTTAAATTACACTATGAATTTAATAGGAACAAAATGGAAACCTCTAATTTTATTTCATTTGTTAGAAGCTGATTTACGCTCAGGAATATTACAAAAGAAAATCCCAGGCATATCAAATAAAATGTTTACTCAAACAGTGAGAGAGTTAGAGAGGGATGGGCTTGTTTTAAGAACCGTTTTTCCTGTAGTCCCTCCTAGAGTGGAATACAAATTAAGCGAAAGAGGCAGATCACTTGAGATGATTTTAAGAAGTTTAGATAAATGGGGGTTGGAGGATAACCAGAATTAATAAAATCGTTTTTTTTATGTTTTAGGCACTGAGTATAAGAATGAAGTTATAGTAAAATGTTTCAATATCAACTCAAAATCAGCAATTTGTGAAAGCGGAAGTCAGCTATAATGTTATCCTAATTTATGGCGAGTTTTCTTAAAATGTCTCTTTAATTAGTTAACTTTATTAAAATACTAAAGTTATGTCAAATATATTTAAAGTAATTCTCTGCATTGTTGTTTTAATGCAAGTTTCGGTTTTGGGCGCTCAGAATTTGAATGAGTCAAAGTTGGAAAGAAATGTTCCTTTAATTGTTCTTGAAATATTCGACCAAAAATTTCCTTCACAGGATCCTGTTTGGTTTTCTAGATATCAAGGAAGATTTAATGAAAAATTAGTTTTTGAAGGAAAGTTTATTTTTGACAATCGGTACTCCATTGTTGTTTATGATATTAATGGAAATCTTTTGGCTTTCGCTGCAACAATTGATAATAAAGAAATACCAGACAATGCAATCAAGTATATGACTGAAAATTATCCTTCTTTCCCTATTGTGGAAGCTTTATTAGTGACTCGAGGAAAAGAGGAAGTCACATATGAAATTGGAATTTATATCGATAATCAATTTGTGATACAAGTATTTACAAAAACAGGAGATTTTATAAAAAGTACAAAAGCGTAATTTTTTGAAGGTTTTTAAGCTGACGAACAACGCTCTTGTATATGGAAAACAACGATTTTTAACGCACTAATTTTTCGATTATACTCAGACTATAAATTATATAATTCATTTCGGTTGTGTACTCAAAACGCTATTTTTATATAAGTTGTTTGCTACTGACATTTACCTTTTAGCTTGGTTTTTAGTGCTGGTAAAGAGATATACTTCTGTGATTTTTGGCTGGTTCAAATTGCAAATGGATTTGACTTTTTAACAACAACTTTTATTCTCTTGGATTGGTGGACAAGGTACTGTTCCGTAGGAGCAATAAACACAACAATCTCCTTCTTTTGGTTTCAAAATCGTTTTGCAATTCTCACACTCGTAAAAGAATTGACAAGCGTTTGTTGGCATATCTTCCACTTTTTTATGTCCGCAGTTTGGACAAGTGATTTCTGATTTCAATTGGACTTTCATTAGTTTTCTTTTTTGTTGGTTACTTTGTATCCTGTTGAGTTAATTGCTTTCTCAATTTCCATTTCATTGGTTTTCGTTCTGTCAAATTCAATGACTGCATTTCCATTTTCGTATGACGCTTTTGCGTTTACAATTCCGTTGAGTTTATTTACTTCGAGATTTACGTGTTCTTCGCAACTGGCACAGGTCATTCCACTAATTTTAAATTCAATTGTTTGAATGTCCACTTTATCAACTACGATTATTTGTTTTTTGGTGTTAGGGTAAAAAATTCCAGAATAATAAGGAAAAGCCAACATTACAATTGTAAACACAGTTACTATTCCTAAAAAGGTTTTTGACTGCGTAAATTTGGGTTTTTCGTCCGTTTCGCATTCACAGTCGATTTCCTTTTGAGGTTTTAGTTTTTGATACCAAGCAAAAGCAAGGACCAAAATTGTAAGCCCAATTAGATACGGTCTAAAAGGCTCTATCCAAGAGAATGTCGAAGCAAGTCCGCTTGTACCAGCAATTAGAGCCAAAACAGGTGTAATACAGCATAACGAAGCTGTAATTGCAGTTAACAAACCTGCACCGATTAATTTATTTTCACTTTTCATATCGGTTCTAAAATTATCTTTTTATCAAGTGTTTCAAAATTTCTTGAGTATCTTAATCGGTTTCGAATAAATTTCTGTCTTTCCTTTTTCTCATATGTTGAGAATTAGCAGAAATGTTCATTCTAGGAATATCGCTTAAATCAAAAAAGCAAAGTCTTTTTTCCTCAATACAAAGGTAAAGTATTCAAGCCTTACCTTGTTTCAAATAAATGATAGTTAAATTTCTCCAACAAATTTTAAAAAGACTTTTTTCATGAAGTTCAAGATCCATATTTGGAGAATGAGCTACACGGGCAATATAATCTTTGTCACCTTCTTTAGTTGTTCCTTGAGTAGAGGTTGCAGGTATCTCCAATAACATCCTTTTAACGGACCATAACTCACGCAATACTTACTTTCATTTGGGATTTCAGATAGCATTATCTTGAAGCGCTTAAAAAAAGGTGTTTATCATGGCCATTAATTTTTCTTGATTAATTGGTTTGGAGACATATGCGTTACATCCAGCCTGTAAAGCCTTATTCTCATCTTCAGCCGATGCGTATGCAGCCTGAGCTATAATGATAACTTTTTTATTAAATTTTCGAATTTGACGTGTCGCTTCTAAACCATTTGTTTCGGGCATTTGTATATCCATTAAAACCAAATCAATATCCTGATTGTTTTGACAAACTGCTATGGTTTCTGAACCCGTTTTAGAAAAAACAATATTTTTGGATATTGGTTTAACAGTAATATTTAGCAACATTTTCGATGGTTCGTCATCTTCTGCAATTAAAATATTTAGTTTCCGAATAGGATCTTCTACACTAACAATTGAATCCTCAATTTTCACATTTTCTATTTCTTTGGAATCGGTGTCATATGGAAGTGTAAAATAAAATATAGATCCTTTATCGGTTTCGCTTTCCAACCAAATATTTCCTCCAAGCATTTCAACATAAGCCTTTGTAATGGCAAGTCCAAGTCCCGAACCCTGTAATGCCCTTTTATCTTCTATATCGGCCTGTTCAAAGCGATTGAAAACGGCACGCTGTCTGTTGGCTGGTATACCAATCCCGGAGTCCTTTACATGGAATTCAAGATATTTTTCTTTTTTAATACATCCCACACTGATTTTTCCTTTGTCGGTAAATTTTATAGCATTATTTATCAGATTTGTAAAAATGGAATTCAACTTAGTGTTGTCGGTTTTTATTATAATAGGCTCCGAAGTGATGAAGTTATCCACTTCTAATAGCAGCGCTTTTTCCAGACATCGGAGTTTGAAAAAATGGTGTAAATCATTTATTTGTTTTGTAATATCAACCTCCTGAATTGAAACAAGCATTTGTTTGGCCTCTATTTTTGAAATATCGATAATATCATTAATAGTATTGAGCATCCGCTCTCCACTTATTTCAATAATTTTAATGTATTCCTGTTGTTCTTCTCCTGTAAGTCCTGGTTCCTTCAATAAATTTGAAAAACCAAGAATTCCATTCATGGGTGTTCGAATCTCGTGGCTCATATTAGCAAGGAATGCTGATTTTAATCGATCACTTTCCTCTGCTTTTTCTTTGGCTATGGTTAATTCGTTATTTTTTAAAATGAATTCGTTGTTAATTTTAGAAAGTTCATTATTTTTTGAAATTAAAAGATTTTCGAATAAAAGATTTTCTAGTTCATGGGCCGTTTTAATTGCTACAATTTGAAGCGCTAATTCAATTATTTTTTTATCAAGTATAGGCTTGCTATCCATTATTGCAATTAGGCCTATTGGATCTCCATTAGAACTCCATAATGGAATTCCAATATAACTATCCACATTCATTTGTTTTAATAAATCATCTTGAGGAAATAAATGTTGAATGTTTTTCTCATAAGTACATAATTTACTTCCTATTACATTTTCACATGGGGTGAATTTTAGTTCATAGGTCATATTTGGAAGAAATGTACCTTTATTATAAATTGCAATAGTTTCAGCAAAATTTGGGGTTAAAATTGAATATTTATCAATTAGAACATAATCAACATTAAATAAATCACCTAAGTATTCTGTTAATGAATTAAGAAAAACAGTCTTATGTTCTTCCTTCCCTTTATTGGAAACAAAATCGAGTGATTGTTCTATA